>CAZLOS010000072.1:0-24192 GCA_964561215.1 uncultured Solibacteraceae bacterium | reverse complement strand
TTCGATGCGCGCATTGAAGGCCGGTGTCCGTGGCATCGTCAAAAGAGCCATCCCCGTCGAGACGTTCCTGGAATGCCTGCGCGCGGTGGCGGGGGGCAGCCTTTGGATCGAAAATGCGGCGTCGAATCAGGCCCCCGGGTTTCTGGGCCGCAAGACCGCGCCCCGGCTGACCACCCGCGAGCAGGAGATTGTCCAACTGGTGTGGCGGGGCTTCAAGAACCGGCAGATCGCCCAGGAGCTTTCCATCACGCCCGGCACCGTGAAAGTCCATCTCATGCATGTTTTCGAGAAGACAGGCGTGAAGGACCGATACGAACTCGCGTTGCGAAGCCAGAAGCCGGGCACCCCCGGCGTGCCGTTCGCGGGCGGTTCACCGAGGGAGGTCCTCAATGGTTGAGACGCCTTCGGTTCTGCCAGTTCCGGCGGTTGTCGCGGAGAGTGTCCCCCGTGCCCGCGCCGCCGTGCGCCCCAGTTGGTGGCTCCCCTCGCTCTCCGACTGTTTCTTTGTTGCGGTTCTGGTGTGGCTGTTCGCCGCCGGCAGCGGTGGTTGGACAGGGTTGCTGGCCGACGGCGACGCAGGATGGCACATTCGAACCGGGGAGTACATCATCGACCACGGCGCCGTGCCGAAAACCGACCTCTTTTCATACTCCAAGCCGGGTCAACCCTGGTACGCGTGGGAGTGGCTCTCGGACGTTTGCATGGCCCTGCTGCACCGGGTTTGGGGGCTCAAGGTCCTCGCGCTCGCCGCGGGACTGTTGATTGCCGCGACCTCGACTTTGCTGCTCTGGCACGTGTTCCGGCGCGGAGCCAACACCTTCGCCGCACTGGTGGCGGTGCTGCTCGCGGTAGGCTCCTCCTCGATTCACTACCTGGCTCGCCCGCATCTGGTCACCCTGCTGTTCGTGACGTTTTCCATGTGGATGCTCGACCGCGACCGGCAGGCTCCCTCGACCTGGACCTGGTGCCTGGTGCCGCTTTCCGCGTTGTGGGCCAACATGCACGGGGGATTCCTGGCCATGATCGCCTGCGTGACGCTCATGGCCGCCGGCACGGCGGTCGAGGCATTCCTCTACGGGGACCCCAAAAGGTTGTGCGGGGCGGGCCGATATACGCTGCTGGCGGGAGCCTGTTCGCTGGCCACGCTGGCCAACCCGTACGGCGTTGAACTGCACGTCCACATTGCCGGTTATCTGCGCTCGGATTGGATCCGCAACCTGGTGCAGGAGTTTCAGTCCCCCAAGTTCCGCAGTGAGAACCTCTTCCAGTTCGAGATCCTGCTGTTTTTGGGGATCATGTGCGTGGGCTCCTTGCTGGCGCGCAAGAAGATCGTGGAGGCCTTGTGGATCGTGTTCTGGGGCCACCAGGCCCTGAATTCGGCGCGCCATGTTCCCCTCTTCGCTATTGTGGCCGCTCCGCTGGTGGCAAGCGAGTTAACGCGCCTGTGGGATCTTTGGGTCGCTTCGGCAAGCCGGCGCTCTCTGCGCGGGATTCTGTCGTCGCTCGCCGCGGATTCCGCTCCCGGATTCCGCCGCGTCTCATTCTGGCCGCTCGCGCTGGTGGTGCTTCTGGTCGTAGCCACCCCGGCGGGGCGCTGGCCCAAGGACTTTCCCGAACAGAGGTTCCCGGTCTCCATGGTGACGCGGCATGCCGAGAAGCTGAAGCGAGGGCGTGTGTTCACCCCGGATCAGTGGGCAGACTATCTCATTTATCGCTTCTATCCTTCCCAGAAAGTGTTCTTCGACGGCCGTAGCGACTTCTACGGCCCGTCGATCGGAGACCAGTACATGCACCTGTACGAAGGCCGCTACGACTGGGACACGATTCTGGACCGGAACCGGATCGATGTTGTTCTGTGCCCCGTCGAATGGCCTCTCGCGTCGCTGCTCAAGCGTGTAGCGGATTGGCGTCTGGTGGAAGACGGTGGCGCGACGCTGTTGTTCGAGCGGTCTGAGGTGGATGCGCAGGGCGCGGGGAGAGCGGGCGTCAGCCACTCGGCAGAAACAGTACTATCCCACCCTGTTGGTCTAATGAAACACCCTGAACCTGCCGAAAAAGAAGAAGGGAGATTCAAGGCGACTATGAGTACGGCCAGAGCCAGCAGGGGAGGAGACTCGACGCGGATGAGCGTGCCGGCGGATGAGGCAGAACCCCGGTTTCCGGAGACCGCTTTGGCCGGCGGCTGGCGTTTGCCGCAAGGTCAGACTTTGCCGGAGTTCGCCCTCGAATCGGGTTTTCTTGCGCCCCAATTGTTGGAACTGGATTCCCATATGCATCCGCTCGATGGACTGCGGGCAAGCGGGCGGGGAAGGGCGCACCGATGACTCCGCAAGTCTGGATTGCAGTGGTCGTAGGTCTGGCCGCCAGCGTGGAAGATATTATGCGGCGCCGCATCTCGAATTGGATTCCTGTGACCGCCCTGGTGGCCGGTTTGGTTTTCCACACGGCGCGGGACGGTTGGCGAGGGACGCTGGCGGCACTGGCGGGAGCGGCCAGCGGTCTGGCCGTGTTCCTCGTTTTTTATCTTTTGGGCGGCATGGGTGGGGGCGATGTGAAGCTGATGGCCGGTTTTGGCGCCGTACTCGGCGCGGGCCGGCTGCTGGAGGCTGCGTTATGGACAGCCCTTGTGGGTGGTTTGGCAGCCGCCTCCGTGATCGCCTGGGTTGCCGTTAGGAACAGGTTGCGGCGCGGGGACCGGGCGGCGGGTTCCGGGCTCCGGGCCGAATCGATTCCGTATGCGCCCGCCATCACGATCGGGGCATGGTTGGCCTTGATTCCAAGGGGATGAGGCCGGCCGGGGGAAGTGGAGGAGATTAAGCGATGGACCGAAGGTTTCTAACCGTTCTCGGCGTGAGTTTGCTGTTCGCGCTGGTGGTCTCCAGCATCTTTTACCAGATGATCGCGCGCGCCAACGGCACGCCGAAGAAGGAAAAGACCGAACAGCGGGAGGTGGTAGTGGCCGCGCGCGCGCTGCCGATGGGGGTCGCCATAAAACCGGCGGACGTCAAAATCACGAAGATGTCCGCGGACCAGTTCCCGAAAGGCGCCTTCAGCCGGGTGGAAGAGGTAATAGACCGGCCGGTGGTCAGCAACATTCTGCTTGACGAGCCCGTGATGGACGGCCGTTTGGGAGCCCGCGGGGCGGGTGCGGGGCTGGCGCCCATTATTCCGGTAGGCATGCGCGCCGTGTCGGTTCGGGTGAACGAAGTAGTCGGTGTGGCGGGATACGTGCTGCCGGGTATGCGCGTCGACGTCCTGGTCACTGGGCGGCCTCCCAAATCCGAGGACACGGTGACCGTCACCGTGCTCCAGAACATCCTCGTGCTTTCCGCTGGGCAGAACATCCAGCCGGAGCCGAAGGGGCAGGCCATTACGGCGCCGGTAGTCACATTGCTGGTGACGCCGGAACAGGCCGAAACGCTCACGCTGGCCGGTACGGAGGGACGCATCCAACTCGTCTTGCGCAACGGAAGCGATCAGGTATCAGCGCAGACCAAGGGCCGGGCCGTGGCGGAGCTTTACGGCGGCCGCCGCGTAAGCGTTCCTCAGGTAGAGGGCGCTCCACGGTCGCGGGTCCAGCCGCGACCGGTGGCCGTCGTGGCGCCACCCGTGGCACCTCCGCCACCGCCCGACGAGGTCATGGTGATTCGTGGCACGAAGAAAACGGTTGAAGTGCTGGGAGCAGGGGGTAGCAAATGAGAACTTTCACGACATTACGTTGCCGTCTTGCGGCAGTAGTTCTGGCTGGCTGTCTTGTGCCGGGACTATGGGCCCAAAGCGCCGAGGAAGTGCGTGCCACATTGGGGCGGAGCCTGGTACTCGATTACCCGACTGAGATCGGGCGCATCTCGACCAGCAATCCCGAAGTGGTGGATGCCGTGGCCGTGACCAAGCGCGAGATTCTGCTTCATGCGAAGGGCTTGGGCAGCGCTACCGTCATCGTCTGGTCCAAGGACGGACAGCGCACCTTCTACAATATTTCGGTCGATCAGAACCTCGATCCCATCCGCAGCTTGCTCAAAGCGACTTTCCCCCAGGAGGACATCCGCGTGGAAGCCGCGCGCGACGCTGTCTCTCTGGTGGGAACGGTGTCGAGCAAGCAGGTAGCCGAGAAGGCCACGGATCTGGCCAAGCCATTGGCGAAATCCGTTGTGAGTAACCTTCGGCTGGCGCCCGCCAGCGTCGAGAAACAGATTATCCTGCGGGTCAAGTTCGCCGAAGTGGGCCGTTCGAACAATCTCAACCTCGGCGCCAACATAGTCAGCACAGGCGCCCTGAACACGCCCTTCCGCACCACGACGGGGCAATTCACGGCGCCGAGTCCGACTACACTCAAGGGCACCATACCGGGCGGGCTGCAGGGCACGGAATCCTCTTATTCGCTGTCGGACGCGCTGAACGTTTTTGCGTTTCGCCCGGATCTGAACCTGGCGGCCTTTGTGGCGTTGCTCCAGGGGCAGGGTGTGCTGCAAATCCTCGCTGAGCCCAACCTAGTGACCTCAAACGGGAAGGAAGCCAGCTTCCTGGTGGGAGGGGAGTTCCCCGTGCCGGTGCTGCAGGGCGGTGGAAATTCCGGCGCCGTCACGGTGCAGTTCCGCGAGTACGGCATCCGGCTGACTTTCCTGCCTACCATAACCGAGAACAAGACCATCAAGCTCTACGTGAAGCCCGAAGTGTCGACTATCGATATGACCGCCGGCGTGGTCTTCAATGGATTCACGATTCCGGCCTTGGCCACGCGCCGCATGGAGACCAATATCGAACTGGCCGAGGGACAGAGTTTCGCCATCGCGGGACTGATCGACGATCGGGTCACCGACAACATCGCTAAGATTCCGGGATTGGCGAACATTCCGATTCTGGGCGCGTTGTTCAAAAGCAAGAAGGAAACCAAGAGCAAGTCCGAGCTGCTCGTGATGGTCACGCCTGAGATCACGACAGCGGCCGCGACGGTGAGGAACGGCGTGCATCCGGTGATGCCGAAGACTTTCCTTCCGCCCGTGCCAGCCGCCAAGCAGCCCGGCTCGCAGGCGAAGCCGGCCCCCGGAAGGGGAAAATAGCGCGAGGTGCGGCCGGAGAGGAACCGGGCGTAGGCAAGGCGGATAAAGGGTCGATGGAAGTCCTGAGAGCATCTTCGGCGAATGAGTTGACGGCACTGCTGATCTCGCCGGACCGTACCCTGGCGCAGGCGTTCACCAAGACCCTGCCGCACGCGCACACTTTCCAGATCCTGGCGGACTTGAAAGCCTACCCTCCGCAACAGACCCTGGAAATGCGGCTGCGGCAACTGAAGCCCGAAGTGGTGCTGCTCGACCTCGCGTCGGACCTCGATGCCGCCTGCGAAGTAATCCGCACAGTCACCGGCGAGCAACCGCATATTCATGTGGTGGGCCTGCACGCGCGCAACGATTCAGAAGCGCTGTTGCGATCGCTCCGCATGGGCGCGACGGAGTTTCTGTGCGCCCCGTTCGAGGTAGACATACAGCGGGAAGCCGTGGCGCGGTTGTTGCGATTGAGCCGGCCGAACCCCTCCGTCAACGCCGAGCGTGGCAAAGTGCTGTTGTTTTCGAGCGCCAAACCCGGTTCAGGCGCGAGCACCTTGTCGACGCAGACGTCGTTGGCTCTGCGCCGGCTGACGAACTCCAAGGTGCTGTTGATGGATTTCGATCTGCTGGGCGGCACGGTCGGCTTCTTCCTGAAGGTGGACAACGGCCACTCGCTGGTAGAAGCGATCGAACATTCCGATCGTCTGAGTCCTTCGTTCTGGTGCTCGCTGGTGAGCGACTGTTCGGGAGTCGACGTTCTGCCCGCGCCCGCCGAGCCGTGCGCGGAGTTGGATGATGCCGTGCGCATCCACGATCTGCTCGAATTCGCCCGTCAGAACTACGAATGGGTGGTGGTGGACCTGCCGGCGATCTTTCATCGGGTCAGTCTGCTGACCTTGGCCGAGTGCGACCAGGCGTACCTGGTTACGACCTCGGAACTGGCCAGCCTGCACCTGGCGCGCAAGGCGGTGAACCTGCTGGCACAGCTCGGGTTCGGCAAGGAACGTTTTCATCTAGTGGTGAACCGCCTGAACAAACGGGACGGCATTGGCAGCGCGGACATCGAGAAGATCTTCAACTGCCACTTGCACGCCTCTTTTCCAAACGACTATTCTTCGCTGCACCGGGTCGTGACGTTAGGCCAGCCTCTGGGGCCCGACTCCGAACTGGGGCGTAGCGTGGACAACCTCGCCTCGCGCCTGTCGGGCGCGACGGCGACGGCCCGGCGCGGCACCGGCGTGGTATTAGGCGCCTCGCCCATTCTTAGCGAGACGTAAGTGACGAGCGGATTGTTATGTTGCCAACTTTGGATGTCAGACCGACGCAGCAACTGACCTGGGACCAGCGCCTTTTGCGCAACTCCGCGCGACCGCGGGGGGCGCTGAAGCCGGAATACCAGGAACTGAAGTTCACCCTGCACCGCAAGCTGCTGGACAAGATTAATCTGGAGGCGCTGGCCACCATCGACAACCAGCGAGTGCGCGGCGAAGTGCGCCAGGCGCTGATTGCGCTCATAGATGAAGAGCCCACGCTGCTCAGCTCGCTCGAGAAGCAGCAGATCTGCGACGAGGTGCTCGACGAGGTGTTCGGGCTCGGGCCGCTCGAACCGCTGTTACAGGACTCGACCATCAGCGACATTCTGGTGAACACGCACAAGCAAGTCTATATCGAGCGCAAGGGCTTGCTCGAACTCACCAACGTCAGTTTTCGGGATGATGCGCATCTATTACGAATCATTGACAAGATTGTCAGCCAAGTGGGGCGGCGCGTGGACGAATCCACGCCCATGGTGGATGCGCGACTGAGCGATGGTTCGCGCGTGAACGCCATCATTCCACCGCTGGCCGTGGACGGTCCAATCCTCTCGATTCGCCGGTTTTCCACCGACAAGCTGATGCCCCCGGACCTGGTGGACCGCAAAACCATGACCGCCGGCATGATGGAACTGCTGGAGGCCGCCGTGAAGGCCCGCATGAACATCATCATTTCGGGTGGAACCGGCGCCGGCAAGACCACGCTGCTCAATGCGTTATCGGCCTTCATTTCCGCCAAAGAACGCATCGTCACCATCGAGGACGCGGCCGAATTGCAGCTCAAACAGCCGCATGTGGTGCGTCTTGAAACGCGGCCACCGAACCTGGAAGGCCAGGGAGCGGTGCGCCAGCGGGAACTGCTCATCAACAGCCTGCGCATGAGGCCGGACCGCATCGTGGTGGGCGAGGTGCGCGGAGGCGAGGCGCTGGACATGCTGCAGGCCATGAATACGGGCCATGACGGTTCGCTGACCACGGTCCACGCCAACTCGCCCCGCGACGCCATTTCGCGTCTGGAAGTGATGGTTTCGCTGGCCAACGCGAACATGCAACTGATTTCGATTCGTCAGCAGGTCGCCAGCGCCGTGCACTTACTGGTTCAGGCGGCGCGGCTTAGCGACGGCTCGCGCCGGGTCATCAACGTGACGGAAGTGACTGGCATGGAAGGCGAGGTCGTTACGCTGCAGGACATTTTTGTCTTCGAGAAGCGCGGCTTAACGCCGGATAACCAGGTAATCGGCCGTTTCGCAGCTACGGGCATCCGGCCCAAGTTCTATGAGAAGCTCCTGGCGGCTGGCATCCGGCTGCGGCCGGACCTGTTCGACGAGGTGGTGGAGGTTTAAGGAGTCGCGTCATGCTAACGTTCGTTGTCATCCTCATCGTGGTCTGGATTGCCAGCTTCACGGCTTGGTATTTCGTGTCGAACTCCTTCAAGAGCGTCGATAGCGACAAGATCAAGTCTCGGTTGCTGGGCGAGCAGGCTCACGCCAGAAAGGGAAGGGCCGCCGCCAAAGCCATGCCGCCTTTGATCCAGACGGAGGACAGGAAGACGGGCAAGCTGACCTTGCGGCTGCTGGAAAAATACCGCCTGCAGGAGCGTCTGCATGGATTGCTCGAACAAGCCGGACTGAAGTGGAACGTGGCGCGGCTGGTGCATTTGTGCCTGGCGATGTTCCTTCTTGGATTCGCCATCGTCTGGTTCACGATCCCGGACGCGTACCGGCAGTTCGCCTTCCTGGCTGGCGGTGTCCTGAGTACGCTCCCGCTGCTGTACGTGGCGGGCAAGGCCAAGCGGCGCATGAGGAAGTTCGAAGAGCAGTTTCCGGACAGCCTGGAGTTTGTGGCCCGCAGCATGAGGGCCGGGCACGCCTTCTCCGTTTCGCTCGAAATGATCCACCGCGAGTTTCAGGAACCGCTGGCAGGCGAGTTCCGCCGCGCTTTCGACGAGCATAACCTGGGGCTGCCGCTCGATGTGGCGCTCGAAAAGCTCGCTAAGCGTGTGCCGCTGCTCGATGTGCATTTCTTCGTTTCCGCGGTGCTGCTGCAGAAGCGCACCGGCGGCAATCTGGCCGAGATCCTGGACAAGCTGGCTTACGTGATCCGCGAGCGCTTCAAGCTGCGCGGCCGCATCCGGGCCATCAGCGCACACGGCCGGATGACGGGCACCGCGCTAACGTGTATCCCGATTGGCGTGGCCCTGATGATGTTCTGGGTGAATCCCGATTACGTGAAGTTCTTCTTCACCGACGAAGTCGGGCAGATCATGATGGGGGCGGCCGTGGCGTTGCAGGTGATCGGTTACGCCGTCATCCGCAAAATTGTTGCGATCGAGGTGTAGCCGTGACACTACTGATGAGTCTCACCCTGTTCGTCCTGCTGGCGCTGGTAGCGGCGCTGGCCGGTATGAAGCTGTGGGCACAACCCAACGCCGCCATCGAGCGCGTCACGGGCGCCACGATCAACCCGCAGGAGCAGATGCCGTCGCACCCGAGCCTGGCGTTCCACGAGGTCCTCAGCAAGATCGGCTCGATCCTGCCGGCTTCGCCCAAGGATGTCAACGTCATGCAGCGGCGCCTGATCCGGGCGGGCATCCGCACCCCGAACGCGCTGAAGCTGTTGTACGGCTCGAAGGTCTTCCTGGGCTTGGCCCTGCCGCTGACGATGGCTCTGGCTTTGAGCGGGTCCGACGCCGATCCGAGCAACAAGGCGATGGCGATCGGCGCCGCCGCGGCGGCCGGCTTTTTCGGCCCGAACCAGTATGTGAACCGCCGCGTCCGGCGGAGGCAGAAGAAGCTCAGCCGCGGGCTTCCCAATGCGCTCGACCTGCTGGTAGTCTGCGTCGAGTCGGGCTTGGGCCTGGACCAGGCGATCGTGCAGGTTTCCAAGGAACTGGAAGCCGGACACCCGGAAATAAGCGAGGAGTTCGCCATGGTGACGCTCGAATTGAAGGCCGGCAAGAGGCGGGTGGAAGCTTTGCGAAACCTGGCTGAGCGCACCGGGGTGGAAGATCTGAAGAAGCTGGTGGCGGTGTTGATTCAGGCGGACCGTTTCGGCACGGGAATCAGCCAGAGCCTGCGGGCGCACTCCGATTACATGCGGGTACAGATGCGGCAGCAGGCCGAGGAGAAAGCCGCCAAGCTGGGCGTGAAATTGGTGTTCCCGATCTTTTTTTGCATTCTTCCGTCGCTGTTTGTGGTGACGGTTGGTCCGGTGGTCATGCGCATCATCAGGGAGTTGGTCCCCATGATGAACAACATGTAAGAAGTTAATCCGTTTGAGTAGAGGAGAAAGGAGAAGGTTATGGATACCACTTTGGTTCGCATCATTTGCGCCGTTCTGGCGGTCGCGTTTTTGGGTCTCATCGTGCTCCGTCGCCGCAAAAGCGTCGACGAGTAACGGCTTGAGTCGAGATCGGAAGCGGGGGAGTCCGCGCGGTAGCAAGGGACTTCCCCCGCGTTGTTTTGTTTTCAGGCCGCCGAAGAGAACACCGGCACGCGCGAGGCCAATGCGGGCGGGGGGGGATTCTTGGGCTGCTTGCCAGGGTAACTCGAATGAGCGCCGGGAGGAACCGCATGATCAATCGGTGTTGATGGTTCCGGGCGCCGGCAGGTTTGGTCTTCCCGCTTCGGACGTCCCTCCCGGGCCGCCCTTGACGGGAGAGGATGGCCGGGGCGGACGCACTATAATTGACCAAGGGATTGCGCGTTCATGGGCGGCACATCGGACACTACTTTCGTTCTTCTCACGTTCATCCTGCTGGTGCTGACCTTGTGGATGATCCTCGGCCGCTTCACGCGCGGCCTGGAAAGCAACTGGCCGCTGGTCTATTATTTCATGGTCGTGGCGTACCTGAAGGCCTTCGTGGGCGGCTTGAATCCTTACTGGGTTTACGTGGCCGTGGTTTGCGGTTTGTTCCTGCGTTTCGAATTCATGGGCGGCATTATCCTCAAGGCATTCCGGACGATCGAGACGATCACTCTCGCCTACATCGGCTGGCGGACGTTCTCCCTCGTCGTGGGCCGATAGACTCGACACGCCCGCTGTGCTTTGGCTGGGCCGCCAGAGGCGCTATGAACGAGTGACGGGATCTCCATGCTGCCGGAGAAGGCTGTGTTTGCGGCTGTAGCCGAAGTAGATGCACAAGCCGATCACGAGCCAGACAATCAGCCGCGCCCAGTTAGCCCAACCGAGCGAATACATCATCGAAAAGCAGACCAGCATGCCGAGAATGGGGACGACCGGTACAAAAGGCGTCCGGAAGGGGCGCGGCAGGTCGGGTTGGGTCTTGCGCATCACAATGATGCCCGCGCAGACAATCACGAAGGCCAACAGCGTGCCGATACTGGTCATGTGGCCGACCACCGAGATGGGCGAAAACGCCGAGAACAGGCTGACGAAGACCATGAAAAGCAGGTTTGACCGCCAGGGGGTGCTGAATTTCGGATGGATGTCTGAAAACAGTTTGGGCAGTAGTCCATCACGCGACATCGAGAAGAATACGCGAGACTGGCCCAGTAGCATCACCAGGATGACGGAGGTGAAGCCGGCGATGATGGCCAGCTTTACCGCCATCTTGAGCCATCCGAACGGGGTCTGTTCGATCGCCAGCGCAACGGGCGCGGCCACGCCGCGGAACTGTGTGTAGTGAACCAGACCGGTGAGAACCAGCGCGAACAGGATATAGAGTATGGTGCAGATCACCAGGGAACCGATGATTCCAATGGGCATATCGCGCTGGGGCTTCTTGGCTTCCTGCGCGGCCGTCGAAACAGCATCGAATCCGATGTAGGCAAAGAAAATGACTCCCGCCGCCCGCATGATGCCGCTCCAGCCGTATTCGCCGAAGGTGCCGGTATTCTGCGGAATAAAAGGCGTGTAATTCGCTCCCTTGATGTACCAGACGCCAACGGATATGAACACCAGCACGACGGCCACTTTGACGACCACAATGACGCCGTTCACGTTCGCCGATTCCTTGATGCCCCGCATCAGGAGCAAAGAGATCAGCACAACGATCAGTACCGCGGGAAGGTTTATGATGCCGTGGATCGTCTGTCCGTTGGGGAGTACCATGGGCTGCCACGGCGAAGCCACCAGTTGTGCGGGAAGGGCGATTCCGAAATCGTGCAGCAGGCTGACGACGTAGGCGGACCAACTAATGGATACCGTCGACGCCCCCACGGCATACTCGAGCACGAGATCCCATCCAATGATCCAGGCCAACAACTCGCCCATGGTGGAGTACGCGTATGTGTAAGCGCTTCCGGCGATGGGGATCATCGTCGAAAACTCGCTGTAGCACATGCCGGCGAAGGCGCAGCCGATCGCTGCCACGGCGAAGGAAATAGCAATGGCCGGCCCGGCATTCTCGGCGGCGGCGATCCCGGTCAGGGAAAAGAGCCCGGCGCCGATGATCGCGCCAATGCCCAGCATCACGAGGCTGGCGGGGCCCAATGAGCGCTTGAGAGAATGCTCGCCTCCCTCGGACTCGGAGAGAATGCGCTCCAAGGGCTTGCGCTCAAATAAACTCATGATGATCGAACCTCTCTTCTATGCCAGATCCAGTAGACCGGAATCCCCAACATTACCAACAGAAGTCCCGGCCACGTGTAATGCGGCTTACAGCACAACAACAGTATCTCGATGATCCCGGCAACCAGGATGTAGACAAACGGCAGGAGCGGATAACCTATCGCGCGATACGGCCGTTCCATTGCGGGCTTCGTGCGCCTGAGCACGAAGCCCGCGATCGTCAGAATATAGAAAAGTAAAACTGCAAATATAACATAATCGAGGAGATCGCTGTACCTGCCGGTGAGCGTGAGCATCGAGGCCCAGACGCACTGCACGACAAGCGAGACGACGGGAGTATGCCGGGTCGGGTGAAGCTCCGCCACGCGCTTGAAGAACAGTCCGTCAAGCGCCATGGCGTAATAGACGCGCGCGCCAGCGAGAATCATGCCGTTGAGACACCCGAAGGTCGAGATCATGATGGCGGCGGCCATCACTTGCACGGCCACGGGTCCCAGGATGGTGCCGGCGGCCGCGGTGGCCACGCGGTCCTCGGCGGCGTGCTGGATGGCCCCGAAGGGTAGCACATAGAGGTAAACGAAATTCGTGGCCAGGTAGAGCAACGAAACCAGGCCCACGCCGACGGCCAGCGACAAGGGCAGGTTGCGTCGCGGGTTGCGCACCTCGCCCGCCGTGAACGTCACGTTGTTCCAGGCGTCTGAGGAAAACAGCGCGCCCACCATGGCGACTCCGGTCAGGCGCACGGCATTCCACGACCAGTCCGCGTTGCGGGTGAAATTGCCGAGGTTCTCCGCGACGGCCTCGGGATTACGTCCGAAGACGATGCCTAGTCCGACCAACCCAAGCAGGGCCGCGGTCTTGGCGAACGTGAACGTGTTTTGCACCGCAGCGCCTGTGCGGATCCCCCGCGTGTTCACCCAGGAAAGCAGCGTGATGACGGCGATCGCCAACAGTTGTTGTGTGCTGATGCGGAGCGGCCCGGCCTGAACCGGGCAGTTGCTCGCCGAAATCGCGGGGAAGAAGACGCCGGTGAACTTGGCGAAGGCCACGGCTACGGCGGCGAGAGTTCCGGTTTGAATGACCGCGAAGAGGGTCCATCCGTACAGGAAGCCGGCCATCGGTCCGAAGGCTTCGCGGAGATACACGTACTGGCCGCCCGCCTTGGGCATGGCCGCGGCGAGCTCCCCATAGCTCAACGCGGCGATGATGGTGAGCACCGCCGTGATCACCCACGTCATCATCATCAGCGCGGGCGAATCGACCTGCCGGGCGATGTCTGCCGGCACGATGAAGATGCCCGAACCGATCATCGACCCCATGACAATAGTGGTCGCCGAGACCAGGCCCAGGCCTTTGACCAGCCCCGTGTCTGCCTTCTTTTGGTCTTCTACTGGCATTGTTCCATCCTTTGTCGGAAGCCGGCCGCGGCGCCGGCATCCGGGTGCCGGTGTACAGGCATTATTCCAGATGCTTGTCGAACCACGCGGCGGTGCGGCTGTAAGCGTCGATCAGCGTTTCGTCCCGCACGAAACCGTGGTTCTCCTGCGGATAGTAAATTTCGTCGAAGCTCCTGCCTTCGTGGATGAGCTTCTCGGTGAGCTGCACGGCGTCCTGAAAAAGGACATTGTTATCCACCATGCCGTGCACGACGAGCAATGGGTCCCTGAGGCGCGACGAGAAGTGAACGGGCGAACTGCGGCGATAGGCTTCCGGATTTCGTTCGGGGGTGTTCAGCCGTTCCGTAGTGTAGTAGGCGTTGTAGTTCTCCCAATCGTTCACCGCGGCCCAACCGGCTCCTGCTCGGAAGGTCCCGGGCGACTGGAACATAGCCATGTTGGTCATGAATCCGCCGTAACTTACGCCCCAGATGCCGATGCGCTTCATGTCCACGTTGCCCAAGCCGCGGAGGTAATCGACGCCGCCCAGAACATCGTCCAGGTCCGGCCCTCCCATGTTTAGGTAGACGTCCGTGCGCCAGACGCGGCCATATCCGGAGCTGCCGCGGTAATCCATGTCCAGCACGACGTAGCCGTGATGCGCCAGGTAGCAGTTGAATGCGAAACGCTTCTCGTCGTAACTTCCCCACTGCTTCAAGACGCTTGTTGCGTAACCTGCGCCGTGTATGAAAAGCACCGCCGGACGCGGCGGCGCGCTCTTGTCTTCAAGGTTGTAGCCGGGCGGCAGGAGCATCTTGGCGGAAACCATCTTGCCATCGCCGCGCGAGGCGAACTGGACGAACCGCGTTTCCGGCCAGTTGTACTTGGCGAACTCCGGACGCGGTGAAGTAGTCACACGGCGTTCGTCCACGTACAGATCAAAAGGATTCTTTAGGCCGGCGACTAGCCAGGCGATGTGCTGCCCGTCGTCGGAGACTTGCGCGATGTTGAGTCCGGCGCGCGTCGAGAGCCTGCGCTTGTCCGAGCCGTCCGGCTTGATGCGGTAAAGATGCCGCTCGCTGGGACTCATCTCCGTCGAAGGGAAATAGATGTATTCACCGATCCATTGCGGATCGAAGGAGAACATCTCGGCGCGGACCTCGAACGCGCCGCTGGTCAACTGCCGCGCCGCGCCGCCGCCGGCGGACACGACGTACAGGTGCGACCAGCCGTCCCGCTCGCTCGAGAACAGCACCTCGCGGGAGTCCGGACTCCACACGGCGAAGGACTGGCTCACCCATTTCTCGTCTTTCTCCTCATGCACGAGGGCGGCCTTTCCCGTCGCGCGATCAATCACCAGCAACTGGCGCTGCTTCATGGCGGGGTGAGTGACGCGCAGCAGCAGCTTGGACGAGTCCGGCGACCAGTCGGGCAGGTCGATGTAGACGCGGTTTCCCAACGGCCCGCTTTCGAGGCGCGCGGGCTTGCCGCCTTCGGCCGCGACCACGAACAGTTCCGCTTCCCGCGGTTCGTCGCCCGCCACGCTGCGCGCGAACGGGCGGGTCGCGACGAAGCGCCCCGAGTATTTCGGGATCAGTGCTTGCCGGCCCTCGCCGCGCTGCACCATGTAAACGAACCAGCGGCCGTCGTAAGACCACCGCCATCCGGCCAGGCGGCCTGTCTCGATGTCGGTGGCCTGCCAAAGCCGGCCGTTTGCCAGCTCCTGCACGTACAGTTCGCCGCCCCGCGTGTAGGCGATTCTGGAGCCATCGGGAGAGAATTTTGGGGCGGTCTCGGCAATCTTTGTACGCGTGAGACGGAAGGGCGGCTGAGAGCCGCCGGTGCCTGCCAGGTAGAGATCGCCCCGGTAGCTGAAAGCCACGCGAGACCCGTCGCTTGATATGTCGAAGTCACGGATCCCACTCGCCGGCGCCAGGTAATTGCGCAACCGGGCGTCCTTCTCGTCCTCGCCGGCGTTCAACTCATCCTTCACCTTCTCGAGATCCGTCAGCCGCACGAGTTTCCGCTGGTCCGGGTGATACGCGTAAAGGTCCATGAAACTGCCGCCTTCGGCGTTCCAGGCGAAAACCAGGGTGTGCCCCTTCTTCGACCAGGCGAGGTCGGAGGGGGACGTGCCCCAGACGAAAGGCTGTGTGTAAAGGCGCTCTAGAGACCAATCTTGAGCAAGGCCCAGGACGCTGAGGGAAAGCAGAGTGACGAGAAATCGCATGAGGCTAATTTGCTCATGATAGCGCTGTACACTAGAGATTTCGGAGGCGCCTTGCATACCCAGCATCAGCCGCGCACCACCGGCAGGGTCCTGAAGTGGTCGCTCGCGCTCACCATCGCGTTCGTCATCGCGGAGTTCTCCGCCGGACTGGAGGCGCACAGCCTGGCGCTGTTGTCCGACGCCGGCCACAACCTGACGGATGCGCTGGCGCTGCTGCTGGCGTGGTTCGCTTTCCGTTTCGAGATGAAGCCGCCCGACGAGGTGAAGACCTATGGCTACCACCGCGCGGGGGTGCTGGCGGCTTTCGTAAATGCCTTGGCCCTGCTATTGCTTTCCGGCTTCATCTTGTATGAGAGCTACGAACGGCTCATGGCGCCGCCCACCGTGAACGAAACAACCATGATTCTGGTGGCCGCCCTGGGGCTGCTTGTGAATGGCGCCATCATGCTGGGGCTCCGGCGCGACAGCACGCACGACCTCAACATTCGTGGCGCGTTTCTTCACATGCTGGGCGATGCGCTGGGCTCGATCGCCATCATCGCCGGGGCAATCGGCATCCATTATACCGGCTGGCAGCACATCGATCCGATTCTCTCGATTCTCATCGCCCTGTTGATCATCTGGACGGCGTGGGATATCACCAAGGAGTCGCTCAACATTCTGCTGGAAGGCCTTCCTCGGGGAATGAAGCTGAGCGACGTGTCAGCGGCTATCCAGGAGGTGGACGGCGTGCTGGGCGTGCACGACCTGCACATCTGGAGCCTGGGGTCGAACGTCAACGCGCTGAGTTGTCACGTGCTTATCAGGGACCTGCCGCCTTCGGCCAGCGAGGGCATCCTGAAGCGGTTGAAGGACGCCTTGCGCCAGCGCTATGGCATAAACCACACCACCGTGCAGTTCGAGCGCACCAATTGCAACGCATTCACCAATGGCTGCGCGATCCCTTACGAACCGCCGTCGTAAGGCGGCTCGCGACAGCTACCAGCGGTTCAAACCGTCGGTCAGCTCGATGTAGGTGCCCCAGGGATCGGTGAGGAACGCAAGGCTGATGTTCAGGGACTCGACCCGCTTGTACGGCACGTCGAACTTCACGCCCGCTGCCTCCAGCTTCTTGCAGAATGCTTCGAGGTTCTTCACTTCGAAGCCGATGTGGTCGAGCGTACGCCCGCGCGTGGGCGCCGAGCCGGCCTTGAAATCCGTGAAGGTCAGGTTCACGCCGGGGATTTCAACCGCCTCGAACTTGTTGCGCATGGCCGGCTTGCCGCCGAAGGTCCTGGCGTACCACTTCTGCATGGCCACGGTGTCCGCATGGCAGAAGTGAATGTGGTGGCTGGCGGCGTTCGCTTTCAAGGCTGGATTGTGCATCACTTCCACCTTCACGCCTCCGGGACCGTAAATGAAGACGCCCGCCGCGCCCGGCTTGGGGGTCGGCATGTCGAAGCCGGCTGCCTTCAACTTCTTCAGGGTGGCGCCCATGTCGCGCACCTCGACGGCGAAGTGGTTCACCACGGAACCTTCCGAAGCGCCCGAGGAGTCGGCCTTCTGCAGCAGCAGCAAGCCGTCCTTGAAACGGTAGACCTGGAGCGGCCCGTGCGTGACCGGCGTGGTTTCGAGCAGGATGTTCCAGAACTTCTCGTGCGTGGCGATATCCTGCGTGCGGATGTGAACGTGGCCCATCGATACGCCTGCCGCATTCGGCGTGGACAACTGCGCGAGCAGCGCTCCGGACAGCGAGAGAAATCCCATGATCGCGAACGTGATCTTCATAGCTATCAGGATAGGTTATTTCTTCGCCGCGGGGATGGCGTCGCCCAGGTTCATCGAGCCTCCGCCCTCGCTCACGTAGTTGCGGTTCCAGGCGGGGATCTCCACCACCACATCGCCCCTCACCACGCTCTGGCAGCCCAGCCGGGAACGCAAGGTCAGGTCCGCGGCCATGTCCAGGCGGTCCGCCTCGTCGTCGTCCATGGACGAGAGGTTTGCGTCGCCCTCCTTGACGACGACGTGGCAGGTCGTGCAGGCGCAATTGCCGCCGCAGGCGTGCTCTAGATGAATGCCGTGGTTCAGCGCTATGTCCAGCAGCGACATCGGCTTGCCATGCCCGCTGTAGGGCATTTTGTCCGCGTCGACTTCCACGGTAACGTTGGCTGGCAGGAAAGTGACTCGTGGCACGACTCCATTATAGCTCAATATGGGACCAAAACGGTCCAAATTTGATCGGCGAGGTGCTCGAACCGGCCCGGCCTTGGGTGTAGTATTCTGTCTACGCGGCGCGCCGCCGCCGGGAGGCAGTCATGGTGTTCGCATCGCAACTGCGCGTGGGAATGGCCATCCGCTTCGAAGGGCAACTCTACCGGGTAGTCTCCGCCGAGTACCATCCGGGTCAGGGCCGGATGGGGGGCACCACGCACACCCGCCTCAAGAACGTCTCCACCGGAACGCAATGGGAGCACAGCTTCCGCTCGGATCTGAAGTTGGAGGAATTGCCGATCGAACGGCAGCCCATGGAGTTCCTTTACGCCGACAACGAAAACTGCCATTTCATGAATCCGGAGACGTACGACCAGGTGGCCATCCCGGCGTCGCTGATCGGTCCGGCGTCGCGTTTTCTCACGCCCGCCATGAGGCTGCCGGTCGAGTTCATCGACGGAGCGGCGGTGAGCGCGCAGTTTCCCGACATCGTGGACGTGCGCGTCGCCGACACCGCACCGCCCTCGCACGCTCATGAGGACAGCACGTGGAAGCCTGCGCGGCTGGAAAACGGCATCGAGATCATGGTTCCGCAGTTCATCAAGAAGGGAGACATGATCCGCCTGGATATGCAAACCTTAAAATACGCCGTGCGGGCTAAGCCCGCCGCGAAGTGAGGAAGAACGACAACTATGAGCCAGACACAGCAACCGCAGATTCGCATCACGCAGCGCGCCGATTACCGGGAGAGCTATTCCAACAGCGTCCAGGTGCGCGCCAATCTCTGGGATTTCTTCCTCAGTTTCGGCGTGCTCGACCAGGCTTCTCCCGAGGGCGTTTCGATCCAGAATTTCCAAGGCATCTACCTCAGCCCGCAGCAGGCCAAGGCGCTGCTCAACATTCTGCAGCAGAATCTCGCGCAGTACGAAGCCACGTTCGGCGAACTCCGACTGGAAGCTCAGCAGCCGGGCGGCGTGATCCAATAAGAACGCCGTCGATCAGACGCGCAAAGTGGGAGGGGGAAGAGGGATGCCCTCTTCGCGGAAGCGCTCGAGCATGCTCATGCGGATGGCGGACGCGACTGTCCCCTGTTGAAGCTTGCTGCCGGATCCGAAAAAGAGTTTCGCCTGAATGTGCGTTGGAGTGACACCGGGCTCGAAAAGGAAGCATGGCGCGGGGTCTTTCAGCACGCCCTCGGTCGACGCGGCGGTTTCCAAGGCGATGCGGGCAACGGCGGCCGGGTCGGCATCGAGCGCCGCGACAATCCCGATCTCGCCGAGTACCCGTGCATCGGGCAGCGAGTAGTTGGTAAGGATGCTCGATGTCACCTTCGTATTCGGAATCACTACCAGGCTGTTCAACGACTGCAGGCGCGTGGTGCGCCACCCGATATCGCTGACAATGCCCTCCTCGCCGGTGGAGATCTTGATGTAATCTCCCACCGAGATGGGCTGCTCCACCAGGATGTGGACGCCGGCGAAGAAGTTGGCCAGCGTGTCCTGAAGGGCTAGCGCGACCGCTAAGCCGCCCACGCCCAACGCGGTCAGCAGCGGCGTGATCGAGTAGCCCAGTTTGTGCATGAGGATCATCGCGCCGATGCTGAACACGAAGACGCGAATCAGGGTCTTCGACATCCCCGACAACAGCGACAGGTCGCGCCGCTCGCCGTAGCCGGTCACCAGGCGGACGCCGATGGAGGCCGCAACCATGCTCAAGCTGACGATGACGAAAATCTCGATCCAATCGCCCGCGCGGCGCATATGGACTTCGTTCAATTGGGCGTAGCGCAGCGAGATGTCCAGTGCCGCCGCCAGGCACCACAGCAGAGATGGCAGGCCGAGGGTATCCGCGGCAACCGCGGCGAACGAAGCGGGCCCGGTTGAGACGCGGCTGAGCCAGTGCAGCGTAAACCGGCGGATGAGCCACCCGACGACGAGCGTGACGGCGAACGCGATGACGGCGGGCGCAACGGCGATGAGCAGTTGTTGATAGGGTTCCCACCGTGCTTGAATCATGGACATTCCCGGCACCTTTTGATTCTCTCATGATGATGGCGCGGTAGAATATGGTCCGATGGAAACAAAAAAAGAGACACCCAAGCGCATCCTGGCGATCCACGCCCACCCGGACGATCTGGAGATCTCCTCGGGCGGCACGTTGATCCGCCTCGCGGCGCGCGGGCACCACATCACCATGGTGACTCTGGCCCCGGGCGATTGCGGCACGGCCGAAATGGGGCCGGAGGAAATAGCGGCCGTAAGGCGCAAGGAGGCCGCCCGGTCCGCCGCCGTGATTGGCGCCGAGTACTTCTGCGCCGAGTTCCGCGATGTGGCCATCTTCAGCGACGATCCATCGCGGCGGCGGGTGGTCGAGGTTCTGCGGAAGACTCGTCCGGACCTGATTATCACGGCCCCGCCCGTGGATTACATGTGCGATCACGAGGCCACCAGCGAACTGGTCCGCGACGCCGTCTTCGCCGCTCCGATTCCGAACTACGACACGCGCGATCCGCACCCGGCCCCACCGCTCGCCGCCATGCCGCACCTGTATTTCACGGATCCGAACTCGGGCCGGGACCGCGAATTCAACGTGGTGATGCCGGACTTCCTGGTCGACATCAAGGACGTTTTCGAGAAGAAGCGCGAAGCGCTATCGCAGCACGAGAGCCAGCGCAACTGGCTGCGCAAGCATCACGGCGTGGACGAGTACTTGATGATGATGGAACGGGGAGGACGCGAGCGCGGCGCGTTGGGAGGCCTGGAACTGGCCGAGGGATTCCGGCGCTACAAAGGACACCCCTATCCGGAAACGCCGCTGCTCGAAGAACTGCTGGGCGACGAGGTCATCGTGAGGCTGAAGCGCGCGTAGTCTATCCGCGCGCCGGGGGCGCCGCCTGGCTGCGCAGGCGCGCGAACATGTGGCGCAGATCCTGGATGCCGCGGACCAGCACAATCGCCGCAATCACGGCGAACGTTGTGGTGGCGACGGCGAAATTGATCATCCAGAACCAATACCAATATTTCATGCCGGGCGTATCCTCCCAGACCGAGTTCGCATTATAGCGCTCCCGGCGCGCCCGGCGCCGGGCCGCGGTCCAGAATCCCGCGAACGGCGGCCAGCAGACGGTTCGGCGTGAAAGGCTTGGGAAGGTAATCGACGCCTTCCTCGAGTATTCCGCGCTGGGCGATGATGTTGGCGGTGTAGCCCGACGTGTACAGCAAACGGGTCGCGGGGCTGAGTCCGGCGATGCGGGCGGCGAGATCCCGGCCCGTCATTCCCGGCATGACCACGTCGGTGAACAGCAGGTCGATTTGCGCGCCCCCTTCGCTGAAATGTTGCAGTGCGGCCGCGCCGTTTGCCGCTTCCAGGACCCGGTATCCGGCATCGCGCAGAACCGAGACGGTCAGTTTGCGAACCTCCGGCTGATCCTCGACCACCAGGACAGTTTCCGAACCGCACACGAATTCGGGCTCCTTCTCTTCCGGCGCGGGCTGCGGACCGGACGCCGTCCTGGCCAGGTAAATCTTGAACGTGGTTCCGCGCCCCGGTTCGCTATACAGCCAGATCCATCCGCCGCTCTGGCGCACGATACCGTAAACCGTAGCCAAGCCGAGCCCGGTGCCTTCGCCCGGCTCTTTGGTAGAAAAGAACGGCTCGAAGATGCGTTTCTGGGTTTCCAGGTCCATGCCAGTCCCGGTGTCGCTGACGGCTAGCATTACATACGGGCCGGGTTTCACTTGGGGACGCCGCCCGGCATAGGCCTTGTCGAGATCCACGTTGGTGGTCTCGATGATGACTTTGCCGCCGTGCGGCATGGCGTCGCGCGCGTTCACCAGCAGATTCATCAACACTTGGCTCATTTGCCCGGGGTCAGCCGTGACGGCGCCCAAGGCCGGATCGAGCCGCGTGATCAATTCGATGTCCTCGCCAATCAACCGTTGGAGCATCCGCTGTGTCTCCGAGACGACGTCGTTCAGGTTGATCACGCGCGGTTCCAGAACCTGCTTGCGGCTAAAAGCCAGAAGCTGCTTCGTCAGGCGGGCGGCCTGCTCGCCGGCCTGATGGACATGAGAAATCTGCTCGCGCAGGGCATCGCCGGCCGGCAGTCTCCCGACCATTATCTCGCAGTAGCCGTTGATCACCGTGAGGTAGTTGTTGAAGTCGTGCGCCACGCCTCCGGCGAGCCTGCCGATTCCCTCCATTTTTTGCGACTGCACCAGTTGCGCCTCGCTGCGGCGCAGCGCTTCCTCGGCGCGCCGGCGCTCGGTGACGTCCAGGATCAAAGCGAGAAAGACGCGGACGCCGTCGTGGTCGAACAGTTGCAAGTGGGCCTCTACCGGGTAGAGGCTGCCGTCGGCGCGACGATGCGCCGTCTGGAAGATCTGCAGCTTTGCGGCGCCGGTCAACAAGGGCCGGAGCAACGCCTCGTACTGTTCCCGGTTGAATTCCGGTTTAATGTCCAGCGGCGTCATGCGCTGCATCTGCTGGAGAGTGTACCCAAGGTTTTCCAGAGCGGCCTGGTTCACGTAACGGAAGCTCAACGTTTCACTATCGAACAGGTAGATCTCGTTCAAGCTGGCGGCCAAGGTTTCGCCCAGGATCCGCTGCTCCCGCTGGATGCGCTTCCGCTCGGTGATGTCCAACATGACGCTGACCGTGCCCACTACCGCGCCCTGTGCGTCGAGCACCGGCGCCGCGGAGACGCTCAGGTCGACGATAGTCCCATCCTTGCGTGGACGCCGTATCTCTGTGGGGCCGGTCGACTTTCCGGCCAGCAACGCCTGCCGCCGTTGAGTCCAGTCGTCGGCTGTGGCGAACTGATCCGGCAGGGGACGGCCACGCAATTCCTCGGAACGAAAGCCGAAGATCTTCTCCGCCGACCGGTTCCACAGGGTCACTTCACCGGCGACAGTCAGTGCGATGATGGCGGCCGGTGAGGCGTCCACCAGCGCGTTCAGCGTGCTGACGGTCTTGCGCAGCTTCTCCACAATCGCATTGCGTTCGCTGATGTCGCGGAAGATCCCCTGATAGAACTTCCGGCCCTCCACCTCGATGGTCCGCGTGCTCACTTCGACCTGCAGGGGGCTGCCGTCCTTGCGCCGGTGGATCGTTTCGAAGATGAGGCCGCCCTGCTGAGCCGCGTGGTGCCAGTCGTCTTCGAAACTGTCCACTGTGGACGGATGCCGTAAGTCGCGGCCCATCATTCCGATCAGTTCCTCGCGAGGATAGCCGTAAGCGGCGACAGCGCGATCGTTGGCCTCGATGATACGGCCGGACTCGTCCGCGAGCAGGATGATGTCGTTGGCGAAGCGCGTGAGGTAGTCGTAGTGGCCCAACAGGGCACGGCGCTCGATTTCGGCTTCGTACCTCTCCCTGTAAAAGCTGACCTGCTGCCTTCGCCAGAGCAGCAGCACAACGGCGCCGGCGGCGAAGATCATCAGGGCCACGATAAGCGCCATGGTGATGGACCGCTGGCGGACCGGCGCGTATACCTCATCCTGGTCAACCTTGGCTATCAGGATCCAGGGAGAGTCAGGCACACGGCTGAGGGCGGCGAGGACCGGCTCACCACGATAGTCGGTGGCTGAGATAACGCCCTCTTTTCCCAGGACACCCTGGACAGCGGCTACCTCCGCGCGGCTCAAAGGGATCCGCAAAGCGAGCGCGGTGCCCTTGCGATGCCGCAATTCGTTCAAAAAGACGACATCATCCCCTTCGCGACGCACCAGGAGTGTCTCCGCCGACTGGCTGAGCGCCGGCCACGACTGAATAATCCTGTCAAGATGCTCCGCGGGATCGATCCCCAGCATCAAGATGCCGAATGACTGGGATTGCGGATCCATCGAGAGCGGCACGTCCAGGCCCAGATGGATGTGATCTTTGCCGCCGAGGTGAAAGTCTCGCAGAATTGGCGCCCCCGTGCGAATCACTTCTCGCGCGGCCTGTTCGAAGTGCCCCTCGGCCCCCATGGGCTGGCCTACCTGCAACGCGACCGTGCCTTTCCGGTCGGTCAGGAACAGGTTCGTGTAGCGGAGATACTTGCGGATCTCGTTCATCCAGGCCAGAGCTTCCTCGCGATCCCGTTTGCCGGCCCGGCCATTTACCAGGCGCTCCAGGGCCGGCATCATCATCCCGTTGGACATCACCGCGTGGGCGTCGCCGAAGCGCTCTCCCCGCCAGTCCGTAAGTTGCTGGACCTTAAGATCCGCGATGGTGAGCAACTGATTGCGGACTTCCTTATCGACGACCTCCCGCTCGGTCTCGTGATACCGATAAGCCCCGATCGAGATCGCGACCGAGGCCAACAGGAAGAGGGCTACCGGTAGATAAGGAGATCGGTGAGGTGCGGGCTCCATGTCAGCATCCCAAGAACATGAATGTAGTTTCGCACAAAGATAGATACCACATTGCTGTACCGCGAAGGCAACGTGTCAAGCCCCATACACTACTCCCCGTAATCCGTCCGTAATGTGATGGGCGGGGGCGGTTAGCGCGTGGCGAGTCCA
>CAZLOS010000071.1:0-24319 GCA_964561215.1 uncultured Solibacteraceae bacterium | reverse complement strand
CCGGCACTTCTCCACCCCGCGCCGCCGCTTCATCCTCGCGGACACGCCCGGCCACGAGCAGTACACGCGCAACATGGCTACGGGCGCCTCCACCGCCGATCTGGCCGTGATCCTGGTCGACGCCGCCAACGGTTTCGTCACGCAGTCTCGCCGCCACACTTACATCGCGCACCTGTTGGGCACGCCGCTGGTTGTGCTGGTGGTGAACAAGATGGACCTGGTGGGCTACCGCCGGGGGATTTTCGAAGATATCAGGAAGCAGTTCACCGAATTCACCGCTCAGTTGGGCCTGCGGGACGTCGTGGGCATTCCGGTCAGCGCTCTGGTGGGCGACAATGTCGCGACCCGAAGCGATCGCATGAGCTGGTACACGGGTCCGAGCCTGCTCGAACACCTTGAAACGGTACCACTGCCTGCGTCCCGGACCTCCGGGCCGGCCCGTTTCCCCGTCCAGTACGTGATCTGGGCGCCGCCGTCGTACCGCGGCTACGCCGGGCAGGTTGCCTCGGGATTGCTGCGCGTGGGAGACCCTGTAGTGGCACTGCCTTCGGGGCGGCAGTCGCGCGTGGCATCCATTTCAACCAACGACGGCGATCTCGCCGAGGCCGCGCCTGGCACGGCGGTGGCCTTGCGCCTCGAAGACGAACTCGACATCGGCCGCGGAGACATGATCGTGGGCGCGGAGAGGCTTCCCACCGTATCGCGGCACATCCGCGCCACCCTGGTATGGATGGACCAGCGCCCGCTCGAACCCGGCCGCGCGTACCTGATCAAGCACACCACGCAGCAGGTCTACGCCACCGTCGATCGCGTCCTCCACCGGGTGGACATCGATACGCTGACCCCGCAGCCGGCCGACCGGCTCTCGCTCAACGAAATCGGCGCGGTCGCCATCGAGACGTACCGTCCGCTGTTCACCGATCCGTACCGCCACAATCGCGCGACCGGCGCCTTCATCCTGATCGATCCGGCCAGCAACGCGACCGCGGCCGCGGGCATGATCGCCGACGGCGTGGACGCGCCGAGCGCCGCCGCTCCCGAGCCGGCCGTGGAAGAACAGGGCTCGCCGTTCACGCTTTGGATGGCCGGACGGCGCGAGGTGGCCGTGGCGGTTCAGGCGCTGCTCGAAAACCGTGAGATTCGCGTGGACGTGCTCGGCGACGAAGCGGCGCGCTTCCTTCCGGAGCTGATACAAGTGCTGCGCGACGCCGGGCGCAACCTGATCGTCGTGGCTGAGGCGGCGACGCCGGAGGCCAAGGGACGCGCCCGCGCGCTTACGGCGGAAGAGCGTTTTCTCGATCTGGATGAAGCGGCCCTCGCCGCCGATCCGGACGCCGCTTCGCAAGCCGTCATGCAACTGCTCGGGGAAAAGGGCTGGATTCCCGCGCCGGCGCGACCATCGGCTCGCCAGCGCGGGGTCACCGTGTGGTTCACGGGGTTGAGCGGCGCCGGCAAGACCACGGTCTCGCGGGCGGTGGAGAACCACCTGCGCGCCGCGGGTTACCGCGTGGAGGTTCTCGACGGCGATGAACTGCGGCACACGTTGGGCAAAGGCCTGCACTTTTCGAAAGAAGACCGCGACGAGAACATACGGCGCATCGGCTTTGTGGCCAGCCTGCTCACGCGCAACGGCGTCATCGTGCTGGTGTCGGTGATCTCGCCCTACCGCGAGATCCGCAACAAGGTCCGCGACGAGATCCGCCACTTCGCCGAGGTGTATGTGAACACGCCGCTGGAGGTATGCGAGCAGCGCGACGTGAAGGGACTCTACCGCAAGGCGCGCGCGGGCCTCATCCGACAGTTCACCGGCATCGACGATCCGTACGAAGCACCGCTGAACCCGGAGATCGAGTGCCGCGCAGCCGAGGAAAGCGCCGAAGACTGCGCCGCGCGAGTACTGGCTTGGTTGCGCGCCAACGGTTACATTGCCTGAGCGGCGCTGGATGTTCCGTCACGCGGTATACGTCCGCGCAGATCATCGCCCGTTTGGGACGCTGCCTGGCGGAAGAGTTAACCTGAAATTTCTATGAAGTTCCCCACCCTGTTCAAATGCCTGCTCCGGAGCGCGCTGCTGTTCGCCCTCGCCGGGGCCGCTATCAGCCCCGCCCAGACGCCCGGCGATGCCCTGTTGACGAACTTTAAGAATCCGCCGAGTGGCGCCAAACCGCGCGTCTGGTGGCATTGGATGAGCGGCAACATCACCAAGGAAGGCATTCGCGCCGACCTGGAGTGGATGAAGCGCGTTGGCATCGGCGGCTTTCAGAACTTCGACGCCGGCCTGAGCACGCCGCAGATCGTCGACAAGCGCCTGGTGTATATGACGCCCGAATGGAAGGACGCTTTCCGGTTCACGGCCACGCTGGCCGACAAGTTGGGCCTGGAAATGACGATCGCCGGCTCGCCCGGTTGGAGTGAGAGCGGCGGCCCGTGGGTGACGCCGGCACAGGCGATGAAGAAGTATGTGTGGAGCGAGACGCAAGTCGAAGGCGGCCGCCCATTCACCGGCAAGCTACCCAAACCGCCGTCCGCGGTGGGAACGTATCAGAATCGCGCGGACCGCAAATGGCCGGTCGAATTCTATGCCGACAGCGCCGTGGTGGCTTACCGAACGGCAAAGGCGGAATCCGTGCCCGCGGAGATCACATCCAGCGGCGGCACGTTCAATACCGCCGCGTTGTCGGATGGCGATTACTCGAACGCCACGTTGCTACCGGCTGCCGCGGTGGGCGAAAAGGCGTGGATCCAGTTCGAATTCCCCAGTTCCCAAACTATTCACGGCGCGACGCTCGCCACTGCCGGTCCCGGCCGTCACTATGCCCACGACCCCAACCCGGAGCAGCGCATCGAAGCCAGCGATGACGGGATCCACTTTCGCACCCTGGCCTCCATCCCGGCGGCCTCCGACCGCGCCAGCGTATTCACCGTCGCCTTCCCCGCTGTCACGGCCCGCTATTTCCGCCTGACAGTGCTGACCACACCCCCGCCGCCGAGAGATCCATCGCCGGCCGTGCGCGCCCCGATCGCATTCCCCGGAACCCTGGTCGCTGAACTGGTGCTGCACGCCGAACCCGTCATCGACCGCTTTCAGGACAAAGCCGGCTTTTCGGCCACCGCCGGGCTTTACGACCTGGCCACGCCGCAGGGAACCGGCGCCATCCGCAAAGCGGACATCGTGGATCTGACTTCCAAAATGCGGCCCGACGGATCATTGGACTGGACGCCGTCGCCGGGCCATTGGGTGGTGCTGCGCTTCGGCTACTCGCTGACCGGCGCGCACAACGGGCCGGCCTCGCCCGAGGCCACCGGGCTCGAAGTGGACAAACTCAGCGCCCGCCACGTGAAAGCGTATTTCGACAATTACCTGGACCAGTACAAGGCCACGCTCGGTCCGCTGATGGGTAAACGCGGCCTGCAATACGTGGTCACCGACAGTTGGGAGGCCGGCACGCTGAACTGGACCGACGACATGCTGGCCGAATTTTCCCGCCGCCGCGGATACGACCTGCGCCCTTGGATGCCCGTGCTGGCAGGCCGCGTGGTGGAAAGCGCCGAGGATAGCGACCGCGTGCTTTGGGATTTCCGCCGGACCATCGGCGAGCTGACCAGCGAAAACCACTACGATCAGCTCACCACCCTGCTGCGTGCGCGCGGTATGGGCCGCTACAGCGAATCGCACGAATATCGGCGCGCTTTCGTCGGCGACGGCATGGAGCCCAAACGCAAAGCCGACATCCCGATGGGCGCGATGTGGACCCAGGCGCCGGGCAAGTCCACGGATCGCTACGACGCGGACATACGCGAGTCCGCCTCGGTGGCGCACATCTACGGACAGAACCTCGTGGCCGCCGAATCGCTGACAGCCGCGAACTTCGCGTGGGCGTACTCGCCGGAGACGCTGAAACCCACCGCGGACCGTTTGCTCGCCATGGGACTGAACCGTTTCGTCATCCACACCTCGGTGCATCAGCCGGTGAACGACAAGATCCCGGGCCTGGGCCTGGGACCTTACGGCCAGTGGTTCACGCGGCACGAAACCTGGGCCGAGATGGCCAAACCCTGGACCACATACCTGGCCCGCAGCGCCTACATGCTGCAACAGGGACGCTTCGTCGCCGACGTGCTGTATTACTACGGCGACGATTCGAATGTCGTGGCGCTGTTCACACAACGTCCGCCCCGGATTCCCGCCGGATTCAACTTCGATTACGTGAACAGCGACGCGCTGATGACGCAGTTCACGGTGGTGAACGGCCGTCTGACGGCGAAATCCGGCATGAGCTACCGCGTGCTGGCGCTTGATCCGAATAGCCGGCACATGACTCTTGCGGTGTTGCGGAAGCTGCGCGACCTGGTCGCGGCCGGCGCCGTGATGGTGGGGCCCAAGCCCATCGAATCGCCCAGTGAGGCCGATGACCAGGCGGAGTTCCACGCCATTGCGGATTCGCTGTGGGGGTCGGGCAAAGGTAAGATACAGGCTGGCCGGACCCTGGAGCAGTCGCTCGCCGGAATGGCCAGGGACTTTGAGTTCAGCCGGCTCCAGGCCGATGCGGAGCTAATGTTCGTGCACCGCAAACTGGCGGGCGGCGACATCTATTGGGTGAACAACCGGCAGGCACGCGTGGAGAATCTCGACGCCACGTTCCGCGTGACGGGCAAGGCTGCCGAAATCTGGCACCCCGACACCGGTGTAACGGAGCCGGCATCCTATCGCACGGCTAACGGCCGCACCACGGTACCACTGCGGTTGGAGGCGAACGACGCGGTCTTCGTCGTCTTCCGCAAGGCTGCCACGGCGCCCCAGCGAACGATCAAGCCTGTGGTGGAGACGGCGCTGGCAACCGTGGACGGAGCCTGGGAAGTCGCCTTCCAGTCGAACCGCGGCGCACCGGAAAAGGCCACTTTCGATGCGCTCCATTCGTGGCACACCGATGCCGATGCCGGAGTGAAGTACTTTTCAGGCACGGCCACTTATACGAAAACGATAGAAGCCCCGGCGGCCTGGTTCAAGCCCGGGACGAACCTATGGCTCGATCTCGGCGACGTGAAGAACCTGGCCGACGTCACGGTAAACGGCAAGCCGCTGGGCATCGTGTGGAAAGAGCCTTTCCGGATCAATTTAGCCGGTGCGATGAAGCCGGGCGCGAACGTGCTCGTGATTCGCGTGGCCAATTTGTGGGTCAACCGTCTGATTGGAGACCAGCAGCCGGGCGCGACGAAGAAGTACACCTACACCGCGCGACAGTTCTACACAGCGGGTTCGCCGCTGCTCCCTTCGGGCCTGCTGGGACCGGTGCAGGTGTTGAGCGCGAAGTAATGCCGTAAGATTGCGGCCGAGACGGGTTAGCGGCGCTGCCGGGCTGGCGTTGCTGCAGCGCCCCCGATGGGGCGTGCCACGGACGATCCCCCGGCACAGGTGTAGTTAGCCGGAACGGGGTTGGAAAGTACCAAGGGCCCGCGCTTACCGTCCTCCCCGACCATCGCCGCTTCGAGCCGGAACGTCCCTTTGATGTCCTGCTTGATGGTCACACCCTTGCCGAGCCCGCCCCCGCTGCTCAGCACCGGCATGGTGCCGTCCTTCCCCATGTCGAAGCCGACCCCATCCGGGCCCTGAAAGTTGTACCACACCGTTCCTCTTCCGTTGGTCACGACGGTAGCGTTGAGCGAGAGCTTGCAGTTGGACGAATCATCGACTTCAACCGAGAGCTTGACCGCAGTCACGCGTGCGTCTTCCGCCGCTAAAAGCGACGGTGCGATCAAGGCACAGAGTCCGAGGACAGTCAGAACTTTCACTTGAGAATGGGAGTGTTTCAGCATGAGTCTCCTCTTGATGGGCAAGTTGTAGTGGGTTCAGATTGGTGTTGCACGCCGGAACATGAATTCTACACCGACTGCCCGTTTGACTGCCAAGAGGTCCGCCACAGTGACGGGACAGAGACAAATTTGCAGCGAGTGGATGGAGCTACAATTCCACTGAACTGTGCTTAACGGCTGCGTCGCGCGGCGAGCCAACCAAGCCATTTGTCCAGGCCCGCGCCGGTGGTGGAGGAGACTTCCAGAATCTCCATGGCCGGATGTACTTTGCGCGCGTTTTCGAGGGCGGCGGCGGCATCGAAGGGCACGTAGGGCAGCAGGTCCATCTTGGTCAGCAGCATCAGTTCCGCGCGGTGGAAGATGCCCGGGTACTTGAGCGGCTTGTCATCGCCTTCCGTGACGCTGAGCAGGACGATCTTCGCCTCTTCGCCCAAGTCGTAGGAAGTGGGGCAGACCAGGTTGCCGACGTTCTCGATGATCAGCATATCCAGGTCCGCGAGGTCCCAGTCTTCGAGCGATTTCTCGATCATGCGGGCGTCCAGGTGGCAGGCACCTCCGGTGGTGATCTGCTTCACAGGAAAACCGAAGCGCGCCAGACGGCGGGCGTCGTTGTCGGTCTGTATATCGCCGGTGAGCACGGCCACCTTCGTCCCGGGCGCAAAGCTCTCCAGCGTGCGCTCCAACAGCGTGGTCTTGCCCGAACCGGGCGAGCTGATCAGGTTCACGACGAGCACACCGTTCTGGCGGTAGCGCTCGCGCAGATCGGCCGCGATGCGGTCGTTCTCACTCAGGACTTTTTTCTCCACAGTCACGCGGCTCATGGTTCTTCAATCTCCAAAGATACGATTTCCAATTCGTCTCCGCCCGCAAATTGCGTGTCGGTGGAAGCACATTGCGGGCACACCAGGTTGTAATCCACCACATCGAACACTTTCTCGCAGGCCTGGCAGCGGCGTGTGTGCGGGCGCCATTCGATGCAGAGTTCGAGCGGCTCCAGATCGCTCCCTTTCACCAGCGAGTCGAAGCAAAACTGCAACGAATCCTTATCCACGGCCGACAACTCTCCCACGCGCAATTCGACTTTCACCGCGTGGGCTCCGTCGCGGCGAGCCATCTCGTTCCGCACGGTTTCGAGGATGTTCGTGGCCAGTCCAAGTTCGTGCATCAGCAGATCCTCGGAAGTTGCCCGCCGCTGAGCATGTCCACCACGCGCGTGGTGCCGAAAGCGGTGTGCAAGGCCACCATGCCGGGGTGCGCTTCCGTCACGGTGCCGATCAGGACCGCTTGCGCCCCCAGCGGGTGCTTTCGCATGGCATCGAGAACGGCGTCGGCCGCCTCGGGCGCCACGATCGCCACCAGCTTGCCTTCGTTCGCCACGTAAAGCGGATCCAGTCCCAGCATCTCGCAAGCGCCGCGCACTTCCTCGCGGATCGGGATGGCTTCTTCTTCGAGCATCATGCCGACCTTCGAGGAGGCCGCAATCTCGTTGAGGGTGCTCGACAGGCCGCCGCGCGTGGGATCGCGCAGCGCGCGGATGGCGGTGCCGGCTTCGAGCATCCTGGCCACCAGCCCGTGTAGCGCGGCGCTGTCGCTTTGGAGCGGGGTGTCGAATTCCAGGCCCTCGCGCTCGGCCATGATGGCGATGCCGTGGTCGCCCACGGTTCCGCTCAGCAGAATACGATCGCCTGGGCGCGCCTGATCCGCCGACAGGCGCAGGCCCTCGCGAACCAGACCCACGCCGCTCGTATTGATGAACAGTCCGTCGCCCTTGCCGCGCTCGACAACTTTCGTGTCGCCGGTCACCACCTGCACGCACGCCTCGCGCGCCGCACGCGCCATGGATTCCACTACGCGGCGCAGCGTCTCGATAGGCAGCCCTTCCTCGATCACATAAGCGGCGCTCAGAAAGAGCGGAATGGCGCCGCCCATGGCCAGGTCGTTGATAGTGCCGTGCACGGCGAGCGAGCCGATGTCGCCGCCTCGGAAAATGAGCGGCTTCACAACGAATGAATCCGTGGTAAAGGCCAACCGCGTGCCGTTCACCTCCACGATGGCCTGGTCGTCAAGCTTTTCGAGAACGGGATTACGGAACGCCGGCATGAACACGTCGCGCATCAACTCGGCCGAGAGCTTTCCGCCGCTACCGTGACCAAGCAACACTTCGGTGCAGGTCTTAATCGGCGCCGGGCACGAAAACGTGGGTGCGGCGCTATCGTTGTCTTTCACCGTCTGTCTCTCTCCTTAGGGTACGCCGAGCGGACGGCGGTATTGATAGTAGGCCGCGCAGGCGCCCTCCGCGCTGACCATCGGCGCGCCCAGCGGATTCTCGGGAGTGCAGCGTATACCGAAAGCGGGGCAGTCGGTAGGTTTCTTCCGGCCCTGCAAAACCATGGCGCTGATGCACTCGGGAGGCTCCTGGGCGGTGACTTCTTCGAGGCCGAAGACTTTATCCGCGTCGAAGTCCGCGTACTCCGGACGCAACCGCAGGCCGCTCGCCGGAATGCTGCCCACGCCGCGCCATTTCCGGTCGCACACCTCGAAGACGCGATCCATGAGTTCCTGCGCGGTGCGGTTCCCAACGCGGGTAACCGAGCGCGAGTACTCGTTTTCCACAGCGGCGCGGCCCTGCTCGAGTTGCGTTACCAGCATCAGGATGGCGCGTAGCAGATCCAGTGGTTCGAATCCCGCGACCACGATGGGCACATGATAATCGCGGGCCAGCTCATCGTACTGCCAGTAGCCCATGACGGCGCACACGTGGCCGGGCGCGATGAAACCCTGCACGCGATTCCCGTTCGATCCGAGCAGCAGCCGGATGGCCGGCGGTACCAGCACGTGCGAAACGAGCATCGAGAAGTTCTTCAGGCCCTCGCGCCGCGCCTGATAGACAGCCATGGCGTTGGCCGGGGCCGTCGTTTCGAATCCGATACCCAGGAAGACCACGCGGCGATGGGGATTGACGCGGGCGATCTTGAGCGCTTCCATGGGCGTGTAGGCGATGCGCACGTCGCATCCCGAGGCCTTCACCCGCAGCAGGTCCGTGTCCGAGCCGGGCACGCGCAGCATGTCGCCATAGCTGACCAGCGTCACATCCTTCATGGAAGCGATGTGAATGGCCTTGTTCACCGTCTCGAGCGGCGTCACGCAGACCGGGCACCCGGGGCCGTGCACCATCTCGACGCCCGCAGGCAACAATTCGTCGATGCCGTAACGCATCAGCGTGTGCGTCTGGCCGCCGCAAATCTCCATAAGCACCCAGGGCTTGGTCGTTACCCTCGCCAACTCGTCGACTGCGGCGCGAGCAAGCTTCGAGTCCCGGTACTCGTCGATGTATTTCATGCCTGGCGGGCGGCCTGGTACGTCATCAACAGCCTTACCTTAATTCTATCGTGCGGCTGGCGGCGTTTGTTACCATCGGCATTTATGCCTGGTGTAAAGCCCGTTTCTCCCGCCGAAGCGACCGTCAAGTCCGTCGCGCTCGGCATTTTCCTGGCGTTCGTCTTCGGCGCCGCGAACGCCTACCTGGGGATGAAGGCCGGGCAGACCGTGGCGGCGACGATTCCGGCCGCAGTCATTGCCATGGCGCTGTTCCGCCTGCCGGCCTTCCGGGGCGGCGTGCTCGAACAGAACATCACGCGCACGGCCGCTTCGGTGGGAGAGGCGCTCATCGCGGGCGCCATCTACACCATCCCGTCGTTCGTGATGGTGGAGATCGACGGCGTGCGGCTGTGGCAGGACCTGGGCTCCCACTACTGGGAAGCGTCCATGGTACTGGCCACCGGCGGATTGATCGGGGTGCTGTTCATCGTCCTGCTGCGCCACCCGCTGTGCGTGGACGCCAATCTGCCGTGGCCGGAAAGCGTGGCGAGCGCGGAGATTGTGAAGGCCGGCGATAAAGCGGGCGAGGCCACGCGGTACATTTTCGGGGCCATGGGCCTGGGCGGGCTTATCCAGATCCTGAAAAGCGATAAAGGGCTCCTCATTTTCCGCGAATACAGCGAGGGCTTCCTGGCTTTTCCACGCTCCGTGGTGCAGCATTTCGACTTCCGGAAGGAACCGCTGGCGAGCGTGTCGCACACAGGGGGCATCCCTTGGACGACCCCGGCGCTATCCCCCGCCCTGATCGGCGTGGGCTACATCGTGGGCCCGCGGCTGGCTTCCATCAACGTGAGCGGCGGCATCCTGGCCTGGTGGGTGCTGATCCCCCTGCTGCTGTTCTTCGACCCGGATCTGGCCACGCGCCTGGGAGCGGGCCGGAACGTGGGGTGGGACGTGGCCGCCTACACGGTCTGGTACAACGTGGTGCGTCCTATCGCGGTGGGGACCATGCTGGTGGGCGCATGTTACACGCTGATCAATATGCGGGGATCCATTGTCCGCAGCCTGCGCGGCGCCTGGCAAGCCTCCACCGCGGCGGCGCATGAAGGCAAGCTGGTGGAACGCACGGAACGAGACATCCCCGTGAAGTGGGTGATTGGCGGCATCGTGGCGCTGCTGGTGCCCATCACGGCCATTTATTATTACTTCACGAGAGGCTGGGTGGCCGCGCTGGCGGCGGCGATTCTGATGACGCTCACCGGCTTCCTGTTATCGGCCGTGGGCGGTTACCTGGTGGGACTGGTGGGAAGTTCGAACCAGCCGTTGAGTGGGTTGACGCTTTCGGCCCTGGTGCTGAGCGCGCTGATCATGGTGGCTATCGGCGTGAAAGGTGCTTCGGGGGTGGCGGCGGTACTGGGAGTGGCGGCGGTGGTGGCGTGCGCGTGCTCGGTCTCCGGATCGCTGATCCAGGATCTGAAGGCCGGCCACCTGTTGGGCGGCACACCGTGGAAGATGCAGGTGGTGGAACTGGTCACGGTAACGCTGCTGAGCTTCTTCCTGATGCTGCCGATCATCGCTTTGCACCAGGCCAACCTGGCCACGGGCGGCATCGGCGGGCGCGCGCTGCCGGCCCCGCAGGCGGGCCTGATGGCGCAGCTGGCCAAAGGCATCGTGGGCGGCCAGATGGCGTGGGGGCTGCTCGCCATGGGAGCGGCGTTCGGCATCGCGCTGGTGCTGTGCGGTGCGCGTGCGCCCATGCTGATTGCCGTGGGAATGTACTTGCCGTTCGAGACCTCGTCGGCGATCTTCGTGGGCGGAGTGATGAAGTGGATCGCGGATCGCGTATCGGCGCGCTATAGCGTTGCCGAAAAGGCGCGCGCCGACGAACGCGGCACTTTGCTCGCCAGCGGATTGATTGCGGGCGAAGCCATCGTGGGCATCCTGCTGGCGGTCACGTTCCTGAGCGGGCTATCCTCCATCACCCGGCTGCTAGCGGGATCCGATGAGTTCAGTTTCTTCCCTGTCCTGGGCGGCTGGCTCTCGCTCGTCGCGTTTGCCGTTCTGGCGTACGTCCTGATTCGGATTCCAACTCAGAGAGAAGCCTGAGTCACAGGTGTTGGGCTGGGCGGGATGCCAGACTACCCGGTACGGAGACTGGCCGGCGCCCACCTCCACGGCCTTGCGGGCAATTTCCTCGTTGTATGGGAAACAGTGCACATACACCGGGCCTTTGCCCTCGGAAACCATCTCGATCAGCGCTTCGGTGGGCGCGGCCCGTTCTTCGTATTGCGTCTGCTTCTTAGTCCAGAGGTAACCCAGGTTGTGCGCGAGGATGAGGAAAGCGACAGCATAGACGGCCCATCGGTAGTGGCTGCCCCGGAAATGTCGATAGAGGCATAGCAGCCCCTTGGCGACAAGGAGCGACAAGCCGAGGCTGGCGAGGTAGGTGTGGCGGCTGGGCACGCGCGGCATATAACTCAGGAAGCTGTAAGGGATAAGCGCGATGGCCATCCAGGCCAGCGCCGTTACCAGCAGCCACTTGCGCCGCCCAGTCTTCCACAGCCAGGCCGCGAGCAAGGCAATGCCGCCCCAGATCCACAACATCCGGCCATAGCTGTTCGGGAGGACGTGCAGGAAACTCAGGCCGGGTGAGAACGTACCGTCGCCGAAGAAGAAGTTATCTTTGCTGGACCCGAAGATCGTGCCGGCATAGAGCAGCCCCAGAACTCCGAACGGAGCCAGCAGGCCCACCGAACGCCGGAAAGGCACTCGCTCAACGGCCAGCACCAGGGCCATTAGCGCTACTACGATCACGCCGGATTCTTTCGACAGCATCGCCAGCACAAATGCAAGCAGCGCAGCGGCGTACAGACTGACACGGTTCCGGCTACCGCGCAGCCAGGCGATCCAGAACAGAATTGCCAACAACGAAAAGAAGAAGACCAGCAGTTCCGGAAGAGCCGCGTACCACATTACGGCCTCCTGGTGGCCTTCGTAGATGGCGAAGAACCCAGCCGCCACCGCCGATGCCCGCCAGCCCACCGCAGGCCAGATTCCCAGCGCAAACACAAGCAGGGTGTTTAACACGTGCAGGAAAATGGAACTCCAGTTGAAGGCCACCGGATCGAGGCCGAACAACTGTTCGGTCCAGTAGGTCAGGAAATGAGACGTGGCGCGGCAGCGATAGACCGGATCCCGCGCCAGATCGTCCCAGCCGGAGACCGGCGCGAACTGCCGCGCCACGGCGATATGAACATAATCATCGCTTATAAATGGAAGGAAGGCTGAAGGAAGATAAGTAAGAACAGCCAGTCCCGCCAACGCGGCCGATACCGTGACCGCGATCTTTGTCCTACGTTTTAGTCTGTGCACACTCCACCACTGCAGCTCATTCGCAGAGCTTCACCCAACATGCAGCCGGAGGAGGAAATCCCCGTTAGATCGCCTCACCCAAATGCCGGCCCACATTCCTTATACAAGGTGGCAAGTATATACCTGCAGGTGGGGAGATGCACATCCCATAAACACTGTAGATTTGAATGGCGGTGTTACAGCCGCACAACGATACCCGCGGAGACTTCGGTCTGGCGCAGCAGGCCGCTGCCGCCGAGATCGAAAGGCTTGCCGGTGTGGTACTGCCGCAAATCGAGGCGGATGCCGAACAGGTCGGTCAGCTTCACCTTCACGCCGCCGCCGTAGTTGAAGCCGAACTTATTGTCACCCTGCCCGCTGGTGACACTCGAGCCGGGAGGGACGAAGTTGCTGAAGTGCGCTCCGCCGGTGGCGAAGGGGCGCACACGGCTGCCTTCGGGCGTTGCGTAGACCAGGAAGTTGTAAAAGCCCTGGTGCATGGCCATGCCCTGACTGGCGGAGCCGGTCGTGTCTCCATACTTCAGCGACGTCCGGTTGTAAGCGTAGCCGAACTCGTGGCCGAAGAACTTCTGTGAGTTCAGCGTGAAGCGGAAGGCCAGCCTCCACCCATTGTCGAGCGAGTAGGTGGTCCCGGAATAGGTGCCCAGATCTTTGTTGCCGAGTGCGGACGCACCTCCACTGACCGAAACCTCGGCCATCTGCGCCGAGAGCGCGCCGGCAAACACAAAAAGCGATACAGCCAAAGCAATCTTCTTCATTCGTGGTTTCTCCGGTTCTGAGCTATATCAATACGACGTGTATTTCGCCGGGTCCGTGTACACCGCGGATAAGGAATTGTTCGATGTCGGCCGTCCTGCTGGGACCGGTAATCACCACCATGGAACTGGTTTGGCTGGCAGGATCGGGCAATACGTTGAACAACTCGTCCAAGCCCGTGAGCAGCTTAGCTTTGCCGACGATGGCGATATGCACCGGCGGCAGCAGGCTTACCATACGGGCTTCTTCGGCTGAGGACAGCATCACGATGCTGCCTGTATCCGCCAAGGCATAGTCCGAGCCCGTTATGCCGAATTCCGCCGTCGAGCAGGCTTCCCGCAGCTCCGGCTCGCCGTGGAAACCGCAGCGCACGCCGGGAAGCCCGGTGATCCCGCACTCCGCCAATACCGGAGCATTGGAAGCGACAGCGGGCTTTCCGCCCGTAATGCGGGCAACGTAATCGCGGGCGTCTTCCGGGCTTTCCGCGCGATACGTTTTCCCCGCTGATTCTTCGATGCGGGAGAAGAATGTCCGGACGCGGCTTTCGAAGTCGATTTCAGGAATCGCGATCCGCGCCGGGGGCACTTCCTCCGGAGGCTGGCCGGCACCACGACCCAGGGCCGTGCGGACCTTGTGAAGGATATAGTCTCGGGCCATCAGTGCTTCTCCACTCTCTCGCGCTCGCGCCATAGCTGCCGGAAACTCTTTTCGGGGAGCGGCGGCAGGTCTCTTTCTTTTATCCATGCCTTCAGCGGCCCCACGCGGAAGAACGGCAGCACGTTACGGATCAGGCCGCCACCTTCGGGCGCAGTCAGCACGGCGGAGCCCATCATCCCGCCCAACTCGAACAGCTTGGGGTGCCGCATCAACCACGCCCAGCCCCGGAAGATCAAGTGTTCGAGCCAGTTCTTGTGCTCCTTCTCCTTGGCTTTGTTCACCTCGGAGCGAAGCAAAAGCAGGAGCTTGGGGATTTCAATCTTGACCGGGCAGACCTCGGCGCAGGCGCCGCACAGGCTGGAGGCAAACGGCAGCCAGGGGCTCTGCATCACCCCTTGATATTGCGGCGTGATGATGGAGCCGATGGGGCCGGAGTAGACCCACGGATAATTGTGGCCCCCGATCTTGCGGTACACGGGGCAATGGTTCAGGCAGGAGCCGCAACGGATGCAGTAGAGCGACTGGCGCTTCTCGCGGTCGGCCAGCAGCTTGGTGCGGCCGTTGTCCAACAGAACCAGGTAGAATTCCTCGGGGCCGTCGATCTCGTTCGGGCGCCGCGGTCCGGAAAGAAACGAAGTGTAGACGGTGAGCGGCTGGCCGGTCGCACTGCGGGCGAGCAGCTTCAGGAATGTGGCCAAGTCCTTCGCGCGCGGCACCAGTTTCTCGATGCCGGCGATCACGACGTGTACTTTGGGAGCGGTGCTGGTCATCCGCCCGTTGCCTTCGTTGGTCGCCATGACGGCGGCACCGGATTCCGCCACCAGGAAGTTCGCGCCAGTAATGCCGATGCCGGCGTGCAGGAACTTCTGGCGAAGAACGGTGCGCGCGATCCTGGTCTGCTTCTCGATCACTTCTTCGCGTTCGACGCCCAGCTTCTCCGTGAACAGGTCCGCCACCTGATAGCGCGTCATGTGCAGCGCGGGCAGGACGATGTGGTACGGCTTTTCGTGCGCAAGCTGGATGATGAATTCGCCCAGATCGGTTTCCACCGGTTCCAGCCCATGCTGCGCAAGGCGTTCGTTCATGCCGAACTCCTCGGTCACCATGGACTTGGATTTCACGATGAGGTTGGTGTTCTTCTCAGTCGCCAACTTCACCAGGAAATCCACCACCTCTCCGCCATCGCGGCACCAGAGGACTTTCCCGCCGTTCTCAATGACCTTCGATTCGAGCTGCTCCAGATAGTAATCGAGATTCTCGATGGTGTGCCGCTTGATGCGGTTGGCCTGATCGCGAAGCTCCTGGTACTCGGGCAGCACAGCTCCGGAAACCAGGTCCTTGCGCTTGACGATCAGCCGCCCCGTCGACGTGTAGACGGCGTTCTGCAAATAGTCGTTCGAGAGAGTTTCCTCGATCTGTACTAACGGAAAGGCGGGCATATGTTTTGATTACCTGCTGGCCAGCACTTCGGCGATGTGCATGGTGGAAATAGATTGGCCGGCACGTGACAGGCTCCCCTGGATCTGCATGAGGCAACTTGCGTCCAGGCCGATGACCAGGTCGGCGCCGGTCCGGACGATGGCGTCCACCTTGGTGCGCCCCATGGCGCCGGAAATCTCGGGCATCTTGACGGAGAACGTGCCCCCGAACCCGCAGCACTCTTCCGGCGGGTCCAACTCCCGCAATTCGAGTCCGCGTACGTTGGAGAGCAGCCGGCGCGGGCCCTCCTTGATGCCGAGTGTTCGCAGCGCGTGACAACTGTCGTGAAAGGTCGCAACCCGCTCCAGCCGCGCGCCCACATCCTCCACCTTGGCCACTTCGATGAGGAACTTGGTGAACTCCCAGATGCGCGTTTCCACCTTTCTGGTGAGTTCAAGCCACTCCGGCTCTTTCTCGAACAGCTCCTGAAAGTGATGCGTGATCATCGACGTGCACGAACCCGACGGCACTACGATGCACTCGGCGTCGCGGAACACGTTCAGAAAATGACGCGCCACCGTGCGCGCTTCGTCGCGATAGCCGCTATTGAACGCCGGCTGGCCGCAGCAGGTCTGGGCCGGGGGAAAGTCGATCTCGCAACCGAGGCGTTCGAGCACATCCGCCATGGCCACGCCGACATTCGGGTACAGTTCGTCGACAATGCAGGTGACAAAAAGCGAGACTCGTCTACCCATGAAACCAGAATTGTAACATCCCGTAGGATTACAATGACTTTGAATATGTCACAAGCCGCCAATTACACCGCACGGAAGATCGTTGTCGATGGTTTGGATGTGGTGCATCTCGCCGACGGCGCGCGGGCCACCGAAGTCTCCATCGCCCAGACCATGGGCAACAACTCGTACGAGATGAAGGTGAACGGCACGAACATTTTCTGGATGCCGTTTACGAACCTGGCCGAATGGCGCGCCAAACCGGCTTTCGCCGGCAATCCGTTCCTTGCGCCCTGGGCCAACCGCCTTAGCGAGGACGCGTTCTACGCCAACGGCAAGAAGTACCTGCTCAACCGCGGACTGGGAAACATCCGGCCGGACAGCAACGGCAAGGCCATCCACGGCCTGCTTTCGTACTCAAATGCGTGGAATGTCGTTTCGCTCGAAGCCGACGCGGCCGGCGCGCACGTCACCAGCCGTCTGGAGTTCTACCGCTACCCGGACCTGATGGCGCAGTTCCCCTTCGCGCACACCATCGAGATGACCTACCGGCTTCGCGACGGCGCGCTCGAAGTAGAGACCGTGATTGAGAACCTGGCCGTCGAACCAATGCCGGTTTCGATCGGCTTCCACCCTTACTTCAAGATCCACGACGCGCCGCGTGACGCATGGAAAGTCCACCTGGCCGCGCGCGAACATGTGGAGCTGTCGAAACTACTGGTCCCGACAGGCGTGCGCAAGCCTGTTAGTCTTCCCGATCCTGTTTCGCTTGCAACCACAGAACTCGACGACGTGTTCACTAACCTGGTCCGCGGCTCCGACGGCCGCGCGGAGTTCTGGGCGGAGGGCGTGAAGCAGCGCGTCAGCGTGGTTTATGGCCCCAAGTACGACGTGGCGGTGGTCTACGCGCCCAAGGGCAAGGACTTCATCTGCTTCGAACCGATGGCGGCCGTGACAAACGCCATGAACCTCGCGCAAGAGGGTTTGTACAAGGAACTGCAGTCGATCCCGCCGGGCGGCAAGTGGTGGGAGAGTTTCTGGGTGAAAGCGTCGGGCTTCTGACCTACCAGTTCGAATCCACGCCGGGCAGGAGGATGTCGGCGATGGCACGGCCGGTGAGCGCTGTGGCGACATCCTCGTCGGTATGCAGCGGCTGCGGAATCGTAGTTGTGACCGGCGGGCGGCGGTGCAGCATGCCGAAGTCCGCCGCGTTGGCCGGGTTCGTAATGTAGCGGTCGAACTTGCGCACGGCGGCGAGGGCGCGCGGATCCTTTTCGACGTGGTTGTACCACCACGTCAACACATTTACGGCTCCAGCCGAGCGGCGGCGATCTGGAAAAGGACGTTTGTTCCAGGGACTGCGGTTGGTGGCGGGACGCAGCATCGGTTTCGTGTTGCCCCAACTGCCATCGGCATTCTGCGTACGCAGGACGAACTCGATCACCGGCTTGAATTTCCTCCGCAGTGCGGCTTGCCAAGCCGGTCTCCCGCAGTGGAGGTCGAAGCTGAGGATCCCTTCTCCCACGTAGGTGACATTGGTGTAGCGAAGCCGGTCCCACAGATTGAAGTCGTTCTCCAGATCGCCCTTCACTTTCGGATCGGCGTACTCGCCGGGGAGAATGTAGGGGATGACGCCATCCTCTCGGATCGTCCCGAGCACCCAGTTGACGGCGTTCCAGCCCCATTGGCGATATTTCTCCTCGTGGGTCTTCGCGTACATCCAGATGAGCGTTTCGCCGCCCACCAGCGCCGAGGAAACCGTGTAGTCATCCTCGTATAGACGCAGGATTGTGCCGTCGGGCTTGGCGCGGAAGCCTGTGCCGAGAGCACCGGATGGGCGGATCAGTTTGTCCCGCTCGATGGCCTCAACCAGCCGCTTGAGCGCCGCGAAGTACTTTGCTCGCCGCGCCGGATCGGCGTGTTTGTCTAGCGCCAGGATTTCGCCGAGCGCGTTCGCCGTGTCGGCCAGATAGATATTCCCGTAGCCGGTGCCCCAGTACCCGTTGGGCATCTGCTTTGCGAGAAGACCATCGCCGTGAGCCAGGGCAATGTCGAGATAGCGGCGGTGGCCCAGAATCTGGTAGCCGGCCACCAGCGTACGCATGTAGTAGCCTGCCACGAAGATGGTCGGCATGTCGCGCTTGTTTTGCGCAACGTAGTCGCAGAGTTCGCGCAGTTCGCGCCGCGTGACGGCGCAATCGTTGCAGAAGGGACTGGCGGCGGAAAGAGCCGCCGCGGCCAGACACACGAGTATTCCGAGACGAATCACACGAACTCCTGAAAGGCTACACGTACTCCCAATTGCGCAGCCACTGGTAATCGGGCGTCAGTTTGGCCCACATCTCGCGGCCGGCATGGTCCAGTTCGGCTCTCTCCTTGAGATCCAGGCGCCGGCGCTCCTGAACCGCGCGCACCACGTTGTCCACCTGGTACGCGCTGATGAGGCCCGGAATCGGCGCCGTGATCCGCGGATTCGAGAGGATGTAGCGGATGGCCAGCCGCGCCCGCTTGTCGTCCTCTTCCCGGTGCGGGTTGTTGTAGGAAGAGTCGCCGGCGAAGAGCGTGTTGTTAGCGAACGGCTTGATGCCGAGCACGCCCACGTCGTGCTGTTTCACCGCGTCGAAGACGCTGTCGTCGGGCAACTGCTTGCTGTTGGCGGTGTACGGGAACAGCACCACGTCCATGATATCCGGATAGGTTTCGATCATGGACTTCAGCCAGACGCGGTTGTGGCTGGAGACCCCGGTGTGGCGCGCCAAACCCCGGCGCTTGGCCTGCTCCATGGCTTTCATGGCGCCGCTCTCGATGGCCTGCAATTCGCCGAGGTCGTCCACCATCTGTTCGGGCAGCGTGATGCGCCATAGGTCCACGTACTGGAGGCCGGATTCGCGCAAACCTTCTTCCAGGCCCTTGATCAGGGCGTCGGCGGCGCGATACGGTCCGAAGCGCGATTCGCGCACGCTCCAGGAGTAGCCGAAGTAGATCTTGTCGCGCCGTCCCTTCAGAACCTTGCTGTAAGCGAGCACTTCCGGGCCCGCGCACGCATCGATGTAGTTGATGCCCGATTGCAGGCAGCGCGTAATCACTTCGTCGCGGTTCTTCAGAAACGCCGGATTGTTGACGTTGACGTTGTCGGCCTGCGAGTAGCCGTCACCCTTGAAGCCGCCGCCGAGCATGGTGGCTACCCGCTTCCAGTGGCCGCCCATGCACACGGCCGACACATGCATGCCGGTCTTACCCAGACGGCGGTACTCCATCTTGGGGTTGTAGCTCGGGATTTTGGACGGATCGTAAGCCGGGCGCGCCATGGCAGCCTTGGCTGCCATGGCGCCGCCGATGAATTCACGCCGGTTCATAGTGCCCTCCCGTGTGATGTGCTCCGATTACGCCGGCAGGTTCCAGGCGTCGTTCCAGAATATCTTGGAGCCGGAGCGGTAGGCCATGGCAGCCATCGCGCAAGCCATGGTCGAGTAATAGGCGGCTTCCTCGTTCGCCACGGACTTCTGGCGCGTGCGGATGCATTCCAGCCAGTTAATCAGATTCCACTGCGCCCAGGCCTGTGGACCGGGCCCCTTGGCGGCGGGCGCCGGGGTGTAGCGCTTGTTGGGAACGAACTCCCACGCGATGTCGCGCACGTAGCGCTCCGCCATCAGCGTTCCCCCGGTGCCGCGCAGTTCGACTCCGGCCGAGGTCTTGACGTCCGGGCAGGTGAGCGATTCCGCCAGGAACGTGACGATCAGCTCCTGCGGATATTCGAGGATGAAACTCACGGTGTCCGGCGTGTCGCGCCCGTCCTTGTAGTAGTAGATCCCTCCGCCGGCCACCGCCGAGAGCGGCCTGGCGAGGTTCAGCCAGTGATGCGCGGAGTCGACCACATGAATCGCGATGCCCATGATGGGGCCGCCGTCGTAGTGGTACCAGCGGTAAGGGCTGAAGTAGACCTGCGGGGTCCAGGCGATCTTGGGCCCTGGCCCCAGCCAGCGGTCCCAATCCAGGCCTTCGGGCTTTTGTTCGAAACCGGAAGGGATCTTGCGGTCCATGTAGCCGCTGTTGGAGGTGTACCATGTGCGCGCCACGGCCACTTTCCCCATGACGCCGCTGTCGATGTACGTCTTCTTGGCGTCGGCGAACTGCGGCATCGTGCGCCCCTGCGTGCCGGCGGTGAAAATGCGCTTGGTGGCGCGCGCGGCTTTTACCAGCGCCATGCCCTCCTCGGGACGGTGAAAGACGGGCTTCTCGACGTAGACGTCCTTGCCGGCATTCATCGCATCCAGGGCGATCGGCGTGTGCCAGTGATCCGGGGTGGCGATGATGACGGCATCGATCTCCTTGTGATCGAGTAGCTGGCGGTGATCGTTGTACAACTTCGCAGGCGCGCCCGCGATGGTGGCCGCCTGGTCGCGGCGCACGTTGTACACGTCGCACAGGGCGACCCACTCCACCTGTCCCGTTTTATTGAGTTCCTTCATCAGGTACTGGCCGCGCCCGCCGGTGCCTATAACGCCCAGGCGCAGCTTCTTTTCCTGCGCAAAGGCGTGTCGGGCGGAGGCCGCGGCAGAGGACTGCAGAAACAGGCGGCGGGAGAAAGGATCTGTCGGCAACATGGATCGGCTCCTTAAAAGCAAAATCGCGCAAGAACATCCGCGCTGAACGCGCGGACGTCCTTGCGCGATTCTACCTTATCGGAAGCCGTTATTTCTTGGTCGCGGGCCGGGTTGGCGCCGGACGCGCGGCTGGCGCAGCAGCCGGACGGCTGGCGGGCGCGGCCGGAGCGGCGGTAGGCGCGTTCTTGTCGTAAAGCCCCACGATCTCGTTGGTGATGTCGATGTTGTTGGAGGCGTACAGCACCGGATTCTGAGGCGCGCCGACATCCAGGATCATCGTGAAGCCGTTGTCGCGGGCGTACTTGTCGATGACCGCCATCATCTTCTGGCCGAGTTCCTGGAGCACCTTGTTCTGTTCCTGGTCGAATTCGGTCTGGGCGTCCTCGGTGTCGCGCTGCAGGGATCGCGTCTTGGTGTCGATTTCCCGCACCAGCGCCTGCTTGGCGTCCTCGCTCATGGTGTTGGCACCCTTACTGAGGCGCTCCTTCAGCGATCCGATCTCTCCCGAGCGGCTCTCAATGTTCTTCCGCCTCGGCTCGTACTTCGCCGCCAGATCCGCGGCGGCCTTCTGGCCGTCCTTGGTGCTGATGATGGCGCTCTGGATATTGATGACGCCGACCTTGCCCGGCTGAGCCTGTCCGAGTGCGGCAACCGTCGCGCCGAACGCGACCACTGGCAACCAAAGTAGCTGTTTATTCACGACTTACACTCCCTGAAGTAATTCTAGATGTTAACACACCGGACCGCCATCATGGCAGCTAGAACGTCCTGCCGATTGTAAAGCGGAAAGTCCTGCGCTGTTCATAGAACGGGTATGCCGCACCCCAAGTCGCAACCGAATTCAGGAAAGTCGCGTTGTTGGGGAACATGCTCCGGTCCGCCACGATAGGCGTCTGCAACCAGGTCCGGACCACCTTGGGATTGTAAGCCCAGTAAATCCGGAACGGCGCGTTGACAACCGGCATCATCACTTGCAGCTCGAGACCCGTGGACATGCGCAAGTCCTGCGTTCCCGGCGCGATGAGGGCCTTTCCGTCAAAGCCGGCCTGCGGATACAACCCGTTCAATTCCCCCACGCGCGTCGCGTTCATGGTGAGCTGTTTCGTGTTTACTACCTTATTCAGACCCGCGTCATAGAACGCAGCCAGCGTCACCGGACCTGCGATGGGTATCCGGTACTCGAAATTCGCTACTCCCTGCGTATCACCGCCGGCGCTGATGAGCTGGTAGACCGGAATGTTTTGTGTCACGGCCGACCACTGCGCCTTGCCATCCACGATGATCTTCTGCAAGCGGGCCGACCCGTCGGCGTTCAGGACGTTGACGGTTCCCTGGCTCGCGACGAATGCGATGGGGCTGATGGTCCAGATGTCGAAGCCGCGCACGTCGTTTTCGCCGCCCATATAGAAGCGGTTGTAAGGCGGAGCCATCTTGCCGCCGTATCCGGTCAGGTAGCGGCCCAGGAACCGGAAGCCGATCACGTGCCCTTTCTTCAGGGCGGGGCGGAAGGTCTTGAACTCGAAGGTCGGCTCGATCATGTTCACATTGCCGCCCAGCACGCTGCCCGCAAACGACATCGAGAAAAAGATGCTCTTGCCGCGCGAGGGGGTGATGGGGTGATCGATGGTGTTGTACGTGTAGGAGGGGATGACCCGGCTGGTGCGAATGCCGGTCAACGAATTGGGGCCGCCCAAGTTCTGGAAGTTGACGTACTCAAAATACTGCTTGGACGCCGTGGATAGCGTCCGGATGTTCGAGATGTCGAGGCCGTAAGTGAGCCCCACACGCGCGAAACTGCGGCGCAGCGGATAGCTGGCGAACACCGTGAAACCGTGGCCGTTCTGCACGTAGTTGAGCAGGTTGTCCTTGCCGAGCGATTCGTAGAGCGGGATCAGGTTGCGTCCCGACAGCAGCGAAACTTCGCGGCCGTAGTCGAAGTTGTAACGCTGCATGTAAACCGTGGCGCCGACCTGAAGGGGCTTGTCGAGGAAATACGGCTCGGTGAAGCCGAGGGTCACGTTCCGGATGCGGTCGCCAAGTTGCGTATCCAGGCTCAGGGTTTCTCCCAGGCCGAGGAAGTTGTTGGTGGCGTAATTGAAGCCGATGAAGCTGCCCGCGATGCCGCTCACGCCCCCCTGCAGGCCGATGGTGTTCTTGCCGCGCTCTTTCACCTTCAAAGTGATGTCGACGGTATTGGTGCGGGTATCGCGCTTGATGTCGGCGGCCTCGTTCTCCTTCAGCACCTCGAAGTAGCCAAGCTGGTTCAGGCGCAGGATGCTCAGATCCCACAAGCGGGTGTTGAACATCTGTCCTTCGTCAATCAGCAGCTCGCGGCGAATCACCTTGTCGCGCGTTGTCGTGTTTCCCGAAAAGTCGATGCGGCGCACGAAGAACTGCTTGCCTTCGTCGACGGTGAACGTGAGATCGATCTTGTCGGAGTTCGGCAGCGGCTCCGGCGACGGCTCGGGCACGAAGTCGATGTAGCCGAATTCGCCGTAAAGCTTGCGCATGTTCTCCATGCCCTTCTTGAGCTTGGCCGTGGAGAAGACGTCGCCGGGCTTCATCTGGAACAACGGCATCATCAGGGTCTCGGGCGTCTTGAAGAGCTTCACGCCAACGAAGTTGACCTTGTTGAGTTTGTACAACCGGCCTTCTTCGACAGCGACCTGGATGTCGGCTCGCTTGCCGGGCTTGTTCATATAGAGCAGCGGGAAGCGGAACTTGCCGCCGCCGATGTCCCGCACTTCCACCTTATGATCGAGGGCACGGGCGGTGAAGTAGCCGCGTTCCTGGTAGAAGATGCGGATGCGCTCCTTGTCCTCCTCCAGCTTGTTGATGTCGTACGCCTTGGCGAACATGTTCTCAAGCAGGATGGAATAGGGTACGCCGATGGGCCGCAGGTTCTTCATGGCCCGCCTCACGGCGCGTCCGCCAAACACCTGGTTTCCCGTGAAGGAAATATTCCCGACCTTGACCTTCGGCCCTTCGGTCACCTTGAAGACCAGTTCGATCGACGACGGCGGGATCTGCCGCAATTCCGGAATCACTACGGCGTACTGGCGGCCGCGCTCGCCGAGGAACTCCTGCAACACCGTACGGGCGCGCTGCACCTTGGCATCCTCGTACTGCGACTCGACCGTGAGCCCGACCTTGCGCTCCTTGAAACGGTCCAGGATTTCCGAGACCGTGACGGATTTGATGCCTTCGTACTTGATAGTGCGCACCACGCGGCGCTCGGTCACGACGAAACGCACAACGATGCCGGAGGTTCCCGGCTCGGTTTCCAGGCGCAGGTCGTCGAAGCGTCCGGTATTCCACAACGCCATAAAGTCGCGCCGCAGACCTTCCTCGTCGTACTTATCGCCCTTCTTGGTGAACACGAGCGCGCGCAACGTGTCCTGCAACACGCGGCGGTTGCCGCGGAACTCGATAGCATCGACCACGTTCTCAGCAGCTGCCGGCGGTGGCGCTTGCGGAGCCGCGCCCGGCTTCTCGATCTGAGGCTTCGCGGCGGGAGCGGGAGCGGGCCGCTCGGGCTTGGCTTCTTCCACGCGGGGAACGGATTCAAAAGGACTTGGCGCCTTCTTCTGCTGCGGGGGCTGCGGCTTCTGCGCAGGCGGAGGTGTTTGTGTGGGCTGGGAAGGCGTA
>CAZLOS010000070.1:0-24738 GCA_964561215.1 uncultured Solibacteraceae bacterium | reverse complement strand
GGGGACCGCGTGCGCAACAGCGCGCCGAATACCGCGCCCGCCACCGGGGCCGCGTCGCCCCCTCCACTGCCCCGCTCCAAAAACACCACCACGACGTACGCCGGGCGCGTCGCCGGGGCGTATCCGGCAAACCAGGCATGGTGAACGCCGGAAGGCGAGGAAGCGGTGCCGGTCTTCCCCGCTACGTCGAGTCCCGCCACTGCCGCCCGCTGCGCGGTGCCGAATCGCACCGCGTCTTCCAGACCTTTAAACAGCGGAGCCAGTACGGCATCGCCCGCCGCCCGGCGCAGGGCGAGCGTGCGGTAGGCGGCGGCGAGCCCCAGCGGCGTGACCAGCACGTCCGCCTCGCCCACTGCCTGCAGGGCGCGTTCCTCCGCGCTGTCGGCTTCACGCACCACGCCGTTTGCCTCGTCCGCCGCCAGCCGGGTGCGCGACGCGAGGCCGAACCGGCGCAGCGCAGCCGCCAGTTCCGAACTCGCCAGGCGGGCCGAAGCTTCCACGAAGAACGAATTGCAGGAGTAGGCCAGCGCGGCCGGCGGATCGAATGGGGCGTCGGAGCGCGGGTGCGTGCAATCGAGCGGGCGCCCCGCAATACGCACATCGCGCCGGCACACCAGGGCGGTGTCCTTCTTCAAACGTCCGCTTTCGAGCATGGCTGCCAGCGTGAAAGGCTTAATGGCCGAACCCGGCGCGGCCAGGCGCCGCGCGGCCACTTCCAGACGGTGTGCCGCCACCAGGTGCCCGCTGGCGGCCTCCAGCACCACCACCGTGCCCTGCCGACCCGCCATAGCCCGGTCCACCGCGTCCTGAACGGGCGCGGCCGCCACAGCCAGGACCAGGGCAGCCAGCATCATTGCTCGCGCTTCACTCCGAACAGTTTGAAGTACTTCTCGGGCAAGCGCATGGGACGCATATCGAGGCCGCAGAAGATATGCCGCGTAGTGGCCGTCGACAGCTTGCGCCCGTCTCCGGCGCGCCGCATCTCGTAACCGAAACGTACGCCGCGAGTTGTCGCTTTCTCGACCCAGGCCTTCACGATGACTTCGTCGTCGTAACGCGCCGGGTGCAGGTAGCGGCAGTTGACCTCAACCACGGCCAGCAGCAACCCGTCTTCCCGCTCCATGTCTGTGTACGAGAACCCCAGGGACCGGCACAGTTCCACGCGGCCTACTTCCATCCAAATCAGGTAGTTCGAGTGGTAGACCACACCCATCTGATCGGTCTCCGCGTAACGCACCCTCACCGTGGATTCATGTGAACGTATCATCGGGGACGATTATAGCGAACTGAAACAGATTCCCCCTTCCAAGCGTCTGCTAGTATGGCTGGAGAGTGACAATTACGATCCTGTTTTTCGGCTTTCTGAGGGATATTGCCGGGGCGGGCGAGGTGCGCTTGGAAGTAGAGCCGGGCGCCACACTGGGCAGCGTTTTCGACCATTTCGCAGGCCTCTACCCGCAACTGGAGCAGCGGCGTTCAAGCATCATGCTGGCGCGTAATCAGCAATTCGGCACACCGCGGACCGAGCTTAAGCCCGGCGACGAGGTAGCGTTCCTGCCTCCAGTGAGCGGAGGCGTCCCGGAGTATTCGCAAGTCATTGAAGACGGGACGCGCGGCTTCTTCGCCATCACGCGCGCCAAGATCGACACGGCGAGTTTGGCCCGGCGCGTGCTCCAGCCCCGCGACGGCGCCCTGGTCACTTTCGAAGGCGTGGTGCGCGACAACAGCGCCGGCCGCAAGACCCTCTATCTCGAATACGATGGGTACGAGGCCATGGCGGTGAAAACAATGGCCGAGCTTGGTACCGAGATCGCCGCGGCGCACGAGTTGACAGGCATCGCCATGGTGCACAGGTTGGGACGCATCGAGATTGGCGACGCCGCCGTCGTCATCGCCGTCAGCGCGCCGCACCGCCACGCGGCCTTCGACGCCGCGCGCGAGGGGATCGACCGCCTGAAGAAGCGAGTCCCCGTCTGGAAGAAGGAGCATTTCGCTGATGGCGAAGTATGGGTGGAGGGCGAGTGGGAAACACCGCGAAGAAGCGCGGGATGAGGAGCGTGTTCGTATTACTGGCCCTGGCGCTGGCCGCGATGGGCCAGCCGCCCGAGGAGGCGCCTTTTTTCAAGGTCGACGTGCGCCTGGTGCGTGTCCTGGCCACCGTGAAGGACTCCGCGGGCCAGCCGGTGGGCACGCTGCAAAAGGACGATTTCCGGATCTTCGACAACAGTGTGCCACAGGAACTGGCGGTCTTCGACCGCTATACCGAGCAGCCACTGTCGGTATCGCTGCTGGTGGACACCAGCGCTTCCACGGCCAAGGAATTACGCTACGAACTGGATTCGGCCTTGCGTTTCGTGAAATCGTTGTTTGGAGAGGGCAATCCCGAAGACGCGCTTTCGCTGTATAGCTTCAACTACGCCGTTACGCTGCAATCCAGCTTCACGCGCCGCGCCGTGCGCATCGAGCAGGAACTGAAGAACCTTCGCCCGACCGGCGGCACCTCGCTCTATGACGCCATCTACTGGGCATCGCAGCACTTGGAGGACCGGCCGGGACGGCACGCTATCATCGTCGTCACCGACGGTGGCGACACCACTTCGGTCAAGAATTTCCACCAGGCACTCGAAGCCGCGCACGTGGCCGATGCCGTCATTTACTCGATCCTGGTGATGCCTATCACCAACGATGCCGGACGCAACGTCGGCGGTGAAAACGCCCTCGCCACCATGGCGGCCCGCACCGGCGGACGCGTTTTCGCCCCCAGCGTCGGCCCGGCCCTCGATGACGCTTTCTCGGAAATTCTGCGGGATCTGCGCACCCAGTACCTGTTGGGCTTCTATCCGAAAGACGTGCCTCCTTCGAAAGATCGTTTTCACCGTCTGGAGATCCAGCTCAAGCGTCCAGGATTGCAGGTACAGGCGCGCAACGGCTATTATGGGGATTCAGCCACTTCGACGGGCGCTTGGGAACCGCAGCGCGGCCCCAAACGTACCGATCGGCCTTAATATGCCAGAACCGGCAGGAAATCGAGCGGGCAGCAAGCCCCAGACCAAGGTCAAGACGGCCAAGTCCCGGCCGACGGAACAGACTCTCGAGGAACCCAGGTATCTCAAGTACCTGATCGAGAACGACATTCCGGTGTGCGTGCGCCTGGAGACCAACGAGGACGTCTGCGGCACCATCGAGTACTACGACAGCACCTTCATCCGGCTCACGCGCGAGGGCGAGCCGAACCTCTTCATCTTCAAGCACGAAATCAAGTACCTCTACGAAAAGCCCTGAAGGCGTTTCACAACCAGCATGGCAAGCTTTCTTGAAACCAGCGTGGATATTGCGCGCGAAGCCGGCGCCCTGGTGGCGCAGTATTTCGCCCGCCACATACCCTACGAATTGAAAGGCGAACACGACCTGGTGACCGCCGCCGACCGCGCCAGCGAGCGCTTTGTGGTCGAACGGCTGCGTGCGCACTTCCCCACCCACACCATCGTGGCCGAAGAGGGCGGCGGCGTGGATGGCTCGTCCGAATACCGCTGGTACGTCGATCCGCTGGACGGAACCACAAACTTCGCGCACGGCCTGCCGCATTACAACGTGACGCTCGGACTGGAGCGCGCCGGGGAGATGATCGCCGGCGTCATCTACGATCCCATGCGCGACGAGATGTTTGCGGCCGAACGCGGCGGCGGCGCGTTTCTGAACAGCCACCGCATTCACGCTTCGGGCGTCAAGCGCGTTTCCGAGAGCCTTCTCTCGACCGGATTTCCCAACCGCAACCGGCCGGCCAACAAGAACGTGCATTTCTACTACCAACTCGCGCTGGCCAGCCACGGCATACGCCGCGCCGGCTCGGCCGCCCTCGATGCCGCCTGGGTCGCCTGCGGGCGCCTGGAAGCCTATTGGGAGTTCGGCCTGAAGCCCTGGGACATGGCTGCGGGCGTCATCATCGTCCAGGAAGCCGGGGGGCGTGTCTCCGACATGCGCGGTGGCCCGGTCGAAATCGGCGGCGTCCACGTCCTCATGGACAACGGCAACATCCACGACGAAATGCTCGCCTGGTTCGCCGACATCTTCGCTGGCAAGTACAAAATGCCGATCCCGGCAATTGAGTAGCCAGTTAAAGCTGCTTCAGCCGTGAAGCCGGCACAATCAGCGAGCCAAAGGCTCCCGACATGCGATCCGGTCGCGTCCTGCTGCGCAAACAGCGCTTCAACGCTTCCAGCCAGCCTTTCGCCCCTGCGCTCGATTGTGACTTGACAGGTATCGGCGACGACTTCGGCGCCGATTGCGCCACCGGGCATCGCATCTTTTCGGCTGATGCGTAACGGGAGATCTATGCCGGTAGCCGGCAGAGCGATACTCTGGTCTGCATCCGTCGGCTGGCTCCCGGCGTATGCTACGTACCCTTTCCGAAAGCGCAGGCGCACGCCCTCGCGCCGCGTCTTCACGCGCAGATTGTGGAACTTCCCGTCCAGGTCGTCCGAGTCGGGATAGAAGCCCGGCGTGTACGTCGCCTCGGCGTCGGCGACCGCCCTTGCCGGTCACGATGACATTCACTTGGACCAGAGCGGTTGTCGATCGAAAACCGGGGGTGTCGGTCCGGACTGCGGAAGCGGTGGCGAAAACTGCGGATGCGAGCAAGGACACAGCAAGGATGCCGGGCGTCATGGCAGTTGTCGGACATGTAGAGTCCATCAAGGGCTCGATCCTGCTACAATGCAACGCGGACCAACGCAACATGACCGACAGGGAACGATTCCACGCCTCGATGCAGTACGGCGCGGTTGACCGCGCGCCCTTTCACGAGTTTCCCTGGCCCACCTGGCCTGAAACCGACGAACGCTGGGCCGCCGAAGGCGGCTACGACCCTCAGCACACCACCTTCGGCTGTGACAAGTGGGTGATCGAGTTCAAATGGTTCTACCCGAATCCTCCCTTTGATCGCGAAATTCTCAGCGAAGACGAGAACACGGTCACCTACGTCGAAAGCCAGGGCATCGTGGTGCGGGAATTCAAGAACAACCCGCTCAGCTCGATGCCGCAGTTCGTGCGCTTCCCGGTGCAGACGCGCGACGAGTTTCGCAAGTTCTGGCGTGAACGCATGCAGCCGGATCTGGCGGCGCGCATCGGACCGGACTGGCGCACCCGGATGAGCAAGTTCAAAGACCGTGATTACCTGTTCGTGGTGCTGGCCGACCGGTGGGGCGGTTTCTTCGGCGGCCTGCGCAACCTGGTGGGCGTCGAGACGCTCTGCATGATGTTTCACGACGACCCCGCCTTCGTCGAGGAAATGATGGACGCGACAGCCGATTTCCTCATCGCCATGCTCGGTCAAATGCTTGAGGAAACTTCCATCGACGTGCTGGGCTTCTGGGAGGACATGGGCTATAAGGCGGGGCCGCTGATTTCGCCCGCCATGGTGAAGAAGTTCATGGCGCCGCGCTACCGGCGCGTGGTCGATTTCGCCCGCTCGCACGGCGTGAAGTGGTTCTGCCTGGACAGCGACGGCAAGGTGGATTCGCTAGTGCCTATCTGGCTCGACGCCGGCATCGACATCCTCTATCCCTTCGAAGTGCAGGCCGGCATGAATGTCGTTGAGCTTCGCAGGCGCTTCGGACGTGGCCTCCGTATGTGGGGCGGGATCGACAAGCGCGCCCTGCTGCACGGCCGCGCGGAAATCGACGCGGAAGTCGATCGCCTGCGAGAACTGATCCACGACGGCGGCTACGTCCCCATGCTGGACCACAGCGCGCCGCCGGACATTTCTTACGCGAACTACTGTTACTACATGGAACGGCTCAAAGCGGCGCTATAAGGACAGTCAGAATCGCGCCCCGAGCAAGGTGCAGGAGGTCCCGGCACGAAACCGGGAAACCATGCCCGCTGGAATCAGCCACGCATCGCCGGCCTTGAATCCGTCGGCATCGAGAAACCCGGACCCGTCCAGCATAATCAGGATCAGCCCGCCCGCCAGTTCGCATCCGCTTTCCGCTGTCACTCGCAAACGCTCCACCGAGAAATGCCCGCATTGGACCAGCAATTCGCGATTCTCGGCGACCGTCCCCGGCTCAACCCTCAGAGCGCCTGGCTGTAAGTGGGAGACATCCACCGCTTTCTCCACATGCAACTCGCGAGGGCGGCCGTAGTCATACAACCGGTAAGTAACGTCGGAATTCTGCTGGATTTCGCAGAGCGCAATTCCCGCACCGATGGCGTGAATCAGTCCCGCGGGTGTGAACAGCACATCGCCCGCCGATACCGGCACCCAGTTGAGTAGACTCTCTATTTCTCCCGACAGCGCCGCTTCGCGGAGGCGTTCGCGCGAAACCGTTTCGCGCAAACCGTGGGCAATTCGCGCGCCAGGCTCGGCCCGCAAAATCACCCACATCTCCGTCTTCCCGCAGGAATCCTCGTGCCGCCGCGCGTACTCGTCGCCCGGATGTACCTGCACGGAAAGCGCCTCGCTTGTGTAAAGGAACTTCACCAGCAGCGGCAGCCGAACGCCTTCGGGATGCTCGAGCCAGATCTCGCCGATCCGCTCTTCAGCATCGCGGTGCCACGGCTCCAGTTTCGACACGCCCCAAAGTTTGGGAACCGGCCTCGGAACCAAACGCACTGCGGCGGAGTCCATCAGGAAGCACCTCGCACGAACTTCTCCAGGCGGTCCATGCCGCGTTCCAACTGCGACCTCGATGCGGCATAGGAGATCCGAATGTGTTCCGAAGTGCCGAAAGCGTCGCCGGGCACCACCGCAAGCAGTTCCTGCTCCAGCAGGCGCGAAGCGAATTCGCTCCCGGTAGCACATCCTTTCTGCTTCATGACTTCGCTGACATTCGGGTAGACGTAGAAAGCGCCCTGTGGAGGGCGAATGGAGATGCCCGGCATGGCGTTCAGTCGCGACAACACGTACTGGCGGCGAGCGCTGTATTCAGCCAGCATACGGGCGACCGAGTCCTGCGGCCCGCTCAGCGCCTCCAGAGCCGCCGCCTGCGCCACGGATGTCGGACTGGTGGTGGTGTGGCTCTGCAGCCGCGTCATGGCGCGGATCAGCGGTTCCGGTGCCAGCCCGTAGCCGATGCGCCACCCCGTCATGGCGTAAGTCTTCGACACTGAACCCGAGATGATGAGGTTCTCGTGCGCCGCCTTGTGCGAGCCGGCCGAGTAGAGCGGCGCGTCGTACAGAAAACGCGCGTAGCTCTCATCGCTCAACACCCAAATGCCGCGCGCGTGCGCCAGGTCCAGGATGGCTTCGAATTCCGTCCTTTCGACCACCGCGCCCGTGGGGTTTGACGGCGAATTGATGATAATCAAGCGTGTGCGCGCCGAAAGCGCGGCTTCGATCATCGCCGCCGTCACGCGGAATCCATCGGATTCAAGGGTCCGCACGTAGACCGGCCGCCCGCCGGCGTACTCCACCACGTCGCGGTATGTCATCCAGAAAGGCACGGGGATCGCGGCTTCGTCGCCGGGATCGACGAGCGACTGGATGGCGTTGAATATGACGTGCTTTCCCCCCACCGAGATCATGCACTCTTCGGGCGCGTACCGGGAGCCGAAATCGGCCGCGTGCCGCCGGCATACGGCCTCGCGCAGCTCGGGAATCCCGCCGATGGCCGTATAGCGCGTGAAGTTCCGCTCAATGGCCGCGATCGCCTCGCGCTTGGCGTTGTCCGGTGTCGGAAAGTCGGGTTCGCCCACGCCAAGATCCACCACGTCCGCACCCTGCCTGCGCAAACGCTCCGCGGCGGCAGCCGCTTTCGCGGTCGAGGAGAGCTTAATGGACCCCAGGCGTTCGGACAGACGCATTTCGGCGGTCATCGTTCTTCCTGTTTCTCTCCCAGCAGCCGATCCCGCAAACGCGCTTCGACCAGCGGCGGCACCAATCCCGAAATGTTCCCACCCAGGCCGATCACCTGCTTGACCAGCCGCGAACTGACGAAGCTGTAGGCCTCGCCGGCCATGAGGAATACCGTTTCAATGTCCGGCCGCAAACGGCGATTCATCAAAGCCATCTGGAGTTCATATTCGTAGTCCGAAATGGCGCGTATGCCGCGTAACAAGGCCGTGGCACCCCGCTGCGCAGCATAGTCGACCAGCAGGCCGTTGAACGAGTCGACTTCCACATTCGGGTAGGCTTTCACCGACTGCGCCAGCATCTCCCTGCGCTCGGCCACGCTGAATAATGGCTCTTTGGCGTCGTTGCTGAGAATGGCTACGATCAGCCGGTTGAAAAGTCGAGAACCGCGTTCGATCAAGTCCAAATGACCGTAAGTGATAGGATCGAAAGAGCCAGGATAGATGGCCACGGAACCTTGATTTGGATTGGGCAAGAGGTATCTCCGTTACTAGCCGAAGTTCTACTCAATTCTAGCGAACATTGGAGGCCGGTCTCAGTATGGATGATCGGATTTATGACGTCCGCACCCGCGTTCCAGGCCCCCGGGGAGTGCTGCCCCTGACGCCGGACCTGCTCCGCAATCACCCTTCGGGCGACGTCTTCGGCTGGACCATGGATGCCGCCATGGGCTGGGATCCCTCCAAGCTGGGTTCGCCCGAAGTGCTGATCCTCAGCACACACGGCGGTTTGCGCGCCCCCGATGGCACGCCTATCGCGCTCGGCTACCACACGGGGCACTACGAGGCCGGCCTGCTGGTAGAGGCCGCTGCGCGCGAATTGAAGGAGCGCGGCGCCGTGCCTTTCGCCGGCTCTTGCACCGATCCCTGCGACGGCCGCACACAGGGCACCGCCGGTATGTTCGACAGCCTGGCCTACCGCAACGACGCCGCCACGGTGCTCGGCCGCCTGATCCGGTCGCTGCCCACGCGGAGCGGAGTCGTGGGCATCGCCACCTGCGATAAGGGCTTGCCGGCCATGATGATGGCCCTGGCCGCGTCGCGCGATCTGCCGTGTGTGCTGGTGCCGGGCGGTGCGACCCTGGGCCCGGAGAAAGGCGAGGACGCCGGACAGGTACAGTCCATCGGCGCCCGCTACTCGCAAGGCGAAATCTCGCTCGACTACGCCGCCGAAGTCGGCTGCCGGGCCTGCGCATCCCCCGGTGGCGGCTGCCAGTTCCTGGGCACCGCCGGGACATCTCAGGTGGTCGGCGAAGCGCTCGGCATGACTGTTCCACACGCGGCGCTCGCCCCCAGCGGCCACCCGATCTGGCTCGACATGGCGCACCGCTCCGCCCAAGCTGTGCTTACCCTCATCGGGCGCGGCATCCCCATGAAGGACATCCTCACCCAGGCAAGCGTGCGCAACGCCATGGTGGTGCATGCGGCCTTCGGCGGCTCCACCAACCTGATCCTGCACCTGCCCGCCATCGTCTTTTCCGCCGGCCTCGCGCGCCCCGGCGTGGCCGATTGGATCGAAGTGAATCGCCAGACGCCGCGCCTGGTGGACGTCCTGCCCAACGGGCCGCGCAATCATCTCACCGTGGAAGTGTTCCTCGCCGGCGGCGTCCCCGAGGTGATGCTGCATCTGCGGCGCGCCGGGTTGCTCGATCTGAAAGCCATGACGGTGAGCGGCCGCACGCTGGGTGAAAACCTGGACGAGTGGGAAGACTCCGAACGCCGCGCCAAGCTTCGCGCCACGCTCAAGGAGCGCAACGGCATCGACCCGGACGATGTCATATTCTCGCCCGATGAGGCGCGCCGTCGCGGCATCACATCCACGGTTTGCTTCCCCACCGGCAACCTTGCCCCGGAAGGCTCTGTGGTGAAGTGCACGGCCATCGATCCGAGCGTAGTGGACGCCGACGGCGTCTACCGCAAACGCGGACCGGCTCGCGTGTTCACTACCGAGGCCGCGGCCATCGAAGCCGTCAAGGCGGGCGAAATCCAGCCCGGCGACATCCTGGTGCTCGCAGGTCGCGGGCCCATGGGCACCGGCATGGAGGAGACCTTCCAACTTACCAGCGCCCTCAAGTACCTGAGTTACGGCAAACAAATCGCGCTCATCACGGACGCCCGCTTCAGCGGCGTCTCCACGGGCGCCTGCATCGGCCACGTCTCGCCCGAAGCGCTGGCCGGCGGGCCTATTGGCAAACTGCGTGACGGCGACATGATCGAAATCGTGATCGACCGCGTGGGCCTGGAAGGTAGCATCAACCTGGTGGGCGATAGCGCCGAAAAGGTGCTGGCCGGGCGCGCGCCGCACCCGGCGCTCGCGCCCGATGAGCGTCTGCCCGATGCAACGCGCCTGTGGGCCGCGCTTCAGCAAGTAAGTGGTGGAACCTGGGGCGGCGCGGTGTACGATGTCGCCGCCATCTTACGCGCGCTCGGCGTCAACCAGGCGTCGTAATTCCATGGCGGCCCGTTCCGGATCAGCGGCGCCGCAAACGGCTGAAACCACGGCGATGCCGTCGGCGCCGGCACGGATTACGTCCGCTGCGTTCGCCGCCGAGATGCCGCCGATTCCCACCAGCACCTGGCGGGAAGCCGTGCGCAGCCGCCGGAGCCCGTCGAGACCCCATTCCACCGCTGTGTCCGTTTTGGTGGGCGTCGAAAACACAGGGCTGACACCGTAGTATGCCACGCCCAACCCCTCGGCTTCCGCTGCCTGCTCCATCGTCTCAATCGACAAACCGATCAGGGCGTCCGGGCCGAGCAACCTGCGCGCATCGCGGAAGTCCATGTCGGATTGGCCGATGTGCACGCCATCGGCGCCCACCGCCAGCGCCACGTCCACGCGGTCGTTAATGATCAGCGGAACCGCGAACGGAGCCAGCAGTTTCTTCAGTCTCCGGCCTAACTCGACAACCTCCCGTGTGTCGCACTCTTTCTCACGGAGCTGCACCGCCGTCACGCCTCCGCGCACGGCGGCGCACACGACGTCTTCGATCGGCCGCGCGCCCGCAATGCGGCGGTCCGTGACCAGATAGAGACGCCAGTCGGGCGGGTGCTTCATGGTTCCTCGGCGCGCAGGCGACGTTCGATGTCGGCTTCCTGCATCAGGTACAGCGCGTCGAGAAAGTGCATCTGGAAACTGCCCGGCCCCGCCGCGCGTTCGGCCGCCATCTCGCCGGCGATGCCCATCACAGCCATCGCGTGAGCGGCGGCATTCCTGGCCGATGGGTTCACCGCGGCGAAGGCCCCCACCAGTGCCGTCGCCGTGCAGCCGAGCCCGGTCACGCGGGGCATCATCGGATGTCCATTGTGGACGCAGGCGAGGCCGTCTCGGGCAACGATCAAGTCCGTCGCGCCGCTCACCACCACAACGCACCGGCACCGTTCGGAAAGGCTTCTTGCAGCATCCAGGGCCTGGTCCGAAGTGTGTGTGCTGTCAACGCCCTTGGTGCTTTCCCCGGCGCTGGCCAAGGCGCGGATCTCGCTCGCGTTGCCACGGATGATAACCGGCTCGGCTTGCTTGAGAAGCCGCTCGGCCGTCTCCGTGCGAAACCGCGTGGCGCCCGCGCCCACCGGGTCGAGCACGATCGGAATCGAGCGCCTTCGGGCCGCGCCTGCCGCTTTCACCATGGCCTCGATCCACGCCGCGCTGAGCGTACCGATATTCAGCACCAGCGCACCAGCCATCGACACCATTTCTTCGACCTCTTCGATCGCGTGCGCCATCACGGGACTCGCCCCGATCGCCAGCAGCGCATTGGCGGTCGAGTTCATCACCACATAGTTCGTGATGTTATGTATCAGCGGCGCCGAGGAGCGAATGCGCTCCACGTCATTCCAGATGGCCTCGTAGTTCATCTTCCTTAAGACCAACGTAATACAGTTCGCTGGCGACGCGCTGCGCCTCGCACCAGCCGCGCTACAATGAAGTTTCCCCATGCAAGTCAACGAAATCGACCTGAAAAAGACCGTCAATCTGCCTCGCACAGACTTCTCCATGAAGGCCAACCTCCCGCAGACCGAGCCGCTGATTCTGGCCAAGTGGGAAGAGGAGAAGCTGTACTCCCAGATCCGCGCCGCACGCGCCGGCCGCCCCGTTTTCGTCCTGCACGACGGCCCGCCCTATGCCAACGGCAACATCCACCTGGGCACGGCTTTCAACAAGATTCTGAAGGACTTCATCGTGAAGTCCAAGAACATGGCGGGCTTCGATGCGCCCTACGTCCCGGGTTGGGATTGCCACGGCCTGCCCATCGAAATCAAGGTCGACAGCGAACTCGGCAAGAAGAAAGCCACCATGTCGGCAACCGAGATCCGTGCCGCGTGCCGCGCTTACGCGCAGAAATACGTGGACATCCATCGCCGCGAGTTCAAGCGCCTCGGTGTGCTGGGCCAATGGGAAGACCCCTACCTCACCATGACGGCGCAGTACGAAGCCGTGATCGCGCAGGCATTCGTCGATTTCCTGGATAAAGGGTACGTCTACAAGGGCCTCAAGCCTGTGCATTGGTGCATGCGCTGCCGCACGGCGCTTGCCGAAGCCGAAGTCGAGTACGAGAACCACTCCAGCCCGTCCATCTGGGTGCGGTTCGCCCTGACCTCCAAGGCTTCCAAGATCGACCCGGCGCTTGCCGGCCGGCGCGTCTACGGTCTCATCTGGACCACGACGCCCTGGACCATCCCGGCCAACATGGCCATCGCCTTCCATCCGAAATTCACCTACGTGGCGGTGGACGTCGAGGGCGATGTCTACATCGTCGCGGAAGACCTTTTGAAAGCTACGGCCGAGAAGTGCCGCTGGCCGTCGCCCAAGACGATCGCCACCTTTACCGGCGACCGCCTAGAAGGCGCCGTCTTCCGCCATCCGTTCATCGAGCGCGATAGCATGGGCATCCTGGCCGATCACGTCACACTGGACCAGGGCACCGGCGCCGTACACACCGCGCCCGGTCACGGCCAGGAAGACTATGCCGTCGGACGCCAGTACGGAATCAACATCTTCTGCCCGGTGGACGCCTCCGGCCGGATGTTCCACGCCGAAGGTGCCGATGGCTGCCTCCCCGAAGAACTGATCGGCCAAACAGTGTGGGACGCCAATCCAACAGTAGTTGGAATCCTGCGCGATAAGGGCGCGCTCCTGGCCGAAAAGTCCATCGAGCATAGCTACCCGCACTGCTGGCGCTGCCACAAACCCACCATTTTCCGAGCCACCGAACAGTGGTTCATCGGCTTGGATCGCAATGACCTGCGCGCGAATGCGCTCGAAGCCATCAAGAACGTGCACTGGCTTCCCGGCTGGGGCGAAGAGCGCATCGCGAACATGATTGCCACGCGCCCCGACTGGTGCATCTCGCGCCAGCGCGTGTGGGGCGTACCCATCGTGGTCTTCTACTGCGAGAAGTGCGGCGAACCGCTCACCGACAAGAAGGTCCTCGACGGCGTCGTGAAGCTTTTCGCCGAACACACCGCCGACGTCTGGTACGAACGTGCGGCCGAAGAGTTGACCGGCGGCGCCAAGTGCTCCAAATGCGGCGCGTCGAGCTTCCGCAAAGAGACCGACATTCTGGACGTCTGGTTCGACTCCGGCTCCAGTCACATGGCCGTTCTCAACGACCGCTGTAAGCTGCCCTGGCCCGCCGACCTCTACGTCGAGGGCGGCGACCAATACCGCGGCTGGTTCCACTCCTCGCTGCTGGTGGGCGTGGGCCTGCGCGGGAGTTCGCCGTATCGCCAGTGCGCCACGCACGGCTGGACGCTCGACGCCGAAGGCCGGGCCATGTCCAAGTCCATCGGCAACGTCATCGAGCCTGCCACCATCGTGAAGAAGTACGGCGCGGACGTTCTGCGCCTATGGGTGGCATCCGTCGAATTCACCGAGGACGTGCGCATCTCGGAAACCATCCTGGCGCGCCTGTCGGAAGCCTACCGCAAGATCCGCAACACGTTCCGCTACGCGCTCGGCAACCTCTGCGATTTCGACCCGTCCCGCGACGCCGTACCGGTCCCGGAAATGCTCGAGATCGACCAGTGGATCCTGGTGCGCGCCGAGCAACTGGTGGAGCGATGCCGCGGCTTTTATGAAGAGTTCAGCTTCCACCGCGCCTACCAGGCTCTGTATAACTTCTGCACCATCGATCTCAGTTCACTCTATTTCGATGTGCTCAAGGACCGTCTTTACACCGCCGCGCCCAAGTCGGTTGAGCGCCGCAGCGCCCAAACCGCCCTCTACCGCCTGACCAGCGCACTGGTGAGGCTGCTGGCACCGCTGGTGAGCTACACGGCCGAAGAAGCGTGGAAGCATTTCACGGCCGGCACAGGCCCGGCCTCGAGCGTCCACCTTGCCGAGTTCCCCGCCCCGTCGGATCTGACCGAAGGCCTCACCGGGGAGCATCGCACCCGCGCCGCCAATTGGGAGCGCCTGGTCGAGGTGCGCGATAGCGTGCTGAAGAGCCTCGAAATCGCGCGCCAGGAGAAATTCATCGGCGCGCCGCTGGAGGCCCGCGTCAGCCTCACCGCCGACGACACGCTTTATCCGCTGCTCGAAGCCTATCAGTCGCAATTACCCATGCTGTTCATCGTCAGCCAGGTGAAGTTGAAACGGAAGAAGGACGCTACCCTGGCCGTGCACATTGAACACGCCGACGGCGCCAAGTGCGAACGCTGCTGGAAGTACGCGACCACCATCGGCGCCGACCGCCGCTTCCCGACTATCTGTGCGCCCTGCGCCAAAGCCGTCGCGGAAATCGCCGGTGTCTGATATGCGCCGCTGGCTGGTGGCCTTTGCCCCCGCCGTAGTAGTGTGGGTGATCGACCGCGTGACGAAGATCGCCGTCGAGCGTAGCATCGCGCTTTACGAAACGCATCGCATCATCCCCGGCTTCTTCAACGTGGTGCACTCGCGTAATCAGGGTGCCGCCTTCGGCATGTTTGCAGGCAGTTCCAGCCCTTACAGGCTCGTTTTGCTGGTGGGCGTAACCGGGTTGGTGCTGGCCGCGGTAGCTCTGCTCCTGGTGCGTATTGTCGCCGGCAAGACCACCGGAGGAGCCGCGGCGCGCTGGGGACTTTCGCTTGTGCTCGGCGGGGCGCTGGGTAACTTCTACGACCGCCTGGCGCAGGGCACGGTCACCGATTTCCTCGAGTTCTACGTGGGCAGGTTCGTCTGGCCCGCTTTCAACGTGGCCGACGCCGCCATCACGGTAGGCGCACTGCTCGTGGCGCTTGAAATGTGGCGCACCCCAAGCGCCGGAGAAGCTAAATGCACCCGAAACTGATCACTGTCGGCGACTTCTTCATTCCCAGCTACGGCTTCTTCGTCGCGTTGGGATTTCTGGCGGGCCTGTGGATGGCCACGCGGCTGGCGCGCCGCCAGGGGCTCAGCTCCGACCTGATCGTGAACCTGAGCGTCTATTGCGCGCTCACCGGCGTGGTGGGCGGCAAGCTGCTCATGGTTCTGTTCGACCTGGATTTCTACATGCGCAATCCGGGAGAACTGTTTTCGTTGACGACCTTGCGCGCCGGCGGCGTGTTCTATGGCGGGTTGGTGCTGGCGCTGCTCACGGCGATCATTTACATGCGGCGTGTGAAGCTGCCCGGATGGCGCACGGCGGACGCGCTCGCTCCGGGCGTCGCGTTGGGTCACGCCATCGGGCGCATCGGGTGTTTCATGGCCGGCTGCTGCTGGGGATCCGAGTGTCACCTTCCCTGGGCCGTGACATTCAGCAATCCCGATACCCACGAGATGTTCGGTACACCCCTGAACGTGCCGCTGCATCCGGCGCAACTCTATCAGTCCGCCGCGGAGGCCCTGATCTTCGCGCTGCTGTACTGGCGTTTCTCCCAGCCTCACGAGCCTGGCTTCATCCTGGGCCTGTACCTGATGCTCACGTCCACGGGCCGGTTTCTCATCGAGTTCGGGCGCTTCCACGAGCAGGCGCTACCGTTCGGTGGCCCGCTCAGCAACGGGCAGTGGATCTCCATGGCGATCTTCGTCCTCGGCTTTTACATCGTGCGCCGATCCCGCTCCACACTCAGGCAGACTGTCTGACATATTCAAGCCTGTATTTCCGATTCTGGTGCTCACGGCTGGTGGAGACCGGTCGCGTGCTACTCTAGTACCCCCGGTACGACTGGAACCCGCTCGCCGGGAGGGTATCTGACGCGGTAGGCGTGTGGAAGGGTAGCCTCACCGCAACAACGGTCTTCTGGGTATAGAGGTGGCCTATGACAGAGACACACACCTTGTCGCGCTGTGTCTGCCATTCCTTTTTCTCTCCTTGTCGTGTGATGACGGTATTGTCTGTCTTCGGTTGCGGCTGCGCCGTCCTCGCGCAGGCGGCGTAAGTATTCACTGTCACGCCAAGCGAACTCAATTTTGTCAACAACAACGGAGTCCTCCCCGGGCCGATGAAGTTGAACATCGTGCGGACCGGTACGGGGATGACCGGGCCGCCGAAGAACATTAACGTGTCGCTCACTGTGTACAGCCCGCAACTCACCATCCGCCCACGAAAGGAGGTTCTGGTCTCCATCCCTCCTTCTACGGGCAGAGCCGGCGCCACGTTCGATATCGTCAACATGGGAGCCGGCCTTTTCGTCAACGGCTCGGATGCGTGGTTCTGGGATTTCGAGATCATGAGTTCCAACCCGAATCGCTATTCCTCTATGACCGGGTCGGCCTTCCCCATCGATCGTGTACAAGGGATCAGTGCGTCGGGGACCGGCGGCAGCGGCGCGCGGAACAAGTTCATCAACACGGCAGTCCGACGAACCATTGGGCCAACTACCTGGTGACCGCGTTTAATGGAACTGCGGGAATCGTGTTTAGCGAGAACCACAGTTACCACACCACCGCGGACGGAAGCGGCTATGCCCAGCTGGGCTGGTCCTTCAGTGGAACCGAAATGGATGTGGTGGCGCAGAACAACTACTTCTCGGGGCTGCACACCGCCCCGGAATTCAGCTCCTTCATGCTCCTGATTCCGACCGCGTAAGCTGCGGAATTCATCAACGACTTTGAGACATCCCCGCGCTGCGGCTAAGGGACTTCTGTCGGCATGCTGGCTACAATGCTGTTGCCGGCACGGCGCCCGGCAATCCAGGGCGACAGCATCAGGAACGGGTAGTTGGAGACCGTGACCACGATGCGATCTTCCGTGGTACCCTCGCTTTGCCTGGTCACAGTCACCATACTGCGAGTGAGGCCGAAAATCCCGGTTGTGCTTCCCTCCGGCGTCCAAGGCTGGCCGAACAGGACCATGTTCTGGATGGCGAGGGTGTCGTTGTAGTTGACTGAACCGTAGCGACAGGCGTTGCGCGCGCGCTCCACCAGCGTCTCATGCAGAAACAGCATCTGCCCGACATCAAAAATCCCGATTAGGAGGGCCAGGAACGTCAGCAGTACGAGCACGCTCTCCAACATCGCGCCGCCCCGGCGCGCGCCCTGGCGTTCTGCGGGCTTGCCTACCGGATTGCTTCTCATGGTGCAAAGTTCCCTATGTAACAGACCGTCATGCTCGGCTTTCCCCGCAGGTCGATCGATCCGAACAGGGCATTGATCCTGTATTCCGACACAGCCACGCGTACCTGGCGCGGCACCCCTCTGTCCATGGTGATCGTGACGCCGATGTCCGCCGTGGTGAGTCCAGGAGCCGCCGGGCGAGTGCCGCCCGCCGGATTTGCGTAAACCGCCATATTGCGCACCGCTGTCAGATATGCCGTCGAAGGAGTCGCGGTCGAGGAATCATACGTTCGCAGCGAGGCGTAGCGCGCGGCGCCGCGGACGGCGCTTTCCAGGTTGTTGTAGATGTAGTAGGAATAGCCGAACCGGAATCCGCCGGTGAACAACGGGAAAGCCACCACGAAGGCAAGGGCGAACTCCAGCATCGCGTTTCCCCGGCGGCGCCGGGATGCTCCTTGCGACATTCCTCCCGGGCGGGCTGTCACAGTATCAACCTCACTACGTAGGAGCCCGGCACTCCTCCGCCGCCGTGCGGCGCCCCCTGCACATATGCCCCAATGTACTCGGCGCAGAAGGGCTTGTTGCCTCCCGCCGGGTATTCAGAGGGAAGAAGCAGGAAGAAGGCCCCGTATCCCAAAATGGTGTAATCCGGGTGCCACGTATTGATCGGCGCAACCACGATCCGCCGCCCGTTTCCTGCGTTGTGCGTGATGTATTGCGCGAACGTGGAAGAAGTCGAATCCGTGTCCTGGTAGATCCGTTGGATGATCGAGTCCCGTTGCGTCTGTTTCGCGCCCCCGGTCATGACCACGGAGTCCCCGACCTCGCGGACGATGGTCTGGTAATTGTCCACGATCGCCGCCCGGATATTCGCTGCCGAGGACTCTTCGATGAAGCCGCGTTCCTCCCCTCCTCCCGCTTCCGCCTGGGTGATATAACTGGCGGCGTTGTCACCCACGCACACGTTATTGTTCAACTTGGGATTGGAGGCCCAACGCAGCGTGTAGATTCCGCCCTTGACCAGCCCGAAATCCGGCCCGGCGCTGTTGTGCGCCAGCGGCGAGAACGGGAACAGTCCCTCTTTCCACGTCGTCTTGGAGACCTGGCCCGCGATGGCTATGGCCGACACATTCTTGGTTCGGTCGGGCGAAATGAACCGGGTGAAATAGACCGGCGCCGCCACCGTAGCTCTCACCCTGGCGTAAATATAGCCTGCGCCGCTGGCGGGAGAATCCACCCATGGACCGGTTGGAGAAGTGGAAAAATCCGTCTGAGTGGTAGTGAACGCCGTGGTGGCCATGTTCCACCGGTTGGCATTGTTGGTAACGGTATTCTGAGCCCGGATGAATCCCGCGGTGGTGCCGTCGAGTTCCAGCGCCGCAGACAGAGCGGATGTGTCGACATGCGCTTGCACTTCGTTGTGGACGATGTAAAGCCGGCCCACATCGACCGCCAGCCCTACCATGCCGACCAGGACGATGCAACACGCCCCCGCCGTGATGAGCGCAAACCCGCGTTGGGCTGCACGGCCGCGGTTCGGTCGCTGTAACTCCACCTGTCGACAAACCTCCATCAGCGATTGTAGTGCGCGAGCGAACACGAGCCACTCGGGAGAGCCCCTTAATACGACTTCAAAACCCACCCAGCGTCCACTAAGCGGTTCAGGCCACGCCGCACGTTTTCCCGGCATGGCCGCCACGGGCTAGAGTGTCTTACGTAGCATAAGTGAGCAGGCAGATCCCGGTCCAAATGGGCGAATCGACGGATGTACTTCACCGGCGATCGAACACATACTGAAAACGGCACCAGCGACCCCGCCCGAATCCGGAGCGTGGGCGATGGCGAGGCAGCAGGGGCGGCCCGGACTCCTTACCTCAGCGTGACCACCGCTGCGTAGCGCGACCGCCGTAACAGCGGACCGCCCTTCTGCCGCGCCGTATCCCCGGAATCCGGTAGCGCCAGCCGTTCGCGTTCATGTTCACCGCTGGGATTCCGTGCGCTTGACCAACTCGTCGACCTTGTCGACGATGACCTCCTCGATCGCCGGATGGAAAGGCCCAGGATAGTCCTCCTGGTTCATCGCGCCTCCGCCTTCGTAACCGCCTTCCTTCAGCACCCGCAGCGAAGGAATGTAGGCGAAGATGTCGTTCGAATAACCGGCCACCCAGGTAGTTTCCCACCCGTATTGCGCCTTCAAGCGCAACGCATAATCGGACACCACCTCGCCGCCCAGGAAGATGATCTTCAATGCGTGCCCGAACTGCCAGACCTGCACAGGGTACGGATAATGGTCCATCAGTTTCCCGTCGCGATCGAGCAGCTTCAACAGACGCTCCACATGTTGACGGTCAAAGCCGGTTGTGTTGTCCAGCGCTTTCCGAAGCTCCTCCCGTGAGGGCGGCTTCTGGAAAGGTACATCCACCCGCTCGAAAGCCGCATGGATAGCTCCCGTGAGCGGTGTCATTCTCGACTGCAAGACTCCATCCACCGCCGCTGCGAGGATCCGTCCATAGCCTTGGGCGAGTTCCACCGTGCGGCGCGGCAGCGCGTTGGCATCGGCGCCGCAACCCTGGACGAACATCGCCACCGCACCTGGATGCGCCTTCTCGATCTCCGCCTGGGCGTAGCCGGGCCAGTCGCCGCTCACCTGGTAATCGGAAAGCGCGGTCGCGTGGCAAGCGTATCCCACGACGATGGCGACCACCCCCCCACCGGCATTGCACACTCTCAGCACGGGAACATCCTGGTCGACCACTCCCGGCAGCGAGCGTTTCATCGACGCACGCCGCCGGTTCACGGCGATGGCGGCGAACCCTTGGCCGAACGCCAGCGTCGCCGGCTCCAGGCGCTGAATCGCCCGCCCGGCTGCCTCCACTGCCTTGTCGATGACACTCGACGTGTACCGCTCGACGACTGCCGCCTGACCGCTGTCGAGCGGGTAGATGCTCGGAATCATCCCCCGTCGCACCAGGGGTGCGCTGTGGTTGTGCGCTTCGTTGAATACCACCCTGGCGCGTGGAATGCCGAACTGCTTTTCGCAGCGCTCCGCCACCGGATCCCAGATTTCGCGGTGGGTATCCACCAGGTCGGCCGTGACCAATACCGAGGTCGTGCCCGTTGCGTCCTGGAGCGCCAGTGCCTTAATGTAGATCGGTTCCCTGACGCCCGCCGAAGGATGCTTGCGGAAGCCGAAGCCGGCCATCCAGATCGGCTCGCCCGGCGTGATCGCGACTTTTGCGACGCCCGCCTTCCAGCCCCCCATATCACGTGTTTGGGCGGCGGCCAGGCTGCTTAGCACGGCCGCCAGAACGGCTACAAATCGAAAGGCCGGCCTCCGGTTCCTGTTCATGCCGTCACCACTTCCTGTTTGGCATCGTCGAAGGTAACACGCCGCCCGCTGCGCAGCGCCGCGATGGTCATGCAGAGCGCCACCGAATGGTCGTATCCGGCTCGGACTCCCGCCACCGGCTCGCGACGGCTCCGGATGCACTCCATCCAGTTGCGCATGTGCGCCAGCACCGAAACGTCGACTCCTGTGTTGGCCGCACTGGTAGGCCGGAAAGCGTTCGGGACTAACGTGGTTTCGACAGCCATGTTCGGCCGCACTCCCACCTTGCCCGCTTCAACTTTGGTGAGGCCGCCATCGGCGGAGACGTGCGTCGTGGTCAGGTCGAGCGTCCCACGATTCGAGAAGAACAACTCGTTCTCCCGGCCGGAGGCATTGCCCATGCGGGCCGAGAAGAGCACCTGGAATCCCTTCGCGGGATTGTTGAACGGCCCGTAGTCGAGCACCGCGGTCACCGTATCGGGATTCGTACGCCCGTCGTGCCACTGGTAGATGCCCCCGCTCGCCACCACGCTGCGCGGACGCCGCAAGCCCGTGAACCAATGCACGAGATCGATCTGGTGCACCATCCACTGGTCCGGAATGCCCGAGGAATACGGCCAGAACAACCTGAACTCGAGGTACTTCCTCGGATCCCAGGCCACTTTCGGCCGGTTCAGCAGGAAGCGGTCCCAGTCGGTGTCCTCTTTCCGAAGCGTTGGGACCAACTCCGCCCGCCGCCACCGCCCCGGCTGGTTCACGTGCCACGCCAGTTCCACCATGTTGATGTCGCCGAACTGGCCGGAACTGAGATACTCGCGGACTTTGATGGCGCTCTCCGTGCTTCGCCGCTGGGTGCCGATCTGCACCACCCGTTTCGTTTCTTTCACCGCCCGCAGAATCGCACGTGCATCCTCCATGCGGTTGGCGAGCGGTTTCTCGATGTAAGCGTCCCGCCCCGCGCGCACCGCCTCCACTCCGTGTAAGGCGTGCTGGAAGTCGGCCGTGGAAATGATCACGGCCTGGATGTCCTTGCGCTGGTAAAGCTCGTCGTTATTGCGCACGCCGTCCACAGGCTTCCCGGTGAGCTTGCCGAGGAATGCGACGCCCTCTTCCCGGCGGTGGCTCCAGATGTCGGAGACCGCCCGGAATTCGAAGTTCAACTCCGGCGCCAGTTTGGCGAAGGCCGGAAGCAGCGCGTCCTTGGCGCGATCCGAAAAGCCCACTACGCCCACCCCAACGCGGTCGTTGGCGCCGAGGATCCTCGCGTAGCTAGCGGCGCTCCAACCGATCGTGCTGCTCAGGATAGATCTCCGTGAAAACGTCATGTCTTACTCATCCTTAGTCCGGGCCGCTCAGCCGGCACCCCGCTTGCCGCTCTCCTGGACAAGAACGGACACCTGCTTCGCCTAGCCGGGGTAGTGCCAGGGCACGCGAAAGTGCCGGCCGTGGATGCGGCCCGTTTGCGTGATTTCGGCTCAGGCTTTCACCAGTTCGCCGGCGTGCTTTTGGACCTTCCGCATCGCTTCGGCAATCTGGTCCATGTCGCTCCGCGTTCCGAGCAACACGTTCTGCGTCAGCCAGACGAATTCCGTGCAGACTCTGTCGTTGACCGGGCAATTGTTGCGCTCTTCCAGTTGCGCGATCCGCTGGCTGGAGTAGACCCGCTGGTATCCCCGGCTGTGCAGCGCATTCTTCAGGTACTTCACCTTGTTCAAGGGTCCGTAACCGCTCCCCGCCGGAATGCCTTCCGCGTGCAGTGCTTTCAGGAACCGGCCTCTCGGCAAACCGGCGAACTGCTCCTTGTCATACCTCAACATGTAAAGGTGGTACGCGTTGCGCGTACAGCCTTCGTGCATGCGGGCGGGCCTGATGCCGGGGATTTCGCGCAACAGGCTGGTGAGATACTGCGCGTTCTGTTCGCGGGTCTTGGCTTGCTGTTCCAAGCGCGCAAACTGCGCCAGCAGCATCGCCGCCTGAAACTCCGTGATGCAGAACTTGGTGCCGTGCATGAAGTCGGTCATGTTGCCGTTGTAATGCGCGGCGAAACACTTGCGATAGACCTCCTCATCATTAGTGAGAATGGCACCCCCTTCGCCGCAATTCAGGTTCTTGGAAGCCTGGAAGCTGAAGCAGCCGGTGGCGCCGTACGTCCCGGCCTTGCGGTTGCGCCATTCCGAAAGATGGCTCTGGCAGGTATCTTCGATCACGGCCACATTGTGCTTTTTCGCCACGGGGAGGATGGCGTCCAGGTCCGCGACCGAGCCGGCCAGGTGCACGGGGATCATCGCCACGGTGCGATCGGTGATCGCTGCTTCGATCTTGCGCGCGTCGATCAGGCCCGTCTCCAGTTCCGAATCGACGAACACAGGGAGGGCGTGCATGTTGAGGATGACATTCAGCGTGGCCACAAAGGTATACGGCGGCAGGATGACTTCATCGCCTGGGCCCACTCCCAACGCGGCGAGCGACGATTGCAGCGCGCCCGTCCCGCTGGACGTGGCGATGCAGAACTTCGCTCCCGTCACGCGCGCGTACGTTTCCTCGAACCGCTTGACATTCGCTCCGCTCGTGCGATTCCACTTGCCGCTTCGCACTACCGCGACCAGCGCATCCTCCTCAGTCCGGTCAAACACGGGCCAAGCAGGGAAGCGCCCGGTACGGACGGCCTTGCCGCCCAACAGCGCCGGTGTTCCAACCTCGCCCTTCATCGTGCTCGCTGCCAGACCCACCGCCGGCGCGGCCAGCAGACTCCTTCGCGTTACAATGTTCATCACGTTCTTCCTCTCTATATGTATAAATCAGGCCGGCGGCGACCGCAGTAGCCTCACATCGTTCTGCCGGCAAATCCGAAGCCGATCCTTCAGCCATCGGCCTCGAAATGCATATTATGACGAAGTTTCGCACGCCATGGGACAAAATCAGACAAGACGCTGTGAAATAATCGGATTTTTCACCGCTTCTTCATTGGCGCCTTGCTGTGGTCCTTGGGGAGACCCCTCTCGAATGAGAAGGGCGCCTGGCTCGCTTGGTCCTCCACGGTCTTAACGCCTTCGATAGACACATCTAGCTTCAAGAACTAGTCGCTGACGAGTCTATAGCAGCAACCGGCGAAGACCGTTGGCCGGTTGACCAAGCACGCGAGGTATTAGCAGGGATCAGGCATATGGTAAACAAGCAAGTAAGTACGGTCCCCAAAATCAGATCAAAATGCCCGCTATTCTTAAGCGGGAATCTCCAGCCCCCATTGAATTGAGTGCCAGAAATTCCCGCCGGTTCATATGTTCATCGCCTCAGAAAGTGATTTTAGCCTGGATCTGCATCCAGCGCTTGAGCGATGTGGACGACGTGCATTTGCCGAAATCCGTGGAAGTCGGCGTTGTGTTTGGAGCGTCCATGATGGTGCGGTTCAGCGCGTTCAGCACGTCCCAGCGCAGTTGGATTCTGGCGCGTTCCTTCAGTTGGAATTCCTTCGCCAGATTCCCGTTCATCACGCTGTAACTTTGTGCGCTCAGGTTTTCGAAGCGTTCCGGGAATACGCGCCGGTGGTAAGCCGCCGGAGTCTTCGTGGAGTCGCGCTCGAAATTGTCGGTGTTGAACCAGCGGTCGAACGTCTGTTCGCCCGTAGTGATGTCGTCGTAATTGCCGTAGTAGAACAGGTTGGGGAACGTGACCAGCGCCCCAGGCTGATACTCGTAGGTCACGCTGACCTGCCAGCCACCCACCACGTAGCTCAGCGGTCCTCCGCCCTTCAGGAACGGTTTGCCCTTGCCGAAAGGCAACTCGGCCACCGACGTTGCAACGAAGCGATGCGGCCGGCCGTTGTTGCTCTGCCGCCACAGTGGGTCCTGCACCCACGGATCCGGAATGTAGTCCTTGGTGCGGACATCGAGGTAGGTGTAGCCGGCGTAAAAGTTGTAGCCGGAGGCAAACCTTCGCTCGAAAGTCAGTTCCATGGAGTTCGTCTTCACTTCCGCCATAGGCCTAGTGTTGGTGACACCGGTCAGATGCGGGAACGGGTAAAGCAGTTGATACTTGCGGATGGTCTTTGAAGTGAAGAAGCTCTTCTTGGAAATGTCGTCGTAGAGTAGCGGATTGGAGGTCTTCAGAT
>CAZLOS010000069.1:0-25508 GCA_964561215.1 uncultured Solibacteraceae bacterium | reverse complement strand
TCCCGTTGATTCGTGTTATGAGGCGCTTCTCCAACTCCGCCAACTCCTTGCGGACCTCCGCCAGCAGCGCGCGGTTCTGCAGGCTCACGTACGTCGCGATGAGCCCCGAGACGAGCCCGATGGCCGGGACAATAAGTCGGACCACGTAGTCTTCCATGGCAGGCGTTTGAGGATCCTCAGTTCAGTCGACCAATCCGACAGCGCCAGGCATAGGCCCTGCACATCCGGATTGCCACTCAGTATCTCTGCTTCGATGGCCGCCAGTTCTCGGTGGCAACGCGCGATTCACGGAGCCAACCCAAGGCGTTCCACCGCCAGATCCTGGAACGCGCGCCCATCGCTTTCGAGCGTTGCCTGCCGGCCCGAGTACTCCTGCCAGCGCCGGATAATCACGTCGCAGTACTTCGGCTCCAGTTCGATCAACCGGGCCTGCCGGCCAGCTTTCTCGCACGCGATCAACGTCGTCCCTGAGCCGCCGAACGGATCGAGCACGGTGTCGCGCCCCTTGCTGCTATTGCGGATCGCGCGATCCACGAGTTCCACGGGCTTCATGGTTGGGTGCAGATCGTTGGCGACGGGCTTCTTCACGAACCAGACGTCACCCTGATCGCGCGCGCCGCACCAGAAGTGGTCCGTGCCGTCCTTCCAGCCGTAGAGGATCGGTTCGTACTGACGCTGGTAATCCGACCGCCCCATCGTGAATGTGTTCTTGGCCCAGATGACGAACGTGGACCAGTGGCCTCCCGCCTCGCGGAAGGCCTTCTCGAGCGTGTGCAATTCCGAGGACGACATGCACACATACACGGCGCCCTTCGTCACGGCCAGGATGTTCGCGCACGCCTCGCGCAGAAACTGCTCGAAGCCCGCACCGAGGTTGTCATTGGCGATCTTCCGCTTATTGCCGCGGAGTTTGTCCTTCATCGTCGCGCCGTAGTTGACGTTATACGGCGGATCGGTAAAGACCATGTCGGCCAGGCCGCCGGCCAGGACCTTTTCGATGGCTTCCATCTGCGTGGAATCGCCACACAGGAGCCGGTGTTCGCCGAGCACCCAGACGTCGCCGGGCACCGTGACTGCGCTCTCCGGCAACTCCGGGGCGGTGTCCTCGTCCGTGTTACCCTCGACGACCTGCTCCGGCTCACGGAGGAGGTCTTCGATCTCGTCGTCCGTGAACCCAAGCACCTCCAGGTCGAAGCCGTCGTCCCGGATGGATTCGAGCTCGACCCGCAGCATTTCCTCGTCCCAGCCGGCGTTCAGTGCGAGGCGATTGTCGGCCAGAACGAGCGCGCGGCGTTTCGTTTCACTCAGATGATCGAGGACGATGACCGGGACTTCGGTCATGCCCAACTTTCGTGCGGCCTGCAGGCGCGCGTGGCCGGCGATCACGATTCCATCCGTGCCGACAAGGATCGGATTCGTCCACCCGAACTCGGCTATCGAGGCCGCGATCTGGGCCACCTGCTCGTCACTATGCGTGCGGGCATTCCGGGCGTAAGGAATCAGCTTCTCGACCGGCCACGTCACTACCTGCAGGTTCGTCATGCGGTTTTCGGTTGGCTGGATTTCTGGAACAGGCCGAGCGCGTTGTGCAAATCGACGATCTTCGCGATCATCGGCACGACGATAGCGACCAGCTTGTCCCAACTGAACTGCTTCGCCAGGTCCGTGCTCCCGTCATAGGCGGACTTGAGCACGTCCAGAATGAGGTCGAGTTTCTTCTTGCCCTGGCCGGGCAGTGGAATGGCCTCTTCGACGGCCCTGACCGCCGACAGCACCAGCGGGAAGAGTTTGAGGATGTTGAGCAGAGCGTTCATTTCGTTGGTCTCCGTACGCGAACGCGCCTACGCCGTCTTCGGCTGCGCCTGGTTGACCACGTTGGCGATCGAGGTCGTTGCCGTGGCCAGCGCCTCGACGATCTGTTGCAGTGTGGCGAGCACCGGCGTGATCGTCGCGTCCACCTGCTTGGCCACCGCGGCGGCTACCGTCTGAGCATCGACGCCGACACCGGCGGCGCTGACGTCCGTGGCGCGGTTGGCGGGAACGGCGCCCGCGGTGAGATTCGAGCCGGTGCCACGCGACACCGGGTTGAGTTCGTCGGTCCACAGCGCGTCGGCTGCGACATCGGCGTGCCGGATGGCCTGTTTGCCGACCATGTTGGCCGTCTCGACGGCGTTCTGCAGGGCCTGCGACGCGATCTGGTTGAGGCGGGTCTGCTCGATCAGCGATTGGCGTGCGGCCTGGATGTCCAGATCCTGGTACACGTCGTAGGTCCGCTTGATGTTGGCGTAAGTGACCCGCTGGTTCTCGTTGTGAGCGGCGCCGCCGGTGGCGTTGGCATTTTTGAACGACTCGTCCGTCCCGGTTTCGAACTCGCGTTCGCCCTGGTTCGGAGTGGCTACTTCGGGCATGATTGTTTTCTCCTTGAAGAGTGAATGAGGTGAAGCTGCTGATCAGGAAGCCTTGCGGCTCCCGTAAAACGGTGCCGGGCCGTGGTGCTGGATCCGGCGCGCGTCGCGAAGCCTGGGGTTATCGACCTGCTCGCCGGGCACGCCGCGCGCAGCACCGACGGCGGCCATCTGCTCTCCCGTCTCGGCAAGGACGGGTTCCGCGCCGGCGAGGTTAGCCATGCGGCGCAGGATCACATCGCAATACGCCGGACTGATCTCGATGCCATAGCCGACCCGGTCGAGTACCTGCGCGGCGGCCATGGTGGTACCGCTGCCGAGGAAAGGATCGAAAACGATATCGCCGGGATCGGAGAACGCCTTTACGAAGAACTCGACCAACGCCCGAGGGAAGGGAGCCGAGTGCGATCCCTGACCACTCTCGGACTTCACTTCGATCACGTTGCTCGGCCGCGCCAGGCCGGTGAACCGCCCATCTTCGTCGCTCGCGTCCAGTTTGCCCGCCGCCGAGCCGCGGGCCCCGGTACCGAGTAGTCCGCTCCCCGAGGTCGATTTCGGGTTGTTGGGTGAGTAATCGAAGCAATCTTCGGAGACGTGACCGACCGCTTTCGGCCGGAACCTGATCTCCGGCTGCCGGCAGAAGTGGAAGACCGGCTCCCAGGCGTTCTTGAAGCGGTTATTCCAACCGCCTGGCACGCCGTTGTCGGTCTTGCGCCAGCAGAACTCGTCGACGAAGCGCCAGCCCCATTGCCGCTTGTGCGCGATGACGAGGTCTTTCACGTACAGACTGCGCTCCCCGTCGTTGGCATGCTCCTTGATATTGAGGAAGTACGACCCATCCGGCGCCAGAATCGCCTGAATGTTGGCGGCCACGTCGCGAAACCACTCGCTGTACTCCTCCGGAAGCACCGGCTTGAAGCCGCTTCCCGGGTCATACTCCCGCTGCGTCGCGTAAGGTGGCGACGTGATCGCCACGTTCGCCAGCTTCTCGTCGAACAGGCGCGCCACCGTGCCGAAATCACGGCAATCACCGCAAATCAGGCGATGCTTTCCGATCAACCAGACGTCCCCGGCCCGCGTGACTGGATCAACCGGCGCGTCAGGGATTGCTCCCTCTACGTCTTCGGCGGCGGGATCCGGCGTTTCGTCTTCCGCGAGGAAGCGGGCCAACTCGTCTTCGGAGAAGCCGAGCAACTCGAGCGGCAACTCCGCAGCCTGAAGGTCGGCGAGCTCGGCCGCGAGCGCCTCTTCATCCCACCCTGCGTTCTCGCTGATCCGGTTGTCCGCAAGAATGTACGCCCGCTTCTGCGTTTCGCTGAGGTGATCCAGCACGACCACCGGCACCTGGCTCAGATCGAGTTTGCGCGCGGCCAGCAGGCGGCCATGCCCGGCGATGATGCCAGCGTTCGTATCCACCAGGATCGGGTTATTGAACCCGAACTCGGCGATGCTGGCGGCAATCTGCGCGATCTGCTCCTCCGAATGCGTGCGCGCGTTCCGCACATAAGGGACCAGCCGCTCAACTGGCCACAACTCGATGCGCCGCGCCATCGCGGGCGAGATCTGGATTTCACTCAAGGTTCTGTTCTGAGGCGGGGTGACGACTCTGACTGACGACCGACGACCAGCTTTTCCGTCTGGCGCTAGCGAAATTGTGCCATCGCGTAACGCGCCGGCGTCTTTCGCCCGGAAGGACCCAAAAGTTCGTTCGTGGCCATCCGATTGCTGCGGTTGGGTCGCTTCTCCTTCGGCCTGCTGACCGTCCTCGTAAACGCGCCGCGGGCCCAGGCGATGTACCGGCCGCCGACCTTTGATCGCCACGTCATGACGCGATACAGTCCGCGAGCACTTGCAGGAAGACATGGCGGGTGCTGAACCGGACGCCGTCCTCATCGCGCAGATCGAGCCGGCGCAGCTTCCAGCAACGGCCGGCATCAAGGTTTTCGAGGAAGCTATAACGCGTGCCTGAGTGGGCATGCGTCTCAATCGGGCTGCCTCCGTCCTCCCGGCGCAGCCAGATCGCCCTCAGATGCCCCTTGCGGCCGTACGATGGCTTCACGTACCCGCCTGCGATGAGCCGCTTGGCTGCGTCCATCGTGCGGAAGCCGAGCGACGTGCCATCAGGCGCGTAGTAGGGAATCTGTTCGGCGGGCTTCATCAGGCACACTTCGGGTACGGCACGGAAGGGAAGGAGTTTTAAGAGAGTCCCGTCTCTCGATGGTGGGGGATGCGGGATTTGCGAGAGGCCCCGCGTGCCTCTGGGGGAACGCCGCAAAAGCGTTCTACTCAATCACTAACACGGCGAGGTGGGGGCGTCAAGGAAAAAACAAATCGCTACCGTGTTGTTTCTACAGGCCGAAGGCGGCATGGTGCTCATGGGACTCATGGGGAGTTTGCGGGCCAGATTGTTTTCGTCTCGCAAGACAACTGAGCCGCTCAAAATGTGCCCCATCGACACCACGCCCACCAGCCCTACGATGGGACCCGTGGGGGCTGTGGGCGATTGTGCATGTATAGGGAAAAACGATGTTGTCTCCGTCTCACGATATGGAGGACAAACACGCCAAGCATCCCATCGGTACCACGGCTACCGTGGCGAATGAGTTTGGGTTTGGACCCAGTTTGGACCCAGTTGAGGAGTCGATCAGTGTTTGGGTGGCTGTAAGTGTTTGAGGAATTTGGTGGACCTGGTGAGATTCGAACTCACGACCTCTTCCATGCCATGGAACCCAGATCAATCACTTACAGACGGGCCTCTTGTGGTTTCAAACACTTGGCGACGCCCGTTTTAGACCGCGTTTGGGCCGCGTGACCTCTTCCGCGTATATCTGGACCGTCTCCGGACCTCGTAATCCCGCCCCGTTTGGACCTCGCTGGCCACGCACGTGCTCCTTCACGCGCGCGCGCTGATATCGCCGTTTGAAATGCGTCCGGTGGGAAGACATTTTCCTCTTTTCTCGCGCTATAAAGGGTCTTTTCGATCCCATTCACCCCCCGGCGGGCTATGTGGCGTCGCCGTCGGCCATCGGGGCCTGAAGACGGCTCGCGGGTGCGGTTTCGGATAAACGCCATTGTGGAGATCCACGACGTAAACCTGCGCCACCGTTGCCCATTGATCGATAAACGAAACGCTGTCAGAGGCGTTCTATTGGGTTGACCTGCGCACGTCAGCAACGCCTGCCTGACGCTCCGGACAAGGGCATGGCGCCATCTTCTCGTTTTGAATAGTTTCGCCGTTTATTCGTCTTTTATAATCTGTGTTATAATCGACCTCGATGGTCGCCCCACCTGCGCTACTGACGCTCGATGCCGTCGCCGAACGCCTGATCGGGGGGCTCCGAAATTCCGTTACGCGGGCTATGTACGGAAAAGCGATTCGCGACTTCCTGTCTTGGTATCGCGAACGGTCACCGTGCGCCCTAACCCGTTCGTTGCTCGAAACCTACAGAAAGTCTCTGAGTGAGTTGGAGTACTCTCCTTCGAGCGTTAATCAGCGGCTGTCGGCGATAAGGAGGCTCGTTCTCCAGGCCGGCGAGGAAGGTCTTTTGTCTGCTGCGGAGGCGTTGATTGCGACACGCATTGCGGGAGTCCGCAAACGCGGTGTGCGCACCGGAAACTGGCTATCGCCCGAACAGGCGGAAGCGTTGGTCAATGCGCCAGATCCGAGTTTCCCCAAAGGCCTCAGGGACCGTGCGATTCTCGCGCTCCTGGTCGGGTGCGGGCTGCAGCGGGCTGAATTGGTTTCGCTCGAAGCGCGCCATCTGGAGCGTCGGGAGGGTCGCTGGGTCCTTCTCGATATAGAAGGCAAGCACGGCCGCATCCGAACAGTGCCAGTGCCACCCTGGGTCAAGACAGCAATTGACGCATGGCTTCAATCAGCTCGGATCACGGAAGGGCGACTGTTTCGGGCCGTCGAGCGTGGTGGTGCCGTAACCAGCCGAGCGATTTGCGCCCAAACAGTTCTTGATATTGTTGTCCAACAAGGAAGACTGATCGGCATTTCCGTCCGCCCGCACGACCTGCGGCGCACGTGTGCCACGCTGTGCCGCCGACAGGGCGGCGATCTTGAACAGATCCAGTTGCTGCTCGGTCATTCCAACGTCCAGGTCACAGAGTCGTACCTCGGGACTCAACAGCGTCTTGCCGAGGCTCCGAACGACCGACTACCTATTCGTTGGTACGACCAACGCCGAAAGCTGGCCAGTTGAGAGGGCGCCTTCAGTGGAACTAGACGCCATTATCGATGTTCTCCAATACAGAGACTCCCCGAATTATGTTCGCGCGGAGCTGCTAGCGAAGGATGTCGACTTCGGATTCCTTTACCGCCGCGCGAGTCAGCACTGCGGCCTAGAAGGCGCGTATCTGTTGCGGGGTTCGGAGATCCCCACGACCGGCATCCCGATAGTGTACGTCTGCCGCGCAAGAACAGAAGAAGAGGCGAGAGTCATTCACCAGCGCGTTTGGAACCAGGCACTGGTTCCTTTCCTGTTGGTCACCAGCCCCCGTACGCTCCGCGTCTATTCGGGGTTCCGCTTTGATCCGGATGAAACAGCGAAGGACGATCTCAATGCCGGCGCGCTGCGGTCCTTTGAGGACTTTAATCGGGTGGCCTTGGAGTTGGAGTCATTCCGAGCGGAAGCAATCAACACCGGCCGCTTTTGGAGGGAATGGGCATCCGCGGTCACGCCTGAGAAACGTGTGGATTGGCGGTTGCTGGCTAATCTACAGGAGCTTGGAAAATCCCTCGCCAACAGCGGCCTAACAGACCGTGCACTTATACATGGGATCATTGGCAAATTCGTGTACCTCCGCTATCTGCGGGACCGGGAAATCCTATCTGACCGAAAGCTGGAAGCTTGGGGGCTCGACCCAGAGCAAGTGCTGGGCCGAACGGTTCGATTGGAAGCGTTCGAGGAGTTGCTGTCGAAGCTCGACGAATGGTTGAACGGCTCGGTCTTCCCACTCACTCGGGACGAGCTCAACACCATTGGAGAAGACCGGCTTCGCACGGTAGCCGGCGTCTTTAGGGGAGATGCGGCCAGCGGACAGATGGCTCTGGAATTTGCCAATTACGATTTCTCCTTCATCCCCATTGAGACGCTGTCGATAATCTACGAGCAATTTCTGCATGCGCCCGATCCCGATACTGGCGTTAGTAAGGGAAAGGAGGAAGGGGCATACTATACACCCGTGCCGGTCGTGAATTTCATGCTCGACCGCCTGGAAATGCGTCGGCCCCTTCAGCCAGGGATGCAAGTACTAGATCCCTCGTGCGGCTCGGGGGTATTTCTCGTCCAGTCCTATCGTCGCCTTATCGAACAAGCGATTCGCACCAACGAAGGTCAGCCACCACGACCCGCCGAGCTCCGCTCACTGTTGACCGAGCACTTCTTTGGAATCGACACCCACATTGGTGCCTGCCAAATTGCCGAACTAAGCCTTGTGCTGACCCTGCTTGACTACGTCAAGCCGCCTGATTTGGAATCTCCTCAAGTTCGGCGATTCCGGCTACCCTCGCTACGCGGGCAGAATATCTTCCACCAAACGGCTTTCTCAGACCTACCCGCTTCCGCTCCGCAATCGTTCGATTGGGTTATTGGCAACCCTCCCTGGAAGATTGTGAAGCCAAAGAGCGCCGAAGAATCAGACCCCAGTCTGAACACGTGGATTCGCGAAAACCGCAAGGATCGGCCGACTGGCCGTCGCCAACTTGCTGAGATGTTCGCTTGGCGCAGTCACCAATTGCTCGCACCGGACGGCACAGCCTCTCTGCTCCTGCCCGCGATGACTCTGTTCAAACATGACTCGAAGAAGTTTCGGGCGCGGTTCTTCGCGGATTCGACAGTCTGGGAGGTCGCCAATTTTGCCAACCTTGTGCGCGTGCTTTTTGCCGGCAGGTCAACCGTTCCTGCGGCTGCCTTCTTTTTTGAAAGAGCTACTCGTCAGCAGCGTGGCCCCGAGATTGAAGCCTATGCGCCATTCCTGGCTAATCAGCCGGCCCTCTATGACGCCAAATCCCGCGAGAAGCAGAAGGAGGCCTGGAACATACTCGTCAATGCAGGCGACACTAGGTCTGTGCACTATCAGGACGCACTCTCAGGCGATGCTGTGCACTGGAAACTGGCGAGTTGGGGGTCTTACCTCGATCGACATCTGCTTGAAAGGATAGGCAAGAGCTTCAGGAGCATTGGCGATCTCGACAAACGCGGCATCATCACGCTCACTCAAGGGTTTGAACTTCGCAAGTCGGCGCTTAACGGTGTTTACAGAGCTGACCATCATCCGGAACTAGTCGACAAGCGCAAACTCCTGATTCGACGATTGAAGGAGCGGAGATACCTTTGGCGGATTCCTGAAGTAGCGATTGGCAAAGTGACTGCGGACGAGGCGTATGTCCGAGTTCGGGGTGGGTTCGACCGTCCTCTCCGAGTGTGCGAACCTCCGCACGTGTTCGTGGCCCCATCAGGTGCGTTCGCAGTTTACGAGGAAGACTTCCTAGTAATCCCGCCGCGACAAATTGGCATCGGAGCAACTCGAGAGCGGAGTGCCCTGCTGAAAGCGATCGCTCTCTATTTGAACTCCGATTTTGCGCGCTACTACCAGTTCTTTAATTCTCCTCAACCTGGCATTCAAAAGACAATCAGCACGACACGCGATGTGGGCGCGATTCCCTTGCCCTTTGATGAGACAAGTGGCACTCTCCTTCAGTCCTGGGTTGAACTTTTCGAGCAGATCGTAACCGAGAACCACGAACGTGATGACTTCAACACCGACCTCCTCGTCGTTAGGCTGAACGAGCTTGTAGGTGATGCACTCGGCCTGACTGAACGCGACCGATCTCTGGTCCACGACTTGATCCATGTGAAGATGGACTTGACCCGGGGGAAGGTTGGGCGGCGTGCAATCGCCCAACCCGACAGAGATCAGGTTCAGCAGTATGCCCTGGCGCTTCGAGACGAGTTAGATTCTTTTCTGGGAGATGACGTCCCTTCCCGTCACCGCATCCGGATCGCGGTCGGAGAGGACGCTGGGGCCGTTGAGATACTTGTCGTGGAGAACACACGCAACCAGCAGCCCATTTCGGTCGAATCAGCCAGCTCTCAGCTTTCGGTCGAGTTCGCGCTAGCTCACGCGAATGCGAGGCAGGCATTCGCCCAATGGTTCTACTTCGATCGAAATCTACGCATTTACGACGGTCCCTTCACATACGCGTGCAAGCCGATGCAGCGAATGCATTGGACGCGCACCCAGGCATTACTGGACGCTGGCGAGATCATCGCAGATACGCTTGTAGCACCTGGGGAGGATACAGCGGCCCGTGCCTGAACAACAACGACTCTCACCCAGCCTTCCTGGCAACAAGGGACTGTACAACCTAGCTTTCGTTCGAAACTGTCATCGGTGGTTTGCGGCCGGGTACGGACGGCTCAATCCGCATTCCCTCTCGACAGCTCAAGAGCCAGCAATCACCGGTGAACTTGTACGCGCCATGAAAGAGGCGAGGCTCCAAGCCAACGCGCCCACTTGGATGATCCGAATGTACGTGGCAGATGATCCGCCGGTCAATGCGCCGGGTAGATTCGGCAAGCAGAGAAGAAGGGTCGATATCGAATTTGAACGGAGCGAGCGGGGCGTCACCTTCCACTTTCATTGCGAGGCCAAGCGTCTCTACCGAAGCGATTCAGTAGGCGAGTACCTCGGAAATGAAGGATTAGGGATGTTCCTTGCTGGTGATTATGCACGCGATGAGAACGTCGGCGGAATGCTGGGGTACGTTCAAAGCGATGGTACGGCCGAATGGATGGCGCGTTTGGAAGCAGCCTTGGCAAACGGGCACGCGAAATACACCCTAACGAGTGATGGTGCGTTTGAAATCGCCGCGCTCCTTCCCGAGCTGCCGCAGATCCGCAGGTCAAAGCATGAGCGGCTGACTGTCGGACGACCGATCCTCATATTCCATACGCTATTGGTTTTTGCGAACCCCGATTCGACCTGATCACGTGTCGCCGCTCCCATTGCCGCCGTGCTTCCCGTTCCCATGCAGGGCCTGCGCCAGTTTCCATGCCAGTATCGGCAGAGCGCGGAAGATGGCTCCCAGATCTTCGTAGCCGTGCTTGACCGAGATCTTCCCGAGAGTCATGCGGTGCGTCGGAGATGGCGCGGCAAGGCGCCGCTCCCATCGGGAGACTCTGCCCCGGCGCATCATTTCGCCGTCCTTGTGCTCTCCCAACTTGTTCATCTCGGCCGCCAGCCGTATCTGCGACCACCGCAGCCTCTCGCGCAAGGCCATTACGGCGACGCTCATCGCCTCGCGCATCAAGATCGTGGTCTCCTTCATGGAGGCCCACCTGTGCTGCTCACCGTGCATAACGAACTCGGATTCATCTGCTTTCCTCCGCAGGCCCAAGCAGGTGATTCCGGCATACCGGCGTCAATGGCATGTGGACCTTGCCGGAGTCCTTCGGGATGATTGCCGCCATCGTCTTCGCCCTGAACGAAATCAGCAATGTCCAGTGCGTCTTGCTCTTCCTTCCGCACTCGGCGCATGGCACTGCCCTGCTGTACCGGAGAAAGCGAACGATGGCACGCTGCTCCTCTGTGTACAGGCGATTCGCCCTTGCTTCGAAGATCTGAACGGCGTTGATGGCGGTCTCGCCCGACGTCTTCATACTCAGTTGTTCAGGTGGCGCTCCAGCAAGCCGAGCAGCACCCGCTGCACTCTTCGGGCGATGGCCTTCAACTCGCTCAATGGAATGGGGATCTCCATGAACGGTTCGGGCGGGTGCTCCTCGAAGTACTCCATGGCCGCGCGCGCCGCCTCCCGCCGCGTCGCGCCTGGTGGGTCGTCCTCGTTGCCGCCGTAGCAAGGGCAGGCTCTCCTCTGGTGACCCACCGACCCGACAACGCCGCGAATGAAGCACTCGAAGTGGAACGGCTTCGGATCGCCGTTGAGGAACACGCCCCGGTCGCCAGCCGCGATCTTCTCCTCGCAATGGGCGCACTGCACGCCGATCGGCGTCTCCACTTGATCCGCCGGATCGCATGCGGGGGCACGCCATGATTCGCCAAACCAATTCATAGTCCGTCCTCCGCAGTTGGCTCGTGCTGGCTGGCGCGCTGCCAGATCTCCCACAAGTCGGGGAAGTCGCGGCGGATGCCTTCGAGCTTGACCGTCATGCGGGCCGAGAGGTTCGAGAGCTCCGCGATGCTTCCAATCAGTTCGCTGAAGACTGGGTTCTTGAGAATGTCGTCGTGAGTCGATGCCTCGTGGATGAGCGCGTCGCTCATCGCGGCCAGGCACATGTAGATGGTGTGGAAGTGATTCACCGGCGCCACCGCTGTAGCAGGCGGCACCCAGATTCTGTTCGTCGCCATACTTCCCTCCGCTCGACCGAGCGGCGCCCGCGCATTCAATGCCGCCGAAAGCGTTCAACAGCCTCGCTGATCGTCAGGCCGTGCTTGAGCGCCAAGCGCCGGATCTTCTGGCATTCGCTCTTCCTGTCCCCATCTCCTGCACACACGAACTGCTTACTCGCGCCAATCTGGGGACGATCGACCAAATTGCCGCACACTTCGCAGCGGAGCGGTGCGCGTTCCGGGCGTTTGATGACCACCGGATGTTTGCCGGGGATCCAGGCGTAAATGCACGGTTCCCGGATCAGGACCCGGAGTCGCACGCCGGCGCGCTTCGCAGCCGTGTGGATCGACGACTTCATGCTTGCGATGGACTCGTCCGGTCTGAACGCCAGTTCCAGCACATCGTCGGCCTCGAGACATGCGAGACGGTTGATCACAGCGTCCCAGTAGCCCTTGCCCAAGCTCCCACGGTTCTCGTCCGGAATCTCCCACCGCTTGATAACGCGATCTTCTGGCTCTCTGCGTTTCCTGACAAGATTCCGCACTCTGCAACGCGATGCGATCCATAGGTAAGGTCAAATGGGGTCGCCCTTTCAGCCTCTGCTGTCGTTCAATCGGTACTCGCCGGGACCGATCTTGGTGAAGACTCCTTGCTCAGTGAGTTTGCCGACCTTCGTGTACATCGTGGTCGTATAGAAGGAGCGCTTGATGCCGCGCGCCTTCCCTTCGTTCGCAGCGCGAAACTGCGATAGGTTGAGCGTGCCGCCAGCCTGCTTCGCCCACGCGACTAGAAGATCCGCCTGAAGCTTGCCGCGCCCGACGTTCGAGGTGGCGGCCACCTCCTGGGCACCTGCTTCCACGCGTCTGGACGGCTTCCGGGATGCCACCTTCCGCGCCTTGCGTGCCGACGGCTCTGTTGGAGACGGCAGCAGTGTCGGCGAGATCCCCGGCGCGTGAGGAGTGGCCATGCCGCCGATCAAGCCGTGCCCGTTCAGTCCCGGCAACTCGGAGAGGTTCTGGATCATGCCTTGCGAAAGCAAGAAGTGAACCAACTGCGTGTTGTTGGCCGTGAGCAAGTCGATCTGTTGCTGGTTGCGCTGGATCGTAGCGAGGATTTCTTGCATACTCATCGTGACGGTCATGCGGTCCTCGTAAGTGCCTTGATCGTCCGGATGTACGACGAGAACGTCGTGGCGGGCTGTTTGCGGAAAATGTCCGTCTCATCGAACGCCTGACGCGCGCGCTTGCCCAAGCTCGTAATGGCGAAACCGCCGCGCGACTTCTCGTACCGGATGTAGCCACGATGGAAGAGGCTGCCGAAGCTTCGCTGGTCCACCAAGAGCGCGTTGTCGGTGTCCATCACGAAGGTTGACCGTTCATCAGTGAAGAGCCGGAGCGCGGCGTATTGGCGGTTGCTGAGGAGCACCTTAGTGGCGGTGACTCCTCGCATCCCGTTCCGCCTGCCGTTTGGCGAGTGCAACGCTTGAGCCTCCTTTCCGGATCTGCACAGGACAGACTAAATAGGAATCCTGTGCGAATAGCCCTGATCTTAGGAGCCGTAACTGCCGCCCGTCTCGTTTCAACGGCGATTGAAGCTGACACTGCAGGCGTCCTGTTGGAACGCGAATCGAGTGTAGGTCGGGGCGTATCAATGATTTGCGCGGGACTCAGAGGTGCGACGGAACCTCGATGGAAATCGACTGCCGTATACGTCTTGGGAGTACGAGAATCGGCATGGAGCATCCGCCCGGTTCGTTATTCGGAGATGAAGAGACGGAGCGATCAGCTCGCGGTCGCAAATGTTCGTGCGGAAATGCCTGCTACCTGCCTGACACCCGGCAGCAATGCTGTCGTAAATCGAATGCCGGTGTATTGTGCTATTTCTTCACCCGTTTCAGCACCCTCCAATGAGCGGGATGGTGATCCGGAACGTAGAGCCCGAACCACTGCTTTTGACGCTGACCCCGCCGCCGTGTGCCTTGGCTATCCGCTGGACAATCGACAGTCCAAGTCCCGAGCCGGGAGCCTCGCCGCGCGCTACGCCGCCTCGGAAGAACGGTTCGAAGATCCGCTCATGCAGCTCTGGCGGGATGCCTGCCCCCCTGTCCCTTACCTCGACGACCAGGTCATCTGCTTCGACCCAAGAAGCGATTTCAATGGGCTCAGTGCGCGGCGAGTACCGGGCTGCATTATCCAGCAGGTTGAGCACGGCGCGCTTCACAAATCGCGGGTCCATCTCGCACAGCGGAAGAGGTGGACCTTCCACCCAGCGGACCGCGCGTTCCGGATGAGCGGCTTCAAAGCGCTCCACGCACTCGGCGATGAGTTCGTCTGGCGGAACGGGTTGCTTGGTCAGCAAGCTGTCAGATGCGGTGCGCGCCTCATCCAGTCTGGCGACCACAAGGATCTCTGAAAGCAATTCGTCCAAGTCGTTCAGATCGGCCGATACGCTGGCCAAGTGTCGCGTGTCAGCCCCGCGATGATCCTCTTCGTCAGCGGTGCCTCCTGGGTCTGTTGCTAGGTCCAGCGCCAGACGAACGCGTTGCAACGGGGTTCGCAGATCGTGGGACAGTGACGCCAAGAGCATCTTCTCCGACTGGAGGAGTTCCCGGATGCGATCGGCGAGGCGATTGAATCCCCGGGCAAGTTCGCCGATTTCGTCGTTGCCGGGTTTAGCGACGCGGACAGACAGGTCCCCTGCGCCAAATCGGCTCATCGTTTCGCCCAATGCTCGGACGGGTTTCAGAAGCGACACGGCCAGCGGCCAAGCGATGAGTGCGATGACGCCAAGGACCAGAGCCGTGTGAAGCAGGCCGAAACCTATCGAAAAGGTCTCAGCGGGGGCAACGAAACCATAGCCCACCAGCGAGGAGCCCCGGTACACGGCAACCGACAGTCTGGCTTCTTCACCGGAAAAGCCTTCCTCGCCGGAGCGCCGTAGCTGCGCGAGTTCGTTCGCGCCCGGGAGCGGAAACGCAGGTCCGCCAACACCGACCAGGCGGCCGTCGGCATCGTACAGCGTCATTCGCACTCGCCCGCTCTGATATAGCCGGAGGAGGAGCCGATCCCTGGCATTGCGGTCCCCAGTATCGAAGGCTTCATCGACCATCCATCGGGCAAGGGAATGAACTTGGTTCTTCAGGTTGCTTTCGATGAGGTACTGCGTCACCAGGACGCAAGCAGCCACTGACAGCGCAGCCAGCAGAAGATCAAACGCGTATATTCGCCAGAAGATCCCGAGCCGGATTCTCGTCCAGGGCCTTGGCGCGCTAGTCTTCGATGCCGTTTGTGAGGACATATCCCGCCCCTCGTACCGTCTTTAGAAGCCGCGGCTTCCGCGCATCGTCCCCCAATTTCTGCCGAAGCTTCCAGATCCGCACATCGATCGATCGATCAAACGCCTCTTCCGCGCCGCCACTTGCGAGGTCGAGGAGTTGCTCCCGGCTCAGCACTTGCCCGGCACGCTCGGCGAGGGCGTACAGGAGGGAGAACTCGTAGCTGGTGAGCCCAAGTTCCCTCCCTGCCAAGGAGGCACTCAACGAGCACGGATCGAGGCGTAACTGGCCGACGGTCACCACCTGGTTCAATGGACGCAATTCGCCTCGGGCGCGCCGCACCACCGCACGAATGCGGGCTAGTAGCTCGCGCGCCGAAAACGGTTTCGTTACGTAGTCGTCGGCGCCACGTTCGATTCCGATCACCCGGTCCGACTCTTCAGCCAACGCGGTCACCATAATGATGGGCACATCGGAGCGGACCCGAACGGCCCCGCACACATCGAGGCCAGACATGCCGGGCAACATCAGGTCGAGAACGATCGCGTCAAAACGGGTTTGCTGCGCCTGCCGCAACGCTTCTTTTCCGTCGCTCGCCACGCTCACTACCACCTGATACCGGGCCAGAAACTCGGCCGTCATCTGGGCGATCCGGGAGTCGTCCTCCACCAGCAGGATGTGGATCACTCCGTCTGTCAATAGGTGTTCCCCTGGAATGAGTTTCGCACGGTATAGACGCCCTGGCGGCGCCGGAAACATTCGGAAATATGGCAGAAATCAACGGGTAGCTTCGGGACGGCAAAGTTGGATTTATGAACGCTTTCAAGAGTTCGATCTTAACGTGCTTTCTCGTGGCCTCCATCCCGCTCCTGCAAGGGCAGGACACAGCCGGGGTGGGGGCTGTCACCGGAACCGTCGTCGGCAAGGATGCGGCGCCGGCGACCGGTGTACGGGTCTGCGTGATGACCACGACGCGCTGTGTGGTGTCCGACGAGCGTGGAAGATTCCGACTGACAGAAATCCGCGTTGGGGACTACCAGTTGGAGATCACCGCGCCACAACTCCCGCCGTTTAGCAGCGCTCCGGTGAGCGTTCGGGCGGGGCTGGAAGCCCAGATCGAAATTGCTTTGCCATCCCTGGACGGGGCGCACGAAAGCGTCACTGTCTCGGATTCCGTGTTTGTGGCTCCAGAGGAGGTAAAGACATCGAGCTTCCTGGTAGAACGGCAGGAAATCTTCAAATCGGCTGCCGCTCAAATGGACGTCTCCCGCTACGTTCAATCGCTGCCCGGAGTCGGAGTGGGAAGTTCGTCTATGCGGAACGACCTGATTGTCCGGGGAGGCAGCCCCCTAGAAAACCTGTTCATCGTCGACAACATCGAGATCCCCAATATCAACACATTCGCGAATCTTGCGTCCGCGGGTGGGCTGACGAGCATCCTGGACGCCGATCTCATCCGCGACGTGAACTTCATGAGCGGGGGCTACCCTGCTCCATTCATCAATCGTACGTCGAGCGTATTGCAGATTGCCTCGCGCGAAGGAAACCGGGATGCGTTTGGCGCGCGTCTTTCGATGAGCCTGCTGACTGGCGGCCTGATCCTCGAAGGTCCGCTGGGGCGCAGCAAGAAAGGATCGTGGGTCACTTCCATCAAACGGAGCTTCTTCGAAGCGATTCCGGGCGCTTTCGATAACTCGCCCCCCGTTATTTACACCTTCAATACCAAGGCGACCTATGATTTGTCTCCACGAGACCGTATTTGGGCGGTGAACTTCAGCGGCATCGATAGCATTCACATTGCCCCCAAACTCAAACCCACGGACGACGACCCGCAAAGCATCGATCTCAACTACGGGGGACGACGTTTCGCGACTGGGCTGAACTGGCAGCATCTGTTCGGGGACCGCGGGGTCGGCCTGTTTGGCGTCAGCCATTCTGAAGCCCGCGTGAACCAGACTGCGAAGGATGTCCAACGCTATGGCCTTCCTGTCACCGACACGCCTGTTTTCTATCGTGAAAACAATCACGAGGGCGAAACCACGTTGAAGTACGACCTCACTACCGCCGCGCCCGTTTTCGGCAAGATTCAAGCCGGCGGAAGCTTCAAAACCTTCCGCATCCGGTACGATGCGGCGGCGCCTCTCGGTGTAGACAATCCGTTTTCCGAGATTCGCGACGTCAACCCCTTCAGTCTGAAAAAGAACTTCCTGGCTTACCAAAGCGGCGCCTACGTGCAATCTACGCGGAACCTGACATCCCAGCTGAACCTGACGTGGGGTGGGCGGTTTGACAACTATCAGATCCTGGGCCAGAACCGATTCAGCCCCCGCATAGGGCTTAGTTACAAGATGAACGACAGACTCAGCCTTCGCGCCAGCTACGGCCATTACTATCAGCAGCCCCTCTTTCTCGTGATCGAGGCGTTTCCACAGAACCGCGCGCTAACTCCAATTCGATCCACCCACGTAGTGGCGGGCCTCACCTACGTCCTCAGTCCCACGGTGAGAATGACCGTTGAGGCGTACCAGAAGGACTACAAAGACTATCCGGTCTCGGTGCAGTTCCCCAGCTTCTCGATGGCCAGCGCCGGCGACACTTTTGACGTGACGGAAATCCTCATGCCTTACACCAGCGCCGGGCGGGGCAGGGCGCGGGGCATGGAATTCTTCATAGAAAAGAAGTTCAGTAGCCGGTGGTTTGCGCAAGCCAACCTGTCGATCTCCAACACCAGGTTCTCCGGGCTGGACGGAGTCCGCAGACCTGGCGCATACGATTACCCGGTAGTCGTCAACGCCGTCGTCGGCTACAAGCTGACCAGGAAGTGGGACGTGTCGGCATCCTTCCGCGGCATGTCGGGTCGGCCATACACCCCCTTCAACGAGGCGCTTTCCACCGAGCAGAATCGCGGGATCTATGATCTGAGCCGCGTTAGCGGCCTGCGAGCCCCGGCTTACTTTCGTCCGGACATTCGCTTCGATCGGACCTTTACCGTCCGAAACAAGCCGTTGCTGTTTTGGGCCGGAATCCAGAACGTCATGAATCGCCGGAATGTTACCGGAGTCAGGTGGAACCAAAACACCAACAGATCGGAACCCTACCGCCAGGAGGGCTTGTTTCCCCTGATCGGCATCGACTGGAAATTCTGATGATCCAGCACCTGCCGTTGGTAGTGAAGAACAGCATTCGCAATAAGCGACGAACGACGCTGACCCTGGTTAGCGTCGCCGCCTCGGTGTGCCTGCTGGGGACGCTGATGGCGCTCTACCGCTCGTTCTTCTACTCCGGGACACCCGAGCACCAGGCGCATCGCCTGATTGTCCGCAACAAGGTATCGCTCGCCAACCCGCTGCGGCGCTCTTACCTGCCCCTGATTCGCAAAGTGCCCGGCGTTCAGGAGGCGACTATCTACCAGTTCTTCGCCGGCTCATACAAGGACGACACCGGCAGCGAGTCGTTCGCCCGCTTCGCCGTCGAGCCCGAGCGCCTGTTCCGGATCTTCCCCGAGTTTCATCTGAGCGAGGACGAGAAGAAGTCCTTTCTGAACGAACGCACCTCCGCCATTGTCGGAGTCAAGACCGCACGGGCGCTCGGCATGAAACTGGGCGACCGCGTCACGCTGAGGGGCGACATCTTTCCCGTCAACATGGACCTGATCATCCGCGGAATTTTCCAGGCAGGGACTGCCGACGATGAGTCGATGTATTTCCATTATGACTACCTGAACGAATCGCTCGCGCCTGGCGAAAGAGACAGCGTGGGTGCGTTCATCGTGCGCATGGACAGACCCGAAAGCGCGAATGCCGTCATAAAGGGCATCGACGGTCAATTCCACAACGCGCCACTCCAGACGAAGACCGAAACGGAAAAGGCGTTCCAGTTGAGCTTCCTCGCCATGCTTGGCAACGTCAAGGCGTTTCTGCTGTCGATCTGCGCGGCCGTTACGTTCACCATTCTGCTGGTTACCGGCAACACTATGGCGATGGCCGTGCGCGAGCGGGCCCGCGAAGTGGGTGTGCTCAAGACGCTCGGCTTCACGCCGGGGGCCATTCTGGGATTGCTGGTGGGCGAAGCGCTCGTCATCTCGTTAGCGGGCGGACTGCTGGGCATTGGACTGGCTGCGTCGGTGTGCGCGACGCTGCGTAGCCAGCCAGGCTTCGGAGCCGACCTAAGCCAACTCGTCGTGGCGCCTTCCATCGTTGCCGGCGGGCTTGGCGTCTCGCTGGCAATCGGGTTCATCGGTTCGCTGATCCCGGCCTACACCGCGGCGCGCCGTCCCATCCTCGAATCTCTGCGGGGGGACGACTGATATGGCGATTCCGCTTTCCTACAACCTCCGCAACCTTGCGGCGCGCCGCACGACCACGCTAATGACGGCGCTCGGCATTGGGCTCACCGTGGCCGTGTTGCTCAGCATCCTCGCCATGGTGGAAGGACTGCGCTCGGCATTCGCCTCCACGGGACATCCACTCAATGTCATGGTGATGCGCAGAGGTTCCACGGCCGAGTTGAACTCCACTCTGGAGCAGGAGGCGTTCCGGATTATCAAGACCAAACCGGGCATTGCCAGAGATGCCAAGGGCGAGCCGCGGGCCTCACTGGAGCTCGTCACGGTGATCATCCTCGAAAGCCCGGAGATCCCGTCGGGCATCAACATCAACCTGCGCGGACTCACCACGCACGGCTTTGCCACCCGCGCCTCCGATATCAGGATCGTCCAGGGCCGCATGTTCCAGCCGGGCCGCCGCGAGGTAGTGGTGGGACAGGGCATCGCCAATCGATACCCTATGGCGCGCCTCGGCCAAAGGCTACAGTTCGGCAAGGGCGAGTGGCGCGTCGTCGGCGTGATGGATGCCGGACGTTCAGCGGCAAACAGCGAGGTCTTCTGCGATCTGTTCCAATTAGCCTCCGACCAGAACCGCGAGACTACGCTCAGTTCGGTACTTCTCCGCGCCACCGATGAGGTATCGATGCGGGCGCTGATGAACACTCTGACAAACGACAAGCAGCTCAACGTGGATGCGGTACCCGAGGCGAAGTACTATGCAGACCAGACCGCATCGGGGCAGCCAATTCAGGCGATAGGAATCCTGGTGGCCGTCATCATGGCCATAGGCTCGGGCTTCGCGGCGATGAACACGATGTACGCCGCTGCCGCGCAGCGCTCGCCTGAAATCGGCACGCTGCGCGTCCTGGGCTTCTCAAAGTTTGCGATTCTCAGCAGCTTCGTTCTCGAATCCATCCTGCTGAGTCTGCTCGGCGCTACACTCGGCTGCCTGCTCGCCCTTCCGCTGAATAACCTGGAAACCGGCATCGGCAACTCGGTCACATTCAGCGAAACCACGTTCAACCTCCGCATCACACCCGCGATCGTAGCTACCGGATTCGCTTTCGCTCTCGTCATCGGCGGCCTCGGAGGACTGATTCCGGCGGCTTCAGCGGCGCGAAAGGAGATTCTGACTGCTCTCAGGCAGAACTGATTATGGTGAAAGAACTCCACAGCCTCAAAATCGACAAGTCAATCAAGGTGGCGACGCGCGAGTCGTCGCCTCGGACGGTGAAGTGGATGGCAGGTGCCATCGTGCTGGTCCTATTACTAGGCGCGGTTCGCTTTCTGCTGGTCGCCCGAGAACGCAATGCGCCTGAAGTTCAGACGTTGCGCGTCGCTGCGGCAACGCCGCGCGCTGGCGCCTCCGGAAGCGTGATCCTCAACGCCACCGGCTACATCGTGGCCCACCACAAGATCCAGGTGGCGTCGAAGGTGGTTGGAAAGGTGGCGTGGATCGGCGTCGAAAAGGGCGACCAAGTGAAAGAGAACCAGGTGATCGTGCGTCTCGAAGACTCTGAGTACCGCGCTCAACTTCGGCAGGCACAGGGTAACGTCGCCGCGGCCGAGGGGCGACTCCTCGAATTGAGCAACGGCTCGCGGCCCGAAGAGATCGAAGTGGCGAAGGCCAATCTCGTATCAGCTCAGGCCGATCTGAACAACGCCAACATCAGCCTCGCTCGAATTCAAGGGCTGGTGAGCGAAAGAGTGGCGACCCAGCAGCAGCTTGACGATGCCAGAGGGCGTTACGACAATCAGGCCGCACGCGTGACTTCGCTGGAGCGCACTTACGAACTGGTGCGGGTGGGCCCGCGCAAGGAATCCTTGATGCAGGCTGAGGGGCAACTCACGCAGGCCAAGGGTCAGGTTGACCTTTACCAGACGCAGCTCAACGACACCGTCATACGCGCGCCGATCACGGGAACGATTCTCGAACGCATTGTCGAGAAAGGCGAGTTCGTCACCACGGGATTCGTGGGTGACCGGGGTGCCAAAGGCTACGTGGTCTCCATGGCAGATCTCCGCGACCTGCAAGTGGAGCTCGATATCAATCAGGCCGATTTTGCGCGGCTCAAGCGTGGGCAAAGAGGCATCATCACCACCGACGCTTATCCGGACCGCAAGTATGAGGGCGTTATTGACGAGATCGCGCCGGAGGCCAACCGCCAGAAGGCCACCGTACAAGTGAAGGTGAAGGTGGACAACCCGGACGAATATCTGCGGCCCGAAATGAACGCAAGCGTGTCATTCGTGAGCGATGAGAAACCCGCCACGACCACCGAAGCGGCGCCCGCAACGGCGGCAGTCTATTTGCCCGCCACCGCCGTTCGCGACGGTGCTGTCTTCATCGTGCTGAACAGCAAGGTGATCCGGCGCACTGTGAAGACCGCAGGAATCACCGCAGCAGGTCTGCGGATCGAAGACGGTCTCATCGGAGGCGAGGACGTCATCGTCGCACCCACATCCGAAATCAAAGAAGGAATCCGCGTCAGGACGCGGCAGTGAGCACGCTATGAGCGAAGTGGTTATCGAAACCCGGAATCTTACTAAGGAATTCGTCCGCGACGCGGAACGCGTCACGGCGCTGAGGAATGCCAGCATTCAAATCAACAACGGCGACTTCGTGGCTCTCATGGGCCCCTCGGGGTCGGGCAAATCAACCCTACTGCACCTGATTGCCGCGATGGACCGGCCCTCAAACGGGGGCATACGCGTGCTGGGTGAGGACTTGCGTAGCCTCTCTGATGGCGCGATTGCGCGTTGGCGAAACGCACATATAGGGTTCATCTTTCAGTCATTCAACCTGCTGCCGGTCCTGACGGCCCTCGAAAACGTGGAACTTCCGCTCAAGCTCACCAGGATGCCCAGGAGCGAGCGAGTTGCTCACGCGACAAAAGCATTGCAACTGGTGGGGCTGGGCGAACGGCTCAACCACACCCCACGCCAATTGTCCGGTGGCCAGGAGCAGCGAGTGGCGATTGCGCGCGCGGTCGTGACGGACCCGGATCTGATCCTGGCCGACGAGCCCACCGGCAACCTCGACGCCGCCTCGGCGCGCGATGTGCTCGAAATGCTCGTCACGCTGAACAAGGAATTTGGCAAGACGATCGTGATGGTGACGCACGATCCGCACTCGGCCAAGTCGGCTTCGATCGTCCGGTATCTCGACAAGGGGGAACTCCTTCCGCTGGGAACGAAGCCCGTGGATTGGGAAGTGTAGCGCTGTATTTCGGCATTACTGTCGCTCCGAGGGAGGCCAAGATTCCATTGGCGGAGGGACTCAGCCCGATTGAGGCAGATGCACCTTATCCCCCCAGCGGATAACTGATTGCCGGGCGGACTGAACTGTCCGAGGTTCGATGACATGAGCGAGGTGAACTATATGAGGAAGATGCCGTTCCGTATGATGATGCTGCTCGCATCGACGAGTTTGCTTGTCGCTTCCGAGGACGGGACTGTGGCAGTGCCTGCGGGTAGCGTTCTGCGGTCGCAGCTTAATGACACCGTGCGGATAAAGTCGGGAGCACGCGTTTCGGCGACGTTGGCCGAGCCGCTGTACGTGGGAGATACGCTCGTTTTCCGGCGAGGCACGGTCCTCAAGGGAGAGATCAGTTCGATCACGTCACTTCCTTTTGCGAAGCGCAAGAGGCGACTGCTGGTGGGCGATTTCACTCCGCCAAAGATCGCGCGCGTGACGTTTGACCAAGTCGTACTGCCAGATGGCACCTGCCTGCCGATATCGACCGCCGCGTCGATTGGGGCCAAGGACATTCGCACGGCTGTCTATTTGCCCAATCCGATGCGGCCGAGCGTCAAGCAGACTATTTCCGATGCAACCCGTCCGCTCACCGAGCCGAGGAAACTGCAGCGCTTGGGCCGGGCTGCTCTTAAGGCTCTGCCTTACCACCCTGAATTCCTTGACCGTGGTGTTGTGTTCGATAGTGCCCTTCTGACGGAACTCAAGGCGACGCCCATAACACCAACAGAAGCCGAGCGTGGCGGCGGGAACGGTGTTCTTCACGCCCGCCTGCTGACGCCGCTCGACTCCTCCAGCGCTCCAGCCAACAGACCGGTGAAAGCCGTCGTACTTCGTCCCTATTACGCCGCGGATGGCACGCTGCTCTTTCCGGCCGGGACCACGCTGGATGGAGAAGTCAATAATGCGTCTCCGTCGGGAAGCTGGAAGAAGCACGGCAGTCTCAGCTTCGAGTTCCGCTTCGCTTCGGCGCCTGGCCGCGAGCCTGCTCCTTTGAACGCAACCGTCGCTGGTATTGAGGCCTCACACCCGAACTCGCTTTCAGTTGACAAGAACGGTTGCATCACCGCCAGGAATTCGCGCACCGGACAGTTTCTGGCATTCGCATCCCTGGTCGGACCGAGTATGGGAGCTGCTGATCCGAGTTCGAACAAGACGGCATTCGCTCGCGCCGGACAGGGGCAAGATTTCGGCCTCATCGGCATGGGCGCCGCGCAGGCATCCTCATCGACCGCGACCGGAATCGGGTTCGCTGGTGCAGCAATCCGGATCTACGACCGCATTTTCGCGCATGGCGCCGAGATTGAGCTTCCGAAGAATACTCCCGTACTCTTGCGCATCGCTCGGTAAGTGCATCCCAATCGCGCCAGAGGCGCAACCACGGAAGCAATGAATACACAAGAGAGAGTTGAATGACGATGAATTCCACCGAAGAACTCACTGCCGTTCTGGGCGCCCCCACCATGTTGCCCAAAAGCAGATTGGGAGAACGGGCTGCGCACCAGGCCGGGACGGGGCAGGTGGGCGGCGTGCGCCGCATGTCGATGATCTTTATCGCTGTCGCCCTGATCTTAAGCACCGCATGCGCGGTCGGTCCGAAGTATCAGCGGCCGGACGTGACGATCCCTTCCGCCTACCGAGGGAGCACTAATGACAGTGCGACGGTGGCTTCTTTGGGCGACGTTCAGTGGTTTAAGCTGTTCCACGATCAGGAACTGCAGCGGCTGATTCGCACCGCGCTGGACCGTAATCTTGACGTCCAGATTGCAGCGGCGCGTGTGGCCCAGGCGCAGGCGCAAGCCGGGATTACACGCGCGGACCAGTTCCCGGCATGGACGGCTGGCGGTTCGCTATCGCGCCAACAGAGCCCCAGCATGCCGGCGTTCCCCGGCTATGTGGCAAATACGAGCCAACTTGGACTCTCTTCGATCTGGCAGTTGGATTTTTGGGGACGCTACAGAAGGGAGACCGAGGCTGCCCGTGCTTCACTCGCAGCCAGTGAGTGGGGATGCAAGGCCGTTATTGCCTCGCTCGTGGCAAACGTCGCCTCGTCGTACCTTCAGCTTCGAGAACTGGACCTGGAGATTGAGATCGCGAAACGAACTCTCGGCGCGCGTCACGAATCGTTGAAACTCACGCGGGCAATGGAGCGGAATGGAGCCGCGACCATGCTCGATGTGCGGCAAGCCGAAAAGCTCGTTGAAACTGCGGCCCGCCGTATCCCTAACCTGGAAGAACGCGCGGCACAGCAGGAGAACCTCATTAGCATCCTGATAGGTGACAACCCCGGTCCGATACCACGCGGCGAGACCTTGGTGGCCACCCAGATTGCACCGTCCGTGCCTGAGGGCTTGCCTTCGTCGCTGCTCGAACGTCGGCCTGACATCCGTCGGGCCGAACAGCGCCTGATCGCCGCGAACGCTCAGGTAGGTGTGGCGAAGTCGATGTATTTCCCGCAGCTCGCCCTGACTGGAAGCGGCGGGTTTCAAGCCTATTCCATCACCGGACTGTTTGATTCGAAAGTCTACACGACAGGTTTGTCCATGACAGCGCCGATCTTCGACTTTGGGCGTATCCGGTCCGGTGTCCGCCTGAGCGAGGCACAGAAACAGGAGATGATCCTGACCTACCGTCAGACTATTCAGCAGGCATTTCGAGAGGTGTCGGACACCTTGGTAGCTGTCCAGAAGAGCCGTGAATATCGGGAGCGTCAACAAGCACTCACCGGTGCCGCCGCCGAAGCCGCTCGTCTCGCCGACGTCCGCTACAAGGGCGGGGCAAGCGGTTATCTGGAAGTCCTCACGAGCCAGACAGACTTATTTGACGCAGAAATCGACTTAGGGGTCGTTAAACAATAACCTGTACAAACCAGAATGACAGGTGTATGTTTT
>CAZLOS010000068.1:0-25745 GCA_964561215.1 uncultured Solibacteraceae bacterium | reverse complement strand
CTGGAGCCTCGAACTCGAGAAGCGCTATCCCTTCCGGCATCCCGAACGCCCCGAGACGCGGCCCGCCGTTTCCGCGCCGATCGAAAACCAGGTCCAGGTGATGCGCGAGTTCGGACTGCGCTATGCCGTGCTCATCAACCCGCGTTATTACGGCTGGGACAACTCTTACATCAGGTATTCGCTCCATAAGTACCCGAAGCTGTTCGTGGCGTACGGCCTGCTGAATCCCATGGCGCCGGACGCTCCGGCCCGGCTCCGCTATTGGATGAAAGAGCACGGCTTTCAGGGCATGCGCTTCAGCCCCATTTACCATCCCCAATCGACGTGGCTCAACGCCCGCGAGTCCTAACCCGCTGCGGCGGGAAGCTGAGCGCCTCGGGGCGGTTTTCAACTTCTACATCCTGCCTCACCAGATGCCCATGCTTGAAGACATGGCCGAGCGCTTCGCCGGCGTCAAGATTCTTATCGACCATGCCGGAAAGCCGGACCTGAAGGCCCGGGATTGCTGGCCGGAGTTCCGCAAGATGTTCCGGTTGAAGCGCTTCCCGCACGTCTGGATCAGCTCGAGCGAGCCTTACGAAATGTCGGAACTGAAGCGCTGGCCCTACGAGGATACGCTCCCGTTTTACAAAGCCATCTATGAAGAATTCGGAGGCCGCCAATTGATCTGGGGCACCAGCTATCCCCGGCCGCGTTGGGAGTTGGCCATGGACAAGGAGATCGAATTCGTGGAGAAGATCTGCGACTTCTACTCCGACGCCGACCGCGACCTGCCACTCGGCCTCAGAGCCTTGCGCATCTGGAAATTCCCGAAGTGATGAACCCTCTGTGAACCAAGCCTACTCGACCGTGACGCCGAACTCGCGTAGCGGGTTGTCCGGTTCGTTCGATGCGTATAACCGCACCCAGTGGCGTCCGGCCGGGAGCGTCCGGCCGGTCTTGGCCACCAGTCGCCCCTTGTTCGGGGTCGAAGTCTGCTGGAATTCGGGTTTGCCGGCCGCGTCCACGATTTCCACCCTGTAGGAATCGCGCACGGGCAGTTCGCTCAAGTCGATCATGAGCGCCAGCGGAGCGTTCGCCGGCACGCGGTTCTCAGTTTGGCCATCCAGTCCCCGTGCGGTCTCCAAGGTTACGGCAAACGCGGGAGCCGTCGAAGAACGAGTCAGGAGCGAAGGCGCCAGCGCCACCGCGCATATCACCAGGGCCGCCGCCGCTATGGTGGCCCAGACCGGCGCCGGCATAGCCATCAGTCTGGAAAGAGGGCTTCGACGTTCTTCCCCCACTGTAGGAGGCTCCGCGCGCAGTTTTCCGGCTGCGGAGCGCATGGCGGTAATGAAAGCCTCTGTTTCTTCCAGGCGCGCCTGACAGGTCCGGCAGACCAGCAGGTGCTCTTCCACTGCGGCAACCTCCGGTTCGTCCAATCCCCCGAGCAGGTACCTTTCCAGCGCGTCGTCGGAAGCGTGCTGACCGTATGTGGTAGGCATGGTACGGATGTCTCCTCGATTATGTATTGTCTGAATGCTGTGTTGCTATGCCTCCACACCACCACAGAAATCTAGTGCCCCGAGCCGGCAGCTTTTCTCAAACAAACAGCGGGAATCGGTTTTCTGAGCAGTGTTTTCCTTCCGAGTTCGCTGAAACGGCTCTTGGCGCGGGACTTCAGCAGCCGGAACTGGGTCTCCGTCAGGTGCATTTCCAGGCAAATCTGCTCCTGGGGCTGCTCCTGAAGGTAAAACCGGGTCAGGATCTCCCGGTCGCGCCGGGAGACGCTCAGGAGAATCCTCTCCATGAGCTCCTCCCTTTGTTTCGCGATGACGTCCTGCTCGGGATTCATACGCCAGTCCACTAAACGGACGCCCGACTCGACGTCCACCTGGTCCTTGCGCCTCTGGACAGCGCGGTCGATGTGGGCCGCAACCTGGCGCCGGGCCACCGTGCGCACAAAACCCATAAGACGTTCCGGTTCACGCACTTCCCCACGCCGTATCGCGTTCACCACGATGAGAAAGACGTCATGGACCTTATCGTCCAGTTCTTGAGGGCCCAACTGGCGGCATAGATAGAAACGCACTCCGTGAGCAAAAACGTCGTAGAGCGTTTCCATGCCCTGCGGATCGCCGGTTTGAATGCGTTTGACCAGCGAGGCCCAATCCTGGACATTGGCTTCGGACTTCCGGGTAGTCTCATCAGTCCAAATCTGGTCGGAATCTGCTTTCGAACCTTCGGCTTCGCGGGATTTCGCTTTGTGCAGATTGAACATGCCGGTTCATTCCTTGCCGGTGATGACGAACGCCGCCCAGTAACGCGGCTGGGACCGCCAACTCGCCGAACGAAGCATGTCGAGCTGGGCTTTCCTGAGCGCGCGGGCGGCCCGCACACTGGCTCCGGAACTGGCCGGCCCACGCAAGCTCGAGTAAAAAGAACGAAAGAGTTGGCCCGTGTCGTCCGGAGTCGGCCACAGGCTGGTTGCGGTCGCCTCGGCGCCGGCGGCGAGCCATGCTCGCGACAGGCCGGCGATTCCCTCGCCGGGCAGAGCCAGGTGCGCGCCCGTGCCAGTATGCACCGAGTACTCCGTGGCACGCACCAAACGGGCGGCATCCTCGCCACCCGGTTGGCTGCCGGAACTGCACGCGCTCAACACCACCAGGCCCACCGGGTACCGCCACGCCGCAATCATCTCGGGCGTGAGCAGTTCCACGTGTCCTTGGGGATTGAGGCTCAGGGCCAAGCCCACGCGGTCCGGCGATTCGCGGCTCCGGACGACATGCGTAGCGATGTGAACGATTCCCGGTCGCCGGGCCAGTTCATGCTGCAGGCGGACCGGGGAGGCGTCGGTCCCTGTAAGCAGAACGGTTTCTTCGCACGGCCTGCCCCAGGCGTAAGCGCAGGCGCGAATCTCGTTCAGACTACCAGCCAGACGGGCCAACTGAAGTGCAGGTTGCATCCGTGCCTGGGCGTCGCTCGCCTGGACTTGGAAGTGGGGCAGCCCGGCGAGCCACCCCCATCGCCACCCGCCGGCGGACAGATCTTCCGATGTCCCATGCCAGCGCGGATCCGCCGTATTGAACACCGCGTCGCCGATCCCCACGAATCGGTTCACGATCGCCGCCGGCGACGCATGCCCGATCAAGCCGGCCGCGGGCGCCAGTCGCAGGCTGTGCTTCTCGATAACATAGGCCGGGTTCTTCTCATCCCGTCCCGTCACCAGCGCGGCCAGCGGCGCATGGTGCAAAACGTCGTCGGCTATCACGATCCAGTCGGGCTTGGCCAGCGCCGCTTTCGGGGCGTGCGCAAACAAAGCGCGATAGAGACGGCCACCCAGGCCCGGCGCTTCGGGCCTGTTGCGGAGGACTCCCTCGCGTAACTGCAGGACCAACGGTCGAAGTGCATCGCGGCCCGGGACTTTGTACAGCCCGAAGCATGAGTTGGTCGCCACCCAAGCCCAGCTCTCGGTTTCATCCGTATGGAAGACGAACAAGGCATCGGTGCCGGCGAGCGTTCGCTGCAGGCGAGTAAGCAGAGAGGACTCGGCGGCCGCTGCTGGTTGTTTGCCGGCTATGCCGGAAAGTCCGGCGTGGGCCTCCATTTCGGTCAGACGTGCTCGCAGGTACTCGGCCCGCCGGCTCGCCTCCGGCCTGCCTGTGGCCAGATATGCTGCGTCGGCGCGCTGTAGCCGGGTGAGCGTCTCCCAGTACTCTTGCGGAATGGCCGCTTCCATCCGCGAGCCGGAGGCGAGTAGCGTGCGCAGCGCCCAGGCGCGGTTCTCCTCGGCCGCGGCCAGTGTTTCCTCGGCCAGGGTGCGGCTGGGATGCGCGGCATAGATGCGATTCCCGGTACAGACCAGGGACGAGCAGATCTGCTCCATGCCCACGCCCGCGGCAATTCGCACGGCGTTGGCGGGCAGCACCTCCAGTTTCCAGCGGCGGGCCAGGGCGAGCGCGGCGCGGAAATCGTCCAAAGCTTCCGATGTGCGCCCTTGCGCCATGCGCAGTTGGCCCCGGGCGTGATACACGCTCCACGGCGGAATCGTGTTGGCCGCGCCGCGGCTCACCTGCACGGCCCGGTCCAGGAGAACTTCGGCGGATGCCAGATCGCCCTGCGCCAATCTCAGCAGGCCCAGCTTTGGATAGCTGAGCGCGATGCTCGGGCTATGCTGTAGCCGGCGCAGCCGGAACGCTTCGCACAAGGCCCGTTCGGCGCCGTCAAGGTCCCGGACAAACAGCAACTCCCAACCGTAGCGATCCCAACCGCGGGCCTGTGCTTCGACGTCGCCGTGTTGCGCGGCCTCCTCGATCCCTTCCCTGTACATCCTCGCGCCGCGATCCGGTTTGCCCGCCCGGAAATAAACCTGGCCTAGCTGGAAAAGCAACAGTGGCCGATATTGCGGTGCCGCTCCCGCGGACAGACTGAGGACTGACTCTTCCGCTGAGTGCTCCGCGGCCCGCACGTCCCCGAGTTGCAGGTACAGGGAAGAGATGTTCGTCAGGATCCCCGGCAGGTGCTTGCGCGTGTTCGTAGCTTGGGCCAGGCGCTTCCCCTCCAGGTAACAACGCATCGCCTCGCGGTATTGGAAAGTCGCAAAGTAACAACCCGCCAGGTCGTTCATGGCCGAAACGGACTTGGCGTAGTCCTTCCGGCCCAGGGCTTCGCGATGAGCGGCCCGGAACGACTGCGCTGCCTCCATGTAACGGCCTGCCTGGAACAGTCGGACGCCGCCCTTGCTCCCCGAATCGGGCGAACTCTGACCCGGTGAGCCCCGCGAAGGCACCGCTGCGAATCCCGGCGCATTTGAGCCTTTAATCCGGGGAATGCCTGCCGGAGTGAGGGAGATGAGCGCGGTTGCGAAGGCCGTTAAGGCCTTACTATTCATTTATGAGTCCTGGATTAAGTAAAAATGAGGAACGGTAGATCCGGCGTTCCTAGGAGTACTCTATCCAGTAGTACTCCTAGGAATCATACCAGAAATTCCGCTGTATGCGGCAAGCCATTTTTGTGGCTTCTTATGTCGGGATATGCGCCTGTGGCGCGCATTTGGCTAGACTACTCGAAAGCAGAACCTACCACAATTCGCCGATAATGATGATGATCGGATCGGATCCCATGTTTTTGAACGTGCGGTCAACCAGCGGTTGACTATCACGGCCTAAGGATAAGAGGTAAGAATTGCTTCAGACGCGGGAAGTGTTTCTAATACGTTGAAATAAAGCGCGATATATTTTTCGCAAACGCGGGAATGGAAATTTCGTGCTCAAAGTTGCATGATTTGCCGCTTCTCGGCCGCTTCCCGGGCGCGGAGGACAATTTCGTTCACCCGGTAGATGTCGGCCAGCGTGAGCGATTCCGGCTTGCCGTTGTAAACGGATTCGAGGAACTCGGCGAAGAGCCAGCGGCGCGCGGGAAGTTGCGTGACGACGCGCGGTTTGCGTCCCTCGCTCAAAACCGTGACGCCCGTGGCGGCCATGTATTCGGCGACCCCCTTGGTTCCCGCCAGGCGTAACCGGTCGTCTCCGTGGGTAGGGCAGGATTCCGGACGCAGGTAATCCATGTGCAGCGTGGCGGCGCCTCCGTTGTCCATTCGGAAAAGCGTTGCCGTGACATTTTCCATGTCGCCGAGTTCGGGATAGGCGATGTGAGTCTGGAAGCACATAGCGTCGGTGAACTCACGCCCGCTGGTCCAACGCATCAGGTCGACCATGTGTATGCCGATCCATGGGATGGTGCCGCCGTAGGTGGAACGCCTGGTGTACCAGGGCGCGCGCGAGCCGCCCTTATAGGATTTTTGGGCATCGATCAGCGCCACTTCGCCGATCTCCCCTGAATCGACGATTTGCTTGAGCGCCAGGTACACCGGGTCGAAGCGCATGGGAAGAAGCATGGACAGGCGGACACCCGAATCCGCCACACGCTGCTTGATCTTCTCGAGGTCGGCGCGCTCGATGGCCAGCGGCTTCTCGGCGACGACGTGCAGCTTGCGGGCCAGGCAGTCCAGGACCACCCTGGCGCGTTCGCCGTTGGTATTGCAGATGGCGGCGATGTCGAGCTTCTCGCGATCGAGAAGTTCGCGGTGGCTGCTGTAGTAACGGGCGCTTGCGAGCAAAGGGTTCCGCGCCAGGTGCGCGCGCGCCGCGGCGTCGGGGTCGGAAACCGCCACGAGCTCGACGTCCGGCAACTGGGGCAGAGGAGACAGGATTTCAGCGATGTGTCCGTCCAGGCCGAGCAGGCCGACGCGGACTTTCCTAGGAAGGCGCACGGCGGGCCCACCTCCCGCGCGAACCAGAGCCGGCGCCATGCCGGCGGCGACCAGAGACCGGCGGGAAAGAGAATGCATGTTGCTGATTGTGCCACAAACCTTTTGTCTTCGGATTTTCCGCCGCACGAACGTTTACACTAGAGTCTGGGTCTGCGTCCAATATCTTGAGTCAAGACGAAAACCATCTCGAGCCGATGGTGGCGACTTCGCCAGCACGGGCCTCCGACGTGACGGAGTCCGTCAGGGTGGTCCGCTCGGCCGGCATCGTTTCGGCCGCGGTCTTCCTGAGCCGGATAACGGGTCTTGTCCGCGAGATGGTCATGGCCCGGTTGTTTGGCGCCGGCGCGGCTTATGATGCTTTTCTTCTGGGTTTCCGCATCCCGAATCTTGCGCGCGACCTGTTTGCCGAAGGTGCGCTGAGCGCGGCGTTCGTTCCCACCTTCACCGAATACCTCGCTACGAGAGGAAAGGCGGATGCCGCGCGGCTGGCGAACCTTGTTGCAACCGCGGTGATCCTGTTCGTAGGCGCGTTCTGTCTGCTGGGTGTCGTCTTCAGCCCGGCGCTGGTACAACTTCTGGCGCCGGGATTCGCCGTCGTACCGGGCAAGTTCGGGCTGGCCGTCACCATGACGCGCATCATGTTCCCGTTCCTGCTGCTGGTGGCGCTGGCGGCGCAGGCCATGGGCGTGTTGAACGCGTCGAACCAGTTCGGCGTGCCGGCCATGGCTTCGACCTTCTTCAACATCGGGTCGCTGTGCTTTGGACTGACGCTTGGCTTCTGGTGCGGGCCGTGGCTGGGCATCTCGCAGATCGAAGGCATGGCTTACGGCGTGGTGCTGGGCGGCGCGTTGCAGTTGTTCTACCAGGTGCCCAGCCTGCACCACCGTGGCTTCAAGTTCCATCCGCTCATCGATTGGTCCGACCCGGGATTGCGCCACATCATCAAGATGATGGGACCGGCCATCCTGGGTGGCGCGGCGGTGCAGATCAACGTCATGGTGAACACGAACTTCGCGTCCGGGATCGCCGATCCCGTGCGCGGGGCCGACGGGCCGGTGAGCTGGTTGGCTTACGCCTTCCGCCTGATGCAGCTCCCCCTGGGACTGTTCGGCGTGGCGATCGCCTCGGCCACGCTGCCGTCTATCTCGCGCAACACGGCGCCGGAGAAGCTGGACGAATTCCGCCGCACGCTGTCCCGCTCGCTCGGAACCGTGTTTTTGCTCACCGTGCCGAGTTCGGTGGGATTGGTGGTTTTGGGGCAATCCATCATCGGAGCCATCTACCAGCACGGTAAGTTTCAGCTCTATGACACGCAGCAGACCGCGTTGGCGCTTTCTTTTTACGCCATCGGCCTGGCGGGTTATTCGGCGCTGAAGGTGCTCACTCCGGCCTTCTATGCGCTACGGGATTCCCGCACTCCGATGATCATCAGCCTGTGTTCGATTCTGATCAACTACCTGGCCGCGTCCAGCATGATTCAACTGGGCGGGTTGCGGCACGCAGGGTTGGCGCTTTCCACTTCCCTGGTCGCGCTGTTCAACTTCCTCGCTTTGTTGTGGATCTTGCGGCGGCGCGTTTACGGCCTTTACGGCCGGGAGCTGCTTTCCAGTTTTCTTAAGACCGTGGCGGCCAGTTCCGTGATGGGCGTGGCCGTGTTCTTCTCCAGCCATCTGATCGCGGCCTGGTTGGGAATCGGGCGTCTGGCCCGGTTGACCGACCTGGCCATATCCATACCGTTGGGCCTCGCCGTCTATTACGCGTCGGCCCGCCTGATGAAGATTCCCGAACTCGAACTCGCTTCGCAGGCCGCGGGCGGACCTTTGGGCGGGTGGCTGGCGGCGCGGCGTGCTAGAATCAATTAATTGATGATCCCTGACCTACAACTGGTCATCCAACTTCAGAGTTTGGACAAACGGATCTCCCACACCCAGCAGGAAGTATCGGCCCTCCCCAAGAACCTCGCACGCACGGAAAAGGCGCTTGACGCACGTGTGCGCAAGCTGGAGGCCGATCGTGCCGCACTCACCGCGAATCAAAAGGAGCGCAAGAAGGTCGAGAGCGACATCCAGGCCCAGGAGACCAAGATTTCCAAACTGAAGACTCAGATGTTGGAGGCCAAAACCAACGAACAGTACCGAGCCTTTCAAGGCGAAATCGACTTCTGCGAGAAGGAGATACACAAGGCCGAAGACCGAACCCTGGAGTTGATGACCGAGTCGGAGCCTCTCAGTCGCAACGTGAAGCAGGCGGAGGCCGCGCTGGCCGAAGAGCGCAAGCACGTGGACGCGGAAAAGCAACGCGTCCGTGCCAGTACGGAAGTAAACCAGAAGCTGCTGGACGATCTCAAGAAGCAGCGTCGCGCCATGGTGGAGCGCCTGAACCCGAAAGTCTTGTCCACTTACGAGCGTTTGCGGAAGCGCCGCAGGGGCCCGGTGGTGGCCGAAGCGGTCGAGGACCGCTGCAGCGCCTGCAACATGACCATGCGGCCGCAATTCCATCAGGATCTCAAGCGGGGCGACCAGGTCATGACCTGCGAGTACTGCCACTGCATCGTCTATTACACCCCCCCGGTTGTGGCTGAAGAGAATAACGCTCCGGCCCCGCAGGCCGGCGACGATGCGCTGCCCGCCAAAATATAGGAAACTGTCATAAGGTTTAGATTCCGGCACAGATGCCGGAATGGCTCGCGCGGGGACCGTGTGAGCCCGAGCGGAGTGATAAATCGTGAGAGTTTACCAGAGCAACGAGATTCGCAATGTAGGGCTGGTTGGACACGGCAATTGCGGCAAGACCACGCTGGCCGCCGCCGGCCTGTTCTCTGCGGGGGCGACCAACCGCCTGACTCGCGTCGATGAGGGTAACACCATCACCGACTTCGACGACGAAGAAGTCCAACGCAAGATCAGTATTTCGACTGCGGCGGCTTACGTCGAGTGGAAGAAGCAGAAGATCAACTTCCTGGATACGCCCGGGTTCAACATCTTCATCAACGACACGCATGCAGCGCTGGCGGCGGCCGACGCCGCGCTGGTCGTGGTGGACGGCGTGGCCGGTGTCGAAGTCCAAACCGAAAAGGTGTGGGGCTTCGCGGACGCGTTCAAGCTGCCGCGCGCCATCGTCATCAACAAGCTTGACCGCGAACGCTCCAGTTTCGAGCGCGCGCTGGAGAGCGTGCAGGAGAACTTCGGCCGCGCCGCCGTCCCTGTCGAGCTTCCCATCGGCGCGGAGAAAGATTTCTCCGGCGTGGTGGACCTGATCCACATGAAGGCCTTCACGTACGAGGCCGACGGCAACGGCAAGGGCAAGGAAGTGCCGATTCCGGATTCGCTCGCCGACGCTGCCCAGAAAGCCCACGATGCTCTGGTGGAGATAGTGGCCGAGGGCAACGACTCGCTCATGGAAGAGTTCTTCGAGCAGGGCACTCTCTCGCCGGAACACATCCTGGAGGGCCTGAAGACCGGCATCCGGGAGCTGAAGCTGTTCCCGGTGATGGCCGCCTCGGCTCTCAAGAACATCGGCACGGACCTGATTCTGGACTTCATCCTCGATCACTTCCCGGCTCCTTGTGAACGGCCTGCCGTTGCGGCGAAGCAAGGCGAACAGGACGTCGAGCGCCCGATCTCAGCCAAAGATCCGTTGTCCGTGTTTGTGTTCAAGACCATCGCCGATCCCTTTGCCGGCCGCGTGTCGTACTTCAAAGTGATGTCCGGAGTGCTCAAGAACGACGCGAATCTGTGCAACGTGCGCAACGGCGCCGTCGAGCGCCTGGCGCACCTCGGCTGCCTGATGGGGAAGACGATCACGGCGGTGACGGAGCTTTGCGCCGGCGACATCGGCGGCGTGGCCAAACTGAAGGAAACTCTCACTGGTGACACGCTCGGCGAGAAAGGCTCGCAGATCAGTTACGCGTCGGTGAAGCTGCCCGAACCTTCCATCGCCTACGCCATCGAGACCAAGTCTCGCCAGGACGAAGACCGTCTGGGCAATGCCGTGCAGCGCATCCTCGAAGAAGATCAGTCGCTGCGTTTCTACCGCGACCCGCAGACCAAGGAGTTCCTGCTCGCCGGCAGCGGCCAGCAGCACGTCGAGGTGATCGTCAGCCGGCTGAAGAAGCGTTACGGGGTGGACGTTGCGCTGAAGGCCCCCAAGATCCCCTACCGCGAAACTATCCGCGGTACCGCCGATGTACAGGGCCGCCACAAGAAGCAAACCGGCGGCCATGGCCAGTTCGGGGATTGCTGGATCAAGTTCGAGCCCCTGCCGCGGAGCGGCGGATTCGAGTTCGTGAACGATATTTTCGGCGGCGCCATTCCGAAGAACTTCATCCCGGCCGTCGAAAAGGGTCTGGTGGAAACCGCCGCGAAGGGGTATCTGGCGGGCTACCCGATGGTGGACTTCAAGGCCATCCTGTACGACGGTTCTTACCACGACGTCGATTCCTCGGAACTGTCGTTCAAGCTGGCCGCGCGCAAGGCGTTTAAGGCCGCCATGGAGACGGCGAAGCCCGCCCTGCTCGAGCCCATCATGAACGTCGAAGTGCAGGCCCCGGTGGAGTACGCCGGCGACCTCATGGGCGACATGAACGGTCGCCGGGGCCGCATTTCCGGCATGGATACCCACGGCAACACGCAGATCGTCAAGGCGCAGGTCCCCATGTCCGAGATGCTGAATTACCAGAACGACCTGATCTCGATGACGCAAGGACGCGCCACCTTCACCATGGAGTTCAGCCACTACGATTACGTGCCGCAACTCCAGGCCGAGAAGATCGTCGCCGCCGCCAAGGCGGCCAAGGCCGGCGAAGAGGAAGAGGAAGAATAGCCGCCGGCGAGGCCGCGAGCTGTTTGCGAACCAGTCATGCTCGACCCCGAAATGCTCAAACAGCTCGCGGCCCTGCCGATTTCCAAGCGTGCTATCTCCTGTTCCGAGACGCTTAACGAGGCGTACAACTACGAGCGTCCCAGTTCCTTCTCGCGCGGGGTGCGCATCGACCTTTGTGGGTTGGCCATCCTGCTGATCTCAGGTACCGCCAGCATCGACGAGTACGGCCAGAGCGTCCATGCCGGTGACCTGCGCGCCCAGACGCGGCGCACTTTCCAGAACGTCAAGAAGCTGCTCGAGAGCGAGGGCGCCACGTGGAAAGACGTGGTCCGGACCACCTGCTACCTGAAGGACATGGGGCGCGATTACGACGCGTTCAATGAGGAGCGCACGGCTTTCTACAAAACCGAGGGGCTCGACCCGCTACCTGCTTCCACCGGCATTCAGGCCACGCTCTGCCGGCCCGAACTGCTGGTGGAAATCGAGGCTATCGCGATCCTTCGAACGGAGTCCTAGCGCCCGTCGTTCAAGAGGTGCACGTGAGGATCTGCCTCGTCCCCCGGATCCGAAGCTGTTGAGGAATTGGAGAGTTCCTTCTTGGTAAGGAAGAGAACGTCCCACTTCGAAATGCCCTTCACGTAAAGGCGCGCAATCTGTCCAGCCAACGTGTCCGACTCGCCGTAGTTCACGCCTACCAGTTGTGGATAGTAACCGCCGGCGGTGTCGCGCAGTTGCTCGCTCGTGAGCAGACGGGTGGGTTGTACCCATCCCTTTGGATTGGCCAAATCTGTGTTCCAGGTGATGTAAATCCCCTCCTGCGGCCAACCCGGTTCACAGCAGGAGTGGTTCATCACGACGATATACCGCTTCAGATGCGTGTTCCAATGGACGGCCGGGCCCCAGAACGCATCCGTATTGGACCGCTCCCAGGGAGTAGCCACCGGAAAGATGGGAGTAAGTTTGCCTCCCACTCCCGGTTCGAGCCACTTGCCTTGGAAGTACTTATGCACGGCTCCCACAGGATTAAGCCGATCGGCGATGGCCATGCGCGCTATGCCGACGCCCTGCGCCGAAGCCGGCCCGCTATAGTTGCCGAACAGAAAATAGAAATACCGCCGGTGCCGGTCCAGGATGACCGAGAAATCGCCGTGCCCTCCGGCGAAGTACTTGTTCTGGGCGGCGCAGTTCACCGCGTAACCGCTTGACAGAACGACGCCCATGTCTCGGAACGTCAGTCCGCCGTCCTGGCTCACGATCTCGCCGATCACGGGCGCGGTGAGGCTGGATCCAGGGCAAACTCCTTCCGGTTCATGGTGATACCAGCATAGACGGTGCCGTCGCTGTCGGCCCAGGCGGCTTCGATCCAGATGGGATAGTGGGCACGCGGTTCCACCACGGGCTCCGGATCCATGTTCAGGTTGTACACGCTTCCGCCGGACATGGCCATGGGTGAACCAGTCGAGGTGTACACGCGGAGGTTTCCACCCACCCACACGCCGGGGCTGTTCCCGTCCACCGTTGGCGCTGGGTAGGCAGTCTCCGCCGCGGGGCGGACGTAAGCAGTCTGCGCACATAGGGACGCAGCCAGTATCGCTGAAAGAAGTAGAGATCGCATCCGGCTACGTGTTCAGACGACATGGACCGGGAGCAGGTTACGGGTAAAGTGGGCGAGATCTCCCGCAACTTCCGTCAAAACATTGGCTTGACCGCCGCCCAATCTGTGTTATAAAGTCGAGTTTCGGAAGTGAGCTTGTAACACCAATGTAAGCGTGTTTGAATGCCTGATCACGGAAACCGCCTGAATCCAAGGTTTGGCCTCTGGGTGGTCGCGTTGGCGGCCATGTTGACGGTGCCCGGCAACTGCCAGCCAGTCGCCTTCGCCGTCGGAGCCCCCCTGGCCGACCGGTTCCTCATGGAACCCTCTCTCCCCGTACCTCCCCCTGTGGCGCCCGAGGACGGGAAGAGTGTGCCTGTACGCGCATCCGCGGCTGTGGATTCGGCGCGGTCCCTGATGGAGGCCCAGGAGGCGGTGAGCTTCGCCGAATCGCATTTCCAGAAGGGGAAGGGCTTCTATCACAACGGGGAGACGGATGCCGCCCGCCGGGAGTTCGATCTGGCGGTGGACAAGCTGATGGCTGCCCTGGATTGCCCGCAATCGCGGGCAAGCGTGGAGCACCGTCTGGAGCAGATGGTCGAGGCCATCCATCACTACGACGTGGAGGGATTGGGCGCCGGGGTGGATCCGGACGATCCCGGTTTCGACCAGTCGCCGCTCGAAGAAATCCTCGAGATGACCTTCCCGATCGATCCCAAGCTGAAGGATAAGGTCAAGGAAGAGCTTGCGGCCACGGTTTCCCAGTTGCCTCTGGAACTCAATGACGCTGTGGTGAGCTACGTAAACTACTTCTCCAGCGAGCGCGGCCGCCGGATTATGGCATACGGATTGCGCCGCGCGGCCCGTTACCGCCCCATGATCAACCGTATCCTGTCGGCCGAAGGCGTTCCCCTCGAGCTTATCCAGTTGGCGCAAGCCGAGTCCGGATTCATGCCGCGCGCCGTCTCGCGGGCGAGCGCAACGGGAATGTGGCAGTTCATGGCAAGCCGGGGTGCCGAATACGGCTTGATGCGCAGCGCCTACCACGACGACCGGCTGGATCCCGAGAAGGCAACGCGTGCGGCCGCCCGGCATCTAAAGGATCTGTACAACGAGTTCGGTGACTGGTACCTGGCCATGGCGGCTTACAACTGCGGGCCGCTGAATGTGGCCAGGGCCATCGAGCGCACCGGTTACGCCGACTTCTGGGAGCTTCGGAAGCGAAGCGTCCTGCCGAGGGACACGAACAATTACGTGCCCGCCATCCTGGCCATGATCATCGTGGCAAAGAACGCCAAGGATTACGGTCTTGGCGAACTGGATGAAGATCCGGCGCTGGTCTATGACACGGTGCAGATGGCCGCTCCCACGAATATCGCCCTGGTGGCCGACGCGGCGGAACGCCCCGCCACCGAGATTCGCGAGATGAACCCGGCTCTTTTAAAGAGCGTCGCACCGGCCGGCTACGCGATGCGAGTGCCCAAGGGCACGGGTTCGCAGGTGGTCTCCGGCCTGAACATGGTGCCCGCGGCAAGCCGGCTGTCCTGGCGCTTGCACAAGGTGGTCGATGGAGATAGTGCCACCACCATCGCGCGGCGATATTCGGTAACGCCGGCAGCCCTCGCCGCGGCCAACTCGCCCGAACTGCTGACCGGCCCGGAAACCGGGACGGTCCTCGTGATCCCCGCCGTTTACAGGGAACCGCGGCAACTGAGGAAGAAATCATCCAGCGTCGCGCGCCACTCGGCGAGAAAAGGGGGGCGTCGGGCCCTCCGGGCCAAAGCCACGGCCGGCAGTGCGCACGCAAAGACTGTCAAAGTTGCGCGGGGAGCCGCGGCGAAGCGCGGCGTGACCAGGACCAGGCGCGCCACGAATTCTTCCACCTCTCAGGTAGCCTCGGCGCGCCGCTCGCGCCGCACCTCTGCGAACTGAGCGGATTTTTTATAGCCTGGGGTTGCCTTCAATCAAAAACGAGTTATTCTATTTGGTGTCCAAGCCTGTTAGGAGGCAATGTACATGCTCGATGGCCGTTGGTTCGCTCTCGACGAAGACATGGATGATATCGATTTTGACGAAGAGCACGTGGAATTAGCATCCGAGCTGGGAGAATACGGCCCGGAGGAGGAAGAGGACTTGATAGAGGAAACCATCATCACTGAGACTGTCAATGTGCCGGAGCCTGTTCCCGAGCCGGTACCCGCTCCCGTTGGAGAAGCCGCGCCGGCACCTGAGGCTCCCGCGCCAGTCAAGAAGCCGGTGAAGAAGGCGGCTTCGAAGCCTGCCGCGAAGAAGGCCGCTGTGAAGAAAGCGGCGCCGAAGGCGGCCAAGAAGGCCGCTGCGAAGGCGAAGCCCAAGAAAGCGGCCAAGAAGGCCGCTGTGAAGGCAAAGCCCAAGAAAGTGGCCAAGAAGGCCGCTGTGAAGGCGAAGCCCAAGAAAGTAGCCAAGAAGGCGGCGGTGAAGGCGAAGCCCAAGAAGGCTGTCAAGGCGGCCAAGAAGCCGGCCAAGAAGGCTGCAAAGAAGAAGTAGCCACCATCTCCCGAGAATGGTTCTCCGGGGCGTCCGGATAGGGGGCGCCCCGCATGTCTTCGCCACTCCGGTCCACCGATTCCGCCGAATGCCTCTAAATGCCCGAAGACTGGTCCGCAAGATGCGCGGTGGCGCGCAGGCGCATCTGGTCGAGGCTGAGGACGGGCGTTTCTACGTAGTCAAGTTCCGCAATAACCCGCAGCACCGGCGCATCCTGGTCAACGAAATGATTGCCTCCGTCTTCCTGAAATATCTGCGCATCGCCGCTCCAGAGACCGCCATCATCCATCTTTCCCAGGACTTCCTCGACGCGAATCCCGAAGTCTACATACAGATGGGCTCCGCCCGCAGGGCGGTGGAACCGGGCTGGCATTTCGGGTCGCTGTACCCCGGCGATCCGGAGCGGGTGGCCGTTTACGACTTCCTGCCGGACGCCCTGCTGGCGAAGGTAGCGAACCTGGCGGAATTCCTCGGGATGCTGGTGTTCGACAAGTGGACCTCAAACGCGGATTCCCGCCAGTCCGTATTCCTTCGCGCCCGCCTGCGCGAGTGGATCCCCAATGCGGCGGATCATCCCTTGCGAGTGGGCTTCGCCGCCCTCATGATCGACCACGGCTACCTGTTCGACGGCCCGCATTGGGAGTTCGCCGATTCTCCCATCCAGGGCCTGTATTTTCGTCCACTGGTGTACGAAAGCGTGCGGTCGTTGGACGATTTCCAGCCGTGGCTGGACCAGGTGCGGTACTTTCCCGAAGAAGTTGTCGACGAAGCCGCGCGGCAGATCCCGCCGGCTTGGATCGAAGGAGACGAAGAACACCTGGAGCGGCTGCTCGAACGGCTGCTGGAGCGCCGGAAGCGCGTAGCGGACCTCGTGAGCGAGTGCCGCAAGGGGCGCGTCAATCCGTTCCCGCATTGGCGATAGCCGGACGCCGCGGTAGGGCGCAAGGGCTTCAATTGCCCGGCATCTTGAAGACCGCGTCTTCGACGGGCGCGTTGGCTTCGATGGTCTCCCAGACGATGCGCGCCAGGGGGCGTCCTTCCACGCGCTGTTCCATCGAGGTGGGGATCAGCACGCCGTGGACGGATCTATAGTTGCCCGGAAACGCCTCGATCTCCGTCTCGCGTCCCATGACGGTGCGGCGGCTCGCGCTCTTCACTTCCAGGTAGCTTTTGGCGTCTACCCAATGATAATCGACATCGCCGCCCTGGCGGATGGCCTTGACCTTATAGGCAGGCGAGCCTTCGATGTCTTCCTTGCCCAGAAGTTCCAGGGTGATGCCTTTTTCATTGGCGTTCACCAGTGGACCGTCGAAGTCGGCCGTTTCGCTGGTGCGGCGCGTTTCCTGGTCACCGGACTTCCGGGCGTTGGGGCCGCGGGCGGTGTTGAGGTCCCATGCCGTTGTGCCGTCGAAGGCGCGGACCACTTTGTTGCCATTCACCACAATCTCGAACCGGACCGAATTCGGGCGCTTGATAAGCAGGGTGAGCGGCGCCTCGGCCTGAGCCGGCATCATGATCATCTTGCCGGTGACTCGAAGGCTCCGGATGGCCTTCATGCGCTCGATCCCGCCCCTGGCGGCGGCATGCTTCGCGGCGATCTCGTCCACGGTCGGGTCGGCGGCCATCGCGAAGGAGGCGGCCAGGGCCAGGAGGGCGGGGAGTCGAACCATGCCCTAGATTATAGTTCACCGGTCGGGCCGCGATAGGGTATTAAGGTGAAATCGAGCCTCATTGTACTGCATTTGCTTCAGATTCCCGTTGCAGGCGCGCCTTGCTAGAATGGGAAAACTCCCATGCAGGAACGAATTACCCGGCCGGGCCCTTTGCGGGGCCGCATCCGGCTTCCCGGCGATAAGTCCATCTCGCACCGGTACGCGATTCTGGGCGCGTTGGCGCACGGCGAAACGCGCATACGGCACTATTCGAGCGGCGCCGATTGCGCTTCCACACTGGGCTGCTTGAGCGCGCTGGGCGTGCCGGTCGAGAAGCGCGAGAGCGAGGTTCGCGTCCGGGGATCGGGTGTGGAAGGATTGCGCGCGCCGGAGGCGATGCTCAACGCGGGCAACTCCGGCTCCACGATCCGTATGCTGAGCGGCGTTCTGGCGGGGTTGCCGTTTGACACGCGCATCGCCGGCGACGAATCGCTCGCGCGCAGGCCGATGGAGCGCATCATGAGGCCGCTCGCCGGAATGGGCGCATCCATCGACGCTCGCGACGGGCGCTATCCCCCGCTCACAATCCACGCGGCCAGGCTGCACGGCATCGACTACACGCTGCCGGTGGCGAGCGCCCAGGTGAAAACCTGTCTGCTGCTGGCCGGGTTGAACGCGGAAGGCGAAACCGTGGTGCGGGAGAACGTCCCCACGCGGGACCACACCGAAGTGGCGCTGCGGGAATTCGGCGCCGCTATCCGCGTGGACGCCGGCGCGATCGGCGTGCGGGGAGGATCACATCTGGCGGCCCGGAACCTGGACGTGCCGGGCGATCTCAGCTCGGCGGCGTTCTTCCTGGCGGCCGCGCTGATGGCGCCCGGCTCGAACCTGGTCGTCGAGCGCGTGGGACTGAACCCGACGCGATCCGCGTTGCTGGACTTCCTGCTTTCCATGGGCGCGGACGTGAAGGTGCTCAACCGGGAGCGGCGGGCTGGAGAGGTTAGTGGAGATATCCAGGTGTGCTACTCTCCAATTCGCGGCGGAACCATCGAAAAGGCTCTCACGGCTGCGCTGATCGACGAGATTCCCGTCCTGGCGGTGCTGGGCGCGATGAGTGAAGAAGGCCTGGTCGTTCGCGACGCCGCCGAGTTGCGGCTGAAGGAAACCGATCGTATTGCCACGGTGGGCGAGAATCTCCGGCGCATGGGCGTGAACGTCGAGCTTGCGCCCGACGGCTTTCGGGTGCCCGGGCGGCAGCGCTTCCACGGCTCGCAGGTGGATTCGTTCGGCGACCACCGCATCGCCATGGCCTTTGCGGTGGCCGGGCTGGCCGCCGACGGTGAGACGGTGATTCAAGGCGCCGAGGCGGCGGCTGTCTCCTACCCCGAGTTTTTCGCTACACTGCGTCAAGCGGCCTGCTGACCTATGCCTGTCGAACAAGACTCGTCGCTCGCTTTCCGCTGCCTGGCGCACGACCTGAACAACGTGTTCACCACCATCGACGAAGCCGCGGATCTGCTGGCGGGCGATGCGCGCTGGAGTTCGATCGCCGCTGCCCTGCATCGGAGCGTGGACCGCGGCAAACGGCTGGTGGACGGGTTCTGCGAGTCGGCCGGCGGCGCCACCGCGCTGAACGAACTGCTGGATTCGGCCATCGGCGCGACGCAGGACTTCCTGGACCTGATGCATGGGCCGCGGGTCGAGTTTCACCGTGACGTGGCCCAGGACGTCATGATGCACGGCATTCCCGTGTTATGGGAAAGAGTCTTCGTGAACCTCTTTCTCAACGCAGCCGAAATGATGACGTCCAAGGGAACGATTGAAATCGCGGCGGCGCGCGAGGCGGACCGCAACTTGATTCGCGTCAGCGACGACGGCCCCGGCATCGCCCCCGAGCTGCTTCCGCGCATCTTCGACCGAGAGGTGAGCAGCAAGGGCAACCGGCGGGGTCTCGGCCTGCACATCGTGCGCACCATCGTCGAGCGCAACGGCGGCCAGGTCACGGCGGGTCGCGCCAGGACCGGTGGTGCGGAATTCTCCATTTTGCTTCCCGCTTGACCGGGTGCGCTACCATGTTTTCGCGACCGCTGCTACCACGTTCACGGGATCGAACCGTTACCCGTGTTACGCTTATCCTGAAAGTGCCATGAAGGTTTTCTTTACGGACCTGGATGGAACTCTGCTGGATACGCGGACGTATTCGTTCGAAGCGGCCCGGCCGGCCCTGGACCTGCTTCGAAGCAAGGGCATCCCGCTTGTGATTTGCACGAGTAAGACGCGCGCCGAGGTCGCATTGTGGCGAACCCGGCTGGGAATCGACCACCCGTTCATCGTGGAAAACGGCGGCGCGGTATATATCCCGAAAGAGTATTTCCCCTTCAACATCCCGAACGCGATCCAGCGCGACAACTGGTTGGTGTTGGAGTTCGGCACACCGTACCAGAAACTGGTCGCCGCTCTCAAGCAGTTGTCCCGGGAGAGCGGTTGCCAAACGCTGGGCTTCTCCGACATGACCATAGCTGAACTGGCCTTGCGCTCGCTTTTGCCCATCCAGCAGGCCGAACTGGCCAAACGCAGGGAGTATGACGAGCCCTTCGAAATACTCTCTTCGGGCTCCTACCGGTTGCTGGAAGTCATCGAGCGGAGAGGACTGAAGTGGACCCGCGGCGACCGCTTCTACCACATCATGGGGAGCAACGACAAAGCCAGCGCGGTCGCACGGTTGGTCGAACTGTATCGGAAGGCGCATGGCGAGATCCTGACCATCGGGGTCGGCGACGGGTGGAACGACGTTCGCTTCCTTTCCAGCGTGGATGTTCCCGTGCTCGTGCGCTCGCCCTTCGATACGGCCATCAAGCGCGCCGAGCCGCGTTGCCGGGTGACCGATGCGCCCGGTCCGTATGGCTGGAACAACGCCGTGCTGGATCTTCTGGCCGCCTGATCCGCGCCGGCACTCTCATCCATGCCTCATCCGCGCCCACGCTTGCGCATAATGTGTATAGGTTGCGAGGTGCATGATGAGATCCCGGAGTTGGCCCGTCCTGATCGTGGCTTTCGGCGCGCTCATGATTCTGATGGGCGTGTACGGCTATGTCGCGGTGAGGAGAGGGGGCCGCATCTACGACGAGATGCAGGCCGCCAACGACAGCCACCGGCGGAGCCAGCAGGCGCTGACGGAGATCCGGTCCGGCATCTATCTGGCCGGGTTGTGTATGCGCGACTATCTGTTGGATCCGTCCCACCTCAGCACCGAGAGATACCGCGCCCAATTCGCGGAAGTGCATGCTTCCACCGTGCAGTACCTGGAGCAGCTTCGCAGGCCCGCGCGGCAGGAGGAGGCTTTGGCGTTCGAGGCTTTGCGGGGTGAGATGGAGTCGTACTTTGCGCTGCTCGCGCCGGTATTCGAATGGACGCCGCAGCAGAAGGTCCTGCTGAGCCCACGGTTCCTGCGGGAAGAAGTGCTTCCGCGCCGCAACTCGGTGATGGCCATGGCGCTCGAAGTGCGCGAACTGAACCGGACGCACTTCGCCCGCCAGCGGGAGGACCTGGCGCGCGCGCAGCAGTCCTTCCAAACTTACCTGAACCGGATGACGGTATTGGTGCTCTTTCTCGGAGCGATCGTGGCCGGGGCCAGCATCGTGCGCATTACTCGTTTGGAAGCGCGCAACCTGGAGCACCAGAGGCTGACGGAGCGGGCCGAGAAGGAGTTGCGCAGGCTCAGCCAGCAGCTGGTCCAGGCCCAGGAGGACGAGCGCAAGCTGATTGCGCGCGAATTACACGACCAGGTGGGACAGATGCTTACCGCGGTCCGCATGGAAGTCGGTGGCCTGGCACAGTTGCGGGGGCCTGACGAGGAGCAGTTTCGGGCTCGCGCGCAGGAGGCCCGGCAAATCGTCGAGCAGGCCTTGCGCGCCGTACGCGACATTGCCATGGGGCTGCGCCCTTCCATGCTGGACGACCTCGGGCTGGCGCCGGCCATCGAGTGGCAGGCACGGAATTTCTCGCGGCGCTCCGGTGTGCCCGTCGATGTGCGGATAGACGGCAACCTCGACGGGCTGCCGGAATCCCACCGGACCTGCGTGTTCCGCGTGGTACAGGAGGCCCTGACCAACTGTGCGCGGCACGCCCAGGCCAGGAACATCCTCATTTCCGTACACGGCAGGGAAGGCCTGCTGTCGCTGGCGGTTCAGGACGACGGCGTCGGTTTCGGCCTCCACGATTCGCGCGGCAAGGGATTGGGATTGATCGGCATGGAAGAACGCGTGGGGGAGCTTGGCGGGCGCTTTGAGGTTGTCTCTCAGCCGCACAAAGGCACGCTCATCCGTGTGGAATTACCGGTTCATGAGGAGGCGACAGCATGAGCAAGATCAGGATTCTGTTAGCGGACGACCACGGCCTGGTGCGCAAGGGACTGCGCCTGTTGATCGAGTCGCAAGAGGGAATGGACGTTGTCGGCGAGGCCTCCGACGGGCGCGAGGCCCTCAAACTCGCCGACGAACTGAAGCCCGAAATCGCCATCCTGGACATCGCCATGCCGAACCTCAACGGCATTGACGCCGCCGCGCAGCTTGCCAAACGCGGTGATAAAGTGCGCGTAATCATTCTCAGCATGCATTCCGACGAAAGCTATGTCGTGCGTGCCCTGGACGCCGGCGCGCGGGGATATCTTTTGAAAGACTCCGCTGAGGAAGATCTTGTGCAGGCCATCCGCACCGTGGCGCAGGGGCGCCCCTATTTCAGCCCGGCCATCTCGGCGACGCTTCTGGAGGATTATATCCGCACCTTGCACCAGCGCGGCTTGACCGACACCTACGACCTGCTCACCGACCGGGAGAAGGAGGTGCTCCAACTGTTGGCCGAAGGCAAGTCCAACAAGGAGGTGGCGGCGCTGCTGAATCTCAGCCCGTACACAGTGGAGACACACCGCACCAACCTGATGCAGAAGTTGAACTTGCACAACACGGCGGAGATTGTGCTTTATGCCGTTCGCAAGAAGATCATCGCTTGACCCTGGAAACGGGAGGCCTTCGCGGCGCCTGCGGCTTCGGCCCCGTGGAAGGCGTGGGCTGGGCCGACGATTTGGGCGTGTAAGCGTACGGGGCCCGCAGCTTAGGCAGCCGCTGGAGCTTCAAAAGATGATCGAAGGAAGCCGGTTGGCTTTGCCTTCCCGGCAACTTAGCCTCCCCACCGGGTTCCCGGGCCAGCGCCGGGTCGGGCCTGGCCGGGGGAGCGGAAGGCGGCAGCCGGCGGCTCTTGCCGGCGGGCGTCTTCCGGATCTTTACATAGGCGCCCAATGTTCGCGTGCTGCGCGAGCAGGTAGGCGCTTGGCTTTCTTCTTCTTCCAGCCATTCTATGATTGGGCTTTTCGGATACTTCCGCGGATTCGCCACGACATCCCTCCTTGCAACCTGTCGGAAGCTATCTTCGTCTAGTCTGAGTCTAGACCTGAACATGCCGCCTTTCAAGCGCTTAATGTTCGCATGGGTTGCTCTTTCGGGCGCCGTTTACGGCCAGGACGCCGGGCAGATAGTGCGCATGGCCATCGAGCGTTTCAACCACAGCACGTCCGTCGGCCGCCAGTATGGATTCTTCGAGCTCGAAGTGCAGCGGCAGTTCGACGACGAAGGAAAGCTGAAGTCGAAGCGTTCGCGCACATTTGACGTCACCATGCAGGAGGACTCGCCCTACCGGCGCCTGGTGGGGCGGGACGGAAAGCCCCTGAGCGCTTCCGAGAACGTGAATGAGGTGGCCAAGTTCCATTACGACATCGAGCAGCGCCGCCGTGAAACTCCATCCCAGCGGGCCAAGCGCCTGGCAGAGTGGGAGAAGCGGCAGGATCGCCAGCGCAAGTTCCTGCGGGAGCTGCCCGAGGCCTTCGAGTTCTCGGTCCTTCGCTCGGAGCGTTTCGAGGGACGCGACACTTGGGTGATTCGCGCCTTGCAGAAACGGGACTACCATCCGCCTAATACGGAGGGAAGGATCCTGAGCAAACTCGCTGGCACGTTTTGGATCGACAAAGCCGACCTGCACTGTGCCCGGATCGAGGCGCAATCGGTGGATACTCTCGCGTTCGGCTGGCTGCTGGTGCGCGTCTCCAAAGGCGCCAGGCTCACAATCGCTCAGACTCGCGTGAACGGCGAAGCCTGGTTCCCCAGCCACGTTTTGGCCTCCTACCGCGCCCGCATCGGCCTGATCAAGCTGATTGTCGGGGAGAACGAGTATAGCTACTCGAACTATCGCAAACTGCGGGCCGGATCGCGTCCGGCGGTGGGCGCCCCGGCGCCGTGAATCCGCCGCCCCGGTTCATTTGTGTTTAGAATTGTTCGTTGCACCCCAGATCATCCATTCGCAACTACCTGGAGTACTCGATCGCGCGCGTCCTGCTGGCGAGCCTCGCGCACGGGCCGCGCCCGGCGGCTGAGCGGATCGCCCGTGTTTACACATGGTTGCTCGACAAAGCCGTACCGCGGCTGCGGCGGGTAGCCATGCGCAATCTGGAAATCGCCATGCCCGAGCGTTCCGCCGGGGATCGCCGGGCCATCGCGGACGGCGTTTTCCGCTCCATCGCCCGCATGATGGTGTGCTTCGCGCGCCTGCCGCGGATCGGCCCCGATGAGGTGGGGCAGTGGATACGCTATGAGGGCTACGATCACTTCACAGCCGCGCTCGCCAAGGGCAGGGGAGTGCTCTTCGCGACAGCCCATCTGGGCAACTGGGAACTTAGCGCGTACGCCCACGCCATGATGTCGGGCCCCATGCACGTGGTGATCCGGCCGCTCGATAATCCGCTGATCGACGCCCTGGTGGAGTCCCGCCGGACCGCGCGCGGCAACCACATGATCCAGAAGAAGAACTTTGCGCGCGGCATCCTCAAAGCCCTCGCCGCCAACCAGGCCGTGGGGATTCTGATCGATCAGAATACTTCGCTCGAAGAAGGCGTCTTTGTGAACTTCTTCGGCGTGCCGGCCTCGGCCAACGCGGGCTTCGCGAAGCTGGCCGCGCGGACCGGCGCCGCCGTGATCCCAGGCTTCGCGTTGTGGTCGCCTGAGGAGAATCGCTACGTGCTCAAGTTTTACAAACCGGTGGAGATCACGGGCGATCTGGCAGCCGACACGCAACGGTTGCACTCGGTGCTGGAGTCGGTGATCCGTGAGTATCCCGATCAATGGCTATGGATTCACCGTCGCTGGAAAACGCGGCCGCCAGGCTCGCCGCCGCTTTACTGACAGACGCTGCGCGGTGCTTCGTTAGAATGAAAGAGTGACCCACTCTCAGATACTTTATAACGGCCGCGTGTGCTCCGCCTCGGAGAAGCTACTCTGTCCCGGCCAACTCGGCCTGCTCAGCGGGTGGGGCGTGTTTACCACCCTCCGCGTCTACGATGGGGTCCCCTTCGCGTTCGCGCGACACTGGGCGCGGATGAGCAAGGACGCCGCGCTGATGCACGTGCCGATGCCGGAGGACCCGGCTGTGATCGAGCGCGGTCTTCAAGCGCTCATCCAGGCCAATTCGGCCGTCAACGCCTCCCTCCGCCTGGTGGTTGTACGCAACCGTCACGGCCTTTGGGAAGGCCCTGCCAACGCTAGGGATTACGATGTGATCGCCCTGACCACGGGGTTGAACCAGTGGCCTGTCGATGTGAGGCTGGCGCTGAAGGCAAACGCACGCCACGCTGCGTGCGAGTTCGCCGGGGCGAAGATTCTCTCCTGGGCGCAGAACCTCACGTGGAACGAGGAGGCGCGTTCGCGTGGTTGGGACGAGGTGCTCCTGTTGAACGAGCGCGGTGAAGTGAGCGAGTGCACTTCGGCGAACCTGTTCGCGGCCTATGGCGACGAAGTGAGAACCCCGCCCCTCAATTCCGGATGTCTGCCCGGCGTGACGCGGGACGTGCTCCTGCGGGAGATTCACGTTCCGGGCCTGCGCGTCGTGGAGCAATCCCTCTTTCCGGCCGACCTGGAGGGGGCCGACCAGGTGTTCATCACGAGCACGACGCGGCATCTATTGCCCGTGGCTTCGATCGAAGGTCTGTCGATACGGAACCAGAGTTCGGCCTGCCACCGTCTGCGGGAGGCGTTCGACGCCTGCGTTCGGGATTACGCGGCCTCCCGCCGTGCTGCCGTTGTTTGATACCTTGGTGATTTCGAGCGGCACGCCCGATGCGGCCTCACTGCCCCAAATGCGGAAGCGGAAATGTGCGGGCATCGCGGGCGCGCTCGGGTTGGGAAGCGATGGCGCGCGTCTGCGGCATCCACGCCATGCGGTGCCGCGAGTGTTCGCACCGCTTCGTGCACAGCGTCTGGCACTTCAGTGAGACGCGCTTCGCACACTGTCCGCGGTGCCTGAACATGAACCTCGGCTTCTGGTCCGTGCGGGACCACCGGCCGTCGTGGACACAGAGGTTGAAGCTCCGCCTGGGAGCCAAGCCGTACCGCTGCGGGCGCTGCCGGTGCCGGTTCGTCAGTTTCCGGTCAAGGAACAGGCGCCCGGACATAGACCAACGACGCCAGATTTACTCGTGGGATTGATGCGAAGGCAAAAAAATGGTTCCAAGTGACCCGCGCTTCAGCCCGCCCCCCAGCCGTCATGCTCGGCTTTGGGCTTGTCATTCGGTGAAACCGGGCGCCTGCCTCTCTGCTCCCCGCAACTGCCTTTAGGCAATCGCGGATCACCGCTCGGAGGCTCGCCAGCCATCTTCCACCAATAGAAGCCGACGTCTCGTGACGGCCTTTCGCTCTCCCACAGTGATTGCACCCGTTTCCAGGCACCCCCACGGTGGGGTCAAAGTTCCCGGCCTGCCACTTCAACGCCCCGCCGAAGCTTCATCTGGCCCGTTCGGCTTCCGTCTCACCCCCTCGTGTCAGCCGTCCCCACTCCGGGGGGGACCACTGCCGACAGCCCGTCG
>CAZLOS010000067.1:0-25846 GCA_964561215.1 uncultured Solibacteraceae bacterium | reverse complement strand
AGCGTATCAAATCGGCCCTGATGAACTCCGGATTCGGGTATCCGAGCAAGTCGGTCACCATCAGCCTGGCTCCCGCCAACGTGCGGAAGGAAGGCGCCGGTTTCGACCTGCCGATGGCGATGGGGATCCTCGGTGTAATGGGCCGGGTTCGGAATGCGGACCGGAACCTGTTCGTGGGCGAGCTATCGCTGGACGGAGGCCTGCGGCCGGTTCGGGGAGTGCTTTCCATAGCCGTCTGTGCTCGTAAACACGGGATAGAACGCCTCCTGGTGCCGTCGGACAATGCGGCGGAAGCGGCGGTGGCGGAGGGCATCTCGGTATATGCAATCCGGCATCTGGGGGAGGCAGTCAACCTAGTCAACCAGCCGGAGCACTTCGCCCCTGTGGCGGCAGCGCCGGCATCCGCGGCGGTGGAACCGGATCCGCAACCGGACTTTCGCGAGGTTCGCGGGCAGGCGACGGCCAAGCGGGCGCTGGAGGTGGCTGCGGCCGGCGGGCACAACGTATTGATGATCGGGCCTCCAGGCTCCGGCAAAACCATGCTGGCGCGCCGCTTACCCGGAATTCTGCCGCCCCTCACCTTCGCCGAGGCGATCGAGACGATGCAGATCCACTCGGTGGCCGGCCTACTGAACCATGGGAACGGGCTGCTGACGGCGCGCCCTTTCCGGGCCCCGCACCACACCGTCTCCGACGCTGGCTTGATTGGCGGAGGCAGCGGCATCCCGCGCCCGGGCGAGGTCAGTCTGGCGCATCATGGAGTGCTGTTCCTCGATGAGTTGCCGGAGTTCCCGCGGAATGTCCTGGAACTGCTAAGGCAGCCTCTCGAGGAGCGCTCGGTCACGCTGGCGCGCAGCAACATGACGCTCTCGTTCCCCGCCAATTTCATGCTTGTCGCGGCATCCAACCCGTGCCGCTGTGGGTTCCATGGCGACGCCACCCATGAGTGCCGCTGTACGGGAGGCGAGATTCAGCGGTACCTCGGCAAGATCAGCGGGCCGCTGCTCGACCGCATCGACCTGCACATCGAGGTGCCGGCCGTACCCTACGCCGAGCTGCGCGGCAAGGACGGAGGCGACACCAGCGCCGAGATTCGCGCCCGCGTGGAAGCAGCGCGCCACATCCAGCAGCAGCGAGGCTTCTACAATGCGCAGATACCGCACGGGCGCCTGCGGAAGCTGTGTGCCCTGGACGACGCCGGTGAGCGCACCCTGGAACTGGCCGTCCGGCGCATGGGCCTGAGCGCCCGGGCCCACGACCGCATCCTCAAGGTGGCTCGCACCATCGCGGACCTGGGCCGCGCCGAAAACGTGACCGCGAAGCATGTGGCCGAAGCGGTGCAGTACCGCAGCCTTGACCGAACCTACATGATTTAGTGCAGGCCCGGTGCCACCGATTCATCTGGTGGCACGCAGAGATTTCGGCCTCCCTTAGCGCGAGAAGCAGCGAGGCTAAGCCACATGTGCGCTTGCACGTAGTCTTTTGCAACCCCGTTGCCGTTGAAACACATGGAGCCGAGGTTATACTGCGCACGGGCGTGGCCCTTCTGAGCAGCCTCGCGGAACCAGTGCGCCGCTTGAGCCTCGTCTTGCGCCCGCATTGCCGCTACCTGTGCACTCACAGGCAGTGCCAATACGATGCAGACGAACACGGCGCAAATCCAAACCTGCCATGTCATTGTGCAGGAATCCCAATAAAGAATCCTACGAGTGTTCTACACGAAGAGTCACTCTGGCAATTGGATTAAAATTAGACTCGAATGCGGTACGCACCACTTTTCGCCACCGTGCCGGCGCTGGCCGCGCTGCTTCTCGTCCCGAGTCCAGCGCTACGCGCGCAGCGACCGCTCGACGACCAGCGGATTCTGCAATACCTGAACCAGACCATCACTTGGTACCGGGATGTGGCCGCCACCGCGCAGTCGTCCTCCGATGCGAGGCAGGCGATCTTCGCCGACAGTTTGCGCCAGAGTTCCGCGGATGCGGTCCGGCTGGCTTTCGAATTCGCCCGCGCGCAGGCCGCAATCCAGCCGGCCAGCGCCCCGGAGGACGCTCAGCCAGAAACCGCCCGAAGCCGCACCTTGGCGCAATCGGCCGCCGCCGCGGAACAGCGCGCGGAGCAGGCCCAGGCCCAGATCGAGCGGATCAACCAACAATTGGAGACCGCCCCGCCGCGGTCGCGCCCCCGGTTGCTGGCGTTGCGGGACGAGGTTACCAGCGAGGCGAACTTCGCCAAGGCGCGCCGGGATGCGTTGCGCAACCTCCTTGGCTTTCTGAGCGCCCCGGGCGAGGGCGGACTGGCGGCGAAAGTCAACGATCTGGAACGCACGGTCCCGGAGGTGGGCAGCGCCCGTCAGAAAGCCGCTTCCGCGACCACGGCGAGCGTTCAGGGTGTTGCGTCGCGGGACTTCCATCCGGAATCCTCGGGCATCGCCGGCCTCGCGACGGAGGTCTTTTCCATTTACAGGGAAATGCGGCGGCTGGACGGTCTGATCGAGGAGACGGACGCCCTGCGTCAGGCCGGCGAGGAACTCCGCGGGCCGCTGCGAAAGGCCTTGCGGGAGGTGATCCGCCTGGGAGACGCCACTGCGCAAGCGCCAGAGTCCTCCGATGTCGCGGCGTTGAAGGCACAGCGGACGGAGATCGAAACGCTGCTGGCGCAATTCAAACAATCGTCGGCATCGATCGCCCCGTTGCGCGAGCAATCCACGCAGATCAACGCCAGTCGCGGCCGCATACTGGAATGGCGCGGCATGCTGGCCGAAAACCGTGCCAGTGCCTTGCGTTACTTTCTGCTTCGCGCCGGAATGCTTCTGGTGGCGCTCGCGCTCATCTTCGGGCTCGCGGAACTGTGGCGCCACGCCACCATGCGCTACGTCCAGGACCTCCGGCGCCGGCGGCAAGTCCTGCTGTTCCGGCGGATTGTGGTCAGTTGCGCCGTCGTGCTGTTTGTCGTCCTCAGCTTTGTCACCGAATTCGGATCGCTGGCGACGTTCGCCGGTTTCTCGGCAGCGGGACTTGCGGTTGCCATGCAGAGCGTGATCCTGTCCATGGTCGCCTATTTTTTCCTGGTAGGGCGCTGGGGCGTTCGCATCGGCGACCGCGTGACGGTCTCCGGAGTGACGGGTGAAGTGGTGGATGTGGGCCTGTTCCGGCTCTACCTGTTGGAGTTGGGCGGATCGAGTTCCCCACTCCATCCCACCGGGCGCATCGTGGTGTTCCCTAACTCCGTGTTCTTTCAGTCCTCGGCCCTGTTCAAGCAGGCTCCCGGGATCGACTACGCCTGGCGCGCCATCACAGTGCAGCTGCCCGTGGCGGCGGACTCCGCTGCCATCGAACAACGCCTTCTTGCCGCTGTCGAATCCGTCTATGCGGAATTTCGCGAGGCGATAGAGCGGCAGCACAGCACTGCGCAGTCCTTGCTGAGCGTGACGACCGCCGTGCCCCACCCGGAGAGCCGCGTGCGGTTTGTCGACTCGGAGCTGGAGATCACGATCCGCTATCCGGTCGAGATCGACAGGACCGTGGAGATCGACGGCCGTGTCACGCGGGAGGTGGCCGCGCAACTCGAAAAGGATCCGAAGCCTGCACTCGCCGGTGGCAGCGGGTACAAGATTCAAGTGACAGCCGGATAGAGCCTGCCGCTGTAGCGACAAGAAAAAAGGGAGCGGATCGAGGACCGCTCCCCAAGAAAACTCATCAGAGGCGTGACTGTCTAAGACTTCGCTCCAACCACGTAGCTGCCGAGCACCTTCATGTAATTGGCTCGAAGGTACGCGGTGGGCTGCGCCACCGACTTCATGCTCATGGAACCCTGCATCTGCTTGATGGATTCGTATTCGTGCTCATCCATCCACTTCACAAGGCCCTCGTTGAGCGTCTTGATGTGGCCGATGCCGTTCTGGAGCAGCGCCGAAGTCATCATGGCGACTTTGCCACCCGCCATCATGGACTTGAGAACGTCCTCGACGGTGTGGACGCCTCCGGTGATCGCCAGGTCGGCCTTGACGTGGCTGTAGAGCGTGGCGGCGGCGTACAGCCGGAGCAGCAGTTCGCTGGACCGGCTGAGCGTCAGGTTGGGAACTACTTCGAGGGCCTCCAAGTCGTAGTCCGGCTGGTAGAACCGGTTGAAGATCACCAGCCCGTCGGCACCCGCTTTGTCCAGGCGCGCGGCGAGATTGGTGAACGAGCTGAAGTACGGCCCCAGTTTGACAGCGACCGGGATGCGGACGCTGGCCTTGATGTGACTGACCAGTTCCACGTAGAGATCCTCGATATGGGAACCCGTTGTTTCCGGATTCACCGCAAGGAAGTAGATGTTGAGCTCGAGCGCGTCGGCGCCGGCTTCCTCGATCAGCTTCGCGTAGCGGATCCACCCTCCGGTGGAGACGCCGTTGAGGCTGCCGATGACCGGGATGTCGACGGCTTCCTTTGCCTTGCGGATGTGCTCGATGTAGCCCTCGGGCCCGATCTGGAAAGTCTCCATGTCGGGGAAGTAGCTCAGGGATTCGGCGAAGCTCTCGGCCCCGGCCGAAAGGTTCCGGTCGAGGTCCTGGCTTTCCAGCGTGATCTGCTCTTCAAACAGCGAATGCAGGACCACGGCGGAGGCACCCGCATCCTCCATGCGCAGGACGTTACCGATGTCCTTGCACAGGGGGCCGGCGGAAACCACCAGCGGGTTCTTCAGTTTCAAACCTAGATAGCTAGTCGAAAGATCAGGCATTCTTCACCTCCTGGGGGACTTCCACCGGGTTCGTGCCGTCAGCCGGCATGTTGGCCCAGTGTTCGTACAACTTCCAGCGGCTGTTGACGTCTTCCTGCGCTTCCTTCAGCAGTACTTTCGCCGCTTCTGGCTTGCTGCGAGTCAACATCGAGTAACGAGTCTCGTTATAGATGTACTTCTCGAGAGGCAGCGCCGGGGCTTTCGAATCAAGCTGCAGCGGGTTCTTGCCTTGCTTGATCAGGTCCGGATTGAAGCGATACAGCGGCCAGTAACCGCTCTGCACGGCAGCTTTCTGCTGATCCAAACCGTGAATCAGGTCGTAGCCGTGGGCGATGCAGTGGGCGTAGCAGATGAGGAGCGACGGTCCGTTGTAGGCTTCGGCTTCGAGGAATGCTTTCACCGTCTGCATGTCGCTCGAACCGAAGGAGACACGCGCCACGTAGACGCTCCCGTAAGTCATCGCCATCATGCCCAGGTCTTTCTTGGGCATCGGCTTGCCGCCGGCGGCGAACTTCGCCACCGCGCCGCGCGGAGTGGCCTTGGACATCTGGCCGCCGGTGTTGGAATAGACTTCCGTGTCGAGCACCAGCACGTTGACGTTGCGGCCGCTGGCGAGCACATGATCGAGTCCGCCGTAGCCGATGTCGTACGCCCAGCCGTCGCCACCGATAATCCACACGCTCTTCTTGACCAGCATGTCGGCCAGGGCGAGCAGGTGGCGTTCCTCGGTCGTCGAGGCACCGGCCAGCTTCTGCTTCAATTCCGCGACGCGATCGCGCTGCTCGCGCAACGCGGTCTCGGTAGACTGATTGGCGTTGAGCAGTTCGCTAACGAGGTTGTCGCCGATCTTCGACGAGAGCTTCGTCACCAGGTGCTTTGCGTAAGCGGTCTGCTGATCGGCTGCCAGCCGCAGGCCCATGCCGAATTCGGCGTTGTCTTCAAACAGCGAGTTGGTCCAGCTGGGACCACGGCCGTTGGCGTCGATAGCGTAAGGAGTTGTGGGCAGGTTGCCGCCGTAAATCGACGAGCAGCCCGTCGCGTTGCACATGAGGGCGCGGTCGCCGAACAACTGCGAAACCAGCTTGAGGTAAGGCGTCTCGCCGCAGCCGGCGCAAGCGCCGGAGAACTCGAACAGAGGCCGCAGCAGTTGGACGTCCTTCACCTGGTTGAGGGCCAGCACGCGACGGTCGGTGTCCGAAATGCTCTTGAAGAACTCCCAGTTGATCCCTTCGGACTCACGCAGCGGCGGCTGATGCTCCATGTTGATGGCCTTGCGCTTGGTCTCGGTCTTGCTCTTGACCGGGCAGGCCTCGACGCAGATTCCGCATCCGGTGCAATCTTCCGGCGCGATCTGCAGGGTGTACTTCTGGTCCTTGAAATCCTTCCAGCGGGCCGCGGTGCTCTTGAAGGTCGCCGGGGCGCCTGCCAGGGCGGCGGCATCGTACACTTTGCCGCGGATGGAGGCGTGCGGGCAAACCAGCACGCACTTGCCGCACTGGATGCAGAGCTTCTCGTCCCACACCGGAATTTCGAGGGCGATGTTGCGGCGCTCCCACTGCGCGGTGGCGGTGGGGAAGGTGCCGTCCGGCGGCAGGGCGCTGACGGGCAGTTCGTCGCCTTCGCCGGCGCAGATCCGTGCCGTGACCTTCTGCACGAACTCGGGCGCTTCCTCCGGCACCGGACGCCGCAAATCGAACGTGCTGGTGACCTGGGCGGGAACCTTCACTTCATGCAGGTGGTCGAGAGCCGCGTCGACGGCGGCATAGTTCTTCTGCACCACGGCTTCGCCGCGCTTGCCGTACGTCTTCTTAATGGCCTTCTTGATCTGTTCGATGGCTTCCTCGCGCGGAAGCACGCCGCTGATGGCGAAGAAGCAGGTCTGCATGATCGTGTTGATGCGCACGCCCATGCCGGTCGCCTCGGCAACCTTGTAGGCGTCGATCACGTAGAACTTCAGTTTCTTTTCGATCATCTGCTTCTGCACGGTTCTGGGCAGATGATCCCAGACCTCTTCGGGAGCGTAGAGGCTATTGAGAAGGAAGACGGCGCCCGGCAGTGCGTCCTTCAGGATGTTAAGGCGTTCCAGGAAGGTGAACTGGTGGCAGGCGATGAAGTTGGCCTTGTTAATGTAGTAGCTCGAACGGATATGCTTGGGGCCGAACCTCAGATGCGAAACCGTGACGGCGCCGGCCTTCTTCGAGTCGTAGACAAAATAGCCTTGGGCCGCGAGGTCGGTTTCCTCTCCGATGATCTTAATGGAGTTCTTGTTGGCGCCGACGGTGCCGTCCGAACCCAGACCATAGAACAGCCCGCGGAAAGTCTTGGGATCTTCGGTGCAGAAGTCCGGGTCGAAAGTCAGGCTGGTGTGGGTCACATCGTCGTTGATGCCGACGGTGAAGTGGTTCTTCGACGCGCTCTTGGCGGCTTCGTCGAACACGGCCTTCACCTGCGCGGACGAGAAGTCCTTTGAGGAGAGGCCATAGCGGCCGCCGATTACGCGAGGCATGGACTTGAACGGAAGCTTGCCGGCGGCACTGCCTTCCATCAAAGAAGTGACTACGTCCATGTAAAGCGGCTCGCCCGTCGCGCCGGGTTCTTTGCAGCGATCCAACACGGCAAGGGTCTTCACGGAAGCAGGCAGAGCGGCGAGGAAATGCTCGACCGAGAACGGCCTGTACAAATGGACCTTCAGCACGCCGACCTTTTCGCCGCGTTCGGTGAGGTACTCGACGGTCTCATGGGCGATGTCCGCGCCCGAGCCCATCATGATGATCACGCGCTCGGCATCCGGCGCGCCCACGTAGTCGAACAACTTATACTGACGGCCAACAATGCTGGCGAACCGGTCCATGACGCTCTGCACGATGGCGGGGCAGGCCAGGAACCACGGGTTGGCAGCTTCGCGCGCCTGGAAGAAGACGTCCGGGTTCTGCGCCGTACCGCGCATAATCGGACGGTCGGGGTTCAACGCCCGCTGGCGGTGCGCGGCAATAGCGTTCTCGTCGAGCATGGCCAGCATGTCTTCCTTGCTGAGCTGCTCAATCTTGGCTACTTCGTGCGAGGTCCGGAAACCGTCGAAGAAGTGGACGAATGGAATGCGCGCTTCAAGGGTAGCTGCGTGCGCGATCAGGGCCATGTCCATGGCTTCCTGCACCGAGTTGGAACTCAGCATGGCGAATCCCGTGCTCCGGCAGCTCATGACGTCGGAGTGGTCGCCGAAAATCGACAGCGCGTGCGTCGCCAGCGTGCGCGCGGAAACGTGAATCACCGTGCTGCTGAGCTCACCCGCAATCTTGAACATGTTGGGGATCATCAGCAGCAGGCCTTGAGAAGCGGTAAAAGTGGTTGAGAGGGAGCCGGCCTGGATCGCGCCGTGCAGGGCGCCGGACGCTCCGCCTTCACTCTGCATCTCGACCACCGTGGGCACGGTGCCCCACACATTGGGGATACCTTTTGCGGCCCATTCATCCGCCCATTCGCCCATGTTCGAACTGGGCGTGATAGGGTAGATGGCCGCGATTTCACTGACGTTGTAGGCGACGTACGCAGTCGCCTCGTTGCCATCAATCGTTACTTTTGGTCTGTTCATTTCGTTGGATGCGCCTATGATGAAGTACAGACTGCTCTGGTCGGAGTCCGTCTGCCGGGACGCGCGTCCCGCCTCATCTAGTATAGGATTATTTGCTCCGTGCTCGCTGGTTGGAACCGAGGGATATGCGACCGTTCAGGTCCCGTGAATGGCCTTGTGACTGCCTCGAAGCAAAGGGCTTCACTGAAACCAGCATCCGCAGCAGGGGATCAGGTGTAGGCCCAGCGGTGCCGAATACAATCAACACCTGCGCTCACCTCAACACCCCAGCCGGTGGATAGCTTCAGCCACACGGATCTATTGGGGGCGACACCCCAGGGCGGCCTCTTGCGAAACGCGGCGGCATTGAGTACATTTGTTCAGTCCGGAGGATATCGAGAAAACATGGCATTCTGTCCCAACTGTGGTACTCAAACGGAAGGAAAGTTTTGCGGCAAGTGCGGTGCGCCTATCGGAGCCCCGAGCGCGCCTCCTAACGTGGGAGCCCCCGTGCCCCCACCGCCCACCCAACCCGCCGCCGGCGGCATGACCGATAACGTAGCCGGGGCGCTATGTTATCTGCTGGGCCTGATCACGGGCATCCTGTTCCTTGCGCTGGCGCCTTACAACCAGAGCAAGTTCGTACGTTTCCACGCTTTCCAGTCCATCTTCTTCAATGTGTTTTGGATCGCGCTGTGGATCGTGGAGATGATTCTGTCGGCGATTCTGCACACCATCCTGCCCTTTGGGGCCGGCCTGTTGTTTGCGCTTCTGGGACTGGTGATCTTGCTGGGCGGTCTGCTGATCTGGATCTTCCTGTTGTACAAGGCTTACTCGAACGAGAAGTACATGCTGCCGGTGATCGGTGCACTGGCAGACAAGCAGGCCTGAGAAACCCTGCCGCTGGCGGCGGCGTCCATCGAAGAGCGTAGTATTGAAGGCAAAGGAGAGCAATCGTGACATGCTCGGGTTGTGGTGCGCCTATTGAGGCGGGCATGAAGTTTTGTATGCAGTGTGGCAAGCCGGCGCCTGCTCCGCCTCCGCCGCCTCCGGCCGCGGCCAAGGTGAAGTGCACGTTTTGCGGTGCGGATGTGCCGCCGAACGTAAAATTCTGCATCGCTTGCGGTACCAGCGTGACGGCGAGCGCCGCCCCGCCGCCACCGCCGCCGGCGGCTGCTCCCACTCCGCCGCCTCCGCCGCCCGCTCCCAAGCCTTCCATGGCGCCACCGCCGCTTCCGGCAGCAACCGCGGCACCAGACTGGCAGACGGCTCCTGAAGCTGCGCCGGCGAAGAAGATGGGTCCGTTGGTCTTCATCCTCATCGTAGTGCTGGTCGCGGCGCTAGGCGTCGGCGGCTTCTTTGCGTACCAGAAATTCCTGGCTCCCGCGCCGCCCCAGGCCGCTGCACCTGCGGAACAGCAGGCGGCCGTCGAGCAGCCCCCGGTTGCGACTCCTCAGGCGGAGCAGCAGCCCATGGGCGGCCAGCCGGCGGCATCCGGTTTCGAGCAACCCGCGCCGCCGCGCGGTCCCTCTCCGATGAGCGGTTCGGTGCGAGGCGCGAGGCCTTCCGTGATGACGCCGCCCAAAGCGGCGACTACCGCTCCCGTGGCCGGCACGCCTGCGCCCGTGGTCCCCAGCAGCACGCCATCGGCGGCGCCACCGCCGGCTGCCGCGGCGCCTGCCGAACATCCAAAACACGTCGAGATCCTGAAACCAGAGACGCCGATCCCGCAAGAGGCTCCGCGCCCCCCCACGCCGCCGGCCAAAGCAGCTTACAGCGGTCCGCCCGCGGGCGTGATGTTGTGGTCGGGGCAGTTGGAGAAGAACGGGTCGGTCACCATTAACGGCAAAACAGCCTCCTTCGGGAACCTTACCGGTGAGCTGCCGGGCGTGCCTGTGATGATCGAGGTCGATCAGCGGGAATTTGCGCTGGCGGAAGCGCCTGGTCCATCCAACGGCTGGAAACGGATGACCATCCGCAGCCGCAGCAAGCGCCATAGTGTGGTAACTATCAAATGGTCCATACTGAAGTGAGGAGACTCATCATGAAGAGAATGGCAGCGATTTTCGGTTTGTTGGGCGCGTGCCTGGCCGTGTCGGCTCCGAGGCTCGCGGCCCAGACGATTCCTGATTCGGATTTTCGGGTCAAACTGCTCGGTCCCTTGAGCACCAAGACCAGCCAGAAAGGCGACAAGATCACCGCGCAAGTGCTCAGCCCCCAGGAGTTTAAGGGCGACACCATGGAAGGCAAGGTCACCGAAGTGAAGACCAGCGGCAAGATCAAGGGTCAGGCCGTGCTGAACTTCACGTTTGAGACATTGCAGCATGGCGGTCAGAGTATCGGTGTGCAGTCTTCGGTCAAGTCTGTCACCAACTCCAAGGGTCAACAGGACGTGGACGAGGAAGGCCGCGTTATAAAGAAGACCAACAATCTCGGCAAGGCCGCGATAGGCACCGGCGTGGGTGCGCTGCTCGGCGGTATCATAGGCGGCGCCAAAGGAGCGGCCATCGGCGCCGGCGTGGGCGCGGCGGCCTCCGTCGTCATGATCCAGATGACGGTGAAGGGCAATGCCGTGGATTTCGCTCCGGGTACTGAGTTTCTACTGTCGGTGAAGGAGGCCAGAAAGTCTGGCAACTAGAACGCGCCTCACGCATCCCGGCCGCGAAGGCTTGTGGCTCATGCGGAACGTCTTGCGGCTGTTTGTTCCAACGCTGCTTTTGGCCGGTTTCGCCGCCGCCCAGGTTCCGCGTGTCGGCATCGTCGATTTCTACGGCGTCCGGAAGGTCAAGCTTGAGCGCCTGACCGAGGCCCTCGGAGTACACGAGGGCGATCCGATGCCGCCCTCCAAGAGTGTTATCGAGGAACGCCTGGAGAAGGTTCCCGGCGTGGTCCGGGCACGCGTGGAGGCGGTTTGCTGCGATGCGGGCGGCGCCATCCTTTTCGTCGGCATCGAAGAAAAGGGCGCGCCGCACTCGGAGTTTCGGCCGTTGCCGGCGAAAGATGTAACCCTGCCGGCCCCCATCCTGGAGACCTATGCCCAGTTGCTCCGCGCGGTGGAGCGGGCCGCGCGGCGCGGGCAAACTTCGGAGGACTTCGTCGAGGGGCAGTCGCGCATGGTCGACCCGGCCTGCTACCAACTGCAGCAACAGTTAGGAACCCTGGCCGGCGAGCACCTCGCCGCCTTGCGCGACGTGCTGCGGAACGCGGTCGACGACGAGCAGCGCGCCATTGCCGCGGCGGTTCTCGGCTACACTCCCAAGAAGAAGAAGGGGCTCGTGGTGAACGATCTCCAATATGCGTTGCAGGATAGCGGCGACTCGGTGCGCGGCAATGCAGCGCGCTCTCTGGCCGCTTTCGCCGTCCTGGCGCGCAGCGACCCGGAATCGGGCATCAGAGTTTCCGCCACATGGTTCGTCGAGATGCTGAACTCCATCGTCTGGAGCGACCGCAACAACGCCTGCCTCGCGCTGCTGCACCTGACCGAAGATCGCAACGCGGATGTGCTTGCACTGGTCCGGGAGAGAGCATTACCTTCGCTCGCCGAGATGGCACGGTGGAATAGCCTCAAGCACGCTTTGCCGGCCTACATTCTCCTGGGACGCGCCGGCGGCATCGCCGAAGCCGACATCCACGGCGCCTGGGAGCGCGGGGATCGCGAGCAAGAGATCCGAAAAGCCTTTGGCGGCCGTAAGCACCGCTAGTCAGCCCATCTGAACGGCGTTTGGTTGCACTACGGCGGGCGCGTCTGATATCCCTACCTTGATGTTCCAGCCAACTTGGATTCGCCTTGCCGCCGCGTCACTGGCGCTCACGGTTGCCGCCTGCGCAGCCGAACTGGCCCGCTGGGAGGCTGGCCAGCCTTCCAACCAGACCGGACTCTCCATGGTCTCGAATTCCGGATCGGTCACGCGGCCCGAAACCGCCGCAGGGGCCGCGGTGGTCCGTTTGGAGCCCAGTAAGGACCACTTTTCGCGCGCCTCCTATGTCTTCAGAGTCAACCGCCCCGTAGCCGGGCGCGCCTGGCTGGTGATCGAGTTCGTTGACCGCGGCTTCGGCGCGATTTCGGTTTCACCGGGCGCGCCGGAAGCCCGCCGGTGGGGCACCGTCCGCGTCAACACCGGCCTGATGCGCCGCGCGACGGTGCAATACGATTCCGCCGCGATCAAAGATGCCATCCACATCACGGGCCTGGATTACCTGCACGCGCTGTGGATCACGGATCAGCAGCCCAAGCTCGAGTACGCGCCAATGGTCGCGCCCGCGGTGAAATTCGCCGTCGACGGCGAACGCGTGGTGGCGACGGCCGGACATGTGAAGGACCGGAGTGAAATCGAGGAAGTCCTCGCCGGCTTGCGCAACGAACTGCCGCTGTTCCGGGCGCTCGGGTTCAACGGTGTGGAAACTTACGTCCGGTGGGGTTGGGTGGAGACCAGGCGCGGCGTTTACGACTGGAGCTTTTACGACGCCATCGCGAACGAAATCGAGAAGCACGGCATGCGCTGGTTCCCCATGCTGCTCGCCGGTTCGGGCTACGCACTGCCCGATTGGCTGTACGACTCGAAGGACAATTACGGATTCGTGTGTCTGGAACACGGCATCACGCACGACACACAGTCCATTTTCCATCCGTTCCAGGCCGAATACGCCAGCCGCTTCATCCGCGAGTTCGGCGCGCGCTACGGCAACCGGAAGATGCTGCTGGGAATCCGCCTGGGGCCGAGCGGCGACTATGGCGAAGCTCAGTATCCGGCCAAAGGGCCGGGGTACCACTTTCGCAATCATCACACGCACATCGGCTACTGGGCGGGCGACGACTTGGCGCAGGCCGCTTTCCGCAGGTACCTCGCCGTCCAATACAAGGACATCGGCGAACTGAACAAGGCATGGGAAAGCAAGTACAGTTCGTTCGATCAGATAAGAACTTTCCTGCCCGACACGGCGAAGACGCGGCGTCAGCGCGTGGATTTCGCCACCTGGTACTACGGCGAGATGAGCGCCTGGTGTGAGAAGTGGGCCGTCTGGTCGCGCGAAGCCATGCCGAACAAGGCGATCCACCAATCGTCCGGTGGTTGGGGGCCGGTCGAGATCGGTACGGATTACAGCTACCAGGCGCGCAGCATGGCGAAAGTGAAGGGCGGGATCCGGCTGACCAACGAGAGCGACAACTTTCCGGACAATTTCACCATCACGCGCATGGCCAGCTCGGCAGCGCGCTTCTACGGTGCGGCTCTGGGCTACGAGCCGGGCGGCTTCGGCTCCAAGCGCGGCGTGGTGGCTCGTCTGTACAATGCCGTGACCACGGGCGCCGTCCACCTTTTCTATTACGGCGGAAACCTCACGAATAACGACCAGGCCGTGGACGCCTGGGTCCGGCTGGGGCCGATGCTCGATCAGAGGGCCAAGCCCGCCATCGACGTCGCCACGTTCTATCCCGACACGGCCATCAAGCTCGACGACGAACTCGTGCGCTACCGCTGGGGCTCGCCGTACTTCACCATGGCGCGCACCTTGCGCTCGGAACTGGATTACGATTACGCGAGCGAGCAGATGATCGCCGACGGTGCGCTAGACCGCTATAAAGTGCTGGTGTTCCTTTGGGGCAACGTGACCGAGAAGAGCGTGCTCGACCGCATCGACAAGTGGCTGCGCGCCGGCGGGACCATCATCTACTGCTACATGCCGCGGGGCTGGGTGTCGACGGTGGAAGGCGATGAATCGATGATGCAGCGCTGGGCCGCTGGCGACACGGGCAAGGGCAAGTTCATCGTTTATCCGGGGGACGCTGTGCCCGCGGAGTTCTACTCCGCATTCGTTCGCGACAAAGTCCGCGCGATGCCCCAGGTGCGCGCTTCGATTCGTTCGGCGCTGGCCATGCACAAGCCCGCCAGCGTCTATTGGAGCGTGCTTGAAAACGGCAGGCTGGCGCTGCTGAACTTCTCCGATGACGCCGCCACGGCGCGCCTGGAAAGCGGCAGGACGGCCCGCATCGGACCTTACGAAATGGTGCTCGAATGATCCGCGCCGCCGCCATCGTCATCGTGGCGGCCGTTTCCGCATTCGGGGCCGGCTTGGCCTCCTGGGCGGCGGCAGAGCCGGCAAAAGAGGATGGCATTGTCCTGAAGAGGACGCCGGAGTGCCGCTGGCGAATCGAGAAGGACGGCGGCGTCTCCGTAGCTCGCCTGCAACCGGCAGATGATTACTACACGCAGGCCGAGTACGTTTTCTCCCTCGAACGTCCCATAGCGGGCACGGCCTGGCTGGTGGTCGAATTCCTGGATCGCGGTTACGGCCTGACCTCCATCACACCGCGCGTCGCCGAGGCCGATCAGTGGGGCATCGCACGCGTCGACACGGGCCGCCTGCGCCGAGCGGTGCTGCATTACCGCGCCGGCGCGCTGAAAGACGTCATCCGCATCGCCAACCTCGACTGCCTGCATTCCGTGCGGCTCACCGAAGACCGTCCCGCAATCGAACAGGCGCCGCTGGTGGATCCGGCGGTGCGCTTCGGGCGCCCCTCGCAGCGAGTCATGCCCGCCGGTGGCGACTACCTGACGCCGGAGCAGTTGCCCGAGATGCTGGCCGGATTGCGTAACTCTCTGCCGCTGGTGCGCGCGCTCGGCTTCAACGGCATCGAGAGCTTCGTGCGCTGGGGATTCGCGGAGCGCCGGCGCGGCGTCTACGACTGGAGCTTCTATGACGCCATCGCGGCCGAAATCGAGAAGCACGGCCTGAAGTGGTTCCCTATGCTGCTGGCCGGCTCGGGCTACGCGCTGCCGGACTGGATGTACCGTTCCAAGGACGATTTCGGCTTCGTGTGCCTGGAGCACGGGTTGCGCAATGACACGCAGTCCATCTTCCATCCATTTCAGGCCGAATACGCCGAACGGTTCATCAGGGAGTTCGGAAAGCATTACGGCGGCCGTAGCGTGCTTCTCGGCATTCGCCTGGGGCCGAGCGGCGACTACGGGGAAGCGCAATACCCGGCGCGCGGCCCCGGCTTTCGCTTCACGAAGAGCCACACGCACATCGGGTTCTGGGCGGGAGACGAGCGCGCGCAAGAAGACTTCCGCGCCTGGCTGCGCGGCGCCTATCCGGACATCATCGCGCTGAACAAAGCCTGGGAAAGCGGGCACCGGTCCTTCGACGAAATCAGAACTTTCCTGCCCGATACCGCGCGCACGCGGCGCCAACGGCTCGATTTCGCCAACTGGTATATGGACGCCATGAGCCGCTGGTGCGAGAAGTGGGCCGCATGGTCGCGCGAAGCGATGCCCGGCACTTCGATTCATCAGTCGTCGGGCGGCTGGGGGCCGGTCGAGATCGGCACCGATTACAGCTATCAGGCGCGCAGCATGGCGCGTGTCAAGGGCGGCATCCGGCTGACCAACGAGAGCGATAACTTCCCGGACAACTTCACCATTACGCGCATGGCATCCTCCGCGGCCCGTTTCTACGGCGCGGGACTCGGCTACGAACCCGGCGGCTACGGTTCGAAGCGCGGCGTCGTCGCGCGGCTCTACAACGCCATCACCACCGGCGCCGAGCACCTGTTCTACTACCACAGCAACCTGCTCGCGAACGACTATGCGACGGACGCCTGGCTGCGGTTGGGGCCGCTACTGGATCAAAGGTCGAAACCCATCATCGACGTTGCGGCCTTCTATCCCGACACCGCGCAGAAACTCGACAACGATGTGCTGCGCTGGCGCTGGGCTTCGTCGTTCTTCACCATGGCTCGAGCGTTACGTGCCGAACTGGACTACGACTATGCCAGCGAACAGATGATCGCCGACGGCGCACTCGAACGCTACAAGGTGCTGGTCTTCCTGTGGGGGTACGTCACCGAGCGCGCAGTGCTGGAACGCATCGACGAGTGGGTGCGCGGCGGCGGTACGATCATCTATCCTCTGATGCCTCGCGGCCCGATTCAGACAGTGGAAGGCGATACGTCCGTCATGCAGCGCTGGCTGGCCGGCGATACAGGCAAAGGCAAGGCCGTGTTCTGGCGCGGCGATGCCATTCCGCCGGAGTTCTACGTGGCGTTCATTCGCAGGCAACTGCTCGGCATGGACAGCCTTCACCCGCGCCTGCAGGCCGCCCTGCGCATCGAGCGGCCCGAGGGCGTTTACTGGAGCGTGCTGGAAAGCGGCAAGCTCGCCTTGCTGAATTTCTCCGACGAGACGGCGACCGTGCGGCTTGAGGGCGGCAGGGCCGTGCGGATTGGGCCCTATGAAATCGCTCTCGAGTGAGCCGCGGCGCTTGTTTTTCGGTCGCCCGTTCCATTACTCTTCCCATTGAGGTGAACTGCGGTGAAACTCCTTTCGCTGGTCGTAGCACTCGCTTCCGCGGCTTTCGCGGCCCAGCCCCTGACGTTGGTTGAGAACGGCAAGTCCACGTACTCGATCTGCCTTTCCTCGGAGGCCTCGCCTTCTGAAAAGCGCGGCGCCGCGGAGTTGCAGAAGTTCCTGCTGGAGATGTCGGGCGCGCAACTGCCCATCATCACTGATGCCGGGAAAGTCAAGGGCGACCTGATTCTGATAGGGCGCGGCAAACTCACCGACCGGATGAAGCTCGGGATCGACTACGCCAAGTTGGGCGACGAAGGTTTCGCGCTCAAGACCTCGGGCCGGCGCCTGGTGATTGCCGGTGGCCGCCTGCGCGGCACCATGTACGGCGTCTACACGTTTCTCGACAAGCTCGGCTGCCGCTGGTTCACCAGCCAAGTGAGCCGTATCCCGAAGATGTCCACCATCCGCACCCCCGCGCTCGACGAGACGGAGACGCCGGCGTTCGAGTACCGCGAGCCGTTCTTCACGGAAGCTTTCGAAAAGGACTGGGCGGCGCGCAACCGGATCAACGGCGCTTCGATGAAGCTGGACGATTCCACCGGCGGCAAGGTGACTTACTACCCGTTCGTGCATTCGTTCAACCAGATGATTCCGCCGGAGAAGTACTTTGGCAGCCACCCGGAGTGGTTCTCGCTCATCGACGGCGCCCGCCGCTCCGAGCGCAGCCAGCTCTGCCTCACCAATAAGGAAATGCTCCAGGAGAGCGTGAAGAACGTGCTCGAATGGATCCGACAGCATCCGGAAGCGCGTATCATCTCGGTTTCGCAGAACGACTGGACGGGCTGGTGCGAATGCGACAACTGCCGCCGCGTCGAAGAGGAAGAAGGCGGCGTGCATTCCGGACCCCTGCTGCGCTTTGTCAACGCCGTGGCCGACGAGATCGGGAAGAAGTATCCCGACAAGCTGATCGACACGCTGGCCTACTGGTATACCGAGGATCCGCCGGCCAAGGTGCGCCCGCGTCCCAACGTGCGCATCCGGCTGTGCCCCATCGGGGTTTGCGAATCGCACCCTTACGAAAAGTGCCCGCGCAGCGCGTACTTCATGCGTAACCTGCGCAATTGGTCGAAGATCACCAATCAGCTTTACATCTGGCACTACAACACCAACTTCGCCCACTATCTGCTTCCATTCCCGGACTTCGATGAGCTGGCCGCGGACATCCCCATGTACAAAAGCCACGGCGTGGTGGGCGTGTTTCTGGAGGGCGCCTATCCGCCCGAAGGCGGCGGCGAGAACGCGGAGTTGCGTTCCTACGTGATGGCCCGCCAGCTCTGGGATACCCGGACCGACGTGGACAAAGAAGTGAATGAGTTCCTGGAAGCGGTTTATGGCAAGGCGGCCAAGCCCATGCGCGCTTACTACGATCTGATGCACCAGCAGGTGCGCCTCGCGCCCGATGGCCGGGGCCGGCACCTGTACATCTTCATGCACCCCAGGGCGAGTTATCTGTCGCGCGAGTTCCTGGACCGCGCCGCGGAACTCTTCCGCCAGGCCGATGCCGCCGCCGGCAACGAAGCGATCCGCCGGCGCGTGCGCCAGGCCCGGATGTCCATCGACTACGCCAGGTTGATGCAGGACCGTGAATATGAAGTGCGCGGCGACGTCTACGCGCCCTCCGACCTCGACGGGCTGAAAAGCCGTTTTGCCGGATTGTGGAGCCTGATTCGCAGTTACGGCTTCACGTCCATCCGCGAAGGCGCCAACCTCAAGCAGGATGAAGAGGGCTTCCAGGCACTGATGAAGCCTTACAGGATTTCGACCATCCAGAACGCCAACTGGACTGTACACATCGCGCCGGACCTGAACGGACGGGTGGTGCGCATGATCGACAAGCGCACGGGCCGCGACGCCCTCTACCGCGTGGACCCCGGCGAGCGGACCTACCCGAATGCCAGCGGCCTCGCGCTGAGCGTCTACCCGGACCATCACACGCGGCAGGCGTACGACATCGCCTGGACGGTGTCGGATGCCGCGTCGCCGGACCGATTGGTCCTGAAAGGCACTACGACCCAAGGACTCACCCTGGAGCGTACGATTAGCTTCACGGTGGACGGGAAGTTGCTGCACACCGAGACGGTGGTGACTAACGCGGGGGATAAGCCTGTCGCCACAGCCATTCAGACTACCTGCCGGCTGGGCGCCGCCGATGCGGAAGACGCGGTGGCCTCCTACCGCCGCCTGGATGGAACTATGGGCCGGAAGGTCATGATCGAGCCGGAGCGCGAGCCCGTGGGATCGGAGAACTATATCGGTCCACAGCGTTTGGACGGAATCTGGCGGGCGACCAGCCGGCACGCCGGTTGCGCGTGGATCGCGCGCTTCCCGAAAGACATCACTAATCGCTCCTACGCAAACTGGAACCTGCGGGACGACATGAGCATCAACTTCGGCGTGTGGAGCGACGCGAAAACACTCAAGCCCGGCGAAACCCTGCGTCAGGAGTTCGACTACGGGGTGGAAGCGCAGGCCAACTAGAGACCTGGCACTCCGCTAACCGATTGATGCGGCGCGTGTTCCGGCGCCGCATCGCCCCTGTCAAAATGATCTATTGGGTTGCCAACTTGAGGAGATTCGGGATCGAAGCTTCCGAAGAACACGTTTACAGTTCAGCACTGGCGACTGCGGAATTCGTGCACACGCAGAGGCCCAACGGCACCGCGTTTGTGATTGGCGAGGGCGGCCTTCTGAACGCCCTCAACGAAGTGAATTACGCCATCAACCGCGACGCGCCCGACTATGTCATCGTGGGCGAAGGCCGGGTGTTGAACTTTGAACTCGTGGAGCGCGCGCACCGGCTGATAGCCAACGGTGCAAACCTGCTTTCGACCAAAAGCGACACCTGGCGCCCGACGGATTCCGGGCCACGGCCGGTTTGCGGCGCCACCGATCTGGGTTTTCGAAGCATCCTTGTACTCACCGGCTCAACGACGATCGAAGCGCTGAGAGATTATCCGTTCGCGCCGACCTACGTTGCGCGCTCCATCGCCGACGTAGCGGGCGTCCAACACTTGATGCCGCTCGACGCACAGTGAGTTTTCGACGGCCATCATTTCTTTTGGGCTAGCCTTCCGGACGTACTGGGCGTATTCTATGGACGGGAGGGCGCCCGTGAGGAGTTCGCTCTGCCGGCTTGCCGTCCGCACCACCCGGGCCGGGTCCCTGTCTCCCGGGATCACACCACAATTTGTGCACATACAAGAAGGAGGCAACTATGCCCTCGGACAGATTTGAATTCCGGGTTTCGTATGGAAAGCTTCTGTTCTGGCTGCTCATCACTCTGGTTCCGATCGCCGTCGTGGGATTGTACAGCCTGTCTCACAGCGAGAGTGCGCTCAGCCGGACGATCGGCACACACTTTGCGAGCATCGCGGAATCGACGGCGGCGGAGGTTTCGCAGTTCATCCACGACTGCGTGGTCGACGCCGGCGTCATCGCCATCGAACCGGTCGTTGTGGACGCCGCCACCGCCGCCAACAAAGCCTATGTGGGCATGGCCGACGCCGCCTTCAATACCCGCGTGGCCGCGACCGAGAAGATCTGGAACACGCCGGCCGCCAATGCGATGGTCGAGCGGATACTTTCCTCTCCCGCGTCAAAGCTCCTGCGGCGGCACCGCGAACTCGACCGGCGTCTGCTGCGCATCACCGTGACCGACGAGCGCGGCGCCGTGGTCGCCGCCACGCACAAGACCATCGACTACTTCCAGGCCGATGAAGACTTCTGGCAGGCCATCTACGCGCATGGGCGCGGCGCGGTGAACCTGACCGACGTTCTCTACGATGAGGTCACCAAGTCGCACTACATCGGCGTCGGCGTGCCGATCCTCGAGGAAGTATCCAACCGCTTCCTGGGTACCGTGGACGCGCTGGTGGATATTTCCAGCCTGTTTCCGATCGTGAACCGGCAGCAGGTGGGACCTTCGGCGCGGACGCTGCTGGTCAAAGGAGACGGCACGGTGATCGCTGGCCCCGGCGTCAGCCTCGCGAACAACCTTAAGTCTAAAGAAGTAAACGCATTGCGGGATACTTTTGGCGCTCTCGAAGGCCGCCAACCCGGCTACCTGGCGACGGACGTGGAAGGTGGCGGGCGGCTGATGATGGGATACGCCGATACCGGACTGAAGCGCGACTACCAGAACCTCGGCTGGCAAGTGATCGTTAGCCAGCAGGAGCGCGAGGCGCTCTCGCCCGTGCGCGGCGTCGCGCGCATGCTGGCGTTCCTGGTGCTTCTCGCACTAATCACAGTCACTCTCAGTGCGGTATACTTCTCCATCCACCGCCGGATTCCCATGGCGGAGATCGAAGAGCTGCGTCCGCGAACGGAAACCCCGAGCAAGGCCGAATAGAACTCCGGCTGCTATTGACGCTCGTAGATCTCGGTCCAGGTGAGATCGCTGTCGGAACGTCTTAAGCGGACGTGGCGCGTGAGCGTCTTGCCGTCCGCCGACACGCTGGTTTCGGCGGTTTCGCTCAGCAGCGCGTCGTTGGAGTGAAAGGTGGACGTGATCACGTTGCCGGGCTTGCGCACGAAGACGATCTTGCCGTCGGCGACCGCGCCGTGCACGGGGTACTCGCGCCCGTCGATCGCGCCCTCGAAGGAAAACTCGCGCCCCTCGCTGTCGGAGTCCACGACGCGCCCCGAGTACTTCAGGGCCGGCTCGTTGTGTTGGATTTCCAGGATCACGCTGGTGGGCTTGTTCACCTTGCCCCACTTGGACTTGCCTACGTTCAGTTTCCAGTTTCCGCTGAGATCCGCAGCCTTGGGACCGCAGGCTGCCAGAGAAAGAAGCATCGCCGCCACGACAAACACTCGCGTGTTGACAACCATAGCTGTCACCCTCCTCGGTGTGTCATGCTGAGCTTAGTTTAGCTCTGTTCTGGAGGATTGGATGCCCCCTTTGCCGGCAAGTCTCGACGCTGCTCTGCGCGCTTTTCAGGAGAGCAGAACCCTGTTGACCGCCATTGAACTCGACGTCTTTACGGCGATCGGCGGTGGCGCGCGAGCGGAAGAGGTGGCCTCGATCATTGTGGCGGACTCGCGCGCCACCCGGATGCTGCTGAACGCGCTCGTCGCGCTGGGCGCTCTCGCTATGCGCGACGGCGTCTACAGCAATACCCCTGCGGCAGCCGCGCACTTGGCCGGCGCCGGCCGTCTTCCCCTGATGCACAATGTCCACTTGTGGGACCGCTGGTCGCGGCTGACCGAATGCGTCCGCCGGGGCACGGCGGTGGACCTGGTGGACATCGAGAAGCGCGGCGAGGAATGGATTGACTCTTTCATTGCCGCCATGCAGCGCAATTCGCAAGAGGGCGCTCCCGCGGTTGTCGAAGCCGTGGACACCTCCCGCGTTCGACGCATGCTCGACGTCGGCGGGGGATCGGGAGCGTACGCCATCGCTCTAGCCCAGGCCAATCCCCGGCTCCACGCCGTCATTTTCGACCTGAAGCCGGTGCTCGCAATCGCGCGGACACACATCGACCGCGCCGGCCTCGCCGCCCGCATCACAACGCAGGCCGGCGACCTGCGCACGGACCCTTACGGAGAGGGCTTCGACCTGGTCTTCATCTCCTCGATCTGCCACATGCTCTCCCCGGCGGAGAATATCGAGATGTTCCGCAAAGCGCTGGCGGCGCTCACTCCCGGCGGCCGCATCGTCATGCGCGATTTCATCCTGGAAGACGACAAAACCGCCCCCCGGCAGGCCGCCCTCTTCGCATTGAACATGCTGGTGGGCACGCGCGAAGGTTCCAGCTACAGCCGCTCAGAATACAAGAATTGGCTCGAACAGGCCGGCTTTACCGGTGTGCATTACGTCGACCTGCCGGCGCCCGCCTCCCTCATGATCGGCGTGAAACCTTGAGGCAAGGTCAGCGTCCGCTTCCACTGAGCACGATTTCGCGACGGCAACCCCGCACGTCCATTTCGTACTCGATACTCTCGACCGGCGGCCGCGCGTAATGCCAGGTAAGCCCGCCGAGGGACGCTGCCCCCACACGCGGAAGAATCGGATCGTCGAGCAGCGCGCGCAGGTCGTGCACTGTATAAACGTCGACGGCCGTCGCCTGCTCCCAACCTGCGCCAAGCTCAAGTAATCGTGCTTCCATCAGGTTCAGGACGAAGCTCGCCTTCTCGTGCAAGGCGTCAAGGGATGTTTCGCCGCGGCGCACCACCTCGGCTGGGTCGAGCGATCCCTCGGGCAGTTCGCCCGCACCCGCGATCACAAATGTCGGTGGAGCATCCGGCGAGGGCGCGGCATAAGAGAAACCGTAAACCGTCGGCGTGGATTTGGCAGCGAATGCTGGAGCGACGTTCGTGCGCGCCACCGGGTTCAAGCCGTCAACCAGCAGGCCCCAGCTCTGGAGCGTTTCGATATAGCCGGCGTTGAACGCCGCAAAACCGGGGAAAGTGAACGGACGCGGCGAGCGCAGCTCCAGTCCGCACAGCGCCTGCACAGGGCGTCCCATCCGCTCCACGTGCGCTCGCGCGGCGCGCAAGCCCGCTTCGAGCGGCAAGGCCGGCAGCAGGCGCGCATGTATGATCTCAAAGCCGGCCAGCGCCGCAACCCCGCATGAGTAGGGAGCAATGCCTTTCAAAAACGCATATCCACCACGGCGATTCTCGACGAGCATGGCTGCCTCACCATGATATGATTTCACCTTGCTGGTTGTGATCTCAATTGCAGGGAGTTGCCGTGCGCTTTCATGCCGTTCTGCTTTGCGCCATCTTGGCATTGTTCGAGGTTGCATGCCAAAAGCCCGCACCATCGGTTGCCCCGCTCGAACCGATCCGTGAGCGCCCCAAATGGCTCAAAGACGGCATCGTGATGGTAGGCAACTGGGAGCCCCTGATCTTCCGCGAACGGCGCGGCGGGCAAGCGGTCGACGAGCGCAAGCTCTGGGAGTTGGAACACTCGGAGCAGACCGTGATGAAGCTGAAGGCGCTCGGAGTGAACCTTATCATCCCGAGTTTGCACAAAGGTTTCGGGCTCCAGGCGGAAGCCGAGGACATCGAGGCCACGCGGCGCCTGGCCGGGTTCGCCCACAAGCACGGCATGCGCGCCGGCGGCTACATCGGCGCCACCATGGCCTACGAGACGTTCTTCTCCGAGGAACCCCGCGCGCGCGACTGGATCCAGGTCAACGAGCTCGGTCGGCCCATGTATTACAACTCCGAGCAGACTTTCCGTTACCTGGCCTGCCGGAACAACCCCGGTTACATGGAGTTCCTCAAGAAAACGATGCGGCTGGGAGTCCAGGACCTGGGGCTGGACCTCATCCATTTCGACCAGATGGAGATGTGGAGCGAGCCGCGTTCGTGCCGCTGCGAGTACTGCAAGCGCGCCTTCCGCGCGTTTCTGCGCGCGAACTACAGCGATCCGCAACTCACCGCGCGCTTCGGCTTCACGCGCCTGGACAGCATGGCGCCCCCGCCGTTCAACGCCGTTTCGGGTTCTATTGGCATGGAAGAGTTGGTCAATCCTGTCATGCAGGAATGGGCGCGCTTCCGCGCCGCGTCGGTAACGCGCCACTACGCCGAATTCGATCATTACATCCACTCGCTCAATCCCGAAGTGGCGCTCGAAGGCAACCCGAATCTCAATTTCAGCCAGAACCTGGGCTGGCGCAACGGCGTCGATTACGGCACTCTGCTCGCGCACGGCGATATCGTCTGGAGCGAGGAGCCGAACTTCGCCGAGTGGACCGCGGACGGGCGCCTGGTCACCAAAATACGATCGTTCAAGGCCGTGCGCTCCATGGGGAAGTCCCTGTTTCTTTACACCGGTCCCGGCTACACGCATCCGCAATCGCCCTCTCATCTGTTGCTGGCCGAGGCCATGGCGTATAACGACATGAATCTGGGCGACGTAGGCGCTGTGAATTCGGACGGCACGACGCTCACGCCGGAAGCCAGGGACTACATCGACTTCTTCCACCGGCACAAGCGCGATCTGGTGGACACGACCGTCGTGGCGGATGCCGCCGTGCTGCACTCGTTCGCTTCGGTCGAGTTCAACCCGGCCGTGTCGCTGGTCGCCAAGACGCTCGCCGAGCAGGTGCTCATCCAGTCCCGCATTCCTTTTGCGATGATCTTCGACCGGCACCTGGATCAGCTCGACAAGTACAAGGTGCTGGTGCTGGCGGACCAGGACGCGCTCAGCGACGCCCAATGTTCCCGCATCCGCGCCTTCGTCGCCGCGGGCGGCGGCCTGGTGGCCACAGGCACGAGTTCCATGCGGACAGAATGGCGCCTCCGCCGCTCGAAGTTCGGCCTGGCCGATCTGTTCGGGATCTCCGAGCCGCCCGCCGCGGACGCGCCGGCCAAGCCCATCCGCGGCCAGTACGGCAAGGGGCGGGTCGTGTACATACCGCGCATCGAGCCTTCCATCGAGCCGCCGGACCCTGCCATGACCTTCACGTTCCCCAACGCGTACTGGGCCCTGCCCCGCAATCATCGGGACCTGGCCGAGGCCGTGGGTTGGGCCGCCGGCGGAGAGCTCTCCGTGCGCGTGGAAGCCCCCGAGTTCGTAACCATCGAACTGGCCGAGCAGAAAGCCACCGGGACCTGGCTGCTGCATCTGGTGAACTACAATCCTCCGCGGCCGCAGTCGAATCTCCGTGCGCGTGTCCGCCCGCCGGCCGGTTTTGCGATCAAGCAGGCGAAGCTCGCAAGTCCCGACGGCAACGTCGAGCAGACGCTCGCACTTAGTGCTGCCGCCGGCGGCGCGGCGACCTTCACGATTCCGAAGCTCGAGGTATACGACCTGGTACTGCTCAGCCTGGAGAAGCGCTGAGCGATGAAGCATTCGAGTCCTGAAATCGGCTAGGATAGAGATAGCCACACACTGCGGTGAGGTGCGAGAGTGGTTGAATCGGGCGGTCTCGAAAACCGTTGACGGGGTGACTCGTCCCTGGGTTCGAATCCCAGCCTCACCGCCATTCTCCCGGCCCCGCGCCAGCGGGCTCTAAGCGAACAACGGGGGCAGACCCCAATCCCGGATCATATGAGCGCGAGTCATCTTAGCGTGGCGGACCAGCGGCGTCTCCAGTTCGCTGCAGGCTGACTTCCACGGGGGTGTTTACGGGCAGCACGACATCCCGGCCGCGTGCAAGGAAGCTCGAATACGCGCTGAACCCGGCGCCCGTAAAGGCGATGCTCGAAGCCAGGGTACGGGAAGCCTGCGCCACCACCGTCCCGATCAGCCCCA
>CAZLOS010000066.1:0-25883 GCA_964561215.1 uncultured Solibacteraceae bacterium | reverse complement strand
GGCTCCTCAGGTAGGACTCGAACCTACAACCCTTCGGTTAACAGCCGAATGCTCTACCATTGAGCTACTGAGGAGCAGAATAGCAGCGGTCTGCTTCACATTACACCAGAGCAGGGACTCGGATGTCAACGTGCGCCGCAACAACACATGCGCCGCAACATGTGCGCCGCCAGTTCGCCGGCTATTCGCTCGCACGCGCGGCCAGATGCACTCCTTCCGGACTCGACTTGTCCCCGATGACCATGCGGATCTGCGGGTCGGCACCCAACTTTTCCGGCAAGCACAGATTTACCTGGTACAGCCCCGCGAAACCCGGAGCTACGCCCGCGTACAAGATCCGGTTCCGGTCGACCTCCGCATCCTCCAGGAATACCTTGAAATCCGCCATGCGCGTGATTGGCGCGGCCCGCGCGGGCAGCTTCCCGTAAACCGCTTCCGGCTCGGTGGGGCCCAGCCCTGTCGCATACAGCACAATCACTTCGCCACCCGTCGCCGGCTTGTTTTTGTCGATTACCGAACCGTCCGGGCGCGTTGCAATGACCGTCTTCTCATCGAGTTGGAATATTGCCGGAGCCGCTTCCAAGAGCTTGATGCGGACGGCGGGGCCGGCGTGCTCGTCCAGCGTGATCCGCAGGTCGGTCTCACCCGGTTTGAAGATGCACGGGATCAGGAAGTTGATCTGCGTGGGCGAGACGTAATAGAGCTGCGCGGCCACCAATCCTACGTAAACGCGCACTCCCGTCGACGGCAGCACTGTGGGCAACTCGCCGGCCTTGATGTCTTCCACCTGCAGCGCCCGCGTCACGTAAGACAAGCCAGCCCCATAGACCGTCGCGATCGTGTTGGGCGCGAGGTCGCCGGCCACGTTGGTCGCGGAATTGACGACGCTGGCGGCGGAGTAGAATGGCGCGGCACGCCGCGCGCCGTCCTCGGCCCATGCGACGAGCCCGAAGAGGACGGCAGCCGGCAGACAGAGGGACCTGGTCATGCGCAAGTCGAGTGGATCTCCACTCCTGGTTGTGCCGCCGCCGGCCCTTTTCTCTCACTTGTTTTTTGACCCAGTTAGTGTAATAATTTACACTATATAGCGCCGGGCGCGGCCATGGCTTACGTCGCACTGCACAACCACAGCTATTACTCGCTGCTCGACAGCACCATGAGCGTCGAGCAGCTCGCCACAGCCGCGCGCGAACTCGGCATGCCGGCTCTGGCGCTGACCGACCGCGACACGCTGGCCGGCGCGGTCGAGTTCTACAAGCGCGCCCGGGGCGCCAGCCTGCACCCCGTGATCGGCAGCGAGGTGACGCTTTCGAGTGGCGGCACGCTGGTGCTGCTGGTTGAAAATGCCGCCGGATACGCGAACCTGTGCCGGTTGATTTCGACGCGCGCCGAACACGAAGACGGTGTGACGCTCGACGATGTGGCGCGTTACAGTGCCGGACTGCTGTGCCTGGTCGCGAACACCGACGAAGCATTCCTGCTTCGGTTGCGCGAAATGTTCGCCACGCGCCTGGCTCTCGAAGTGTCTCCGCATACCAGCGAGGACTTGCGGCGCGCGCGCAGCGTGGCGCACCTGGCGCGGCGCCACCGCATCCCGTTGGCGGCCACCGCGGATGCGCATTACCGCTCGCCGGACGAGCGCCTGCGCTATGACATTCTGGCCTCCATGCGCACGCTCACGCTGCTCGGCCAGCCGCATCCGGCGAAGCTGGGGGCGGGGAACTACCACCTGCACTCGCCGGCCGAAATGGAGCGGCACTTCGCGGAGTTGCCGCAAGCCATCGCCAACACCGCGCGCATCGCCGAGCGCTGCCGGTTCGACTTCCAACTGGGCGACATCCTGTTCCCGGAGTTCAAAACTCCCGGCGGCGAGCCGCCCGCCGCCGTCCTGCGGCGCATGGCGCGAAGCGGCGTCGAACGGCGCTATGCGCACCTGGCGGACCGCGGCGAGGTTTACGCCCGCCTGGAGCGCGAACTGCGCGTAATCGAGGAAGTGGGCTACGCCGGGTACTTTTTGATCTTCGCCGACATCGTCGATTGGGCCAACCGCAACGGCATCGCGACGCTCGCCCGCGGTAGCGCGGCCGGCAGCCTGGTCTGTTACGCCCTGGGCATCGGCAACGTGTGCCCGTTCCGCTTCGGCCTGTCGTTCGAGCGCTTCCTCAACAAGGAACGCATGCAGTTCGCCAAGCTGGCCGATATCGACCTGGACCTGCCGTGGGACCGCCGCGACGACGTGGTGCGCTATGTGTTCGAGCGTTACGGCGAAGAGCATGTCGCCTGCATCGGCGCCTTCAACACCTTTCAGGGGCGCTCCAGCGTGGCCGATATCGCCAAAGTCTACGGTATCAGCGAGCGCGAGGTGCGGCGCTTCACCGAGCACCTGCCGTACTTTGCCGGCGACGCCGACGCGGCGGTGCGCGTCCTGCCGGAGTGCCGCCACCTGCCCTATAACGAAGAGCCGTACCGCACCATTCTCAAGATGACCGCCGCGCTCGAAGGCGTGCCACGGCACTTCATGATGCATCCGTGCGGGCTGGTGATCAGCGCCGCGCCCATCACATCTCGCATGCCGGTGTTCCGTAGCGCGAAGGGGCTTCTGAGCACGCACTACGCCATGGACGACGTCGAGGAACTGGGGCTGCTCAAAATGGACCTGCTGGGGCAGGCCGGGCTGAGCGTGCTGCGCGATGCGCGGGCGTTGATCCGCGAGAATCGCGGCATCGAAATCGAGTCCGCCTCCATCGACCAGGACGACCCGGCAACCTGGGAAGCCATCGCGAGCGGCAACGCGCGCGGCGTCTTTCACATCGAATCGCCGGCCATGACCTCGCTGCTGGTGATGGCCAATTGCCGCGACATCGATTGCCTGACGGCGGTGGAATCCATCATCCGTCCCGGCGCCGCCAACGAGGGCAAGAAGCGCGCCTTCGCCCGGCGGCACCAGGGCTTCGAGCCGGTGGCCTACGTGCACCCGTCGCTGGAGCCATTGCTGGCCGACACTTACGGCCTGATGGCGTATGAGGAGCACATCCTGTTGGTCGCCAACGGGTTCGCCGGGATGCCTTGGGGCCGCGCCGATCTGCTGCGGCGCGCTTTGGTGAAGAACAAGGACCGCCGGAGGATTGCCGAATTGGGCGCGGAGTTCCGCGAGCGCGCGCTGGAGCGCGGCCGCACGGCGGAAGAAACTGGAGCTGTCTGGAAAACGCTCGAAGAGTTCGCCGGCTACATGTTCAACAAGGCGCACTCGGCGGCTTACGCGGTGGAGGCTTTCGAAGGCGCCTATCTCAAGACGCGGTATCCGATCGAGTTCCTGGCCTCCGTGCTCGGCAACCGTCGGGGTTTCTACGCGCCTATCGTCTACGTGCTGGAAGCCTTGCGCTGCGGCGCGCGGTTTCTGCCGCCCGACGTGAACCTCTCCGGGGAACGCTTCCTGGTGCGCGGCAATACGATCCGTCTTCCGCTCGATCAGATCAGGGGACTCGACCAGGCGACGGTCGCGCGGATCCGGATAGAGGCGCCGTTCGGCGACGTGGGCGATTTCTACCGCCGCGTGCGTCCGCGCCACGCCGAATGGATGGCGCTGGTGAAAGCCGGCGCTTTCGATTCGCTCGGCGAGCCGCGCGGGCGCGTCTTCTGGCGCCTGTGCCGCCTGGAGGCCGCCGCCGCCCGCCTGGAGCTGTTTGAAACCGGGCCGGCCGAAGAACTGCCCGCCGGCGCCGGAGCGAATCCGCAATGGGAGCACGAATTGTTCGGGTTCACGGTGAGTTGCCACCCGCTGGATTACTTCGCCCGCAATGTGGATTGGTTGAGCTACGTGCCGTCAGGGCGCCTGATCGGGTATCTTGGCAAGGAAGTGGAGGTTTGCGGCTTGATCGTGGCAGAGCGCGTGCACACGAGCGAACGCGGCACCATGAAGTTCCTGACCCTGGCCGATTACGAAGGCTTCGTCGAGGTGGCGCTGTTTGCGGACACGTACCGCAACTACGGCCATCTGACCACGCAGCCCGTGGTCGCGGTGCGGGCCGTGGTGGATGCGTTTGAGAACCGTTGCGGCTACACGCTCACCGCTGAAAGCGTCCGCGCTCCACGGAGGAGATCATGAACCGGCGAGATTTTGCTTTGCTCGGGGCCGCCGCGGCGCTGCCGGGACTGGCCGAAGACACCGCGATTCGCAAGAAACTGAAGATTGTGGTGGTGGGCGCGCACCCGGACGATCCCGAGTGCGGCTGCGGCGGCGTGATCGCACGCTATGCGGATGCCGGCCACTCGGCGAGCGTAGTTTATTTTACGCGAGGCGAAGCCGGGATTCGCGGCAAGTTGCACGAGGAAGCCGCCGCCATCCGGACGGCGGAGGCGGAGCGGGCTTGCAAGATCCTGGGCGCGCGGGCGGTGTTCGCGGGACAGATAGACGGCGCGACGGAATTGAACAAGGCCCGCTATGCGGAGTTCGACAAGCTGATCGTGTCCGAGGCCCCCGATGTGGTTTTCGCGCACTGGCCGCTCGACACGCACGCCGATCATTGCGCGGCTTCCCTGGCGGCCTACCATGCCTGGCAAGCCATGCGCCGCAAGCCGGCGCTGTACTTTTTCGAAGTGATGACCAACTCCGGCCGCCAGACGCAGCAGTTCGCGCCGTCCATTTTCATGGACATTACGGCGGTGGCGGCGCGCAAGCGCGAGGCGATTTATGCGCACGCGAGCCAGAATCCGGACAGCTACTATCCCGCGCACGAGCAGTTGGCGCGCTCGCGCGGCATGGAGATCCGCTGCCCGTACGCCGAAGCCTTCGCCCCGGCCTGGCAGGATTCACGCCGTCTGTAAGGGCGGCAAATATACCGCCCCTACGATCGCGCCGGCGGATAGCAGCCTAACACGCGCAGGAAATCGGCCAGTTCCCCCAAATGACCTAATGCGTTCTTCACACGAGGTTCGTCTATATGGCCGAGCAGGTCGAGGTAGAACAAGTATTCCCAGGGCTTGCCGCGCCGCGGGCGCGATTCTATTTTGGCCAGATTGATGTCGCGTAGCGAGAAAGCGCTCAGAGCGCGGAACAACGAGCCCGGAATATTGCGCGTAGTGAAAACCAGCGATGTCTTCCAGGAACTCGCGCCCGGGGTGGGCACGGCCTTGCCTTTCCATGAGGAGCGGCGCAACAGGAAGAAACGCGTGAAGTTGCGGTGGTCGTCCTCGATGGAGCGTCGCAGAATGCGCGCGCCGTAAATTTCAGCAGCCACCTGACTGGCGATGGCGGCGGCGCCCGCGGGCTTCTCTTCCGCCAGCATCTTTACGCTGCCGGCGGTGTCATAGTACGGCACGCGTTCGACCTGGGGATTCTCGGCGAAAAACGTCAGGCACTGGTTGAGCGCCACAGGGTGCGAGTAGACGCGCTTGATCCTGCTGAAACTTGTACCTGGAAGCCCGATCAGGTTATGCACGATGCGCACGTTGGTTTCGCCCACGATACGGACATCGAAATTGAGCAGGTGGTCGTAGTTCTCGTGCACCGAGCCCGCCAGCGTGTTCTCGATGGGGATTACGGCCGCGTCGACGCGCTTTTCGGTCAAAGCGCGGAACACGTCCTCGAAGCGGACGCATGGCAGCACTTTGGCTTGGGACCCCAATAGCTGGTAGACCGCCTTCTGGCTGAAGGCGCCCTTTTCGCCCTGGAAAGCCGCGGTCTCGGCTCGTGTTTTCATAGGGCAATCTTAGCAGCCCTCGCACTAAGGGTCCCAATGCCGGGCGTCGCCGGCAGGAATTCCCAGCAAGTCGAGCACACGGTCGACGCTTTGGTCCACCAGATCCTGGACGCTCTGCGGCCGGTGATAGAAGGCCGGGATGGGCGGAGCGATCATGGCGCCCATTTCCGCCAGCGCCGTCATGGTGCGCAGATGCCCCAGATGGAAGGGAGTCTCGCGAACCATCAGAATCAGCTTGCGGCGCTCTTTCAGTGTGACGTCGGCCGCGCGCAGCAGGAGATTGTCGGTGACCCCGGTGGCGATGGCGCTCATCGTGTGGATAGAGCAGGGAGCTACCACCATTCCATCGGTCGGATAAGAGCCGCTGGCCAGCCGGCAACCGATATCGTCTGCCGGATAAGCGTAGTCGGCCATGGCTTTGATTTGCGGCATTTTCCGGCCTGTTTCGAGGAAAGCCGTGCGCTCTCCGGCATGAGTGAGGATTAGGTGAATCTCGGTGTCGGGGTTTATGCGCAGTTTTTCCATCAGTCTGAGACCGTAGATTGAGCCGCTGGCGCCGGACATTCCAACTACAATTCGCAAAAATGGCCTCCTTTGAAAAAACCTGTTCCGAAATCAGAACAGAATCGCCAAATCCAACCGATCAAGGCACATAGGCCGATGCTATAATTCAAGGCGAGGATAACTATACCAGAAGGAATACCCTCGCGGCCCAACGGGCACATCCGCATCGGCCCGCCGGGATGAATCATACCATGGAGGAGGCTGGCCAAAAACTCAAGCGCGCCCGGGAGCGGCTGAATCTCCGGTACCGGGACGTGGAGCAGGCGAGTCAGAAGATCGCCGAACGCCACAAGAGCGACGAGTTTGTGATCGCGCTGAGCCGGTTGGCCGACATCGAGAACAAGGGGACGGTGCCCTCGATCTACCGCCTGTACACCCTATGCGCCATCTATCGGCTTGATTTTCAAGAGGTTCTGGAGTGGTACGGGGTGAACCTGTCGGCGCTTGCCGGGGATGGCGCCTTGATCGAGATTGAACGCACGCACATGGTTGGTTTCTCGCCGGACAGTCACGGCGAGATCCAGGTTCCGCTTTCGCTCGATCCGGGTGTGGATTTGCGGCGTACCACCTTTCTGAGCCGGGTGATCCAACGATGGGGGAAGCTGCCTCTCATGTTGCTGAACGGCTTGGACTTACGCAATCATCGGTATGCTTTTATCGGCACTGAGGACTGGTCCATGTACCCGCTGCTACAACCAGGCTCGCTCGTGGTGATCGATGAGACCAAGCGTAGAATCCTGTCCGGTGGCTGGTCGAATGAATTCGACCGGCCCATCTATTTCCTCGAACATCGTGAAGGCTATGTCTGCGGCTGGTGTACGCTGGACGGCAACCGCCTGATGGTGCAGCCGCACCCGGCGTCGATGTGCAATCCGACGATTTACACTTTCCCCGATGAGATCGACGTGATCGGACAGGTGACCGGCGTGGCTATGCGTCTGGATCAGGGAAAACGACGCCGTATTCACGCTTGAGTATACCCACCAGGGCTTCCATATCCGACATAAAGAGCGCTTTTGCCGTGTCGCGCGCCAGCGCCGGCATCAGATTTTGGTAGGAACGTGAACTGAGCCAATTCCTCACTATCGAGAGTTTATCCTCGTCGAGTCCGGAAAGATAAGCGTCTAAATCCGCCTTTTGTAGCTCTAAAGGCATGGCTAGCCAGGCTGCAAATGTTTCGTCGTGGCTGGCCGCCAAGGCCAGGCGAGACTTCTCTTCACCGAACAATGCGGCCAGCCCGTGGTGCTCATATATGCCGGTATTGGGATTGCACAAGCTGGCGAAATAGGCCAGTCTTCCGAACTGGGTCGGTATTTGGGATAGCGTCCTTCGCCAGACGTCGGCGATCGCATCCCGGCCGCGTTTCGAATGAAATTCTGAGTCGCTCATCGCCTGAATCTAAGTGTATCCTACTTGCCGCCCTGTGACTTGTTCTGAATCTCGAAAACGTCTGGACAATTCACCGGTGCGGGGCAATTCCCCTGTACGCTGTAACTTCGTGGTGGTAAGGAAAAACCAAACAAGGGAGATAACCTCATGTTGCGTAAGGCTTTGTTTCTGATCCTCTTCGCCGCCTCGGTGGCTGCTGTCGCCAATGTTCCGGATCACGATCCGTGGCCCGATTGCTTTCCTTGCATGGCCAGCCGGTAGAGTCGACCGCGGTCCTTGGCTTGTAGTACGCATCATCGTGGCGGGGACGCCTGCGCTAGAATCATAACGATCAGGCGGCATGGCCTGGTGTTATGACTCGCGTCCCCTCTATCGAATCCGTCCTGTGGTATGCAGCGATCGCCTGCTATGCGATTCTGCTGGTGCGTTTGGTGGTCGCCCGGCTGCATCTGGTGTACCGCTGTTTCTTTTTGTACCTGGTTGTCCGCCTTGGCCGTTCCCTGCTTCTCGCTGCCGTGCACAGCCAGGCGAAAGCCTACGGCTGGGCCTACGTGATTACGGAGCCGGTCATCTGGGTCTTGTATGTTTCGGTGATCCTCGAACTGTTCACGGTTGTACTCCGGGATTACCAGGGGATAGAGACGTTGAGCCGGCGACTTCTGGCCGCCGCGCTCGCTGTTTCGGCGATAGTGGCACTCGCCACGTTGATTCCCGACCTCGGAAGCCCCGCCGAACGTTATCCCATTCTGGGGACCATTCACGTGGCGCAGCGAGTGGTGATGTCCAGCCTGCTGGTCTTGTTCGCCATCCTTACCGGCTTTTTAGTGTGGTTTCCTGTACCGCTGTGCCGGAATGCGGTGGTGTACTGTGCGGGTTACTGCGTATACTTCACCAGCGAGACCATGGGATTATTCGTCCGCAATATCGCGGGGGAAGGTGTCACACGGTTAACCAGCACCGTATTACAGGGTTTTGCCGTGGCCTGTTTGCTCGTCTGGATCCTGTGGCTTAAGCCCGAGGGCGAGGCCAAGCGCGTGACTGTCCGGCGGCACATTTCCATGCCGGACGAGGAACGGCTGGTTGGACAATTGGACGCCATCAATCGCAGCCTGCTGAAGTCTGTTAAGAAGTAGCCGCTGCATTTGACGCCATTCGCCGGTTGCTTTTTTCAGAAATTTCATATAATATTCTCCAAGAAGCTCTACACAGTCAAAGGGAGGTTTGCCGGCGTGACATATATCTTGGTTGCTGCAGCGGTGCTCGGGGTTTTGGCGCTGGTTGTGGGCCACCAGCTTTGGCGGCTGCTGTACCCACTGGACAGGCTGACCTTCAGTCCTCGCTGGTTCGCGAGATTCTCCACGGATTCCTACCGCCCGATGGAGCGCCTCCTGGGCGACGGTGACTTTGTTTTCCTGGCGCGGCAACCAGGTATGGACAGAAAGACGCTACGCGCCTTTCGCGCCAGGCGGCGCGACATTTTCAGCGCCTATTTGCGGGACATCGCGTCGGATTTCGAACGGCTGCACAGGGCGGCGCGGGTACGACTGCTCACTTCGTCCGAAGACCGGCCGGACCTCGCGGTCGATTTGCTGAAACTGCGCGCCACTTTTATCTATGCCATACTGGCGGTGCGGTGGCGTCTGGCGCTGGACGCCGTTGGCATCCGCGGCCTGGATGCGAACTCCCTGGTGGGAGCCGTGGAAGGCATGCGCGGACAACTGGCGACGCTATTGCCGTCGGCCACGCCTTCCCCCGCGCGCAGCTAGGATTCCCGGCGAACGGTGGAGCAGAGTTTCTTAAGGAGCAGTTTGGCTTCCTTCAGGCCCGGGAAGCCGCGTTCCGCCTCCCTGAACTCCTTTGTGTGCACGCGACGCTTGGCGTAGCCGTGCTCGGGGGGATGGCACAGGTGGAGCATTTCGTGGAACATCACGTATTCGAGGCTCAAGCCGGGCGCTTCCGGATCGTCAAAGATGCGGCTGATGATGATGGCATTATGGGAAGGATCGTAGTGTCCCAGGATGCCGCGGGACCGTGTTTTGCTCCAGCCCAGTTGCGGGCGCGCGAGCAGGCCGTCGAAAAATCGCCGGTTTAAGTCCTCGAACACGCGTTCCAGGTTGCAATTCTTTCCCTGGGCGCCGGACAGGTACTTGCGGCCACGCAGTTGGCGCAGTAGCTGCAAGCTGCGGCGCATTTCACGGCGGTTCATGTACCGGCGGTAGCGTTGGCTATAGACGGCCGGAACCGGCTTGCGAAACAGTTTTCCCAGGAGAATGTAGGCCAGGGATTCGAGGATGGGCGCGGGCGCGCCGTCGAGCACATCCGTGATTTTCACTTCGAGTTTCCCGTCCCGTAAGCGCGCGTAAGTATGGGCGTCCACGAATTTCCCATATCGAACCTGAATCTCCGGCATGGCGGCTCGCGGACGTAGCGCGCGGTAGACCCGGGACCAGATCTCGACGGGGGTTTCGAACAGGAAAACGCTCTGGACTTGCATTCGACTCGAAATTAACATATCAAGAAAGTTTGCGGTGTTTTTTGGAGTTCAGGAGGGTTCTTGCCGAAAGCGAAAATCAGCGCGCTTGGTTGTTATGTGCCGCCGCGGCTGCTGACCAACTTTGACCTCGAGAAGATGGTCGAGACATCGAACGAGTGGATCCTGGAGCGGACCGGGATCGTCGAGCGGCACATTGCCGCCCCGGACGTCGCCACCTCCGACATGGCGGTGGAAGCGGCGCGCGTAGCGCTTGCCCAACGCGGCATCGAAGCCTCGGACCTCGACGCTCTGCTGGTGTGCACAGTCACGCCCGATATGTATTTCCCCTCGACGGCCTGCCTCGTGCAGCATCGCCTGGGCGCCAGGAAGATATGGGGATTCGATCTGATCGCGGCTTGCTCGAGTTTCCTGTACGGCATGGGCGTGGGCGCGCACCTGGTGATGGCCGGCACGCATAAGAAGGTGCTGGTCATCGGCGCCGACACTATGTCACGCATTATCGACTACACGGACCGTTCCACCTGCATACTCTTCGGCGACGGCGCGGGCGCCATGTTGATTGAGCCTTCCGAGGACGACAACTGCGGCTTGATCGATTTCCTGTACGAAATCGACGGCAGCGGCGGGGACGCTCTGAAGATGCCTGCCGGTGGAAGCCGCATGCCTCCCTCGCATGAGACCGTTGACCGGAAACTGCACTACGTGCACCAGGACGGCCAGGCGGTCTTCAAATACGCGGTCCGCAAGATGTACGAAGCTTGCCGTGAGTTGCTTGCCCGCAACAATATGACCGGCACGGATATCGGTTGCCTGATCTGCCACCAGGCCAACCGTCGCATCATCCAGGCCACCGCGGACCGTTTGGGAATGCCGCCCGAGAAGGTGATCATCAACATTGACCGGTACGGTAACACCACCTCGGCCACGCTCCCGCTAGCCACGCGCGACGCGCTGACCCAAGGCCGGCTCAAGAAGGGCGACCTCGTGGTGTATGCGGCGGTTGGCGCGGGATTCACCGCCGGCGCAAGCCTCTGGCGCTGGGCCTACTGAGGTCCGGTTCGGGATGCGTTGCCGGCGTCGAGCGCCGCGCGGCGCACGTCGACGAAAGCCAGAATCGCCAGTCCCGTCAGGAACGAAACCACCAAAGGCAGCACGGCCAGCCGGTAGCTGCCTGTGTACTGTAAGGTCAAGCCGAACATGAGCGGACCGAGCCAACTGGTGCCCTTGTCGCTGATTTCGTAAAGGCTGAAGTACTCGGCTTCTCTGCCGCGCGGGATCATCAGCGAGAACAGCGAACGGCTCAGCGCCTGGCTGCCGCCCATGATGAGCGCCACCACGGCGGCCAACAGGAAGAACCCGGCCGCGTTGCGGACGGCGTAAACGGAGGCTAGCGTGAGCGCCCAGGCCGCCAGGGCAAACATCACGGAGCGCTTGGCGCCGATCCAGCGCGCCAGGTAGCCGAATCCCAGGGCGCCCAGGAAGGCCACGAACTGCACCATGAGGATGGCCAGGGTGAGGGACGACATGGGCATTTTCAGCTCGTCGTATCCGAATTGCGTAGCCAGCGCCAGCACGGCCTGGATAGCGTCGTTGTAAATAAGGTAAGCCGCCAGGAAGCATAGCGTGCGCGGGTAGCGCCGCAATTCGCCCAGCGTCGCGGACAACTGGCGGAGGCTGCCCGCGAGGATGCCCTCTCCGGGCGTATGTTCGCGCGCGGGCGGCCGGTTCTCCAGCCACAGTATCGGGATAATGGTAAACCCGGCCCACCACAGGCCCGCCGATCCCAGGCTGATGCGCACGGCCATGGTCTCGCTCAGGCCCAGCGCCGCCGCGTTTTGGTAGAGCAGCAGGTTCAAGGCCAGCAGCAGGCCGCCGCCGATGTAGCCGATGCCCCAGCCTTTCGAACTGACCTCGTCGCGGGATTCGGCCGGGGCGATCTGCGGCAGGAAGGAATTGTAGATCACGCAGGATGCGCCGAACGCCACGTTGGCGAAGATGAACAGAAGCCCGGCGGCGAGATAGGCCGGCGCGTCCAGCCAGTACATGGCCACGGTCGCCGCGGCACCCGCATAGGCGAACGCCGCCAGCCAGGCCTTCTTGCGCGGGCTGTAATCCGCCAAGGCTCCCACGACCGGCAATACCAGCGCCTGGAGCAGTACCGATGCGGCGACTACGTACTCCCAATACGAGCGCGCCTCCACCGGAATGCCGAATGGGTAAATGAACCCGCGTGCGTCGGCGGCGGCCCGCGCGATGTGCGTCGTCAGGTAAGGGCCAAAGAAGAGCGTGACGACGGTGGTCGAGAAAGCCGAGTTGGCCCAGTCGTAAAAATACCAGCCGCGCCGCTGGCGCAGCATGGTCCGTGGAATAGCGTCGCCGGGCACGAACCTAAGCCGCCGGTTGCGGCGCCCCCTCTTCGGCCATCCTGCCGAGTGTCACGTAGTCGGTCTTGCCGTTGCCCAGCAAGGGAATCTGCTTCAGGTAAACAACCTTTCGGGCAATGGCGATTTCCGGCGCACCCATGGCGCGAGCCGCCTGCACGAGTTGATCGCGGCGCAGTTCCGGATCCGACGTGAACAGCAGGATGATCTCGCCGCGGCCCGCTTCGACGCGCGCGGTCGCGGCGTGCGTGTGACTTGGCGAGGCGGCGACAGCGATCTTCTCGGGCATATCGAGAGAGACCATCTCGCCGGCGACCTTTGCGAAGCGCTTCATGCGGCCCTTGATGGTCACGAAGCCGGCTTCATCCAGTTCGACCACGTCGCCGGTGTTGTACCAGCCTTCGCCGAAGATGGAACGCGGCGGTTCGTACGTGCCGGGCCTGTCGGGGCGCAGGTAGCCGAGCATCAGGTTCGGCCCCTTGATGTGCAGCAAGCCTCCGTGCTCGATGCCGGCCACCGCTTCGATCCGTTGTTCGACGAGCGGCAGCAACTGGCCGACGGTCCCCGACTTATGGGCTAATGGCGAGTTGATGGCAATCACCGGTGCGAGTTCGGTGGCGCCGTACCCCTCTATGATGCGGAGGCCGAACTTCTCCGAGAAGGTCCGGCGCACCTCGTCGCTCAACTTCTCCGCCCCGCAGCCGACGTACCGGACGCTGCGCAGATCGAACGGGTGCGCGTGCTTGGCATAGTTGGCGAGGAAAGTGTTGGTGGCGAAGATGATGGTGCAGTCGCGGTCGTAAGCCATCTCGGGCACCATGCGATAGTGCAGTGGAGAGGGATAGACGAAGATGCGCGCGCCGCACATCAGCGGCAGGAACGCGCCTACCGTCAGTCCGAAAGCATGGAACAGCGGCAGCGAGGTCAGGAACTTGTCGCGCGGGTTGACGTCGATGGTGGCGAGCAGTTCATCGACGTTGGCCAGGATCGCACGGTGGCTCAGCACCACGCCCTTGGGCTTGCCCTCGCTTCCGCTGGTGTACAGCACGGCGGCGGGGTCTTCGGGGCTCGCTTTGCGCATGGCGCGGCGCGGGAATCGCAGCGCCCAGAAGATCAGCCACAGTTTGTCGGCCAGGCTGAACTGCGAGCGCAGGTCCTCCAGATAGACCAGACGCACGCCTTCGATGTTCGCGGCCGCCGCGGCTTGTTTGCTCCTCTCGAAAAAAGCCCGCGAGGTCAGCAGCACGCGCGCGCCGGCGAGCCGGCAGGCCTCCTGCATGCCGCTCAAGCCGGCCGTGTAGTTAAGGATGGCGGGCACCCGGCGCATGGCGATAATGCCCAGGAGCAACGAGACGGTAGTGCTCACGTTGGGCATGAGCACCGCGACGTATTCGCCTTCGCGGCTGAGCTTCGTGACCAGACGCCCCAAAGCCAGGCTGGCTTTGAGAATCTGGCCATAGTTCTGTTCATTGAAGCGCATGTCGTCGAGCATGCCGCGGCCGCGCCCGAACAGATCCACCGCGTCGAGGAACGCCTCGTGGATGGTAATGGGCGGGCGCGAGGCCGCTATGCAGGCTTGCAGGATGTGTCGCAACTGCTCGCTGGCCAGGCGGCGGCGGATCTTCGCGGTGCGCCCTTCGGGCATGGGGATCTGGACAGGCGGATAGATGGTCAGAGTGATGCGAGGGAACAGCCGTTTCGGAAAGTCGGGTCCCATGCGGCTGAAATGTGAATACACCGCGTTGCGAATGATCACCGGGATGACGGCGGCGCCGGTCTTCGCCGCGACGAACGCCGGCCCATCGTAGATCTTCATCATGGCCCCGGAGGTGGTGATGCGGCCCTCGGGGAACACATGCACCGGTTGGCCGGTCTCGACCATATTCACCATAGCCTTGATCGCCCAGGGGCTGGCCGTGTCGACTACCAGGTGTTTGGCGAAGTGCAGAAGAATGCGGAAGAGCGGCTGGGCGGCGATGGTGGTGTGTACCAGCCAGACAGGCTTGACCGGCAGGAAGGCCCATAGGATCAAAACGTCGAGGAACGACTGATGATTGCCGACGATGAGCATGCGCTCATACATCTGGACGGTCCCCCGGACCTCCACGCGGAACAACAGCTTCAACAATGCCCGTACCACTGCCTGGACCATGCCTGCCTCTTGAATAGAATAAGAGAAAGTATAGCTTTCTTGGCGCGTATCCGCTTCCGGACTTCACTTGATGCAGCCATTGCCCATCGACGGTACCATCCCTGAAATTCTCGCTTCGTTGAGAAAACGCCCGAGCCTCGTGCTGGAAGCGCCGCCCGGGGCGGGGAAGACCACGCGCGTCCCGCCGGCCCTGCTGGGTGCTCTGCCCGGCGAGGTGCTGGTATTGGAGCCGCGACGGCTGGCTGCGCGCATGGCGTCGCGAAGGGTGGCCGCGGAGATGGGCGAGCCGCTGGGCGAGACCGTGGGCTATCAAGTCCGTTTCGACGAAGTCGCGGGCCCGCGCACGCGCCTCCGCTTCATGACCGAAGGCGTATTGGCACGGCGTCTCATGGCGGACAGTGAACTGCGCGGCGTGAGCGCGGTGGTGCTCGACGAATTCCACGAACGGCATCTGGAGGGCGACCTGGCGCTTGCGTTGCTCGATCATCTGCGGAAAACGGGCCGGGCGGAACTGCGCATTGCCGTCATGTCGGCAACGTTGGCGGGCGAGCGCGTGGCACGCTACCTGGGCGATTGCCCGCGCCTCGTGTCGGAAGGGCGCCTGTTCGACCTGGACGTGCGTTGGACGCCGCACTCGGCCGCGCCGCTCGAAGGGCAGGTGTCGGCGGCACTCGCGCGGCTGGCGGGCGAAGGACTGGACGGCGACGTGCTCGTGTTCCTGCCCGGCGCGCGCGAGATCCGGCTGGCCATGCGGGCCTGCGAGGGCGTGGCAAGGCGCGCCGGAATGCTGGTAGTCCCACTGCACGGCGACCTGTCGGCGGAGGAGCAGGACCGGGCCGTGACGCCCGCCCGGCAGAGAAAACTGATCCTTTCGACCAACGTCGCCGAGAGTTCCATCACCATCGAAGGTGTCACGGCGGTGATCGACAGCGGGCTGGCGCGGGTGGCCAGCGACTCGCCGTGGACGGGACTGCCTTCGCTCAAAGTCGCGCGAGTGAGCCAGGCTTCCTGCCGCCAGCGTGCGGGCCGCGCCGCGCGGACGCAACCGGGGCGGGTGGTGCGCCTCTACACAGAGCAGGACTACTTGAGGCGGCCGGAGCAGGATGCGCCGGACATCGTGCGGCGGGAACTGAGCGAGACCTTGCTGGCGCTGCGTGCGATGGGTCTCCGCGGATTCGGTGATCTCCACTGGCTGGATGCGCCGCCGGAAGACGCCGCTACGGCGGCCGGGGAGTTGCTCCAGCGCCTGGGCGCCATCGGCGAGAACGGGGCATTGAACGCCACGGGGAGGGAACTGGCGCGCTACCCGTTGCATCCGCGGTTGGCACGGTTGGTTGTGGAAGCGCGGCGGCGCGGTGCATTCGACGGCGGCTGCCGGATCGCCGCCGTGCTGAGCGCGGGCGAGAGGCTTCCCGCGGAGAATCATCGCGCCGGGGAATCGGACCTGTTGTTGTTAGCCGAGTCCGAGTGGCAGCCGGTCACCAATCGCGTCTACCAGCAGATCAGGAAAAGCGCGCGCGGCGGCGGAGGGCGGAAGGCCGATGACGGCGCACTGCTCACTTCGGTGCTGACCGCCTTCCCGGACCGTGTTGCCCGGCGGCGCCAGGGCGGCGAACTGCTGCTGGCCGCGGGCGGATCGGCGGTGCTGGCGCGGGAGAGCGTGGTGCGCTCGGAAGAGTTTCTCGTTGCGGTGGACATCGAAGAGCGGCGCGAGCGCGGGCTGCCTCTGGTGCGCCTGGCCAGTGCCATCCGTCCGGATTGGCTGCTCGATTTGTACTCCGACCGAATCGAAGAGTGCAGTTCGCTCGAATGGAATCGTATCGCGGAGCGTGTGGAGGCATCGAGCGCGCTGTTTTACGATCATCTGGCGATCGAGGAGAGCCGCGACGCGAAGCCGGATGCGGAGCAAGCCGGACGGCTGCTCGCGGGGAAGGCGGTTGAAGCCGGAGTCGAGAGATTCACCGATGCTGACGAACTGGCGTCCTTCCTCGCGCGGGTGGGCTTCGCCTCGGAGCACTCGGATTTGCCCGCACTGAGTGAGGCCGACGTTCGCCAGGCGATCGAGACGCTCGCCGGCGGTCTGCGCAGTTTCGCCGAACTGGAGAAGGCGGCGCGCGGCGGAGGTATCCTGCGCGCCCTGGAAGCGCGCCTGGGCCGGGATGGGGCGCGCCGCCTGGAAGACATCGCGCCCTCGCGGGTGCGCCTGCCGGGAGGACGCCAGGTGAAAGTTCACTACACCTCTTCGGCTCCGCCCTGGATCGAATCCCGCCTGCAGGACTTCTTCGGCGTGAAGCAGACCCCGCGAGTGGCGCGAGGCAAGGTACCGCTGGTGGTGCACCTGCTAGCCCCCAACCACCGGCCGATGCAAACGACCACGGATCTGGCGGGCTTTTGGGAACGCCTCTACCCACAGGTGCGGAGGCAGCTGATGCGGCGGTATCCGAAACACGCCTGGCCGGAAAACGTGTAATGCCGAATCAACGCAGGTTGAACTTCTTCATCTTATAGCGCAGGGTATCGCGGGTGATGCACAGGAGCTTGGCTGCCTGGGTCTGATTGTTCTTGGTCTGCGTCAGGGCGCGCTGGATGAGATTGCGCTCGTTCTCTTCGAGCGACAGGCCGTCGGACGGGATGGACGCGCTGCCGTTGGAGGGGGCCGCCGTCGTCGCCGTTGCCGTGTGGTGGCTGATGCTGAGCGGAAGGCTGCTCGGGCTGATCTGCGCGGAAGCCTCGAGGATCATGGCGCGCTCGATGGCGTTGCGCAGCTCGCGGACGTTGCCCGGCCAGTCGTGCTCCAGCAGTTTGTGCTCGGCTTCCGGCGAAAATCCTTCGATGTGGCGCTTGAACTTCCGGTTGTAATGCTCGATGAAGAACCGGGCCAGGGGCAGGATGTCGTCCGGCCGCTCGCGCAGGGGCGGAATGGTGATGTGAATGACGTTGAGGCGGAAGAAAAGATCCTGGCGGAAGGCGCCTTCCTCGACGGCCTCGCGTAAGTTCTTGTTCGTGGCCGCCACCACGCGGAGGTCGAGCTTGATGTCCTTCAATCCGCCCAAGCGGCGGAAGCACTGCTCTTCCAGCACTCGCAACAACTTTGCCTGCAGCATGAGGGGGATTTCGCCGACTTCGTCCAGAAACAGCGTACCCTTGTCTGCCAGTTCGAAAATGCCCCGCTTTTGGGCCCGGGCGTCGGTGAACGCGCCTTTCTCGTAGCCGAAAAGTTCGCTCTCGAGCAGCGTCTCCGGGATGGCGGCGCAGTTGATGGCGATGAACGGTTCGGCCTGGCGCAGGCTCTGATAGTGCAAGGTCTTGGCAATGAGATCCTTGCCTGTTCCGTTTTCGCCGTCCAACAGCACCGTGGTGGCCTCGCTGGCCGCCACGCGGCGCACGAAGTTCAGCACCTCGTGCATCTGCGGGGATTCGGCGATCACCTCGCGCTTCTGCGGCGCGACCTCCTCGGTGATGTCCTTTATGGTGGCCACCACGCCGTCGACGTCCCCCGACTCCGAATAGATGGGGGTGGTACGGATTACCGCCAGGCGTTCCCGGCCGTTATCGGTGTGCAGGCGGATCGTGTTCAGAGGGGAAGGCCCGGACTCCTGAAGTCCTTCGATCATGCCGCACTCGTTTTCGCAGGATGTGCAGCGGAAAACTTCCCGGCAATCGCGGCCCACCATCTCCTCGGAGGTCATTCCGAACAGCTTCTCGGCTGCCGGATTGATCCCTGAGATTTTGAGATCTTTATCGTAAAGCACGATGGCTTCCGCGAGCTGCTCGAAGACGGCCTCGAGTGCGCGTGTGCTCTGCAAAGTAGAAGAAAGCTTAGACATCCGGCGATCACCAGTCCCTGTGAACCTAAGTATAACACCACAGTGCGTGAATTGCCCCACCCAGTCCGAAGGTGAAGGGCTACATGCCTCGTCTTAAGTGCTGTCGATAAATCCAACAATGGTCGTGCCCGATGTGGGCCAACATTCCGTATGGAAAGGCGTTACATACTTGGGGCCGGGTGATGCAAAGTGCGGCACATGGCCCACTGGCCGCGTTGCAGTTGGGGGATTTTGCGCGGCTGCGCAGCCGGGGACTGTGGTCCGTTTCAGGTGTGCCAGGCCCCCCGGACGGCAAACTCAGGCACTTGCGAGGTGGGCAGCCGCCAGCATAAGGGCCTACCAGATCTCAAAACTCTGGCCCCAGGATTGCACTGCAACCTGCGGAGTCACTATGCGCATATACAAAATTGCAGCACCGGTTGCGATCCTGATGGGCGGCCTCTTTCTTTGCACTTCCCTGTCGTTCGGCAAGGCCGAATACACCAAGAAAGAGAAGAAGGGCTGCGCTTTCTGCCACGTGTCGGCTGGCTCGAAGGATTTGAACGAAGCAGGCAAGTATTACAAGGAGCACAATCACTCCTTGGAGGGCTACACGCCTTCGGCCAAGAAATAGGCCTGTACCTCGCGCCCGGGTGGCACTTCGGGCTTCGTTTTGTCAACACCGCTTCTGGAAAAGTGAGATAGAATGCTACCTCTGGCTGGGCGACGGATGGGCATCCTGGCGCGGATTGCAGTCTGGACACTCGCTTCGATCGGGGCCGGCCTTTGCTGGGCGCAGCAAGGCGCGGCTACACCGTGCTCCGATTGTCACGATCAAGGTAAGAAGCTAAACGGGTCCATTCATCTCTCGCTGGGGTGCGTTGGCTGCCACAGCGACCACGAGAAGTATCCCCACCCTAAGAACGTCGAGAAACCGGCCTGCGCGACCTGCCACTCCGATCAGGCGGGCGCGTTTGCGCGCAGCGTGCACGCGCGGGAGAAGCAGAAAGGCAACGCGGCGGCGCCCGATTGCGCCGTATGCCACGGCGACGCGCACGAGGTGAAGGCTGCCAGCTCGCCGGAATTCCGCAAAGGCGTGCCGGAAACCTGCGGCATGTGCCACACCGACATCGCGCACCAGTTCGAAGCCAGCGTGCACGGGCAGGCCATCTCCCGAGGCGTTCCGGACGCGCCGCTGTGCACGGATTGCCACGGCGAGCACTCCATCCTTTCGCCTAAGGACGCCGCTTCCCCGGTGAATCCACGGCAGATCCGCGAGACCTGCGCCAGTTGCCACGGCGATGTGCGGCTGAGCCGGAAATTCGGCCTGCCGGCGGACCGCATCGTCAGTTTCGATTCCTCGTTCCACGGCCTGGCGGCCAAAGCCGGTTCGCAGAGTGTAGCCAATTGCGCAAGCTGCCACGGCATCCACAACATCCTGCCGTCGTCGGATTCCAAGTCCATGACGAATGCGAAGAACCTGCCGCAGACGTGCGGGAAGTGCCACCCCGGCGCGGGAACGCGTTTCGCCATCGGCACCATCCATTCGATGGAAGGCGGTAAGGAGTTCAAGTGGGTCAGAGTGGTCCGGGAGTTCTACCTGCTGCTGATCCCGCTCACCATCGGGCTGATGCTGCTGCACAACCTGGGTGACTGGCTGCGCAAGGTAATCGGCTTGCGCTTCCGCCGCGTAACAGCCGGGGGGGAATCGCTTTCCGACACGTACCTGAGCCTGCACCGGCGGGAATTCCGCATGTACGCCTTTGAGCGGATTGAGCACGCGCTGCTGGTGATCAGTTTCGCCGTATTGGTGTGGACGGGATTCGCGTTGAAGTATCCCGACCAATGGTGGGCGCGCCCGCTGGTCATGTGGGAGACGAACTGGCCGGTGCGCGGCGTCGTACACAGGGTAGCCGCGGTGGTGATCATGGTGGTTGCGGCGGCGCACGTCGCATCGCTGATCCTGAGCCGCCGGCTGCGCGACCATTGGAAGACGCTGATGCCGCGCCCGCGCGACGCCACCGAGGCCCTGCTGAACTTCGTTTACGACATGGGCCTGCGCTCGACCAGGCCCGCCTTGTCGGCGCACGGTTACGTGGAGAAGGCCGAATACTGGGCCGTGGTTTGGGGCACTGCCGTGATGGCGCTGACGGGCCTGGTCCTGTGGGCCAACAATATCGCGCTGCGGTACCTGCCTAAGCAGTGGCTGGATGTCGCCACGAGTATTCATTTCTATGAGGCCGTTCTGGCCACCTTGGCCATTGTTGTCTGGCACCTCTACACTGTCATCTTCGATCCCGATGTGTACCCGCTGGACACGGCGTGGTTGACCGGTTTCAGCGTCAGGAAGCGCGAACACCACGATCTGCCCCCGTCCGGCGAACCGAGCGCGGGCGAGGCGGACGGCAAGGCGGCCGAACATGGCGACTCCGAACCTTCGTGACAAGATCAAGGACTGGCTGAGCCCGGTCGTCTACCTTTCCAGCAACTGGTTGAGCCAGGTCGGCGTGCTCGTGGTGACCACCGCGGCGGTGCTCTGGATCCTGCTGCTGCCCACGCTCATTCGCGGGGAGGCCAGTAATCCCTACCTGGGAATTCTTACCTTCCTGATGTTGCCCGGGATCTTTCTGGCTGGGTTGGTGCTGATCCCTTTGGGCATTTGGCTGCGTTTTCGCAAGGAGCGACGCAGGGGATCCTACCCCCACGAGTTCCCGCCGCTCGACCTGAAGAACGTCAAGCTGCGGAGGCTGGCCGTGTTCGTGCTGGTTGTGACGGGCGTCAACGCCATTATCGCCGGCCAGCTCAGCTACAGCGCCGTCTCTTACATGGACGGCGTCACGTTCTGCGGCGAGACCTGCCACACGGTGATGGAGCCCGAATTCGCCGCCTACCAGAACTCGCCGCATTCACGAGTTGAGTGCGTGAAGTGCCACATCGGCCCCGGCGCGAACTGGTTCGTCAAGAGCAAGTTGAGCGGGCTGGGCCAGGTGGTCGCCGTCACGTTCAATACATACGACCGGCCCATTCCCACGCCCGTCGAAAACCTGCGCCCGGCCCGCGAAACCTGCGAGGCCTGTCACTGGCCCGAGAAGTTCGGCGCAGACCGCTTGCGGGTGATAGAGAAGTTCGCGGACGACGAAACCAACACGCTCACCAGGACGGTCCTGCTGATGCACATCGGAGGCGGGCGCACTTCCAGGCTTGGTATTCATGGCGTACATCTGGGACCCGGCGTGACGATCCGCTATGCGCACTCGGACCACAAGCGGCAGACGATTCCCTGGGTGGAGTACGACGACGGCAAAGGAAAGAAGACGGCTTACGCCTCGGCGGATTTCAAGCCGGAAAGCCTCAAGGACATGCCGGTGCGCGTAATGGATTGCATGGACTGCCACAACCGGCCCACGCACGCTTACGAGATTCCCGAACGCGCCGTGGACGCGGCCATGGCGGCGGGGACGATTTCTCCGTCGCTTCCGTTTGTAAAGAAGCAGGCCGTGGAATTGCTGCGCACGAGCTATTCGAGCAAGGAAGAAGCTCTGCGCCGCATCCCGGCGGCGTTGGGTGAATACTACCGGAGTTCGCATCCTTCGGTATTCACGGCCAAACAGAGCGATATCGCCAGGGCGGCCGGCGCCGCGGTGGCCATCTATAGCCGCAACGTCTTTCCAACAATGAAGGTGGTCTGGGGGACGTACCCGAACAACATCGGGCACACGGATTTCCCGGGCTGCTATCGCTGCCACGACGACGCACACGCGAGCGCGGCGGGCGCCAGGATTTCGCAGGATTGCAACGCGTGCCATAGCCTGCTGGCCATGGACGAACCCGCGCCGAAAATTCTCAGCGACCTGGGGCTGGCGGCTGCTGCCAGCCCGGCCGCCAAGTAGTAGCATCTAGATAGCGCGCCGCCTGCGGCATCGAAGCCGTCAGGCGAGCCGGGTTCTCCTGAAAGGAGACGGGTGATGCTGCCATTGAGAAAAGTCGTTCTCCCGGTGGATTTCTCCGAGCGTAGCGTCGGGGCTGCGCGCTATGTGGAGGCGATCGCGGCCCACTGTGATTGCGACGTGACGCTGCTGCACGTACTTCCCCCGCCGCACTACGAATTCAGCGCGCTGGAAGTCGGCAGCGCGGTGTTGAACGAGTTGTTCGCCGCGCGCGCCAAGCAGGTGCGCAAAGATCTGGACGCGTTCCTGGCGGAGGAACTGAGCGGGTTCCGCGTAGAGCGCGTGTTGCTCGAAGGCGACCCGGCCCGCAAGATCGTCGAGTACGCCCACCAACAACAATGCGGTCTGATTGTCATGCCGACGCACGGCTACGGCCCGTTCCGGCGCTTCATCCTCGGGTCGGTCACGGCGAAGGTGCTTCACGACGCCGACTGCCCCATCATGACGGGCGTGCACCTGGAGCAGGCGCCGCGGCGTGAGCCGGTCACGATTCACACGATCCTTGTGGCACTGGACCTGGGGCCGCAGAGCAAGGCGGTGCTCGAATGGGCGGCTCAGTTTGCGGCACGGTTCGAAGCGGAACTGCTGGTGGCTTACGTGATCCCTTGCCTGGAAGCACAGCCGGGCGAGTACTTCGATCGAGACTGGCGGGAACACGTTGAGGAGCAGAGCCGGGAGCGCATCGATGCCTTATTGAGCAAGGCTGGAGTGAGCGGCAAGATCCTGATGGAAAGCGGCGATCCCCCGAAGACCATCTGTTCCATGGCCCAACACGTCAAGGCGGACCTCGTAATCATCGGGCGCGGCTCGGCGGCGGGCATGTTCGGGCGGCTGCGTGCCAACGCGTATTCGATCATCCGGCAGTCGCCGTGCCCGGTGGTCAGCGTTTAGCCGCGGCCAGGGAGAAGGCCATTCCGACCCACCCGTCCTTTTCCTGCGCTTCGAGCGCGTGAAGGCCCGCTTTTGCGAACGCGCGTGTCACGCGCTCCTGGTGGCGGGGCGGGAATCCCGACACGATCGCGCGGCCTCCCTCGCGCAGTGCGCCAGCGAGATCGACGGCGAGTGATGAGAGCGTTTCGGCATTAATGTTGGCCAGCATCAGGTCGATCGAGGCTGGCCGCACGCTGCGCAGCGACCCTGCGAACACGGCGACCCGCTCGTGACAAGCGCGATGGGCCACGGCGGCCGAATCCGCATCGATATCGCAGGCGTAGATGCGGCCGGCTCCGGCCAGCGCCGCACCGCGCGCCAGGATGCCCGAACCGGTGCCGAGGTCGAAGACCGCATCGCCGGGGCGCAGATACCGCTCCAATGCCTCCAGGCACAGTTGCGTGGTGGCGTGGGAGCCGGTGCCGAACGCCATGCCGGGATCCACTTCCAGCCGCCAGCGGCCCGCGGGCGTGGGCGTGCCGGACCACACCGGCACCAGGAAGAACTTCTTGCCCACCGGCGTGGGCTGCCAGGAATCCCGCCAGCCGGCCATCCAGTCGATGTCCTCTTCGTCGCGGCAGAAAGGCGCATGGGCGGCGAAGCGGGCCGCCAGCGCATCGCGCGCGCCGTTGTCGTCGAAGAACGCGCGCAGGCGCAGGCCCGCGCCGGGGACCTCCTCTTCCACGATCCCGGCCGTGCCGCACTCGTAAAGGTCGGCGAGAAGTTGATCGCGCTCGGCGGGCGCGCATTCCAGCGTGAGGGAGAACATTAGTGACCCGGCGCCGCGGTCTTGGCGCTCTTGAAGGCGGCGCGCGTATTCCGCAGTTGATTGGCGTGCCCTTCGGCGTGATCGGCGTACATGCGGACCAGATCCAGAAGCGTCATTTTGCCGCGTTCAGAATGCGTGCCGGTGCGCGCGAAGGCCTCCGCGGGCAGGCCTTTCAGGAGTTCGTAGTTGTCCGCGCGCGTGCGGCGGAAGGTTTCCATCGAGTGCGAGGGCTTGCGCCGGGCGTAGTCCAGCTTGGTCGCCCAGGCGTCCTGATCGTAGACCATGATGGTGGGATTGTCCTCGGCGATGACGCGGCGGAAACGGTCCCCGCCCACCATTTCGGAATCGGCCAGATGCGCCATGATCTGGCGCACGCTCCATGCGCCGGGGGCGGGGACATAGTCGAGTTCCGACCCGGCCGCGCCGATCATAGCGACCGCCACCAACTCCGGGCCGCGCCGGAAACGCTCCAGCAGTTCCACAATCTCGCTCATAATCCCATCATAAGGGAGTTGCGGGGATTGGCTAGGTGAGCAATGAATCTCATAAGGTGCCCTCAAACAGAGCGGCTTCGCCGGCTGGTCCATAACGAGGCGTCAGGGAGTAATATGCGGAGTTTGAGATACGGTTCAGTGGCGTCCTTGGGCTACGATATTAAGTGATGGTTCTAACGGTGAGAACGCCAGTGGTCGAGCTTGATTCCGGAATGACGAAGTCCGTACTGGGCAGTTCTCGTTATCGGTTGGCAGGGAGAACAACGTGAAATTGAAGCTCTTCGTGGTTGCTTGCACACTTTTGTCCCTCCACGTTTTCTTGGCTGGGCAGACTAACGGTACGCAGGCAGTTGTCCGTCGGGTGGTCGCGCCCCGCTATCCCCAATACGCTCAGCTAAGCGGAGCCCAAGGAACGGTCGAGGCTGTGGCGCGAGTGAATGGACGAGGTGAAATCCTGGACGTGGGGACCCTCAGCGGGCCTTCCATATTCGGCCCCGAGGTGAAGCGTGTTCTACCACTGTGGCGTTGCGAACCATGCAACGCGGGGCCCGCTGACTGCAAACTGAAAGCGACGTTCACCTTCAAGCTGTCAGGGCTCTGCACTCTCCCCGAATGCGCCACAGATGTGTACTTTGAGCTTCCGAACACTGTAGTGATCACATCTCAGCGTGCCCGGGCGATCCCCGATTGACTTTTGCCATATGACACGTTTCGGGATTTCGAGTACAGGCTGCCAGATCCTACAACTCATAGCTCATGGTTTGGAGCGGCTTCGCAGGGCCGCCCACGATGACGAAGTGGCGGGGTGTAACACACGGTTCTGGTTACGGTTCGGTGGCGTTCGATGATCTGTCATGCTGAGGGAGGGTGCTAACAGTCAGATCCCTGGTGGTTGGACTTAATTCGGAATCCTGTGGCCTTTTCCAGCGGCTTACTCTGCCCAGTCGCTCACCTCATCTGGCTTATTCACACAGCGCAACGTTGTGTACCCAGCCGCGAGGGATCCCGACAAGATCTTCGGGATGAGCGTTCAGGTGTGGCGGCATGATCCTTCCGAGGCCAGGAGATCCTTCCACGTTTCGTCCTCATATATGTGCCGCACGTTGTTGCCGCGTCCCCTGGAGATCCCTGTCGCAGCAGGAAGCAACAGAAGTATCGACAGGACTAGAACTCGTTTCACCGGTGTTCTCCTTTCGCTCCTGATAGTGGCCCCCAGATAGTTCTGGGATAAATTCAGCAAAGCACTTATTCATCCCTA
>CAZLOS010000065.1:0-25993 GCA_964561215.1 uncultured Solibacteraceae bacterium | reverse complement strand
GACGAGTGCAGCCGCGCGCGGCTCTTGCCGAAGCTCAATGCTTTGTTGCCGCCGCTCTGCATCTGCCGCAGCATAAAGATCCACAATCCGCCCAGAAGGATGAACGGAAGGAAGTTCACCAGCAGCGAAACCCAACCGCTCGAGTTCGCTTCCTTGATGTCTACGTTCACGCCCTTCTCGCGCAGAACCTTGTAGATGTCGGGGTAGTTCTTGGGAATCTGAACCCGCAGCGTGTCGGTGGACTCGCGGTAGCTACCGCGAACTTCGCCGTCGGTGATGGTCACGCTCTTCACCTTCCCGGCTTCCACGTCGTTCATAAACCCGGTGAATGATAGTTGCTGCTCGTTCTGCGTCTTGCCGGTACGGACCACCGTCACGAGCAGCACGACCACACAGATCAGTACTACCCAGAATATTGCCGTCTTGATATTGGAATTCATGCTTGGCCTTCGCCGGTCTCGGCTTGCGTCACTCTAATTCAATTATAAAGACGTTCGCGGCGCCGCTGCAGATTCGTTCTGCGCCGATTTAATCGCCGGGGCGACTATCTCCCGCACCAGCAACAGCTTTTTGCAGCCGGGACCAGCAGCAAAACGAGCGTCCACACCGAATTGCCGGGTCCAGACGATACGCCCGCCACTAGTAACCATCGGCCAAGCGCTCCTATCCCAGCAGGGCACGCGGTGACGTTGAAACAAGTCCTTTATTTTCGTTTCGTTACCATGGCCAGCGAGCATCATCGCATCCCCGGGCTGCCAGGTGCGCACGGCAAGTGGCCCGATGAGCCGGCAGGCATCCAGGCAATCTCCCGGAACCGGCGTATCAACTTCATTCCAAACGACATGAGGGACCCCAGAAGGGCCTCCGTCCGTGCGATGGAACCGCAAAGTGCCGAAGGACCGCCACACGTCCACGCCCGGCAGCAGCAACCTGCCGTGTCCGCCGCGCTTGCGCGCCAAGTCGAGCACGCGCTCGACGTGGTGGAATTCCACGCCCGACAAACCGCCCTTGGCCAGCTCGATGGCATGCCGCACCAGACGGCGGGACACAGCCGGCGGCAACTGAGCCAGGCCCTTCGCATTCACCAGAACGGCCAAGCCGTCCACGCGCAGATGTTCAGCGGCCAGCGTTCGGACGGACTGCTCCCAGTAGTCCTCCTCGTCGCGCGCAATTCTGCTTAACTGAACCAGCGTACCCGCCAGCGAGGGATTCCAGTCCCGCTCAAGGGCCGGGAGAAGGTCCATCCGGATGCGGTTGCGCGCGAAACGCCGCTCTGCGTTGGAGGAATCCTCACGCCACTCGATGCCTTGTGCGCTCAGCCAAGAGCGGATCTCCGCGCGGCGCAATTCGAGTAACGGACGCGCGATGCCTTCCGGCGTGAGTGCGCGCATGCCCGCCAATCCCGTAATACCCGCCCCTCTCAGGAAGCGGAAGAGGACCGTCTCGGCCTGATCATCCGCCGTGTGGCCGGTGGCCACGCGATCTACCACCCTGTCGCGCATTAATCCCAGATAGAAACCGCGCCGCGCCTCCCGCGCCGCTTGTTCCAGGTTCCCGCCCAGCGCGGCCACGTTCACCGAGCGCAGGTCGAAAGGAAGACCCGATGCGGCCGCCAACCGTTGCACGAACTCGGCGTCGGCGCGCGAATCGGCCCCGCGCAAGCGGTGGTCCAGGTGAAGAACGCGCAAATGCAGGTCCCAACGCGGCGCCAATTCCAAAAGAATTTTGAGCAGGCACACCGAATCCGCACCGCCCGACACTGCCACACCCACACGGCAACCCGGCGGGAACAACCCGTGGCGCACGACGAATTCTGCTACGCGTTCGATCAAGCTACCAGGCCGTACCGCTTCATGGACAGGACAACGCACGCCGCTGCTAACAGCCCGCGAAAAGAAGCGATAGTCCCATTGTAAGGGGCGGCGGCGCCGTCAGGACTTTTTCAGCAGGGCGGCGTGGCTGCGGCGAATGGCTACTTGCCGTTCAATCTGCAGCCCGGCGGCTCCGGCGAGTTTCAATTCCCGGTCGAACTCGTGCTCCGAAACGTGGCCGGACGGTTCGACCAGCAGGAGTGTCGCACCCGGCTTCATCGTTTGGGCCGTCTCGCGGAAGAATATCTCCTGGTCCGGCAATTCGTGCACCACGGCGCAGACAAGAACGAAGTCCACCCGGCCAGCCAAGTCGGCCAGGCCCATGGAGTCCGGTGCACAGGCGCGGGCGTCAATCCGGTCTGCCACGCCCGCCTTCGCCGCGCGGCGCATGAGCACATCGAGCATCTTCCGCTCAATGTCAACCGCCACTACGCGGCCGTCCTTTCCCACCAGCCGGGCCATCTCGATAGTGAAGAAGCCCATGCCGGGACCCGGTTCGAGCACCGTCATGCCCGGTTTCAAATGCGCGGCGACCAGCGATCCCGGCGTGTACCACAACCGACGGACCGGACTGGCGAGAAAATAACCCATCCACCAAGGACAGACCCTATGTTGCGCCATTTTGATTCAGAACCCGAAATTCAAACGTAACATGTGCGCGGCGCCGCTAACGCGATGCCCAACCCGTACGGACCGCCAGTAACGCCAGGAAATTGTCCACCAGCAACCCCTCATAACCGTGTGGGGCTCCGTCCCAGGCGCGCCAGTCGAAATGGCCGCAGCCCACTTCTTTGAGCTTGACCAGCAGGCGGTCCATGATCTGGTTCGCCCGCTCGGCGGGAACTAAACCGACCGAGATGGCCAGGCCTTGCACGAAAGTGAAATAGTAGTCGTGGAGCTTCCCATCGGCGCTCTTCCATCCGGCCAGCATTCCGGTGGCAGGATTGTAGAACGTGGGCACATACGCCTGCCTGAGTCGTTCGGCTTTGTCGCGATACTCGCGGGAACGCGCCCCCTTGCCAGCGCGTTCGAGTACGCGTCCTTGTGTCCGAAGCCGATGCTGTCCCACCAATTGGCGGGCCGGTACTTCAACACCTCGGGCCAGGAACCTGAATTCCCGCTTAGAGGATACTCGATCAACCCGTCCCCGTCGCTATCGAAGGCGAGAATACGCGCGGCCCACGCTTCAATCCCCTCATAGTGCTTCTTGAGCCACTCCGCATCGCCGGCCGCCCGTACATACTCGGCCGCGGAGATGACCAGTGATGGAAAGGTGTCCAGGCTGGCGTAAGGATAGCGGTCCTTATCCGCCGCCACACCTCGATAGCCGCGCATGCCGAAGCCTTTCATCCCGGCCAGGTAGTGGTCCAGCGTATCGCGCATCAAGTCCGTCGCTCGGAGTCCGTCGGCCAGCGGCGGGCACTGCGAAGCGACCAGCGCGTACTGGAAGTAGGTAAGCGGCGCGGGATCGCTGGCCGAGTGGTTGGCCAGGACCTTGAAGCGCGGATCCTGTACCACTACCGGCAGACCGGGGTGAATGTTCACCACGTCAAGAATGTACTCGACTTGCGGCAGTGCGCGTGTTGCGGCCGGAAAGGCCACGTTGACCCAATAACCTTCCTTGCCCCGGCTGGCACCGTACGGCAAGGAGAGTTTCACTGCCGCGCCCGTAGTGATCCGCAGAGTGCCGTGATCCGGCTTGTGCAGCAGCGCGGGCAGACTCACGCTGCCGTCTTCGTTTATCCTACCGGGCAGTGTGGCGTGGCAGACGCGCGGATCGATGGAGATTTCCAACGCTTCCGGCGCAACCTGCTTGCTCCATTGCGAACGTAGCCGGATCTGCTTCTCGGACAACGCGATGCTCCACACCGGGATTTCACCGAGCAGGTACTCAGCCGTTGTGCCCGTGCGCTTCACCGCATAGGGTTTCAAAGGTGTACCCGGCGCGTGCAACACATTCGCCGAGAGTTTGCCCTTCCCCAAGCTGTCTACGGCGAGCGTTTGAAACGCCGGCCTGGCAGGAGATAGTGCTACCCTCAGGAACTTCGAAGCGCAATTCAGGTCCACTGCCGCCGCCGGGAGAATCGACAGAGCGACAAGCAAACCGATCCGTTTCACGGAGGGACCTCCTGTCAGCCGCGCAGCACCCCGCCTTTGCGCTCGACGGCCTTGGGCCACCAAGCGCCCGGCACGAAAAAGTCGCGCCAGGTGAGCCGGCATTCGTCCACCATCTTGAGTCCGTATTCGCTGCGCCCAAGATCGTATGGGCCGCCGTTGTTGGTGCCGAAGGTGAATTTACAGCCCGCCGCTTTGGCCATGCGGATGAAGGCCGGGCTCGGCAGATGGTAGCGGTCGTTGATTTCGATGGCCACGTGGTTGCGCGCGGCAGTTTCGATTACCCGCCGCATGCGCGGTTCGGTCCAAAGCCGGTCGTAGCCCTTGGCGATCTGGTCGGGCAGAAACGTCGGATTCACGTAGATGTCGATGGGCTCGTGTTCCAGGATGCCGGCGGCCCGGTCGACAAGCGTGTCCATGAACTCCTGCTCGTCCGTGATGGTTCCTACCTCGTCGCGAATCCAGGTGCGCATGCGGCGGCCGCGGTTGTCGGTCCACGTCATCGAATCGGTGAAGACGTAGTCGAAGAGCGCGACGGCCTCCCGCGAAACCATCTGCACCCACTCGCGCCCTTCCGCCTGCAAGGCAAGGAAGACGGGCTGACCTTTCATGTCGTTGATGAATAGCCTCAGCCCGGCGTCGTCGTGAACGGGAAAACCCTTCCCGCAGTTGACCGCGACCCCATACTGTATGCCGTCGCGCCTCGAACGCGCGAGCGCCTGTTCGATAGTCAACCCCGCTTTCAGGTGAACGTGGTAGTCGACCATGGGGATGTTGCGCGCGCCGCAGGCGATGATCCTGCGGTAGGCGTCGTCCACCACCGGCGCTTCCGCAGCCGGCGCGGCCACGGTGCCCGCGAGCGGGCGCACGCGGATGGAACGGAACCGGGCGCGCGTGTCTGCATCGTGACACTGCAAAGCGAACGTGCCGTGGCTGAGAAACCGGCCGCGCGGAATGCCGGGCGGAATTACGGGCGTCTCAGGCTCGGTGTAGTCCACCAGCAATGTTTCATCCAACCGCACCTGAACGTTCCTGCCGCGAACGGCGATGTGGATCTTGAACCATTCGCTGTCCGCCGCGAGTTGTTTGTAGACGTTGCGAATCCCGTAAAGCGAGCCCGTCTTCTTGCGCTCGAGATAGCCGCCCTCGCCCGTAGCCGTGTTATTGAGCTGGACCTCAAATCCCTTCTCCGGCCATCCCTTGGCTTGGTAGGCGGTGTGGAAGTAGATGCCTGAATTGGCGCGCGGGTGGAGCAGCGCCTCCACCTCGAGTTCGAAGTTGCGGAAATCCGCCCGGCTCACCGGGCCCGTATAGAACAGGTGCGAGGGAGGGCCGCCGGCTTCGATGGCGCCGCCAGCCACCTTCCACGATCCGGCATTCCCGCCGGCGCGCCAACCGTCCAGGTTCTTCCCGTTGAACAGCTCGATCCAGCCACCTCCGGCCGCTTGCAGCGGCAAGGCTGCCGCGGCGGCCAAAACGTCTCGTCGTGAAAGCAAGGATTCCCACATAGTGAAGTCTCACTGGCCAGTATACGGACATGATACGCCGGTGTGGGTTGCTATAAGATCGTTCCGGAAGGGAGTGCGCAAATGAATCCGTTAAGCCGCAGGGAAATACTGAGCCTGGCCGCGGCGCCCGTGGTCCGGGGAGCGGTTCGCGGCCGGCCGAACATCCTCTACATCATGGCGGACGATCACGCCTCGCACGCCATCTCGGCTTACGGCGGCCGCATCAACCGGACGCCGAACCTCGATCGCATCGCCCAGGGCGGCGCGCGGCTCGACAACTGTTTCTGCACCAATTCCATTTGCACGCCCAGCCGGGCCGCCATCCTTACCGGCCAGTACAGCCACAAGAATGGCGTCTACACGCTCTCGGACCGCTTGGACCCCAGCCATGACAATGTGGCCAAACGGCTGCAAGGCGCGGGCTACCAGACGGCCATCGTCGGCAAATGGCACCTGGTGACGGACCCATCCGGCTTCGATTATTGGAACATACTGCCCGGCCAGGGCGACTACTACAATCCCGTCTTCATAGATCGTGGCGAGAAGAAGAAGCACCAGGGTTATTGCACGGACCTCATCACGGATTTCAGTCTGGACTGGCTCAGGAAGCGCAATCCGGACAAGCCGTTCTTCCTGATGTGCCACCACAAGGCTCCGCACCGGCCGTGGCTGCCCGGACCTAAGTACGCGCACTTGTTCGACGGCCAGACCATTCCCGAACCCGACAACCTGTTCGACCATTACGAAAGCCGCCCGGCGAGCGTCACCGCCGTGAAGATGCGGGTGGGAGAAAACAGCACCAAAACGGATCTGAAGATAGACATTCCTTCCGGTCTTACGGGCGATGCCTTGCGTAAGTGGGCCTATCAGTACTACATCAAGGATTACCTGCGCTGCGTGCAAAGCGTCGATGACGGCGTGGGACGCCTGCTCGATTATCTCGACGCGGAAAACCTCGCGCGCGACACGGTCGTGATTTACACGTCCGACCAGGGCTTCTTCCTCGGCGACCACGGCTGGTACGACAAGCGCCTGATGTACGAAGAGTCGCTGCGCATGCCCTTCCTCATCCGCTATCCCGGCATGATTCGCCCCGGCACGGTGAACAGGGACATGCTGCTGAACATCGACTTTGCGCCGCTGTTCCTCGAGTATGCGCGAGCAGCCAGACCCGCCGCGATGCAGGGCCGCGGTTTCCGCGCGAACCTCGAAGGCCGCACGCCGCGCGATTGGCGCCGCTCGATGTACTACCGCTACTGGATGCACAACGACGAAAGCCATCGCGTGCCGGCCAGCTACGGCCTCCGCACACACCGCTACAAGCTGATCTACGTTTACGGCCAGCCTCTCGGCATGCGCGGGGCAAACCCGCCGGCCACCGTGCCCGCCTGGGAACTCTACGATCTCGAAAGAGATCCGCGCGAGATGCGGAACCTTTACGACGATCCCGCTTATGCCAAGGTGGTGAGGGAACTGAAGGCGGAACTCGACCGTCTGCAACGCGAGGTGGGTGACACGCCGGCATAGCGGCCGCAGTCGCGCCGGTTTGCACGCAGGAGCGTTGTCTACCGTCTACAATGTTCCTAATGCAGCGAGAGCAGCCGATCGACGGAGCAGACCCTGACGGGGCGGACGCACATGAATTCCTTCATTACCGGATGCACCGCGGCGTGGTCTGGCAGGACGACACGGGCGTCATCATAGACGCCAATCCCGCTGCGCAATCGATTTTGGGCCTCACCCTGGACCAGATGCGAGGGCGCACATCCATGGACCCTGGCTGGCGTGCCATCCACGAGGACGGTTCGCCTTTCTCCGGCGAGGATCACCCGGCGATGGCTGCCTTGGCAACGGGCGAAGAGGTTCACAACGCCGTGATGGGCGTGCTCGACCCGAAGCGCGACGAGGTGCGATGGATCGAGATTGATGCAATCCCTTGCTTCGCCGGTTCCTCGACAAGGCCTGCCAGCGTCGTTACCGTCTTCACCGACATCACCGAGCGTAAGCGCGTCGAGCAGGAACGCGAAGTTCTACTGGATGTTCTGAGTCTGGTCGGCATCCCCAATGCCGTTCCCGACCTGCTCCGTCAGGTGGTGTCGCGACTGCGCCGCTGGTCCGGTTGCGAAGCCGTCGGCATACGTTTTCGTTTGGGCGAAGACTACCCTTACACGGAGACCGCGGGCTTCCCACCCGAGTTCCGCGAGCATGAGGACCGGCTCTGGAGCATCGGCGGACAACCCGAGGAAGAAGTCGACAAGTCCGTCCCTCCCCCGCTCGAATGCCTTTGCGGAGCCGTTCTCCTGGGACGTTTCAATCCAGGAGCAACCTACTTCACCGAAGAAGGCGCGTTCTGGACCAACAACCTTTCCGAGACCGTCAAACAACTCTCCCGGGAACATCGCGCCACCCGCCTGCGCGGCTTTTGCGCCGCCGCCGGTTACGAGTCGTTGGCCCTCATTCCGCTGAAGGCCATGGGGGAACTCTTCGGCCTCCTGCAGTTCAACGACCGGCGCAAGAAGCGTTTCGATGCCAGGCGCATCGCGTTTTTCGAGCGTATCGCGGCGGCGCTGGCGCTGGGCTTGGCCGAGCGGCAGGCAGCCGAGTCCCTGCGGCAGAGCGAGCAGCGCTGGCAATTCGCGTTGGAAGGCGCCGGTGACGGCGTGTGGGATTGGGATCGGGGAACCCCCCGCGCCTACCATTCAAAACAATGGAAGGCGATGATCGGCTTCGGGGAAGACGAATTACCGGATGCTTCCGCCGAGTGGGAAGCCCGCCTCCACCCGGATGACCGGGAAGCCGTGCACGAGGCTTTGAGGAGACACTTATGCGAGGAGACGCCCATCTACACAAGCGAATACCGGCTGCAAACGAAGGACGGTAGCTGGAAGTGGATCCTGGCGCGCGGCAAGGTCATGAGCCGGGACGAGGACGGTGGCCCCCTCCGATTCGTGGGCATACAGACCGACATCACCGAGCGGAAGAGGGCCGAGGAAGCGTTAAAGGCAAGCGAGGAAGCTCGCAGGACGCTGATCGAAAATATCCCGGGCGCGGTGTACCGCTGCGAATTGGATTACCCGTGGCGCGTATGCCACATGAGCGCCGGGATCGAGAGTATCACCGGCATCGCCGCCGAGGAGTTCATTTCCGGGCGTGTCGTCTTCGGAAGCCTTATCTTGCCTGAAGACCTGCCGCGCGTCATACGCCTTACCCGGGAGAGCATTGAACAGCATCGGCCTTACGTCTACGAGTACCGCGTGCGCCAGCCCAATGGAAACGTGCGCTGGGCGCATGACAGAGGGCGTGCCGTCTATTCCGCCGCAGGCGAAGCCTTGTCTCTGGACGGGGTGGTCATAGACGTCACCGAGCGCAAGCGCGTCGAGGAAGCTCTGCGCGAAAGCGAGTACTGGCTCCGTGAATCGCAGCGCGTCTCCAACCTCGGAACCTGGACGCTGAATGTCAAGACCGCTGAGTGGACGAGTTCGGAAACGCTGAGTGAAATCCTGGGGATTCCTTACGGTTGCAACCGGGCCGCGCAATGCCTGCTGGAAATCGTTGCCCCCTCTTACCGCGATGAGATTCGCCAATTCCTCGAGACGGAAGCGCTCGGAGGTGGCAAACCCTTCAGCCGCGAGTTCATGGTGATCCGCCCCAGCGACGGTCGTACACGCTGGGTGCTGATGCAGGGCGGCGTCATCGACCATGCGGATGCCGCGCCCACGACCTTGGCCGGCACACTGCAGGACGTGACCGAGCGGCACAACATGGAGGAGCAGTTGATCGAGGCGCGCAAGATGGAGACGGTCGGACGCCTCGCCGGAGGCATCGCCCACGACTTCAACAACCTGCTCACCGTCATCAACGGCTACAGCGAACTGGGCCTCTCCCGGCTGTCCAAGGCCGACCCGTTGAGCCCCAGCCTCGCTGAGATTCGGCGTGCCGGGGAGCGCGCCGCCTCGCTTACCCGGCAGTTGCTGGCCTTCAGCAGGCGGCAGGTGTTGCAATCGAAAGTGCTCGACTTGAATGAACTGGTCTCGGAGACTGAGCAGAAGCTGCAGCCTCTGATGGGCGAGAAGATCACGTTGGTCACCGCGCTGGATCCCGGTCTCGGACGGGTGCAGGTGGACCCCGGCCAGATCGACCAGGCGCTGCTCAACCTGGCGATGAATGCGCGCGACGCAATGCCGGATGGCGGAACGCTCACCATCGCCACGGCGAACGTGGACGTCAGTGAAGAGGATGCCGCGGCAAACACTGGCGCCCGGCCCGGGCGCCACGTTCTGCTGACGGTGCACGATTCCGGGGCGGGCATGGACGAGGCCACATTGCGTCACATGTTCGAGCCCTTCTACACCACGAAACCGCAGGGCAGCGGCACTGGCCTTGGACTCGCGACCGTTTACGGTATCGTCCAGCAGAGCGGCGGCTGGATATCCGTCTCCAGCCGGCCCGGCGCCGGGTCCACGTTCAGTATTTACCTTCCCCGCATCGACGAGTAAGCCCCACGGCTCGAAGCTGGAATACTGTGAGGCCGGCCGGGTCTACCAGGTCCGCAGATCATTCTTGCCGGGGCTGAGCGGGCGGCTGGTCCCGCCCCAGACAAACTCGCCGGAGATTCCCGGCGGGAGCGCGATCTCGCCGGCCGGCTTGCCGTCGCGCATCTCCAGGCGCACTGCGATTTCCCCCGCCGGATGTGGCACCGTGCCGGAAACGCGTGTGAGCTTGCCAAGGTGCGGCCGCACGACAACCTTCTTCCAGCCGGGCGAAGCCGAATCCACGCCCAGCACCGTGCGCAGCAGTTCGATGTTGGGGCTGGATCCCCAGGCGTGGCACTCCGAGCGCACGCGCGGGCCGGACCACTCGGCCCAGGTGGTTGAACCCTGCGCGATCATTTCCCGCCAGGTGTCGAGCATATCGAGATAGCGGTCGCCCAATCCCACCTCGCGCATGGCGAGGTGCAAGTAGTATCGGAAGTAGATGGTCGCTTGCGAGAGGCTTTTGTCGGTAAGCGAGCGCCGGATGATCCGCCGCGCATCGTCGCCGGTCTTCACGTGGGCCAGCACGGCAAGCGCGTTGGTGTGCTGCGAAAAGTCCCTCTTATCCGGCGTGTCGGCAAACAGACCACGGGCCGGGTCCCAGTAAAGGTCCACAACGGCGTGGCTGAGCCGGTCCGCCTCGTCCCGGTAAACTGTGGCCAGCGCCGCGAGGCCGTGCGCCCGCTCCATCTCCGCGGCCCACTGGTAGGCTAGCAGCAGTTGCAGATCCAAAGGTGCTGAAGATCCCTCTTCGCCTGTGGGCGGCACTCCGCTTCTCCATGCAGGCACCCAATCGACGAAATTCCACCAGGGCATGCGGCCAAGCGAGCCCTTGTCACCCTGGTAACGTGCAAAGAAAGCCAGCACGCTTCGCACACCGGGCAGCATCTGGCGGACGAAGGCGGGATCGTCCGCGTACATCCAGTAGTCGTGGAGCATCCCAATCCACCACAGCGAGAAGGGCGGGATGTACTGCTGCAGCGCCGAGGGCGCGCGGCTGAACGTGGCTCCTTCGGAAGTCCGCGAGCTGTCCAACTGCTCAATGGCGTTGCGCATCAGGCGGGTGTCGCCGGTCATGTAGACGCTCACCATGGACTGGATGCGCGTATCGCCGGCGTACTGCAATTGCTCATAGTACGGGCAATCCATGTAGCTCTCGTGCGAGCACAGCCGCGCGGTACGCCAGCCGATGTCGAGGATCTTCGCCAATTCCGCGGAATCGCTTTCGAAACGCGCGCGGCGTTGGAACGGATAACCTGTATAGACGCCGCGCAGGTCTTCAATAGTAAGCGGCGCATCGCGCGTTTCAATTTCCATTTCGAGGTAGCGAAACGTGCGCCAGTGCAAGGTGCGGAACTGACGGCGCCCGCCGTCGGCCGTGAACACATCCTGGTTGCCCAACACGACGAGCCCATCCACCGTGTCGCGATGCGCCTTCTCGCGTGGCTTGCCGGGTTTCCACATCGCCTCGGAATACCGCAGGGAAACGGTTGCGCCCTTGCCGCCGCTCACGGTCAACTCCGGAAACGCCGTCGTAAGGTGGTCCTGGTCGAGCAGGATCGTTGCCCGTGTGCGCGCCGGGATCTTGAAGGGCGCCGCACGGCGCGGGAACTCCGCGGGCGGCGTCACGCCTTCGCTGCGGCGTACACGGGAGAGTCGCTGGGGCGTCTCTTCCATGAAAGGAATGGAGCGTGGCACCAACATCCAGGGCGTCGGCGAGTCCTGCGCATAGCGCCCCGCCGCGGTCTTACCCGCTTCGGCGGGCGCCCAGGATCGGTCGTCGAAATCCGGCTTCTCCCACCCCCATGGATAAAGAGCCGCGTCGATGCGCTCGCCGGGAGGCACGGCGTAATATCCCGTGGAGTGCTCCGGAGCGAGCGGGTTCGCTGCGTAGGCCGTGTTCCGGGCGCACCGCCACTGCGCATCCGTATTCACCATCTGTTCGAGTTGACCAGCGCCCTGCAGCAGGAAGCCCGTCTGGCTGGAAATCTGCGCCACAGCCGCGTACGGGCCGTCGTTCCAGACGATTGCCGCCAGCACGTTCCGGCCCGCCGCCAGGTGCGGCGCAAGGTCCACCGTCTCGAACCGCCAGTGTTTCAGATCGCCCCGGGCCGGCCCCCAGGCCGCGCGGACGCCGTTCACGTAAAGCTGATACCGGTTGTCGCCGCTCACGTGGACGACGAAGGAGGCCGGTTTGGTGTCGAGCGTAAACACGCGCCGGAAATGGTACACGCCGTATTCGGAGGCAGGCGCGCCCGGCACGCGTATCCAGCGCGCCTTCCAGTTCGAGTGGATCAGATCGGGACCGGCTGCGGCGCTCATGGCCGACGCCAGGACGAGCGATAAACAGCATTGTCTCCACAACATGACGAGCGCGACTCCCCACGCGAATCTCAGGCGGACTTGCGCGCCACCGCCACCAGGGTCAGCCCGGGCCAAGGCAGCAGAGGATCGATCAGCCGCAAGAACCACACAGTCTTATCGAAGATCTTGAGTGTGACTTTGTTGATCTTCTTGCGATGCAAAAGGCGGCCGTACAGCGCCCATGCGGGCACTCCGGCGCGGTTCAGCTGGTAGAATTTCTCGACTTTGAAACCGGCGTTCTCAAGCAACTCACGCAACTCGCGGCGCGAAAACCGCCGCTGGTGGCCCAGCGTACGGTCGACGCTGCCGAACAGCCAGCGGCCCTGCGGCACCAAGGCAAGCAGCGTGCCGCCCGGCTGCAGGACTCCATACAGCGAACGGAGTGTCGAGGCCGGATCGTCCAGGTACTCGAGCACATTCACCGAAAGCGCCGTATCGAAGGCGCCTTGCATCTCGCTGTAATCGGCGGGCTCCGCCGGATCGAGCCGCCGCACTTCGACGTTTGGCGTCCGCAGGAAGCGATTGCTCAGCGCATGCAGGTAGAGCGGATCTCTTTCGGTGGCGACATAGCGGAGCCGCCGCCCCATCAGCCGCGCGCTGAGGTGCCCGATGCCGGCGCCGATCTCGAGAATGCTGTCCCCGACGTGCTTGCGCAACAGTTTCGCGAGCCAGTTCAGGTACTGCGGCGTGCCGGTGAGATTGTTCAGCAACCCTCGCCCGTAAGGCTCGGTGTACAAGTCGTCCACGGCCCAGAAGTATAGGATGACGGCCATCGCCTTGAGCCCGTCCTTCCAGCCGATTTTCTTGCCTTCCTCAAAGGTGCGCCCGTGGTAGCTGATCGGCACCTCGTAAACACGGAATTTGCGCTTGGCGCACTTCATCACGATCTCCGGCTCGAAGCCGAAACGATTGCTGCGGATCGGCACGCTCTTGAGCAGGTCCGTGCGGAAGACCTTGTAACAAGTCTCCATGTCCGTTAGGTTCAGGTTGGAAAACATGTTGGAGGCCAGCGTGAGAAGCTTGTTGATCATCGAATGCCAGAACAGCAGCACCCGCCGCTGTTCACCGGCGAGGTACCGCGAACCGAAAACAGCATCGGCGCGGCCGTCGAGCATGGGACGAAGCAGGTGCGGATACTCGCTGGGATCGTACTCGAGGTCGGCGTCCTGGACCAGGGCGAAATCGCCGGTCGCATGCTGGATGGCCGTGCGCACCGCGGCGCCTTTGCCTTGGTTCACCTCGTGGCGGAACAGCCGGATGGCCGGTTCGTTCGCGGCCAGACGTTGGAGGATCGCCCAGGTGCCGTCGGTCGAGCAGTCGTCTACGATGACCAGCTCGCGCTCCATGTTCTCGGGCAGAGGCGCGGCAAGCACCTGCGCCAGGCTCCGTTCGACCACTACTCGCTCGTTGTAGACGGGGATCAGGATTGAGAGCTTCACGGTTCTTCCTCAGTATAATGAACGCGGGCAGACAACAAGGGAGCTTTTTCATGCTGATCACACGGAATACATTCATCGAGGCCGCCGCGGGCGCGTCGCTGTCGATATCCGGCGCCGCCGCCCCGCGTTCCTACAAGAAGCTAAAGGACCTGACCGTCTACAAAGATTCCAACTTTTACAGCGCGTTCCCGTCGATCGTCCGCCGCCCCAGCGGCGAACTGATCGTGGCTTTCCGGCGCGCACCGGACCGCCGCCGGGTGGGAGGGAAAGGTTATTCACACACCGATCCGAACAGTAATCTGGTCCTGGTGCGCTCGCGCGACAACGGCGAAAACTGGACCCGCGATCCGGAGCCGATATATGCGCACGCCGAGGGCGGCTCGCAGGATCCTTGCATGGTTCAGCTTCGCGATGGCGCGCTGGTCTGCGCCAGCTACGCCTGGTACTGGATGCCGCCCGGTGCCCAGATGCCCGGGAACGGCCACGCCCCGTACAAGTTCCTTGGTGGCTACATCGTGCGATCCGTGGATGGCGGCAGGAGTTGGCAGGGCCCGTACGTTCCGCCGCCGGTGCCGGGCCGGAACCTGAAGAATCCCTTCGGCCAGCCGCTGCCGGCTTACAACCGCGGCGCCATGTGCCAGGGACGCGACGGACGGCTTTACTGGGTCGTGGCGTACGGATGGGAGAAGATGTACCCGTCGGATCTACACCTGCTGATCTCGTCCGACGGCGGGAAAACGTGGGAGTACTCTTGCCGGGTTGCGTGGGACGACAAGGTTGAATTCAACGAGACTTCTCTGTATGAAACTCCCAAAGGCGACCTGGTGGCCTTCATACGCACGGCGAAATTCGACGATCACACGGTGATCGCGCGGTCGACCGACGGCGGCAAGAGCTTCGAGCACTGGCAGGACGCCGGCTTCCAGGGCCATCCGCATCACGCGCTGCGCCTGCCCGATAACCGCGTCTGGCTCGTGTACGGCTACCGCCACAAACCGTATGGGATCCGCGCGCGCATCCTGGATCCCGAGTGCACCAACGCCGCCACCGCGCCGGAAATCATCCTGCGGGAGGACGGCGGCTCGGTCGACATCGGCTATCCCTGGAGCACGTTACTGCCAGGCGGCCGCGTCCTGTCCGTCTACTATTTCAATACCGACGCCGACGGCCCGCGCTGGATCGCGGGCACGATCTGCGGTTGAGGAGGTTATGCATGAATGAACGCGAATGGAGCCGCCGGGGTTTCTGCGCCTCGGCCGCCGCATCCTTGGCGCCGCGAGCCACCGCGGCCGGCCCGGTTCTCAAAATCGTAGCGAAAGGCATCGTGCATGATGCATCGACGGCCGCCATCGCCGGCGCCTGCCGCTGCAACAACGGTGATCTGCTGGCGGCGTTCAACACTGGCGGTGATTTGAGCGCGGGACAGCGCACCGGCATCGTGCGGTCTTTCGACGGCGGCAAGACCTGGAGCGCGCCGGAGATGTTCTTCGGATCGGTGTTTCGCAAGGGCGGCATCGAAGCAGGTTGCACGCTCACGCGCCTGTCCTCCGGACGCCTGCTGATGCCTTACGCCGACGGCTTCTATTTGCATCCCAAGAGCCAGAACTACGACCGCAACGCGTTGCTGTTCTGCCCCGTTTCGGACGATAACGGCAACACCTGGAGCAATCGCAAGGCCCAGAGCTACGAAGGCTTCGAGCCGTTCGCCTTCGGCCGCGTCGTGGAGTTGCCGAGTGGCGCCCTGTTGCTGCCACTTTGGGGCGCTTACGACCGGCGCGGCGCGTGGACGTGCGCCCTGGTGAAATCCACGGACAACGGAGAGACCTGGGGCAACTACCGGCGCATCGTGGAGGGCAAGGGCGACGAGACGCCCATCATCCTGCTCCCGGACTCGCGTGTGCTCGCGCTGATTCGCGGACATTCCGACGACCCGAGCCGCCCCTTCCACGTGGCGCATTCTTCCGACGGCGGCGACACCTGGAGCGAGGCCACGCGCGTCAATTTGTGCGGCACTTCTCCTTCCCTGCACATCACGCCCAAGGGCCGGCTGCTGGCGGGCTACCGCGCCGCGTTCGACGACGGGCGATGCCAGGTAGCCTCCAGCGCCGACGGCGGCGCTTCCTGGCAGTTCCAACTGCAACTCGATCCCATCAAGGGACCGTGGCACTACGGCGGCTATCCCGTCTTCACGAACCTTGCCGATGGGCGCATACTGGCCACGTTCCACAACGCCGCGCCCAGGCTGTACGTGGCCTACAACGTGTTGGAAGAACGCTGATCGGGCTAACTCCCCGCAACGCGCACCATCCAGGCGGCGGTGCGCCCCGGGCGATCGGCAACCAGCAGAATCCGGTACAGGCGGTCGCCCCAGACGCTCTTCAGATGGCCGTCGGTGATGGTGACTTCTTCCACCTTGGGCGTCAGCCGAGCGCTTTCAAACAGCACGCGCGCTTTGCCGAACCCCGCCTGCAGGCCGTCCAGTTCCAGTTCGCCGGGCGATGCGACGCGCACGCCGCACGGCGTCATCAGCGTCAACGTGACCTGCGCCGCGTCCCGCTTGAGCTGGCAGGCATCCGCGATCGAGATTTCGTTCTTCTCGCGATCCAGGCGCATCGTACGCCGCCAGGATTCCACGCCCGCCTCCGCCGGATAGGTTTTGGCGATGTCCAGGCTCAACTCCGCGCCGCGGGCGTCCGCGCGGTAGCGCACGTCGCGCGCCTCGAACTCGCGTCCATCGTGCTGCATCACGCCATCGATGGTCGGCAGGTTGTGGTAGGCGGACTGCATGGTCCAAATCTCGTACCGCTGGTTGCTGAATGTTTTGGCGGTGTAGGTCTCCACGCCCACGTCGATGAGAACCGGCTTGCCGTCGTTGTAAACCACAAAGTTGCCGACGTCGTTGTGGTTGTGGCTTTCCGCATTGTGGCCGCCCTTCGCCGCTATGTATAGCCCGTCGGCAGAGCCTTCTTTCACCCGCGCCGCCATCACCTGAATGCCGGACAGCCAAACGTCGCCGATGAGCGGCGCTTGCGGCCGCGCGGCGCGCAAGGTCTCGTAATTGAAGATGGCCGGCAGTTGGCGGCCCAGGCTGTCGCGCCGCAGCTTGCCTCCGCTCAACTCGGATGCGCGGAAGGCGCCGAACGCCTGCAGACGGTCGTCTTTGATGCGGCGCCCCGCGCGGAACACCAGGTCCCCCGAAGGGGAAGCGTGCGCGGATGCGTCCGCGAAGTTGATGAACCAATTGCCGGCAACGTGCGCGCGCATGATGTAGCGGGCAATCTCGCGGATCAGCGGAACATCGTACACGTCGAGCGCGCCGCCGGTCGCCGAGTGGAGCAGGTCAAGGCAATCGAATAGCGACGCTCCCGCACGCGACCAGTAGCCGGGGCCTTCGTCGCAGCCACCGTCGTCGTGATAAGGGTTGATGAAGTTGTCCAGGCTGCGCAGGATCCGGTAAACCGCCGCGACGCGCCTCTGTTCGTTCGCCTCCATGAGCAGCGCCGAAGTAAGCCAGTTCGAGTTGATCCACGGGTTCCAATTGTTCACCGGCCGTGTGCGCGATGCGTTCCACCCCATCCAGCCGAAGTCGTTGCGTTCCAGGCATGGGGTGAGCATGCGGCGGTCCACTTCCGCGCGCAGGCGCGGGCGCATGAGCGGCGAGACGGTGTCGAGCCGCGCCCCCAGCAGGTAATCGGTCCACGCCAGCAGGCTGGCGGTTTCGGCGGCGAACAAGTCGACAATGGGCTCGTTGACGTCCGGCAAGCCGCACCCGGCGCGCTGCACGCCCACGTGCGCCGGCACGCCCCACCAGGTTTCTTCAAGCGTGAGCCAGATGCCGTTGGCGATCTCGTCGAGGAACCGCCCTTGGGCCTCGACGCACTCGCCGATGACCAGGTCGCCCAAGCGGTTGCGGCGGGCGCTGCGCACGCTTTCAAATCGCGAGCGGTTGCCATTGCGAGCGAATTCGAGGAAGGAACTGGCCAGCAGTGAAGGCCAAGGGGCGCCAAGCTGCGCCTCCGCCAAGGACAGCAATTCTCTGCGCAACCCGGCCGGCAGGCCGTCCCATGCGCTGCGGTCGGCTGAAGTGGGGAACGGCTTCCACTTCGGGCGGGCGATCAGGCACGCTCTGAGCCGTTCTTCGCTCCAACTGCCGGACATGATGTTGCGGGGCTTTTCGCCGCCGGGCTGTTGGGATGCCACCAGGTGAGGTGCGGCCAGGACGCCACCAGTTGAAGCGAGCCAGGTCCTACGGGTGGGTTTCGGCATGCCTTCCATACTGTCACAACCGGAATGCGGTGTTGGGGTTACAGCCCGGGAATGTATTTTGGGGGGCGATGACCGTCTTGCGCCAAGCCCCGGCAACGTCTAAACTGAAAGTGATCGGGGCGTGGCTCAGCCTGGCTAGAGCGCCTGGTTCGGGACCAGGAGGCCGGTGGTTCAAATCCACTCGCCCCGACCATTCCTTTTGGATCGTCTTTCCGAACTGAACTGAACCCCCAGTCGACTTTTCGCCAAACACGGCGGCAAGTCATGCAAGATCTCGGCGGCGACTCCACCGCAAGTCTACGTTCCGTCCGTCCCCGTATTATCCGGCGCGCCTTCTTCGCTGATGCTGACATTCTCTGATCTCTCCTTCCGGCCGCAGTCATCTGGCGGCCCGAATGAATCGTGCCGCATTCGGCTGGAGAATGGAGCGCGCATTCTCGCTAAATTCCCTTAATCTTGGAAACTACACTTCGCGCGTAAACCGCCAGCCTGCGATGAAACGTGGTATTGATGACTCGATGGACTTCAACTCCGCGCTTGAGCACGCCTTGGATGGCGACTCCGTACTTTTTCTAGGGGCAGGATTTTCACTCGGTGCTACCAACAGTAGGGGCGAGCCTTTCGAATTGGGGTCTCAGTTTGCGTCGCGCCTAGCCGGGGCAATAAGCCTGCCATCCAACACGGAGTTGCCGGACGCCGCCGATGCATTCCTGGACAACCGCGGGGCAGCCGCGCTCGCAAAAGAAGTCCTTCAAAGCTTCCGGGCAACCCGCTTAGCGAAGCACCACCTATCCATCAGTAGCGTGCCATGGCGCAGAGTCTACACCACGAACTACGACAACGTGTTCGAACTTGCTTCCGGGGAATCCAAGAGCCCCTTTCGTCCCGTGACCTTGTCAGAGAAACCCAGCGACTTCGACCAGAAAGAGCTGCTCTGCATCCACTTTAACGGATATGTGGAGCGGGTCACGTCGTCGCTAGGGGACGAACTGAAGTTGACCGACACGAGCTACATCACAGCTTCTGTCGAGGCGTCTCCATGGGCCTCCGTGTTCCGCCTCGACCTTACGATGGCAAAGTCGGTCTTCTTTGTCGGCTATTCGCTCGTCGATCTCGATGTTGCCCGCCTACTTGCGGCCACTGAGCAGTTGCAGGAAAAAACCTTCTTCGTGGTCGGATCTAATCCCACGTCTCGAACGGAAAACCGGGCCGTGCGATACGGTACAGTGCAACGATTCGACTCGGTTTGGTTCGGTAAGCAATTGGAGAATAAGCGCAGTAAGTACACGCCGGCCGAACGCACTCAACCCAACTGGTTCTGCATCGAGCCGTACACATCCAAGTTGGGCGACACGACTCAAGTGTCAGACAGATCGATTTTTGATTTACTGTTGCGAGGAAATATCGATCGGCAGCTTGGGTGGAATGCGCTGCACGGAGGCACACAGCCATATCTCGTCGAGCGCTCTGCGATCGCGAACATCATGAAGCTTCTCAACGACCCTGTAAATGTCGCCGTCGTTACGGGGAACCTTGGGAACGGGAAATCCGTAGTCGCAGAGATCATCGCGGGCCTTGCGACTGCCGCGGGAAGACCCAGTTACTTCCTTGCGAAGCGATCGCCTACGATGGCGGAAGAACTTTCTTATCTTTGCTCATCCACCAAGCCATACGTGCTCGTTGTCGACACATATCCTGCATGGATGGACGCGTTGGAAATTCTCGGTCGGCACCGAAATGAGAACATGTCGCTGCTCCTTACCTCCAGGACTGGTCCCAACGACGTTCTCGTGGATCGCATTCAGGAGATATTCGCGAGGCACACAATCCGAGAAATCAACATCGAGCAAATGGATGACGCAGAGCTTGAGAAGGTCAACAGCCTCTTGGAACAATATGGCCTTTGGGGAGATCGGGCTGCTCAATCAAGGCGAAGCCGCCTCGGCGTCCTCAGGTCTCGGTGTCGAGGCGAATGGCAGTCCATCTTGGTTGATCTGTTTCAAGCACCACAGATCCAAGCCCGATTCGACGAAATCCTCAAGACGCTCGACTCGAAGGGCGGTTTTTATGATGTGCTTCTGGGAATTCTGGCATTGACCGTTCTTGGTCAACGCGTGACGATGGACATGCTTGCGGACATCTTCGGAAATCGAGTTCTCGATGCGGCTTTCCAGCATAGCGAACGAGTCGCCGAGTTCATTGATTTCAGACGGGGCGAAGTTACGAATCGATCGTCCGTGGCAGCTCAGTTCGTGCTGAACCGTGTTGCAAATCCGAATTCGATCGTGGACGCAATGACTACCATGGCGCGATCTCTAGACCGTCTTGGTGCCTCTTATCGCCTCTACAATGAGACCCTGCGAAGTTTGCTCCAGTTCAGTCAGATAGAGACGATCCTGCCTAATCGAGCGATCGATGAACGACGCGAGGCCGCGTTCCGGTACTACGAACGAGTGAAGAATCTAAAGTACTGCCAGACGAACCCGCAGTTCTGGCTGCAATATGCCATCGCCGCCCTTGTGTTTGGAGACTTCGAACGATCCGAGAAGTATTTCCAGTCGGCATACGCGTTCGCGGAGCGCAGTCGCAACTACGACACGCACAAGATCGACAATCACTACGCCCGGCTACTGCTTCAGCAGGCAAGCGGGAGCAGTTCTCCGGCGGTTGGGATGAAGCTGTTTCGCGACGCCCGCAAGATCATCTTTGAGCAGATTCAGACAGAACGACTGCATTATCCGTACCGAGTGGCGACAGCGATCGGCAGCTTTTACGATACGTTTGCTGGAGCTCTCAAGGATGCGGAAAAGGAGGAAGTCATCAACGCGGCTAGATACATAGAGAAGCGGATAGCAGGTTTGCCCGCAACCCTGCAGAATCAGAAATACGTTGTCGAATGCCGCAACGCGATGGCACGACTGCGACTGCTCTCCGGTGCCCAGGTGGACAAGTAAGGAGCCCTCGGTGAGGTATGCCCAATAGCATGCCCACGCTGCGCTCCCGCCGAGTCACTCCGAATCACACGAACTCGGGCGCAAGCTCCTGAGAATGTTACCCGATGTGATTCGGTATGACTGCACCTAAGTCGTTGTGATTGATGGAGTTCCAAGTTCGGGACCAGGAGGCCGGTGGTTCAAATCCACTCGCCCCGACCATTCCTTTTAGATCATCTTCCCGAACGTAACCTCAGCCGGCTCTTCCCCGAGCACGGCGGCAAGTCATGCAAGATCTCGGCGGCGACTCTACAGGAAGTCTACGTTCCGTCCGTCCCCGAATTATTCGGTCATTCCATCACTCACCCCCGGCCGCCATGAGCAACGTCTCGATATACGATTCGTGCTTCAGTATCCTTTCCTGGGTTTGTTCCAGGAGCTTAACGATTGACTCATTTACTTTGCTGGAGTCATCGAATCGCGTTTTAAAGTTCTCCAGGATGTTAAGAATTGACTGGTGGGCTTCGTTGTTCTCGGCACTGACAGCCTCAAGGGCGGAAACGCGGTCTACAAGCCGTTGCAGGGACTCGTTAACCTGCTTCACTATCAGATCTACTTTTTGCTGGAGGGCCTGGAACTGTTCATCGGACACCATCCTCGTAAACTCCTTTTTTGGCGTTAGGTCCGCATTATATCAGTTCATTCGCTCAAAAAAAGGCAAGTGAAAGCATTGTCAAATGTTTGCGTCCCCGCGCTGAAGCTATATTTACGCGGGTTTGGCGGCATCCTCTGAGCACGAATCTTCTGGCGGAATCTCCGGCTCCGGATCCAAGAGTCCCTCCGGAACGACTTGCCCCGAAAATCTCGGTGACAGCCCACGCGATTCCGCAACTCCGCGGAACCAGACCGCGCATGCTCCATCCTCGCGCAGGATGAGTCAGGCCCGACGCTTCCGTGGTAAACTGCCCTCTTGCGACTGCCGGCAGCGGTTCCTATCCTGACTACAACTCTGCTTCTGGCGTGTGGGTGCGCGCGTTATCCCGCGGCCTATTCGCCCCCGCCGCAAAGGCCCGGCGACTTCGGCCCTGATCCTCCGCTGATCCGTTCCATGCACGCGTTCACCCGGATGGACTCTCCCTGGGCGCAGAAGTACTTGGTCAAGGACATCGAAGCTACCCCGGGCCAGGGCCGGCGCTGGACATTCGAGTATCCGGAGATGCGGTTCGTCCTTGAAGATAAGGCGAATCAACGGCTGGTGGTGAATTTCATCGTGCACTCCGGAACGTTCAAGGAGACCGGGCCGTTCACCGTGGAGTTCCGGGTAAACGGCACCGCCGTCGGCAAGATGCGCTGCGCCGAGCCTGAGGAGCACCGGTTTGAGGCTCCCGTGCCGGAGGAATTGCTGGAGATGATGCCCGAAACACGCGTGGCGATCCGGGTGGACAAGTACTGGATTGCGCCAACCGACAACGCCAAGTTGGGGATTCTGCTCGTAGACGCGGGGTTCTTCGCACGGTGAAAACAATCTTTCAGATCCTTTTCGGAGCGGGCTTGACCGTGGGCGCCGGCGTGGCGCTGGGATCGCTGCTGCTCGCCCGGTTGCGCGGCGAGTTCCGCCGCATCGAGTTCGCGCTATTCTCCTTCCTCTGCGGTTCGGCGGCGCTCAGCCTGGTGATCTTCCTGCTCGGCTCCGCGCATCTTGTCTATCGCGGCGTGCTGCAGGTGCTGGCGTTCGCGCTCATAGCCGCCGCGTTGTGGTTCAACCGCGGCCGCCGCGGGGAGCCGCTGGAGCCGTTGCCGCAACCGTGGCTCAAACTGTTCCGGATCGGTTTCGCCGGTTTCGGGATCCTGTACTTGGTTCACGCCCTGGCGCCGGAGGCGAGCCCGGACGGAGTGGCCTACCACCTGGAGATTGTCGGCCATTACGCGCGGGCGCACGGCCTGGTGCCCATCACCACGAACATGTACGCCAGCCTCTCGCAAGGCATCGAAATGCTGTTCCTGATGGCCTACGCGTTCGGCCGGCACTCCGCGGCGGCGATGGTGCATTTCAGTTTCTTGCTGGCGCTGCCGCTGCTGCTGGTGAGCTACGGGCGCAGGTTCGGGTTCCCGGCCGCGGGCGCTTTCGCCGGCCTGATGGCGTTTACATGCCCGCTGATGGGCATCGACGGCGTCAGCGCCTACAACGACGTGGCGCTGGCCGCGACGGCCTTCGGCGTCTATTACCTGCTCGAATTGTGGGACCGCAGCCGGAACCGCGGCCTGCTGCTTCTGGCGGGGTTATTGGCGGGATTCTGCTATGCGCTGAAGTACACCGGAGGCTTCGTGATCCCCGCTGCCATGGCGTTCGTCCTGTGGCGGCAGGCCCGCGCCGGACAGGGATGGCTCAAAGGACCGCTTACCGTTGCGGTTTGCTCCGCAGTGCAGGTGGCTCCGTGGATGATCAAGGATTGGATCTGGGTGAAAAACCCGGTGGCTCCGTTCTGCAATTCCTGGTTCCCCAATCCTTTCATCTATGTTTCCTTCGAGAACCTATACCGCACGATCATGGCCAGGATGCCGGACGGCTCCAGCCGGTTAGCGGGTTTGTGGGACGCGTTGATTTCGGGCCGGGAATCGCAAGGCCTCATCGGGCCGCTGTTCGCGCTGGCGCCGCTGGCGCTGCTGGCGTTGCGCCGGAAGGAAGCGAGGCGGCTGCTGGCCGCCGCGCTGGTGCTGGCGCCGGGTTACGTGGGCAATTCCGGCGGCCGGTTCCTGCTTCCCTTGGTTCCTTTTGTCGCCATGGCTCTGGCCCTCGGGATATCCCGATTCGGCCGCCTGCTTTCCTCGCTTGCGGTGCTTCAACTGATCATTTCGCTTCCGGGCATTCTGCCGCTCTATGCGCATCCTTACGCCTGGAAGATGGGGTGGCCGCCGCTGACGGCGGCGCTGCGGTCGAAGCCGGAGGCCGATTTCCTCACCTCCCGGCTTGCTTCCTACCCCGCCGCCCTTGTTTGAGATTATCTTCCTCGGCACCTCCGCTTCTGCTCCCTCCGCCCGCCGCCTGGATGAAGCCCTGCCGGGGGTGCAGACCATCTATGCCAGCGATCCCCCGGCTCAAGCCTATACCCGGCACCGGATTCTGGCTTCTCACATGTCCGCGTTCAACCAGCGGCTGTCCGAAACGCTGAACGCCGCGACGGTGCCGGCGGAGAAATCCCTGGCCGAATGGCAGTACCGGTTTCCTTCCCGCTCCGTCCGCCGCATCCGCGTTGTGGTGGCGAAACCGGGATCGGCCAGCCAGTGGTGCGCAACCGAAATCCGCGCCTGGAGCCTCGGCAAGGAGTTGGAACGGCAGCCCGCATGGAAACTGTCGGCGCGGCCGAACCCCTGGGATGTGCAGTTGGCTTTCGACAACAGCCACGTCACCCGCTGGTGCACGCGTGAACCGGTTACGGCTGGCATGCACATCGAAATCGACTTCGGCGCGCTCGTGGCGCTCGACGCCGTGACGATTGAAGCCGGAATGGACCAAACCGCCGCGCTGCGCATCGAAGGGGCGGACGAGCAGGGCGGCTGGACACTGCTCGCGGACAAAACACAGCCGGCGCCGCTCAAGAACGTGACAGGCCTGCGGCGCGCGGCGATGGCGGAGTTCAAGGCACGCGGCGTCCCCTACCTGCTCGTGAAGGACACCGCCGATTACGCCGAGGATATGTGGCGCAACAAGCCGGGCTGGGGCGTCACGGAACTTTTTGAAGCAGCGGGCTACCGCCTGTACCGGATCGACTGAGCCGGCAGCATCGCATCGCCTCGGTTGAGGGTATACTGTCCCAGATGCCGGCGGCCCGGATCTGATTAGTCGAATCGCCCTATGAACCAAGGTGGACCCGAGCGTTTTCCAATACGAGTCTGGCTCATATCCTTCCTGGGCTGGACCTTCGATTTCTATGACCTGATCCTGATCAGCTTCCTGCTGATTCCGATTGGGAAGGAACTGGGGCTGAGCGTTCAACAAGAGAGCTTGATCCTGGGGGTGGCGCTGGGCGCCTCGGGAATCGGCGGAATCGTATTCGGCTACCTGTCGGACCGGTACGGGCGCAAACAGGTGATGACGTGGACGATCGGGTTGTACTCGCTGGGCACGGCGCTGTGCGCGTTTTCCACGGGGCCGTGGAGTCTGCTCTTCTTCCGCCTGCTGACGGGACTCGGGGTGGGCGGCGAATGGGCCGTGGGACACGCTCTGGTTCAGGAAGCTTCCCCGAAACATATGCGCGGACGGGCGGCGGCGTTCCTACAGGCGGGCGAACCTCTCGGCGTAGGCCTGGCCGCCGTCACTGGATTGCTTATCACGCCGCTGATCGGGTGGCGGTGGGTGTTCGTGGCTTCGTCCGCGACGGCCGTTCTCGCATTTGTGGCACGGCGGCACCTTCCGGAATCCACGTTATGGAAGCGGCAGAGGGAGGAGCGACTCTCGCCAATCGAAGCGCTGCGATGGATCACGCGCCACGGGTTTCTCCCGGCCCTCATCAAGGGTTGGATCCTGGGGGTTTTCAAGCTCGGCACCTACTGGACCTGTTACGTGTGGCTGCCCAGGTTCCTGCAGGACCAGTTTCACCAGCCGGTGGGGAGATCGGCGGTGTGGATCCTTACGGCGCAATCGGGACAGTTGGCCGGGATGCTGCTGTTCGGCTATGCCGCGGACCGCTATGGCAGGCGGCGGGCGTACACGGCGTACTCCTTGCTGACTGCCTGCGCCATCTACGCCCTGGCGTTCCACTGGGAATCGTTGCTGGCGAGGCCGGGCTTCTTCTGGACGGTGATGTTCATGATGGGCGTGGGTTCGGGCTGCACGGCGGGCTTCGGCGCATTGCTGGCCGAACTGTTCCCGACGCAGGTGCGCAATTTCGCCATGGGAACGGCTTATAATTGCGCATTGCTGGCCGAACTGTTCCCGACGCAGGTGCGCAATTTCGCCATGGGAAC
>CAZLOS010000064.1:0-26178 GCA_964561215.1 uncultured Solibacteraceae bacterium | reverse complement strand
GAGTGCGATCGCGACCAGGCGCACCTCAAGCTGCTCAAGAGCATGGGATTGGCCCTTCACACGCGCCTGCAACTCGCCGAACGCCTGAGCTACAAGGCCGTGGAAGCGCAGCCCATCGAGAAAGTCATTGAAACGGCCCTCGAGAAGAGGCCGGAGTGGAAAGCCCAGCAGCTCAGGGAAGACAGCATGAAACTCAGCTACGGCGCGGCGAAGTTCGAGCGCCTGCCCACCATCAGCGCTTTTGGCGATTACGGCTCGAGCGGCACGAGCGTCAACAACTCCTTGCCCACGCGCACCATCGGGGTGCAGGCGCGAGTGTCGATCTTCGATGGCGGCCGGCGGGACGCCCGGCGAGCGGAAGCGCACTCCGTCTACCGGGCTGAGCAACTCCGTTCGCGCGACCTGAAACAACAAATTGAGCTTGAATTACGCTTGGCGCAGGAGGATCTTCGCTCCGCGGACCAGCAGGTGACGGTGGCCGAGGAAGGCCTTGGACTGGCGGAGAACGAGTTGGCGCAGGCCGAGCGCCGCTATGCGGCCGGCGTGACCAACAGCATCGAAGTGACTGACGCGCAGACGCGCCTGGAGCGCGCGCGAGACAGCCGGATCCGCGCGCTGGTCAATTACAACCTCGCGTGGCTGGATCTGAACGCGGCCATGGGCACCACGCGCCGCGCTCTCCAGTAGATAGGGAGTGGAGCACTCATGAAAAAGAGAATCGTCGTTGTTGTGGTGGTAGCGGTCGTGGCGCTGATCGCCTGGGGGGCGTATCGGTGGCTGCGACGTCTGGATACATCGAAGATCGTCGTCAGCGGCAATATCGAACTGACCGAGATCGCTGTGTCGTTCAAGGTGCCCGGCAAACTCGCCGAACTGCACGTTGACGAAGGCGCGGCGGTCAAGCGCGGCATGTTGATCGCGCGCCTGGACTCGGACCAGGTCCGCAAGCAGCGCGAACGCGACCAGGCCGCCTTCCAGGCCGCGGAAAGCGGCTACCGGCAGTTAACCACGGCCATCGCGTTGCAGAAAGAAACGCTTGCCGCCGATACGCAGCTTCGCGAGGCGGAAATCCGGCAGGCGAAGGCGCACCTGGACGAATTGCTCGCAGGCTCGCGCACCCAGGAGGTTGCGCAGGCGCGCGCCGCGCTCGATGAGGCCCGCACGCAGCACGCGCAGGCCGCGAGCGACTGGAAGCGCGCCCGGCAATTGTTCGCCAAGGAGGATATCTCCGCCGCCCAGCGCGATCAGTACCGCACACAGTACGACCGCAGCGCGGCCCTGGTGAAGCAGATCGAGGAGCGGCTGGCCCTGGTGGTGGAAGGCCCGCGCAAGGAGCAGATCGAAGCCGCCCGGGCGCAACTCGAACGCGCCAAGGCCGCCCTGCGATTGAGCGATTCCGCGCGGCTCGAACTACGCCGCAAGGAGCAGGAACTCGACGCCCGGCGCGCCGACATCGATCGCGCCAAAGCGCAGGTCGCCGTCATCGATTCTCAAATCGACGACACTGCGGCCGTTTCACCGGTGGATGGCGTGGTGCTGGTGAAATCGGCCGATCCCGGCGAGGTACTGGCCGCCGGCACGCCCGCGGTTACCATCGGGGACATCGACCATCCCTGGGTGCGCGCCTATGTGAAGGAAACCGACCTCGGCCGCGTGAAACTGGGCGGCAAGGCCAAGGTGACCACGGACTCATATCCCGGCAAGGTCTTCAACGGCCGCATCTCGTTCCTCTCCTCCGATGCCGAGTTCACTCCCAAGCAGATTCAGACCGAGGAAGAGCGCGTGAAACTGGTCTACCGCATCAAGATCGAAGTGGAGAACCCGCGGCGCGAGCTGAAATCGAACATGCCCGTGGTGGCGGAGATCGAACTGGATAAGTGATGATCCGCGCAACACAATTGACGCGGCGCTTCGGTTCATTCACGGCCGTGGACGGCTTCTCGATCGAGATCGCCAAGGGCGAGGTGTTCGGACTGGTGGGCCCGGACGGCGCCGGCAAGACCACCACGCTGCGGATGCTCTGCGGGCTGGTGGATCCGACGGAGGGGAAGGCTCTAGTGGCCGGTCACGACACGGTGCGCGAGACGCAGCATGTCAAGGACCGGATCGGGTACATGGCGCAGCGCTTCGGCCTGTACGGCGATCTCACCGTGGAAGAGAACATGCTCTTTTACGCAGACCTGTTCGGCATCGAAAAGGCCGAGTGCGAGAGCCTCATGTCGCGCCTGCTCGCCATGACCCGCATGGAGCAGTTTCGCGCACGTCCGGCGGCCAAGTTGTCCGGCGGCATGAAACAGAAGCTGGCGCTCATGTGCACGCTGCTCCATCATCCGGAGGTGCTGTTTCTGGATGAACCCACCAACGGCGTCGACCCCCTCTCGCGCCGCGACTTCTGGATCATCCTCAAGCAATTGGTGGACGAAGGCCTCACCGTGTTCGTTTCGACCGCTTATTTGGATGAGGCCGAACGGTGCGATCGCGTCGGCCTTATGCACAAAGGCCGCCTGATCCGCTGCGCGCCGCCCGCGGAGATTAAGCGCGAGATGAACGCCGCCACTCTCGAAGACGCCTTCATCGCCTGGATCAGGAAAGCCAGTGAGGAGCAGCGCCATGGCGGTTGAAACCAACGGGTACGCCGTCGAAGTCGACAACCTGGTGAAACGCTTCGGCGATTTCGTGGCCGTGGACAACGTGTCGTTCACCGTGCGCCGCGGCGAGGTGTTCGGCTTCCTCGGGCCCAACGGGGCGGGCAAGTCCACCACCATCCGGATTCTGTGCGGGTTGCTGCGGCCGACCTCCGGCACGGGACACGTCGGCGGTTTCGACGTCTCGACCGATCCGGAGTCCATCCGCCGCAACATCGGCTACATGTCTCAGAAATTCTCGCTCTACGACGACCTGACGGTGGAGGAGAATATAGATTTCTTCAGCGGCATCTACGGCGTCGCCGACGAACTGCGGGAGGAACGGAAAGCCTACGCGCTGCGCATGGCGGATCTGGAGGAGCAGCACAACACCATGACGCGTCTGCTTGCCGGCGGTTACAAGCAGCGCCTGGCGCTGGCCTGCGCCATCCTGCACTCGCCGCCGGTGCTGTTTCTGGACGAGCCCACCTCCGGCGTCGATCCGATTGCGCGCCGGAAATTCTGGGACCTGATCTACCGGTTCTCGGCGGCGGGACAGACCGTCTTCGTCACCACCCACTACATGGATGAAGCCGAGTATTGCCATCGCCTGGCGCTGATGTACCGGGGCCGCATCGCGGCGCTCGGCGCGCCCGCCCAACTTAAGACGGAGATGGGGCTCGGTTCCATGGAGGATGTGTTCGTGTCGGTGATCGAACGGGAAGAGCGGAGGGGCTCATGAGTTTCCGGCGCACGCGCGCGGTGGCGCGCAAGGAGTTCCTGCACATTCTGCGGGACACGCGCAGCCTGATCATGGCGTTGGCGCTCCCGTTCGTTTTGCTGGTGCTGTTCGGTTACGCGCTGTCGCTCGACGTCGATCGTATTCCCACCATCGTTTACGACCAGGACGGGACGCCCGAAAGCCGCGAACTGATCGCGCGCATCGAGGGCTCGCGCTACTTCCAGATCCTCGGCTTTACGGGCGGCTACGCCGAGATCCAATCGAAGATCGACAGGTCCGAGTGCCTGCTGGGCGTCGTCATCCCGCGCGGCTACGCGCACGACGCCGTCTCGGGCCGCGAAGTTTTCATCCAGGCCCTGCTCGACGGGAGCGACAGCAACACGGCGTCCATCGCGTTGGGCTACGTCGAAACGCTGGCCATGACGCACGCGCTCGAGTTGCAGCACCGCAAGGCCCTGCCGGTGGAGCCGCGCGTGCGTGTCTGGTACAACAGCGAACTCAAGAGCAAGAACTTCATCGTGCCGGGGCTCATCGCTGTGATCCTGATGATTATCGCCGCGCTGATCACATCCCTTACCATCGCCCGCGAATGGGAGATGGGCACTATGGAGCAACTCCTCTCCACGCCGCTTCGCCCCGCCGAACTGGTGCTGGGGAAGCTCTCGGCGTTCTTCGTCGTAGGCCTCGTGGACATGTTGATAGCGATCATGACCGGCGTCGCGGTATTCGGCGTGCCGTTGCGCGGCAGCGCGCTGTTCCTGTTCCTGTCGAGCTGCTTGTTCCTGTTCGGCGCCCTGTGCTGGGGGATCTTCCTTTCCGCCGTCACGCGCTCGCAGTTGCTGGCGTTCCAGGCGGGGATCCTGACCAGCTTCCTGCCCGCTTTTCTTCTCTCCGGTTTCGTTTACGCCATTGAGAGCATGCCCGCGGTCGTGCAGGTGGTGACGCTCATCTTTCCGGCGCGGTATTTCGTGAAGCTGCTCAAGGGCGTGTTCTTGAAGGGCGTGGGTCCCGAAATCCTGTGGGGCGAAGTGGTCTTCCTGATGGCCTATGCTCTCCTGATTTTCATCGCCGCGACGCGCAAGGTGGGAGATAAGGTGGCATGAAAGATATGAGGCGAAGAATTCGCGAGATCATTCGCAAGGAGTTCCGGCAGACGCTGCGGGAACCGAGGATGCGCGGCATTCTGCTCTTTCCGCCCCTGATTCAATTGGTCATTTTCGGCTTCGCCGTAAACCTGGACGTAGAGCACGCGCGCATCGCCTGGATGGATCAGGACGCCACGCCGTATAGCCGCGAGCTGCGCGCCGGCTTCGAGGGTTCGCCGAATTTTCGCATGGTCGCCGCGCCCGCGAGCGAAGACGAGGTCCGGGCTCTGCTGGACCGTGGCGACGTGCAGGCCGTAGTGCGTGTGCTGCCGGGATTTGCGCGCGATCTCGACCGCGGTACCGCCGCGCAGGTGCAGATCCTGGTGGACGGCTCCAACTCGAACACCGCGTCCATCGTGTCCAACTACGCCGTCAAGGTCGTCACTGCGTTCGCCGCTCGTGTGGCCGCCGCTCGTACGCCGCGTATTGTGGCGACCGCCGTCATGCCCCGCGCGCCGGTCCTCCGTGCCCAGACCCGCGTCTGGTTCAATCCGGACCTGCGCAGCCGGAATTACTACGTTCCCGGCGTGATCGTGAACATCATCACCATCGTCACGTTGATGCTCACTGCCATGGCCATCGTGCGCGAGAAGGAAATCGGCACCATGGAACAGTTGATGGTTACCCCGATTCAACCGCTGGAACTCATGATTGGCAAGACGGTTCCTTTCGCCCTCGTGGGCATGGTGCAGTTGTTCTTCATCACCTCGATGGCCATGCTGGTATTTCACATTCCCTTGCGGGGCAACCTGCTGGTGCTGGTCCTCTGCGCGGTCTTCTTCCTGATGAGCACCCTCGGGGTGGGACTGTTGATTTCCACGATCTCCCACACCCAGCAGCAGGCCATGATGGCGTCGTTCTGCTTCTTCATGCCCGCCTTCATGCTGTGCGGCTTCGCATTCCCCATCCGTAACATGCCGCTGCTGGTGCAGTGGATCAGCTATCTGGACCCTTTGCGGTATTTCATGGAGATCGTCCGGGGACTCTTCCTGAAGGGCACCGGCGTCGCCGTGCTATGGCCGCAGATGCTGGCGCTGTTCGCGTACGGGTTGGCGATCCTCATCTTCAGCGCGCTACGTTTCCACAAGCGCCTGGACTAGCCGGCACGCCGCCTTGTCCGCTCCGCTATATTGGGGGAGAACCATGACAAGACGTGAATCGATCGGTTTGGGCGTGGCCGCCATGGCGGGTGCCGCGTTTCCCCAGCAGAAGAAACTCCGTGCGGTAGTGATCGGCCACACCGGCCGGGGCGGTTACGGACACAACTGGGACCTGACGTGGAACGGCATCGACGCCGTCGAGGTGACTGCGGTGGCCGATCCCGTGGATGCCGGCCGCGCCAAGGCGATGGCCCGCAGCGGAGCCGGCCGCGGGTACGCCGACTACCGCGAAATGCTGGCCAAGGAGAAGCCCGACATCGTGGTCATCGCGCCGCGCCGCACCGACCAGCACATGGCCATGTTCACGGCCGCGGCCGAAGCGGGCGCGCACATCATAATCGAGAAGCCCATGGCGGGGAGTCTGCCCGAAGCCGACGCCATGGTGGCGCTCGCTGAAAAGAAGAGGATCAAGGTCCAGGTGGGCCACGCAGCGCGTGCGGCGGTTGTAACCCGCCGCGTCGCCGAAATCCTAAAGAGCGGGGAGATCGGACAACTGTTGGAGATGCGCGCCCGCGGCAAGGAAGACAAGCGGGCCGGCGGTGAGGACCTGATCATCCTGGGGTCGCATGCTTTCGACCTCATGCGGCTGTTCGCGGGTGACCCGCGCTGGGTGTCGGCGCACGTGACCCACCAGAACCAGGAACTCGCGCGCGAGCACGTCCGGCAGGGCACCGAGGCTGTCGGATTGCTGGCCGGCGACAATGTCGCTGCTATGTTCTCGTTCGACGGCGGCGTTCACGGGTACTTCGCATCGCGATCCAACGATTACCTGGCGGGTGATCGCTGCGGACTCACGCTTTGCTGCAGCCGCGGCATCATCTTCATAAACTTGGGCTCATCGCGCTCGGGGCAGGCTTACATCCTGCGTTCGCCTTCCTGGATTCCGAACAAGAACGCCCCGCAGTGGGAGGAGATTCCGGGCCCGGGCCCCGAGATCATCGGGAATTGGGACCGCGCCAATAACACGATGGCGCTCGATCTGCTGGATGCCATCCGGAGCGGCCGCGAGCCTGCCTGCGGCGTGCGGGACGGCAGATGGCCCGTTGAAATGACCGCGGGTGTGTATCAGTCGCAGCTTAAAGGCAGCCGTGCGACGTTCCCGCTGACAGACCGCAGGGATCCGCTCGCCTCGCTCTAGGGCGGTTCAGACCTGAACCATGGCGTGGCGCACGGTCGTGCCCGTCAAAGGGATGTCGAGCTTGGCAGCCACGCGTTGAATCGCCTCAATCAGGCGGTCCACGTGGGAATCCGTGTGCGCCGCCGTGCAGGAGATGCGCAGCAGGTTATACACTGCGGCCGGCTTGATCACGGGGTTCGTGTAGATCCCCTCGGCCAGAAGGCCGCGGCACAGGCGGCAGAGGTCGAAGTCGCTTTCGACCACGATGGGCACGATGGGCGTCTCGCCGTCCAGTACCGTGAATCCGCGCCCGCGCAATTCGCGCCGCAAGCGGGCGGCCGTCGCCAGCACACGCCCGCGGCGCTCCGGCTCCTCCTGCATGATGTCCAGCGCCTTGCCCACGGCCGCCACCGAGGCCGCCGGCAGGCTGGCCGAAAAAACGAATGGCCGTGCCGTGTGCCTCAGGTAGTCGATGACGGGCTGGCAGGAGGCCACGAAGCCGCCCACCGAGGCAAGAGACTTGCTGAACGTGCCCATCACGATGTCCACGTCGTCCAGAACGCCCTGATGCTCGGCGGCGCCCGCCCCGGTCTGGCCCAGTACGCCGATGCCGTGCGCCTCGTCCACATACGTGCGCGCGCCATGCCGCTTGGCCAATGCCACCGTCCCCACCAGGTCCGCCATGTCGCCTTCCATGCTGAAAACGCCTTCGTTGACGATCAGGACCTTGTCGTTCTCGCCGCAGTTTTCCAGGCAACGTTCCAGGTGGTTCATGTCGTTATGGCGGAAACGGACCGTGCGGGCCGGCGACCGCAAGGCGCCCTCCACCAGGCTGGCGTGAATGTTGTGGTCGCACAGCAGGTAGTCGCCCTTCTCGGTGAGCGCCGACAACGCCGCATAGTTGCTCTGAAAGCCGGTGGCGTATATCATTGCGGCTTCCTTGCGCACCAGGGCGGCCAGGCGGGCTTCCACCTCCACGTGCAAATCGAGCGTGCCGTTCAGCAGGCGCGAACCGCTGCAGCCGCTGCCGTACTTGCGGGCTGCCGCGGCGGCGGCGTCCTTCACGCGCGGATCAGTGGTGAGGGCCAGGTAGTCGTTGGAGCCGAACATCAGGATCTTGCGGTCGCCCATCCAGACTTCACACGGCTCGCAGCCTTCGTGGCTGCCGAACACTTCGAAGTAAGGGTAGATTCCCGCCGCCTTGTACTCGGCCGGGCGCATAAAGTTCCGGCACTTCTCAAACAAGTCATTTGCACGCGCCTCAGTATGCCGCTTAGGGTCCGCAACGAGCCGGTTATTCAACATGGTGCTCACGTCCATTCGTAGATTCTGTAAACTTTGCGAATCTTCGCCCCAAGCGCCCTGAGGCTTCGGTTCATCAACACATTATCTTCCAAGATCCAGCTCAACTCAGCCTCTTCGTAACCAAGCCGCAGGGCCGCTGCGGCGAGACCCGTATATAGGGCGGCGGCCACGCCTGCCGTGCGGCCGCTCTCTATAACTCCCAAGGTAATTACGCGGAGGCTGTGAACTTGGCGCCGATGATACAGGATCTTGAGCAGGCCCAATGGGAACAAGCGGCCGCGCGCGTATTTCAGGGCTATGTTCACATTCGGCAGCGCCAACGCGAACGCCACGGGCTCGCCGTCCTTTTCTCCAATCAGAAGCAGTTCCGGTTCCACGACCGGCTTCATTTCTTTCGCCAGGAACCAGAACTCCTCCCTGGTCACCGGTACAAACCCCCAGTTTTTGCTCCAGGCTGCATTATAGACGTTCCAGATGCGTTCGACCTCGGTCCAAAACTCCGGCATCCGGATTGGGCGCACGGAAAAACGTCCAGCCCGGGATGCTGTGCGTGCCACTCGTGCGACCTTTTCCCACTGCACCTCGCCGCGGCGCGCAACGTATGCCAGCAGATCCTTTGTCTTCCGGAGCCCCACACTCTCCACCAGAGCGGCGTAGTAAGGCGGGTTGTAAGGCATCATCACGTAAGGATCCGAGTCGAAGCCATCCACCAACATTCCGCACTCATAGTTCGTGGACGGATTCATGGGACCGCGCATCCGCTCCGCTCCGCGCTTGGCAAGCCACCCGCGAACCGCCTCGAACAAAGCCTTCGCCGCATCCGGATCATCTTCGCTCTCGTAAAATCCGAAAAAGCCCGTCTTCTCCCCGTGAAACTCGTTATAGTTGCGGTCCCATATGCCTGCGACGCGGCCCACCGCCCGCCCGTTCCGTTTCGCCAGGAAACACCTCATCTCGGCGTGCTGGTGGAAGGGGTGCCGGGCCGGATCGAACAGGTGCTTCTGATCCGTTCGCAGCGGTGCGACCCAGTGCGGGTCGTTGCGGTAGAGCGTGTACGGATAGTCCAGGAACGCCAGCATGTCCTCGCTGGACTCCGTCGTCAGAACCTCTATCCTGCTCAACTAGTGCGCTCTCCGTGCCATGATGTACAAACGCGGGCTCGCCCAAAGCAACACTCCTGCCGTAAGCGCACCCGCGGCCACGTCAACCGTGTAATGGTATCGAAGATAGACTGTAGCAAATGCGACGGCAAACGTATAGGGCAAAAAGATTAAAAAAAGTACCGGAAACCGGCGTTTGCTGAACCAGCATGCCATTACGGTCAGTTGTACGTGCCCGCTGGGGAAGCAGTCATAGTGCGCCGATTCCAGCCAATCCAGTCCGCCGCGCAAGCGGTCGAACAGCCACAGGCCCTCTAGCGGGGGCAGGTTCGCGGTCGGGAGATGGAAGCGCGGACCCCGTACAGGCACCAGCAGGTATCCCACGTATGAGACCAGGAATCCGAGGGTTATCAGAAAAGTGTAATAGCGCAGGCCCTCCCAATCGCGTTTCATCCACAGCAGCGGGCAGGCTAACAGAACCGCAGGGATGAAAAGCGAATAGGCTAACTGCAACGCTTCGGTCAGCCAAGGCGACTGTATGCCGCTCAGCAGGACCATGGGGTGGGCGCCCCACAGCAGAACATCCAGGTGCGCCATCGCCGCGTCGTAATCCGTGCCGCGGATGGAGCGGATCAGCACGCTCATCTCGCGGTAACACGCGGCAACACACAGGATCGGGTAGAAGTACCGCCACCAGACCAGGGAAGGGAACCGGCGTGACAAGCGCGGGACGCCCAGCAGAACGGCGATTCCCGCGGCGTGCCACCCGAGCAGTTCCATCGCGCCGGGGACGCGGTGCCGGAACACCACGATCAGCAAGGCCGTGGCGGCAAGGTATGCGATCATGATGCGGTCGGCCGCCCACGGCCCCGCCTCGTCCGCTCTCCCGCTCTTCAACTCAACCATCCCGAATTCCTGTACCACGCGAAGGTCTTGGCGATGCCGTCTTCGAGGGAGGTCGCCGCCTGGAAGCCCAACTCGCGTTCGGCGCGCGACGTGTTCGCCACCCAGTAACGGCATCGCGCTTCGCGTACCTTCTCGCGGGACAGGATCGACTGGCTTCCGCGCAACCGCGAACTCACCTCGGAAAGAAACGCCAGGGTGTGAGCCATGAACGGGGGCACCGACACGTTGTGGATTTTGCGCCCTGCCAGTTTTGCCACCTCGGAGTTGAATTGCCCCCAACTGGCGGGCTCGGCGTTGCCGGCGAAGTAAGTCCTGCCGGCTGCCGATTCCGCGGCAGCCGCGGCCACCAGCATGCGCGCCAGATCCTGCACATAAATGTAACTGAAGTAACTCTCCTCGCTTCCGATGCGCAGCGCCACGCCGCGGCTCGCGGAACGGAAGACCAGGTAGACATCCGTGTCGCGCGGGCCGTACACCACCGGCGGGCGCACAATCACCGTACGGCTGGCGAACGCCGAGTTCCGCACGATGCGCTCGCCCTCCAACTTCGATTTGCCGTAATGCGTGAGCGGGCGCGGCCGCGCGTCCTCCACGAGAGGAACGCCGTCCGCGCTCGGTCCCACCGCGGCCAGCGAGCTGACATGCACCAGGCGGGCCGGCTTCTCCGGCGCATCTTCGATCGCCGCCAGAAGGTTTTCCGTGGCTTTCACATTGCCCGTGTAGAAGCGCTCCACCGCGGTTGCCTTGGTGACACCGGCAATGTGATACACCGTCCGGACACCTTGAAGCGCTTCCGCCAGGCCTTCCCCCGAAACCAGATCGCCGTAGGCGAGTTCAATGCGACCCGTGGGGAGATAGGCGAGCGAACTCTTCCGGCGCACGAGGCAGCGAACGCGAGCGCCGCCGGCCACAAGAAGTTCCACGAGATGGCTACCGATAAAACCCGTGCCGCCGGTCACGAGCACGGGCGCCGGGCTGTTCTCACACATTGTTTCAGTTTATTGCGCCGCCGCGTGGAACACCACGTCGCCGAAGTAGCTTTCGGCCGAAGAGTTGGTGTGCTGCGAATTGATCTGGAGCCGCAGGCCCTTTACGTACGAGATCCGCCGCCCATAGGCGCGTTCGTAGTCCCCCGCGAGGTTGCGCGTCTCCACGATCCAGCGATTCATCTCGGCCGGTCCCGAGCGGCAGACCACCGCCACCAGGCGCAACAACGGCATGGGGCTGGCGCTCTGCATCAAGTCCTTCGGCGCCGATGTGTCCCAGATGTAGGTCAGAATGCGGCGATCCGAAAACGCCACCATGACCTGCGCCGCCTGGTCGTCGGTCCGGAGGTGGCGAAAGTCGCCGCCGCGCGGCAACTGCGTCACTTTCCACTGCCAGCTCATGTAGGGATACTTCGCAAGGTCGACGTAGACGGAGCGTTCCAGCGAGAAAGAGGAGTTCTGGCTCTTGAACCGCAGCACTGTCCCCGGCTCGTCAGTGACCGTGGCGACGTCGGCTTGCCCCTTCAGCACCTTCACTTTCCAGCCGTCGGGCAATTGGTTGGGTTGCGCACGGTGCGCTTCGAAGACGATCATGCCGAGCGGAAGTCCGCCCGCGGCCATGGCCGCCGTCAACCACACTACAAGCGCAAGAATCGATCTCGGCAAAACACCCCCCCGAAATTTCAATATCCGATGCCGGGTGTCTATCTGTAAAGTGAAGAGACTTTCATGCGCTGTCGCGGCCGAGCATCTCGCTGACGGTTTCGAAACGGAAGCCCCGTTCTTTCAGCTCTCCGACCAGCAGCCGCACCGCTTCGATCGTGTTCGAGATGTCGGCGTTGGGGCTGGCGCCGCGCCCGTCGTGCAGGCAGAAGATCGCACCGTTCTTCGCGGCCTTTAACAACCGGGCCACGACCCGTTCGGCCGGCCACTTCCAATCCATCCCGATGCACGTCCACATCACGCCAGTGAGGCCAAGCTCCCGTTGTACTTCGCGCATACCGAACCAACGTCCGCCGTAAGGTGGGCGGAACAGGCGCGGGCTGGTCCCGGTGACCTCCTCGATGACGCGTTGCGACTCGCGCATCTGGCCGGCGACGAACCGCGGTGTCCGCAAAAACAATCGCGTGTGCGAGTATCCGTGGCTGCCGATCTCATGTCCAGCCGCAGCCACGCGCCGGGCGATGTCCGGCAGGCGCCGCACACACGTCCCGCACTGAAAGAAAGTCGCTCGCACGCCTTGCCCCTCCAGCACTTCGAGCAGCGCGAGCGTCCCCTCGCTGGGGCCGTCGTCGAACGTGAGCGCGATCGCGCGCCGGTCGCGCGGCCCGTGTGAGATGGAAGGGCCGAGCAGTTGCGACGAGCGCCCGCCCACCGCATAGGCCAGCGTGCCGCACCCTGCCGCAAGAAGCGCTCCGGCAACCTCCACCATCATGCCGCGCATTGTAGCACGCGGTATCTTGCCCCGTTCCCCCGCGAACCAGTATCCTGAATGGCGGTTCCGGCTCGCTGCCGGCGTGGCCGGTTCCCAAAGTGAGGATCTCATGAAAATCAGGATCGCCGTTCTCTTTCTGGCGGCAGTCGCGCTCTCTGCCGCCGACCTGCCGCTCATCCCCTATCCGCAGTCGGCCGAAGTTGCCGGCGGCGGACTGACGGTGAGCGTGCCCTTGACTATTACCGTGCTCTCCAAGACCCAGGGCGACCGCTTCTCCGCTGCCATGCTGCAGGAAGAGTTCCACAACGCGGCAGGCCTCCGCGCCACCGTTACCACCGTCCCGCACGCGGGCCGCGGCGTGGTCATCGGCTACCCGGACAACGAGATCGTCGCCCGGCAGATCGCCAGGCGCGGCCTCGACGCCGGAGCGCTCTCCAAGCCGGAATCTTACCTGCTGAGTGTCGATGAGAACGGCGCACTCATCGCCTCCAAAACGCCCGCCGGGCTTTTCTACGGCGTCCAGACCCTTCGCCAGCTCATCCGCCCCGCGGGCAAGCGGGGTCACGCCACGATTCCTTGCGTCAAGATCGCCGACTGGCCCGCCTTGCGCTACCGCGGCCTTTCCATCGACGTCAGCCGCGGCCCCATCCTCAACGAAGAGCAGATGCGCACCGCCATCCGCACGCTGGCCGAATACAAGCTCAACATGGTCAGCTTTTACATGGAACACGTCTTCCCGTTCACCCACTCGCCCGGCGTTGCGCCGGAAGGCGCGGAACTCAGTCCCGATCTCATCAAGCGCCTGGTCGAGTATGCGCGCGACTTCCACGTCGAGATCGTGCCGCAGCAGCAGACCTTCGGCCACCTGCACCACATGTTGAAGTTCGAGATCTATTCGCCCATGGCCGAACTGCCCTACGGCCACGTGCTCGCAGCCGAGGACCAGAATGCCTTCGCGTGGGTGGAGCAGGCCGCCAAACAGCTCGCCGAGGCATTCCCCAGCACGTTCATACACATCGGCAGCGACGAAACCTGGGAGCTCGGGCAGGGGCGCAGCAAGGAGTACGCCGCGCGCGCCGGCATCGGCGAAGTCTATATGGAGCGCATCCGCCGCGTGATCGAGATGCTGAAACCTCTCAAGAGGCGTCCCATGTTCTGGGGCGACATCGCGCTCAACCATCCCGAACTGATTCAGAAGCTGCCTAAGGAACTGGTGGCCATGACCTGGGGTTACTCCCCGCGCGAAGATTTCTCCAACCAGATCCTCCCGTTCCGCAACGCCGGCATGGATTTCTTCGTGTGTCCCGGCGTCAACAACTGGAACCGCATGTTCCCGAACTTCGACGACGCGGTCGGCAATATCAATAACTTCGTTCGCGACGGCAAGAAGCACGGCGCCATGGGCATGCTCAACACCGACTGGCGCGACGACGGCGAAGCCCTGTTCAACATGGCCTGGCACCCCATCGTCTTTTCCGCCGCCGCGGCGTGGCAGTCCGGCGCCGTGGACACCGCGAAGTTCGACGCGGCCTTCGATTGGGCCTTTTACCGCAATAGCGGCAGCGAATTCGTGGACTCGATCCACAACCTGGCGCGCATCCACGCCCTGTTCCGCTCGACCAAGATCACCGACGCCGCCGACGGCTTGTTCTGGTTCGATCCCTTCTCGCGCCTCGGCGCGAACTGGGTGCCCCGCCTGCTGCCCGTGGCGAGTGAGATCCGCACCCTCGCCGAGCGCACCGCCATCCAGCTTGCGGCAAGTTCCGCCAAGGCGCGCCTGCATCCGCGCACGGTGGATTACCTGCGCTTCGCCGCCTGGCGCGCCGACACCACGCTCATGAAGGTCGAACTCGCGAACGAGATTGCGCAACGCTATCGCGAGGCCATGGTCACACCGAAGAGGGCCGTCACGCTGCTCGGTTCGATGAGTTCCCCCAACGGCCTGGTGCAGGATATCCGCGACGCCATGGTACAGCGCAAAGCCGAGTACCGCCGTCTCTGGCTCGACGAGAACCGGCCGTACTTCCTCGATAGCATGCTCGCCCGCTACGACCACGAGATTCTTTACTGGACCGCCAAGGAGCGCCTCTTTATCCAACTGCGCAACGAGTTCAACCTGACCAAGTCGCTGCCTTCGCCCGAACAGGTTGGGCTGGTGCTGCCGTGATCTCGCGCCTGTCCCGGCGCGCGTTGCTTGCAGCGACTACATTCCCGCTGGCGGCCGCCGCCGGCAAGCCGCTCAAGCGCTGGGACCCCACCCCGGGTGCGCTCATCGAGGAGCCGCCGGGGAACCTTGGCTCGAAGGACCTCACCATCGGCGCCCGGGTGAACGCCGGCGATGAGGGCGGCGACATCCTGTCGATGTACGATCCGGCTTCGCGCCGCGGTTTCAACTTCGGCGTCGTGACCAGCGCCGGCTCCAATTGCGCGCAACCGAATTGGCGGAACGTTCATTTCGGCATCGACAACGGCCGCATCACGCAGCCCTGGACCGATTGCGGGCGGCCCGGCAACGCGGTCCTGGTGTTCTCGCTTGTCGCGCACCAGGGCGGCCTGTACGCCTCCACCTGCGAGTCGGAAGCCGGATCCACGGGGCGCGTGTTTCGCTGGGAGGGCGGGACGAAGTGGGCAGATTGCGGCGCTCCGGACCGCTCGAACTCCGTTTCCGCTCTGGCCACTTGGCAAGGCGCTCTCTATGCGGGCACGGCCCGGTACAACCTTGGCGGGTCCAGCTTAACGGCGTCGGCCAACCAGACCCCCGGCGGCCGCGTGCTTCGCTGCGAAGGCGGCGCGCGGTGGACCGATTGCGGTAACCCGGGAGGCATCGCGGCCATCCACGGCTTGGCCGTGTTCAAAGGGCGCTTGTACGCTTCCTCGTTCTACAAGCCCGCCGGAGTCTACCGTTACGAGGGCGGGCGCGAGTGGTGCTTCTGCGGCAACGCCGGTGGAAGGCGCATCAACACGCTGGCCGTTCACGACGGGCATCTCTACGGCACCAGCTACGATGCCGGGGAGATCTTCCGCTACGATGGCGACGCAGGCTGGGCCAGCGTAGGCCAGCTTCCCGGCGTCACCCAGGGCTACGGCTTCGCTACCTATAACGGGAAACTCCATGTCTCCACGTGGCCGCGAGCCACCGTTTTCCGCTTCGATGGCGACGGCCAATGGACCGATTGCGGCCGCCTGGGTGGGGAACTCGAAACCATGGGCATGGCCGTCCACAACGGCAAGCTTTACGCCGGCACGCTCCCGCTGGCCGAGGTCTACCGCTACGACGGCGGCCGCGCCTGGACCCGCACCGGCCGCATCGACATGACGCCGGACGTGAAGTACCGCCGCGCCTGGACCATGGCCCTCTACCGCGGCAAGTTGTTCTGCGGCGTTCTGCCCAGCGGCCGCGTCTGGTCTTTCGAAGCCGGCTGCAACGTCTCCCACGATTCCGAACTCGCCTCCGGCTGGCGCCACCTGGCCGCGGTCCGCCGCCGCGGCCGGCTGGAACTTTTCGTGGACGGGAAACTCGCCGCCCGTTCCGGCGCGTTCCAGGCGAAAGATTACGATCTCGACGCCAAGGCCCCTTTGCGCGTGGGTTGGGGAGAACGCCGTCCCTTCGACGGCTCCCTGCGCAACGTGCGGCTATACGGCCGCGCTCTGGACGCCGGCGAAATTCGCGCGCTGGCGCGGATGGAGTAGGATAAGGAGTCCCTATGAGCGACGATAGGAAGCTTCTGCGCATCGTTAATAGCGTTGCGCCCATCCGCATCTGCGACAACGGCGGTTGGTCCGACACCTGGTTCGCGCGCTACGGCCGCGTGTTCAATATCGCCGTCTACCCTTACGCCGAGGTGCAGATGCGCGTGTTCCCCAACCCCGGAGGCCGCCCCCGCATCACCATCAACGCCGAAAACTACGGGGTGCGCTACACCATCTCCGAGCCGAAGGGCAACTACGACAAGCATCCGCTGCTCGAAGCCGCCATCGACTACATGCACGTCCCCGCCGACGTCTCCATCGAAGTCTCCATCCACAGCGAGGCCCCCGGCGGTTGCTCCACGGGCACCTCGGCCGCGGTCAGCGTGGCGCTCATCGGCGCGCTCGATTGCCTGACGCCGGGCCGCATGACCGCGCACGAAATCGCCAGCGCCGCCCAGATCATCGAGACCCAGCTTCTCCAGCAGCAGTGCGGCATCCAGGACCAGATCGCCTCGGCCTACGGCGGCATCAACTACATCGACATGTACGAGTACCCGCACGCCAGCGTCAGCCCCATTCGCGTGCCGGACTCCATCTGGTGGGACCTCGAAGGCCGTCTCTCGCTCATCTTTGTCGGCCAGACGCACTCGTCGTCGGAAACGCACCAGATGGTGATCCGTGAACTGGAGGACGCCGGGCCGGAAGCGCCCAAGCTGCGGCCCCTGCGCGCCACCGCCACGCGCAGCAAGGACGCGTTGATCGCCGGCGATTTCAGGGCCCTGGGCCGCGCCATGATCGACAACAACGAGGCGCAGCGCAACCTGCACCCTGCCCTCATCGGCGCGCATCACCAGGAAATCATCGACATCGCCAGCCGTTCCGGTGCGATCGGTTGGAAGGTGAATGGCGCGGGCGGGGCCGGAGGCTCCGTCACTCTGCTAAGCGGGCCGGACCGCGCCGAGAAGCGCGCCATGTTGCGCGACATCGAAGACGCCAACGAAGGTTACCGGAACATCCCGCTCCACCTGAGCCGCTTCGGAGTGCGCGTCTGGGAGTCCCGCGTCGACTGAGGTTTTGCCGCCGGTTCTACTTGTTCACCACCACCATGATCTCGAGCAGCTCAACCTCGAAGATCAAAGCCGCGCCGCCGGGAATCGGAGGGCGCCCCCTGTCTCCGTACGCCAGGTTCGCCGGGCAGACCAGCGTGGACTTGCCGCCTACCTTCATCTTCTGCAGCCCTTCCGTCCAGCACGGGATCACCTCTTTCAGCCGGAACTGAGCCGGCTCCTTGCGCTGGTAGGAACTGTCGAACTCGGTGCCGTTGACCAGGGTGCCGCGGTAGTGTACCCGCACCGTGTCCGTGCCCTTGGGCGACGCGCCCGTGCCGGGCGTCAACTCCCGGTAGATGATACCCGACGGCGTTTTGACGGCGCCCGGTTCGGCGGCGGCCTTGTCCAGGTAAGCCTGCGAGACGGCCTTTTCGCGCTCGGCCAGTTTCGCGGCCCGCGCCTGCGCCAGCGACTCGATTTTGGGCCCCCATTCGTCCAGCTTGATCGCCGGCTTGCCCGCCGCCCCGTCGTCCATGCCGCGTTTGACCAGCGCGAGTTCGGCCTCGCTCAAGTCGAACCGCCCCAGCGAACGCTGAATCGACAGCCCGATCGAATAAACGATCTTGTCATTGTCGGTGGCCAGCGGAGCAGGAGCCGGCGCGGGCTTCGGCTTCACCGCCGCGCTCTTCTTCCTGACGGCTGAAGTCCTGGTCGCGGCGGCTTTCCTCGGGGCAGCCTTGGGTGAAGACGCCTGAGGCTGCGCCATCATCACAAGCGGGACAAGAAACAGAATGGCACGCATTCTTTCAGGCTAGCAAACGCGAGTGCAGAACCTGGTGGGGCATGCGGCGACCGGCATCGAAGCGGAAGGCGGGAAAGACGTACTAGAGCCTTTTGCGGCAGTGGATCAGTAGACTACGCGTTCTGAGGGGCGCTCCCCCATCAACGCGACTACGGACGGGCTCGTCTTCATCTGCCGAACCTCCATTTGGTGACAGACAAGCTACAATTGGCTTTTCAAGACCATAATGTCGACATCGGAATTGCCAGTTGGAGAGATTGCCAGTACGGGTCCACCTACCGAAGACGAAGTCCTTGGGGCGTTGCGGTTGCTGCTCGAAAGTCCCCAGATTTGCCAATCGAACCAACTCCGGAAGTTCCTTGACTTTATCGTGCGGGAAACTCTTGCCGGCAGACAGGACGGTCTGAAGGAATACGCCCTCGGATGTGAAGTGTTTGGCCGTCGAGAGACGTATGATCCAAGGCAGGATGGAATTGTCCGCGTCCAGGCCACGAGCCTCCGGAAGCGAATAAAGGAGTATTACAGGAAAGGCGGAGCCGACGACCGGGTGGTGATTGAGTTGCCACGAGGCGGATACGTCCCGTGTTTTCGCTATTCGACAGACGGCCGTGGTTCGGAATTGGGCCCGGAAGGAGACGGTCCTGATCGTCCGCTCGCGGTGAAGGCCTCAGCGCATTGGCGGAAGGACCTGCCTGGCCGGTTGCTTGCGTTCGCTCTGGGGAGTGTCGCTGCCGGACTGATCCTTTTGGCGCTGGCGCGGTTTCATGACGTGCGTGATCTTTCTGTTAACCCTGTTTCCACGGCGACTTCCGCTGACCTTCCACAACTGTGGGGACCGTTTCTTGAACGGGGCGCGCGGAACCTGATTGCTTTTGGAGTCCCACTTTTTTTCAGCAATGGGGGGCTCTACGTGCGTGATATCCGAGTGAATGCGCTGGGCAAGGAAAGCGATGAGATCGTTCGTGAATTGGCGCGAAAGTCTTTGATTATCAGGAGCTCTGTGGACGATCTCTATACAGGGGTAGGTGAACTCGAGAGCGTCTATCTCGTTTCACATTTTTTTCGTGCCAGTGGAGTTGCCACCAAACTGGCTAGTGTACGAACGGTGGGCCGGGGCGAGCTGCCCGGGCAAAACCTTGTAGTGCTGAGTTCGCTTCGGTTCCAAACCATTCTTCAGGATCTCAATCTGCCCACTGACTTCGAATGGCCCTTAACGAAGCCATCCTACGTCCGCAATCTTCGTCCATTCAAGGGTGAAAAAGCGCAGTACGCGGTTTATGATGGCGCCGGTGTCAATACAGGGTACGCCATCGTGAGCCTTTGGCCGGGCGTTGATCGCGGGCGACGGATTCTCCATATAGGCGGCATCTCAACGTGGGCTACCGGAGCAGCCACCGAATTCCTCCTTGACCGGAGGCAACTGCGGATGCTGGCAAGGGAGTTTGAAAAGGACCGCCTCACGGGTTCCCGCGGTGTGGTCTCTCCTTATTTTCAAATCCTGCTGCGGACTGAGGAACGCCCGGGCCAGCTTCCGAAGGTGGCGTACGTGACACACCATTACCTTTCCGCCGCCGCCGGACCCACTGCCGGTGCTCTTGCAACAAAGCCCTAATGGCTCAAGCCCTTTCCATCTGCTTCATTCTATTAGATGTTAACCGTTAAACAAGCCCCATTTAACTCACTTGCAGGAACCGCTCGCGGGTAAACTTGTTTTGCTGAGAGTTGGTGGTGGAGTGCGAGACTCCCGGGTTGAACAGCTTGCGAGCAGTGTCACTGTTCAGCCGGAATGGAGCGTCACGGGAGCGACGCCGCTCATCCGCCGGTTGCCTTAGGGGTTTTGACACGGGGCTTGACCACGGTGAGGCGCTCCACAACAGAATCACGCGCAAGCAACACATAGTGCCATGAAGCTCTTTCAATTCTATGCATGGAGGCAGATGGTGTCACGAGTATTACAGGCAACAGCTTTAGTTCTGATCCTGGCGTCCGTCGTCGTTGCGCAGACGTCAACGGGCTCGCTAGTTGGTACCGTTACCGATTCCGGGGGAGGCGTCATCGCCGCAGCGGCAGTGAAAGTGACCGATTTACAGACCGGCCGCGTCTGGGACGTCAAGACAGACAGTTCCGGCGCTTATCTGGTCCCGTTCTTACCCTCAGGGCAGTACCGGGTTCAAATTGAGAACGCGGGATTCAAGAAGTTTACACGCGAGTTCGCCATCGAGGTCGACCAGCGTGCCCGTGTGGATGCCGCCCTGACGGTAGGAGCGGTAACGGAAAGCGTTACCGTGTCCGGGCAGGCGATTATGCTCGAAGGGGACACGTCATCCTTGGGCCAGGTGGTTTCCAAACAAGACGTCATGAACCTTCCGCTGAATGGCCGCAACCCCTTTGCGCTCACTGCGTTGGCGCCAGGCGTAACGCCTCTTAACCGGTTTGCGTCCGGAGTTGCCAACCAACGCGCCGCAATTCAGGCCGCCGCGGCCAACAATTTCACAAGCGATGGTGGAGTGACTGGATACAACTCGTTCTATGTAGACGGCGTATCCGTGGTGGTTTGTTGTCAGGGGCAACCCGCAACCACCCCGTCCGTCGACAGCGTGGAAGAATTCAAAGTACAGACCAATTCAGCTCAGGCGGAGTTCGGATACACGAGTGGCGCGACGATCAATATCGTGAGCAAGGCGGGTACGAATTCTGTACACGGGCTGGGGTTTTGGTACCTCCGGAACGAACAACTTGACGCGAACGGATTCTTCTCCAACCGATCCGGCACCCGCCCGTTGCCGGGAAGAGACGATATGCGTACGCCGCTGCGCTACAGCCAATATGGTTTCTCGCTGGGCGGCCCCGTTTTCATCCCCAAGGTGTACGACGGCCGGAACAAGACGTTCTTCTACGGCGGATTTGAGCGCATCCGGGTACGGCGGATGAGGTTCAGTACATTTGACTTGCCGAGCGCTGCGATGCGGAGTGGCAATTTCGCGGAGTCTCCGTCCGATCTTTACGATCCGGCGACCACGACCGGCGCAGCCGGCAAATACACCCGGCTGCCGTTCCCCGGCCGTCAAATTCCTACCAACCGGATGAACCCGATCGCGCTGAACCTGTTGAAGTACGTGCCCACGCCGCAGCGATCCGGCATTGTGGACAATTATGACGCGTTTGCATCGAGCCGGGAAGACGACTGGCAGGGTAGCGTGCGACTGGACCATCAGTTCAGCCAGAACTACCGCACCTTCGCGCGTTTCGCGCTGCAAGACAATGAGCACGAAGATCCGGAGTATTGGCATAACATTGCCTCGCCCGGGTACACACAATACGTGGCAGGCAAGACATTCGCGCTGGACAACGTGGTCACGATCAGCCCGGCGTTGGTCGCGAACTTCCGGTACGGGCTGGCCTGGCAGACTAATTACAAGTGGACGACGCCGTGCAAGATCGAAAGCGGCACACTCGAAAGCCTGGGCTTCCCGGCATCCTATGTGAGTCAATTGCAGGGGAACTGCCTTCCGCCGCAGGCCTGGACGGGGATGTACGGACCTGGAACGGTTGGAGCAAGTGTTCCTTTGTGGGCACATTACACGCACTCGGCCGTCGCAAGCCTCACGGCGGTAAGGGGCCGGCACATCTTCAAGGTGGGATGGGAGGGCCGGTTGGCCCGGGAGAACCGGACCGGGCTTTCGAATTCGGCGGGGACGTTCAGCTACGGAGCATCTTTCTTGAACGGGCCAAACCCGTCCGCGGCAGTGCCCTCCGGAGTAGCTTCGTATATGTCGTTTGGCAGTTACCTGCTGGGTTTGCCTACGGGCGGAAGCGCCAACGTCAATGGTGGCTTAACGATGCAGATGCCCTATTCAGCCTGGTATGTTCAGGACGATTGGAAGGTTACGTCCAAACTGACCTTGAATCTTGGGTTGCGCTATGACCTGGAGTTTGGGCCGACCGAACGGTTCGATCGTTTTTCGCGTTTCGATCCCTACGTGGCCAGCCCGATAGCCGCACAGGCTGGGATGCCCCTTCTTGGGGCGATGCAGTTTGCGGGGGTGGGCGCGGAATCGCGACGTCGCTGGAACACCGATGCGAACAATTTCGGACCGCGCGTTGGATTTGCCTATCGCGCCGCCAACTCTCTCGTATTCCGCGGAGGATACAGCCTCTATTATCTCCCTGGGCTGTACCGCATCTACTCGGCCAGTGATCCAGGCTTTTCCCAAACCACCTCGTTCGTTTCATCCATTGACGGTGTAACACCGATCGGAAGTCTGTCGAATCCATTTCCGTCCGGCCTGGACCAGCCGCTCGGTTCGTCCACCGGAGCACTCAACTCGCTCGGGAGCGTGGCATCGGGACGGACGAGAGACTATCCCTCTCCCTATGTGCAGCAATGGAACTTCAACATTCAGAAAGAACTACCTGGCAACCTGCTGGTGGACGCGGCGTATGCGGGCAGCCACAGCGTGAAGCTTCCGATCACCCTGTCGCTGACTCAGATTCCAACGTCTGCGTGGGGCAGCGTGGGTGACAGCAATCGCGTGGCCGAGTTGAACACCAGTGTGAGCAATCCGTTCTATGGCATCATCTCCAAGGGTGCGCTGAGTGGCAAGACGGTCACGCGCGCGAAACTGCTCACCCCGTATTCACAATACACGGGGGCCAGTATCGCCCTGTCGGCAGGGAATTCGACCTATCACTCTTTCCAGTTGCGCGCGCAGAAGCGGATGTCACACGGCTTCACTACCACGCTTTCCTACACCATCTCGAAAAGCATCGGCGACGTAAACAATGACGTTACCGGTTTTATGGACTCCGGTACTGGGACCGGCGCGGGCGACGTCGGCTACCAGAATAGCTACGATATCCACAACGAACGATCCGTGCTGCCGAGTGACCTGCCGCAACGTCTTGCGGTAAGTGGTGTGTGGCAATTGCCATTCGGACGAGGCCGCCGCTTCGGCAGTCACGCCGGATGGCTTACGGACGGGTTCCTGGGAGGTTGGCAAATGAACGGCATGCTCACTTTCCAGGCGGGATTCCCGATGGCGATCGGCGCCACGGGATCTCCGGCTTACGCAGGATCACGCCCCAGCCGCGTGTACGGCGAGGAGACAACCACTTCAGGCGATATTCGCAATCGTCTGGGTGGAGTATCTAGTTCCCAGGGGTATCTTAACCCGTCTGCATTCCGTCTCTCACGTTCATTTGAATTCGGGGATACACCACGTCTGTTGTCGGATCTGCGCGGGGACGGCATGAAGAATCTGGATTTGTCGCTCTTCAAAACGTTCCGGCTGGGAGAGCGAATTGGCCTGCAACTACGCGGTGAGGCCTTCAACGTGACCAACTCCGTACAATTCGCGTTCCCGAATACCACCTTCAACAACAAGTCCTTCGGCATCATCAGTTCGCAGGCGAACACCCCGCGGCAGATGCAACTGGCGTTGCGACTGACCTGGTAATTGCATCACCGGGAACTACGCAGTGCTGAACGTGGAATTACGGTAATTGCGTGAGGCTGGGTCGCTTGGCGGCCCTGCCTCACGTCTGGGTCGCACCCCGCCAAGGAGGCATGTGTCCGTGAATCTGAGATTTAAATGTAAATCAGGTTCTGTTCTATTTGAATTGCCGTTGACACTGCTTCGTATTGTGATTGGATGGCACTTTTTGTATGAAGGTTGGGTCAAACTGTCGGATTCATCATGGACCGCGGCCGGGTATTTGAAATCCACTACTGGGCCTGCCGCAGCGCTATACGGGTGGCTGGCGGCCAGCGCTGCAAGGGCCCAGATTGTCGACGTACTGAACATTGCAGGGCTCTTGCTCATCGGGCTTGCCCTGATATTTGGGCTTTTCACGCGAGTAGCGGCGTGCTTGGGCATTCTGCTGTTGGGACTCTACTACTTTGCGTATCCACCGCTATTTGCACCGTTCGCCAATGCATCCGGCCAGGGTCGTTACCTGATCGTCAACATGAATCTTATTGAGATGTGTGCGTTGGCGGTGGTTGCCCAGTTGTCGTCCTCCGCGATGGGTTTGGATGCTCTGCGCCAGCGCAAAACTACAACAGCAACGGAGGAATCTGCACCGGAGTTCCTTGGCAACATGCCGCGGCGGCGTGTGCTGGCGAACTCTGTCGGTTTGCCAGTCGTCGGAGCATTTCTCCTCGCCGTTTTGAAAAGACATGGATGGAAGAGTTTCGAAGCCATTCAACTCACCAACCGAATCAAAGTCAAGGAAAATCCGAGAGACACTTTTATCGCCGGCGCCACCAGGAACTTTCGCTTCACGACGGCAAGTGAACTGAAGGGACGGCTGCCACAGGCGAAGATCGGCAAGGTTTCGCTGAGCCGCATGATCCTGGGTGGAAACCTGATCGCCGGCTATGCACACGCCCGGGATCTTATTTACGTTGACAAACTCATCAAGGCTTATTACCACCGGGACAAAATCTATGAGACGCTGGCCCTGGCGGAGTCGTGCGGTATTAACACGCTTCTGACCAACCCCTCCCTTATCGGTGTGATCGAAGGCTATTGGAAGCAAGGCGGGAGGATTCAGTTCATCTCCAACTGTGGTGGCAAGAATGTACTCAAGATGATCCGTGACTCAGTCGATCACGGCGCCTCTGCGTGTTATGTCCATGGCGGCATTGCGGACCGCGTTGTGAAGGAGGGCAATGTCGAACAGATTGGCGAGTGGTTGGAACTGATCCGGAAGCATGGCTTGCCCGCCGGCATTGGCGGACACTACCTGGAAACCGTGAAAGCTTGTGCGGAGGCCGGGTTGAAGCCAGATTTCTGGATGAAGACCTTCCATAATCTGAAGTACTGGTCGGCCGCTACCCAACCGAATAATCACAACAACTGGTGCGAAGACCCAGAGGAGACGAGCGCGTACATGAAAGATTTGACGGCGCCCTGGATCGCCTTTAAAACCTTGGCCGCGGGAGCCATCGAACCGAAAGCCGGTTTCCGGTACGCCTTTGAAAACGGTGCTGACTTCATTTGCGTCGGTATGTACGACTTTCAAATTGTGGACGATGTGAACATCGCAACTGACACACTGAGCCAAAAGCTGGATCGGCGGCGCGTGTGGCGCGCATGAGAATGCGGGGTCCAGCCTTGCCGCCGAGTACATCTTTGCGTGTTTGACAATCTATGCGGGGCGGGACTGACTCTGTGTGATGCAATTCCCCGTTACAAAGGAGAACAAGCCAATGCAGTTACGTCGTACTTTCGTAGAGGGCATGTCTGCCGGCCTTTTGGGTGCGGTGATGCAACCTGCCAGGGTGCTGGGCGCCAATGATCGAATTCGCCTTGGAATCATCGGGCCGGGCGCGCAGGGGCAGGCGCTCCTGCGTGCGGCAATGTCCTGTCCCAATACGGAGATCGTGGCGGCCGCCGACGTCTATACCCGGCGACTTGAAGAGGTCAGGCAATTGGCTCCTGGGGTCGACACGTACCTGGACTACCGCCGCGTGTTGGATGACAAGAGTATTGACGCGGTTCTGATCGCCACGCCGCAGCATCTGCACTGCCGGCATTTTGTAGCGTCACTCGACGCCGGCAAGCACGTCTATCAGGAAAAGACGATGGCGTTCACCGTGGCTCACGCCAAACGGATGCGCGCCGCCTATCAGCGGGCCGGACGGCGCACCGTGCAGATAGGTAACCAGGGCTGTTCCCAGGGGCAAATCGCCGATGCCAGAGAGTTCGTTGCCGGCGGGAATCTCGGGAAGATCACGGCGATTCACGCTCACATGTACCGCAACACGGCACATGGCAAGCCGCAGTGGGCGCGTCCCATCCTTGCCGACATGATTGAGAAGAACATTGATTGGAAGGCGTTCCAGGGAGAGGCGGCGCCACATGCATTCGACGCCAACCGCTACATGAACTGGAGGTTCTTCTGGGACTATTCCGGAGGCAATTTCTATGAGAACATGTGCCACCAACTGGCGTTTTGGTACAAGGTCCTCGAACTGCGGATTCCCGCTGCCGTCACTGCGGTGGGAGGGATCTACTTGTGGAAGGACGGACGCGAAGTGCCAGACACCATGAACGTGGCCATGCAGCATTCAGAGGATCTTCTTTTTACCTGGGATTCGGGTTTTGGGAACG
>CAZLOS010000063.1:0-26542 GCA_964561215.1 uncultured Solibacteraceae bacterium | reverse complement strand
CCACGCGCGCCATCTGGATGTTGCACACCTTCGACACCAGCGGCACCGTGCGCGAGGCGCGCGGATTGGCTTCGAGCACGTACACCTTGTCGTTGGCGATGGCGTACTGCATGTTCATCAAGCCCACTACACCCAACTCCAGCGCGATGCGCCGCGTGTACTCTTCGATCGCCTCCAGGTGCTTCGCCGGAATCGAAACCGGCGGAATCACGCACGCCGAATCGCCCGAGTGTACGCCCGCGTACTCGATGTGCTCCATCACCGCGGGCAGGAAGACTTCCGTCCCGTCGCAGATGGCGTCCGCCTCCGACTCGATGGCGTTCTCCAGGAACTTGTCGATCAGGATGGGCCGCTCGGGGGTGACGTTCACCGCCGCGGCCATGTAGCGGCGCAGCATGTCTTCGTCGTGCACCACCTCCATGCCGCGGCCGCCCAGCACGTAAGAGGGCCGCACCATGAGCGGATAGCCGATGCGGCCGGCCGCCGCGATGGCCTGTTCCACGCTGACGGCCATTTCCGACTCCGGCATCGGAATTCCCATGCGGTCCATCATCTTGCGGAACCGGTCGCGGTCCTCCGCCAGGTCGATGGTGTCCGGAGAAGTGCCCAGGATCTTGACGCCCGCCGCAGCCAGGCTGTTCGCCAGGTTCAACGGGGTCTGGCCGCCGAACTGCACAATCACGCCCCGCGGTTTCTCCTTCTCATAGATGCTGAGAACGTCTTCCAGGGTGAGCGGTTCGAAGTAGAGCTTGTCGGAGGTGTCGTAATCGGTCGATACGGTTTCCGGATTGCAGTTCACCATGATCGACTCGTAGCCCGCGTCGCGCAGGGCGAAGGCCGCGTGCACGCAGCAGTAATCGAATTCGATACCCTGTCCGATGCGATTCGGGCCGCCCCCGAGCACCATCACCTTGGGCTTGCCCGTGCTGGCGACGCTGCGGTCCGGGGCATTGTACGTCGAGTAGTAATACGCGGCGTTCTCGACCCCGCTTACCGGCACCGGCTCCCAGGCTTCCACCACGCCCAGTTTCTTCCGCTGCTCGCGGATCTCGCTTTCCTTGATCCCGAGCAGCTTGGCCAGATAGCGGTCCGCGAAGCCGTCTTTCTTGGCACGGGTCAACAGCTCGTCTGGAAGCGCCTGCCCGCGATAGCGCAGGATCTCCTCTTCGAGTTCGACCAGCTCCTTCATTTGCTGGATGAACCAGGCCTTGATGTAAGTCTTCTTCGCCAGCAGATCGACAGAGGCGCCCTTGCGCAGCGCCTCGTACATGATGAACTGGCGCTCGCTGGTGGGTTGCTCAAGCAGGCTCAGCAGTTCGTCCAGCGACCTCTGGTTGAAGTCCTTGGCGAAACCGAATCCGTAGCGCCCGGTTTCGAGCGACCGGATGGACTTCTGCAGCGCCTCCTTGTAATTCTTGCCAATGCTCATCACTTCGCCGACGGCGCGCATCTGCGTGCCCAGCACGTCTTTAGCACCGCGGAACTTCTCGAAAGCCCAGCGGGCGAACTTCACAACGACGTAGTCGCCCGAAGGCGTGTATTTCTCCAACGTGCCGTCACGCCAGTACGGGATCTCGTCCAGGGTGAGGCCGGCCGCGAGCTGCGAGGAGATGCGGGCGATGGGGAAGCCGGTAGCTTTCGATGCGAGCGCGGAAGACCGCGAGGTGCGCGGGTTGATCTCGATCACCACCACGCGCCCGGTTTTCGGATCGTGCGCGAATTGGATGTTAGTGCCGCCGATCACCTGGATGGCTTCGACGATCTTGTAGGACATCTCCTGGAGACGCCTCTGCAGGTCTGTGGCGATGGTGAGCATGGGCGCGGTGCAGAAGGAATCGCCCGTGTGCACGCCCATGGCGTCGACATTTTCGATGAAGCAGACGGTGATCATCTGGTTCTTCGCGTCGCGCACTACTTCCAGTTCGAGTTCTTCCCAACCCAGCACGGATTCCTCGACCAGGACCTGGCCCACCAGGCTGGCTGAGAGGCCGCGGCTGGCCACCACGCGAAGTTCCTCCGCGTCCCGCACCAGGCCGCCGCCCGTGCCGCCCATGGTGTAAGCGGGGCGGATCACCACGGGGTAGCCGAGATCGTCCGCGATCTTCAGCGACTCCTCCACCGAGTAAGCCGGCGCGCTCCTCGGCATGTCGATGCCGAGACGATTCATCGTTTCCTTGAACGCGACCCGGTCTTCACCGCGTTCGATGGCGTCCACCTGAACGCCGATGACCTTCACTCCGTACTTATCGAGCACTCCGGCGCGCGCCAGCTCGGAACAGAGATTCAGACCGGATTGGCCGCCAAGGTTCGGCAGCAGCGCATCGGGGCGCTCCTTCTCGATGATGTTGGTCAGGCTGGCGAGATTCAGCGGTTCGATGTAAGTGACATCCGCCATGCCGGGATCGGTCATGATGGTGGCGGGGTTCGAGTTCACCAGAACAATCCTGTAGCCCACCGCACGCAGCGCCTTGCAGGCTTGTGTGCCGGAGTAATCGAACTCACAGGCCTGTCCGATGACGATGGGTCCGGAGCCGATGATGAGTACTTTTTCGATATCGTTTCTCTTGGGCATAGGCAATACGTCCCGGCACACCGGGCAAATTGTAATTATGTCGCATTAGGCGTGCTGTCCGCTTTGCCGGTGCCGAAGCACGATATACTGCCTCTCATGCTGGGCCGTCTTTCTACCTCCGTAGTTCTGCTTTGCACGGTCTCCGCCGCGCTTCAGGCGCAGCCGCGCCGTCTGGCCGCCCCTCCCGTGAACGAGTTCACAGTCGAAGCCGAAGTCCGCTTCGCGCAGTCTGGAGAAGCCGTGCGTCTCGATGCGGGCGGAGCGCTCGAAGCCGCGCCGGATGCGGCGGACTCCAGGATCGCGCTGCGGTTGCTGCGCGACGGCAAAGCGCTTGTCGAGGAAACGGAGCTGCTGAAACCTGTCCCGCACAAGGACTGGGGCGCGGGCGCCTACGAGGAGATGGAACGCGAGGCCCGCGCCTTGCCCGGCTGGCGGGGACGCTGGTTCACGATCCGCGCAGAGGTTTCCAGGCATGGCGTGTGGTACTGGTTCGATGGCCGCGCCATAGGCGAAATACCCCGGACTTCCACCGCCGGGGAAATCCTTTTGCACCTGCCTCCGGGTGCGGAGTCGCATGCCTTCCGCGTGGCCGAAGGCCAGTCCAGGCGCGGCGGTTTTCAATCAGTGGACCTCACCGGGTACGGGAATATGCCAAACGACACGGCGCAAGCCGGTCGAATCCGCGTGGGTGGCGTGCCGTTCCAGTTGGGCGGCGCGGCGATCGATGTGTCTCAAGCGGGCCTGCGCATCCGCAAGAAGCCCACTGGCCCGGGAAGCCTTTACCAGAAGCAGTTCAACAGCATCAGCGCCATGGACGGCGATCCAGTGACCATCCTGCTACGCGTGCCGAAACGCTACTACCGCCGAGCATGGCTGCTGGCTTCGGCGAGCGACGATGCGTCCTTGAGCCCGAAACTCACTGTGCGCCTGGCGCGATACCGGGGTCTGAACGGTTCGTTCTTCGCCGATTCCGAAGTCGCGGTGCCGCGCTCCGGCGCGAAGATTCGCTCCGCCCTGCCGCCTTCCATAGCGTCCAGGTCCGGGCGCCTGTGGCCCGTCGACGTTCCCCTGCACCCGGGCGCACTCCAGGATGTGCTGGCGGCCGATGTCCTCAAGGCGCAAGGCAATCCGAGCGAAGTGCTCAAGCTCGATGCCGATGTCCCCTGGCTGGATATCGAGTTCACCAGGGAATTGCGTGCGGACTTGAATTGCATGCTGCCGCTCGGCCCCAAAAGCGGAGTGCGCATTCACGCCGTGACTCTCGAAGAGTCTCCCATACGTATGGTGGCCACCTCGCGCGCGTTGGGCCACCTGTTCCTGCCCGAGGAGGCTCCGCGGTTCGACCTGTATCTCGAAAACGTCACCGGAGCATCGCAAACCGTTACCGCCTTTTTCCAGGCGCGAGGCCCCGGTGGCGCCGGAGCCCCGCAGCGGAAGGTCATCGTGCTGCGCCCCGGCGAGAAGCGGACGCAGCAGGTCACTCTGCCGGAGGCCGGGCTCGGTAAGTTCGACGCAGTGTTCCGGTTGACAGACGCCCACGGGGCCACGCTCGTCGAACGCTCCACCACTTACGCGGTCCTGCCGCCGGATACGCGCAAGGCCGAGCGCGACTCGCCCTTCGGCATGTGGAGCTGGGGCGGCGGTCATCTTACGCCCCCCAACGAAGTGGAGGCAGCTCTCATGCGCCGGGCCGGGGCGCGCCACACCCTGGGCGCCGGGTATCCCTCCAAACGGCAATACGGCATCGGGACCGGCACTGACATCGTGACCGGGATCTTCTACACCTCCCAACCCATTCCCGGCGAGCCGGAGGCCGCCGCGCGGGAGATGGTCGAGAAAATGAAGACGCGCGGCTCCGATCCGCTCTACTGGCAGCTTTATTGGGAGGACCGTATTTCGGATCGCCACCATTGGTACTTCCCGCCGGCGCTGACAGGCCGTCCGCGCATTGAACTGAACGATGCCGAGAAGGCCCGCTTGAAGGCGTACTGGGACCGCGCCATGGCCTACGCGAAGCTTTCCAATGCAACCCTGCCGGAGGAAAAGCTGGCGTTGGGCGCCTGGCCCAACTTCACCGAGGAGTTTCTCCAACGCGGTTTTCCGGTGAAGCTGCTCGACGCCTTGAGCCTGGAAGCCGGTGGCTACCGCATGCAGCCCGAACGCCCTCCTGACGTCGACGACGTGAACGCGCTGTATTTCATCCAGGAGTGGAAGAAGCTGTACGGGTATCGGAACCTCGACATCATCATGGTCGAGTCGCTGTTCCACGGCACCGCGCCCGGCTACCTGAGCGAACGCGATCAGGCCAACTACTATGTTCGCGACATGCTCCTGGGCCTTGCCTATGGCGTGAAGCTGTTCGGCATGAGCGCCATGATCACCGATGTCGCCAACGATTACTACCGCAGCGGCTGGGGTTCGGTGGGCCTGTGCCACCGCGCGCCCGAGCCGAGTCCCAAAGCATCCTATGTCGCCTACGCGACCATGACCAGCGTGCTCGATCGCGCCCGGTACGTGGACCGCGTCGACACCGGATCGGCCAGCGTGTACGCACTGCACTTCATCGCGGGCGACGGCACAAACGTATACTCCATGTGGACCACGCGCGGCCACCGCAAGGCTACGCCGACCCTGGAGGGCGGAAGCGGCGGCGTGGTGATCGACGCCATGGGCCGCCAATCGGAATTGAACGCGCGCGGCATCGCGCTAAGCGAATCGCCGGTTTACTTGAAAACGAAAGCCCGCCTCGCGCGGCTGTCACTCAGCGCGCCGGTTTACGAAGAACGGCCGCCCGCCAATTCGATTGCCGTGGATGCGCTGGACGGGCTGTCGCGCTGGCAAACGCGCGCGGGGCGCGATGAACTGATCGAGGAAGGGAACCCGCGCTATCCGCGCCGCCCCGGCGCGTTCCGCTTCAAGACAACCGCCGATCCGGCGCGCGGCGCCGTGGTCGAAGTGAGTGCCGGCGAGGCGCCCGGCAGTCCGCTGTTACCCACGTACGGTGTTCTCGAACGGCGGCAGCCTTCGCCGCTCAGAGGCCGGCCGCGGCGCCTGGGCCTATGGGTGAAGGGCAACTCGGGGTGGGGCCGCATCACGTTCGAGTTGACCGATGCCAAGGGCGAACGGTGGACCGGCGCGGGAGGGTCGGAGGATTCCTACGGCCACGGCTTCATCAATTTCGACGGCTGGCGATGGGTGGAAGTAGACATCCCCGGCCAGTTCCGCCCCGACTATCCCTGGCCGCACAACGGAAACTGGACCGCGCGCGGCGGCGACTCCATTGTCGACTATCCGCTCTCGCTCAACGCGGTGATCGTGGAGTTGCGCGATCACGTCGTCTATGTGAATGAGCTTGTTCCGGTGCGCGACAACCGCGTACGCCTGAGCGGCCTCCGGGCCATTTACTAATGCGCGGCTCGCGGACCTTATTGCCCGATTTTCAGACCCATGGTGAACAGGTGCGTGCGGAAGCCTTCGTACGCATAGAAGGTCTCCGCCAGCCCGTAGTACCGCCATTCGGCGAACCAGGCGACTAGCTTGTGGAGCGGAATCGAGAAGCGGCCAATCGGTTCATAGTAGTCGGTCGGCCGCGTCCCGCTCGAAAGGTAGAACGAGCCGCCCACGCTGATCTTGGGCTTGGCGCCATTCATCTCAGGCAAATTGAAGTCCACTAGCGACGTCGCGCTGTGCGCATTATCCCGGTAAAACGAGCGCGTGCGCGTGAGCGTCTGCGGGACCAGGTAAGTGATGTCGGACCGCAGCGTTGAGCGCGTGTACTCGCCCAGCACGCCGATCCACTTGCCGCCCGCCGGTGTCCAGTAAAGCGAGAGCGAATTCGCGCGCGAACGGAAATCGTAATTCACCGTCGGCGAGGGATTCTGGTTGTCGAGCAGCGAAAAGCTGGCGGACATCTGCAGCGCCGTGTGGACCTGATAGCGCGCCCTCGCCGTCATCTTCTTGTAGTCCTGCAGGCTGGTGCGGAAGTAGGTGCGGTCCCCACTGGCCGCTTCGAAATCCGTAGTAAACGACAACTTCGACGTCGGCCGGAAATAGGCGCCGGCCAGTCCGGCGTGCCTCCGCAACTGGGCGGCCTGCAAACCTTCGACGTAACTCAACACTGGCGGCGTATACTGCGCGTCGCCCCAAACATACCGGTGCCCGCCGCGCAAGGTGAATTTCCTGGTGACGTCGAACAGGACGTCCACCTGTTGCTGGTTGTAGTTGTAAATCAGCCGGTCCGCGGCGCCGGGTCCCAATGCCGCACCGTTCGTCGTCGATGCCGGGGTCAACAGAACCAGCTCCGCCAGCGCGGCCGAACTGGCATTGTGGAAGCGGTCCGTCGTCCACGTCTCCAGGATGCGCAACCGGCGGAACGGCTTCAGCTCGATCCCGGCGCTACCCGAAGTGTGAGGCTGCTTGGCCAGCGCGGCGAAAGTATCGCGCTGGCCGGTGAAAAGCTGCAGCGCACTGAGGATTACGAATTGCCCGGCCGCGTTGTCGGCATAGTGAGAATTCGTGTTGAGACGGCTATAAAGAAACTGCCCCGACAGGTTCAGCCAACTCGCCGGGCTGGCCGTGGCCAGGACTTTGCTGTAAATGCCGTCGCCGCGGATGCCGTAGATTTGGTCCAGAGCCGTGAGGGACTGCTTGTTGCCCAAAACCGGCGTCAAGCGGTTGCCATAAGTGAGCTGCGAATTCGTCGCGTGCTGGTCGTCCTTGAACGTCTGCCCGCCCTGTTCCAGCGTCACATGGAAGCGGTTGAACTCCATGCGCACACCGCCCCGGAACTCGTCCGTCTTGTCGCCCAGGAAGTTACGGACGGGATATTCGTTCTGGTCCATGACGAAATCCGTCAGGCCCGAGCCGGACCCGGAGTTGCGCGTGTAGCCCAGGTACGGCGTGATGCGGGCGCCGGGGAATAGATCCAACTGGAGATCGACGTAGCGTCGGGCGGTGTCAAAGGAATGCTGGTTAACCAGGACACCGCTCGAAAGGAACGGATTGGCGTACGACGGAAGGAAATTGAAGTACGCCATGTTGCGATAGTCCGCGGTCAACCGGTAACTCTTCTCCCGCGAGACGTCCAAGCGGGCGGTGTTGTAAGGGTCGCCGCCCCAGCCGTGGAGCAGCACGTTCATCCGGTCGAATACCTTGCGAGTGGAGTTCCGGATAGTGAAGTCCGCGTTGAGCAGTTTCGGCCCTTCGCCGAGGTTCACCACGCTGCGGTAGGCGTCGAAATTGCCGGCGACGTCCGTGCGCCAGCGATAGCCGAACTCGACGCTCCCGCTAAGCCACTGTTCCGCGGCGGGCCCCGCCTCTTCCTTTTTCTCTTCGGGCTGTTTCTCCTCCGTCTTCGGCGCAGGTTGCTGCGGGGCCGCCGGAGGCGTGGCGGCCTGCTGCGCCAGAAGCGTTGCGCCTACGAATGCTGTCAGGAAGAGTTTCATCGCAGTAACGTCCGGCTCACGTTCGATCCGTGCACCTTGATGTGGCACGTCGTGCAGTTGCGGTAACGCGCGCTCTGCAGGTTGTGGAACGCGGGAGGTATGCCGCCCACCGCGCCGCCGGGATTCGCTCCCGAGGGCTGCGCGATGTTGGCGTGGCACTCCAGGCACTGCACGCTCACCTCATGACGGGTGAGCATCTTGGGATTTGCCGAACCGTGCGGCTCGTGGCAGGTGGCGCAGCCTTCAAGCTTCACCACCGCGTGATCATAAACGAACGGTCCGCGCTTGTCTCCATGGCACTTGAAACAGCCGGCCTGGTTGCCGCCGGCCGTCTGCAGCATTCTCGGAAAGAAGCTGCCGTGGGGATTGTGGCAATCCACGCAGCTCATGGCGCCGTCAGTAAGCGGATGCTTGTACGGCTTCTGGAATTGAGCCCATTGCGATGTGTGGCAGCCGGCGCACTGTTTGTTCACCGCGGCGGGCTTCCTCGCCACCAGACCCGTGGGCCCGTTCTTGTGGATCGAGTGGCAGGCCGTGCAGCTCACTTGGGAACGGCCGTGGCCACCCTGGATGCGCCCTATGTGCGTCGGTTGATTCTGATGGCACTTCAGGCAGGTACGGTCAGCATCCCCGGGAACGGCTTTCGCGGGGTTGAAGATGTCCGCGGCCGAGGCCGATTCCGCGTGTTTGGATCCGGGACCGTGGCACGATTCGCAGCTTTTGCCCTTCCAGCCACGCTTCTCGCTTGTCTCCACGGCTTGGTGAGGGTTCTTCTGAAACGCTTTGACGACGTCTTCGTGACACCCCTGGCAGGTCTCGGTCCCCACATAGGTGGCGGGCTGATCGGCGGGCTTCTCCTTCTCCGGCGCTTTGGCCGGTTGCTGCGCCGCGGCGGCTGGAAGAGCCAGGATCAGCAAAAGGCCCGCCGTTAGACGGGCCTTTTGCTTTGTGACGATGGTTTGCGGGAGTCTAACGGGCATGTATTCTGCTAACAGAGAAGTCGGCCGAAGAGCCATGGCAAACTGTACAGCTTTCACCAAGGGTCGAAGTGTTGATTAGGGCGTGCGATGCCGCGTCAACGCTGGTGTGGCAGGACAGGCATGCCGCCGTCGCCGGCCCCAACGGGTTGAAATAAGCGCTGGGGTCATTCACTTTAGCATGGCCTGCCGCGAGCGGCAGTTGTTCGCTCGAGTTGACATGGCACATCGCGCAGTTGCGGCGGTCGCCACCTTCGCCGCTTGGGCTGAGCGCCGGATAGCGCACCTCTGCGAAGTCAGTCGATCCCCACTTATAGGGCGCCTCCAGATTCTCGCCGGTGTGGATCTTGTGGACCAGGACGCGGAAGTCAATGGTTCGCGCCGGAGTACTCGAATCCGTGTGGACAGGATCGTGACACAGCACACAGTGATCAGTCCTGTTGCGCGTCCCACCATGAGCCGACAGGAATGCGTGGCACTTGTTGCAGTTTTCCGTGGCGACCACCGTGCGGCGCGCAACCACTTTTGATCCATCGACCGAGAACGCGATCTCCTTGTTGACACCGGCGTCGCGCACGGTCTGTTCGAGTGTTGTGCCGGGGTAGATCTTCCGGTCGACGCGGCCCTCGACGCCGATAGTCCAACTCCCCTTGGCGTCGCCGGGAAGGGCGGTGTTGAACGAGTACCAACAATTCGTCGCGTCGCTGTTGCACTGGGCTGCACTGATTGCCGACTCGGACACGTATCCGGCCGGCAGCGCGACATAATCCGTGTTCGGACCGGCCAGAATGAAGCTCAGCCGAGTCATCTTCGAAGGCAGGATGGGCGTTCCATCTTTCTGCTTGATAGAGAACGTTATGATCGGTTTCTTGCCCGCCCCGACGTTCTCTACCGTGAAGAGCTGGAACTGAACTCCCGCCAATTCACGCGAGAAGGTCGGTATGGTGTGCGCGCCCTTGATGGACGCGTCGAACTCCAGTTCGCCTTCGGGGATGTGGCAGGTGGTGCACTGGTTGTCGGATACCTGCGGCAGATTGACGTGGTTTTCGCCGGTGGCGAAGTTCACGTTGTCATGGCAGGCGCCGCAAGCTGCCCGGCTGGCCTTGAGGTAGTTGTTGGCTTGGGAGGCACTGCCGTCGTGGCACGCGTTGCAGCGGCGCGGGTCCGCCGGGAAGGCCACCGTCGAGTAGTCGGCAACCGACTGATTGAACCCGATAATTCGGTAAGGCTTCCCCGCCACAACCGACGGCAGTTGGTCGCCCATGTGGATCTTATGGACCATCACGGGCATGTCGACCGTATTGCCGGTGTCGGGATCGGTGGTCTGCGGCGTGTGGCACATCACGCAGAGCCCGGCGCTACGGCGTGAGCCGCCGTGCGCAGCCAGCTGATCGTGACAGTTGTTACAGGTCGCGGTCCGGACTACATCTCGAACATTGACAACCGGCGAGCCGTCCGGCACGAAATTAAAGACATCGTCGTCGTAGTTGGTCGGCAGATCGAACTCGCTCAGGTTGCGGTTCCCATAAATGCCGATGGAGTGCGTCGCCGTCCGGTCGTATCCCGAAGGAGCCTTCGTCTTGAAGGTGTACGTGTACTGACCGTCTCCGGTTGTCTCCCAGGTCCCGCCGGAATCGCCCGTGGCTTGCGTCGCCGTATTCCCTGTGATGGGACTGGTCACCGCCCGCGTTATGTAAGAAACGTATTGCGTCTTTCCCTTGGGAAGATAGGCGACGAGGAAGCTCACCGAAACCGCGCCGGGGGTTGTCACCCCCAACCGGTCCAGACCGAGCCCCTTGGGGTCGGTCAGGGCGATACTCGCCTTGATCGTGCCATCGGCCGCAATCGAGGCAGACGTGACCTTCATCGTCAGCCCAGGGCGGACGAAGTTGATCAGGTTCGGATCAGCATAGAATTCTTTGTTGCTCGCCGTGTAAATGGGACCCGGTGCGCTCACCAGCGCTACGGAGCCGATCAAAACGACCAGGGCGAACAAAAGGCCAACATACTTGACGGTTCGCAGCTTGACTAGCATGAGAACCCCTCCTCATGTAAAAGCAGTCCAGATCGTTGATTTTATCAGCACCTAGTGGCCCAAAATCCAACACTTCGCTGCGGTGCACAATTTGCCCTGGATACAATCAGTTACGCGACAGGCGTTTGTGTGATGCCCAGAGCACGCCAGCGCACATTGGGTTATTTTCCCAGCAGGGGGTGGGGCAAATTCCGCTATCGCCGGATTCGCCCCACCTGAAAAACGTCCTGCACTACCTGTTGTTGTTCGACGACAGTTCCTTGACGATGTTACCGAGGAACGATTTGGCGTCCCCGAACAACATCAGGGTTCGGTCCATGTAATACAACTCGTTGTCGATACCGGCGAATCCCGGATTCATGCTGCGCTTGATGACCATGACGGTACGAGCTTTGTCCACGTCCAGGATAGGCATGCCGTAGATGGGACTCGTTTCGTCGTGGCGCGCGGCTGGATTGGTGACGTCGTTGGCGCCCACCACCAGGGCAACATCCGCCTGCGGGAACTCGCCATTGATATCGTCCATCTCGTGGAGTTTGTCGTAGGGGATGTCAGCCTCCGCCAGAAGCACGTTCATGTGGCCCGGCATACGTCCGGCCACCGGGTGGATGGCGAACTGCACGTCGACGCCCCGCTTGGTCAACTGGTCGTAAAGCTCCCGGAGTTTGTGCTGCGCCTGAGCCACCGCCAGACCGTAGCCCGGCACCACCAGCACCAGCCGCGCCGCTTCCAGGATCGAGGCGGCCTCCTCGGCCGTGGCGCTGCGAACCGGCTTCTGCTCGGCGTGGCCTGCCTTTACCTGCAGTTGCCCGAAACCGCCGAACAGTACATTCGTGAAGGACCGGTTCATGGCCCTGCACATGATGATCGAAAGGATGAACCCCGAACTGCCGTCCAAAGCGCCGGCGATGATCAGGAGCTGGTTGCCCATGGCGAAGCCCATGGCGCACGCCGACAGTCCGGCGTAAGAGTTCAACAGCGCGATCACCGTCGGCATGTCCGCGCCGCCGATGGGGACAATCAGCATCACCCCAAAGAGCAACGACAGGCCGGCGAATATCGGCAGCAGCCATTGCTGGGTCGGATCGGCGATCATCGCCACGCCCAGGAGAACCGCCAGGACGAAGACGCCCAGGTTCACGAAGTTCTGTCCTTTGTAAACGATGGGCCGCCCTGGCAGAATTCCCTGGAGCTTGCCGAAGGCCATCAAGCTGCCCGTGAAGGTGAGGTAGCCGAGGAGCATTTCGAGCATCAGCGCCAGCATGACGAAGCCCGTCGGCTGCTTGGCATAGAACTCCGCGGTACCAATCAAGGCGGCGGCCAAAGCACCGAAGGCGTGGGAGATCGCGGTCCGCTGCGGGACAGCCGTCATCGGCATCAGGTAGGCCATCGGGACGCCGGCCACGGCGCCTACCAGGAAGGCGATGGCGATCAAGTCGTAAGTGACTACGTGGTGGCTCAACAGCGTGCCTACCACGGCCAGCAGCATGCCCAACTCGCCCGCAAACACGCCGCGCCGCGCTGAGGTCGGCGACTTCATCCATAGCAGCGACAGGACGAACAGAGCCGACGAGATAACGTAGAGAATGTGGATGACGTACTCGCTCATTTCTTCCCGGGCTCCCTCTTCTTGAACATCTTGAGCATGCGGTCGGTGATCAGGTAGCCGCTGACGACATTGGTCATTGCCGCGGAGACGGCAATGAAGCCCAGTATCTTGCTCAGCGTAGTGGCTCCCTGCTCGCCGGTGATCAGGATGGCGCCAACCACGGAAATGGCTGAAATCGCGTTCGTGAGCGACATCAGCGGGGTGTGCAGCAGCGGCGAAACGCCCCGAATGAGCTGAAAGCCCAGGAACGCGGCCAGCATGAAAACATACAAGGCCCCAATGTCCAACTTCATCTGCCTCGATCTCCCTTCACGATTCTCTACTCCGGCCTTTAGGCACTCTTCGCGCCGGACGCCTCGACGGGCAGTCCCAGTGCCTGCCGCACACGCGCATGAACCACCTCGCCGCCGCTGGTGACCAGCGTTTCCCGGGTAATCTCGTCGGCGGTGTTGAGTGTGACCTTGCCGTCCTTGATCAGGTGCTTGAGGAAAGTCGCGATGTTGCGCGCGTACATCTGGCTGGCGTGGTACGGGATCTCGCTCGCCAGGTTGAGCGGTCCCATTAACGTGACGCCGCCGATCGAAACGTTCCGGCCGGCCTGTGTGCCTTCGCAGTTGCCTCCGCGTTCGGCCGCCAGGTCCACCACGACGCTACCGGGCGTCATGGCGTCAATCATTTCCTTGGTAATGAGGATGGGCGCTTTCTTGCCGGGGACGGCCGCCGTGGTAACGACCACGTCCTGCTCGCGCACCACCCCGAGCAGCACTTCCCGCTGCTTGCGGTAGAATTCCTCGCCGAGTTCCTTCGCGTAGCCGCCCTTGTCTTCGGCCTGCGCCGTTTCCAGTTCGACCTGAACGAACTTGGCCCCCAGGCTTTCCACCTGCTCTTTGACCGCGGGCCGGACGTCGTAAGCGCTTACGACGGCTCCCAGGCGGCGCGCCGTGGCGATGGCCTGCAAACCGGCCACGCCCGCGCCGAGCACGAATACCCTGGCCGGGGCGATGGTGCCGGCTGCCGTCATGAGCATGGGGAACATGCGCGGCAGGGCTTCCGCGGCCATCAGGACGGCCTTATACCCGGCGATGGTGGCCATCGACGAGAGCGCGTCCATGCTCTGCGCGCGCGTGATGCGCGGCATCAGTTCCATGGAGAGCAGACTCGCGCCGGTCGATGCGAACTGCGAACATTCTTTCCCTGCGGTAAGCGGCTCAGCGAAACCGATTACAATCTGGCCGCTGCGAAGAAGCGGCAAATCCGCCGCGCCCGCCTCCGGATTGGCGCCGAAGGTCCGGACCTGCAGGACAACGTCGGCTTCCTTGAACACGTCCGCGCGGGAGGCCACGATACGCGCCCCCTTGGCTGCGTATTCGGCGTCCGGGCTGCCGGCCGCCTCGCCGGCGCCCGCTTCCACCAGGAATTCGACTCCGCTCTTTGCGAGCACGTCCATGGCGCGCGGAACCATTGCCACGCGCCTCTCGCCAGCGTACGTCTCGCGAGGTATACCGATCTTAATCGCCACGCCAAGTTCCTTCTTCTTGTGATTTACCGCAGACCTGCCATTCCCCAGCTAGCCGCCGCCTCGGGTATAGCAGTATTTCTAATGGTACCGCAAAGCGGGGCGGGGAACGTTGAAGATGCTCCAAAACAGTGTCACCCCCTAACTGCAACGAAGAACTGCCACCCAGGTGGAAGCTGGAGGGTGATCGAGTTGAGCCGGAAGGGGCTGCAAAGGTTGAAAGTGATCGAGAACGCGGTGGCGCAGGCGGCGGCGTTGCTCCAGTTGAGTCGGCGGCAGGTGGTGGAGCGGCACGGTGTTCCGTTGAGCCTGTATCGGGACCGGCACAGTACGTTTCAGCGCAACGATGCGCATTGGAGTCTGGAGGAAGAGTTGGCAGGGCGGCAGCGTCATTTCCACCGGCTCCTAGGGTGACAGAATTTCGTTGCGACAACACGTGCGGACACGGTCGTTCGGCCCGTTCAGAGCGTCTTCAGATACGCAAGCAGGTCGGCTCGCTCCTTGTCCGAGAGGATGTCCTTGTAGGGTGGCATGCCTTCCCCGCCGGTATTGATGCGGGCCGTGACGTTCTCGTCGTTTACAGGCTTTCCGCTGGACAGCTTCGCGCGGCGAAACAACCCCTTGAGTCCCGGTCCTACCTTCTTTTCCAGGCTCGTGGCGCTGTGGCAGGGAGCGCACTGTTCATAGACGGCCTTGCCCTTGGCCGCGTCGCCGGAACCCGGCTTCGACGGCTTCTTCTCGGCAATAGCGACGGCGGCCAGCGTCACTACGCAAATACCCATCCACACCACCCTGGTGAGTCTCATATCCAACAGTCTACAATCGCGCTTACTCCGGCACCACCCGCGTATTGCTGATGGTCACGTCCCGCATATACTGCGGTCCGGATGCCACCGTCACCACCTCGCCCGACGGGGCGATGCGAATGATGTTGCTGATGATCGAATCGCAGAGCGACCCGCCGATCAGAATCGTGTACTTCGATCTGCTGATGACATTGTTGACGATGATCCGCCGCGTGTCGCCGAGCGGCGCGATCCCGCCGCCGTAAGCCGAGTCGCCGATCTTCACGGCGACCTTGCAGTGCATGTCAACCGGCGATGTGTCGATGAGCCCGTCGATCAGGATGTCGTGCATGCGTGCACCGGGAGTGTTGAGCAGCCGCACGATGTGATGGCCTCCCCGGCAGTAGCCTTTGATGTTCCTCACGATGACGTCCCGGATGTCATCCGCCGGGCCGGCCGGCTTACCGGCATGCGGAATGGCGGTCAGCGCGATCAGGTCGTCGCCGGTCTGGCCGCTGATGTTCTCGATGAGGATGTCGTGGCAGTCTTCGCGGGGCACTCAACCGCGGTCGAAAACGCGGCGGCCGCCCCCATTCCAAACAACCGTCTGCGGCTGCAACCTGACCAAGGGGTCATTTCGTCTGTTTCTTCTTTCCTCCGAACAGGCTGTCCAGGATGCCCGTCGCGGCCGCGCCCGCTTTGTCTCCCAGCCTCTTCTGGGCCTCCGACTGAATCAGGTCCTTCGTCTGCGTTTTGGCCATGCCCTGGAGATCCGGCTTGAAGACCGGGTCCGTCGCCGTGCCCTGGATGAAGAACGGCACCGCGGTCCTGCTCAGCAACGCCGACCGCGTGGTCTGCAGGATCGCACTCATCTTGAAGTCGAGCGCATTGGAAGCGCTGACCGTGCCTGCGCCATTCAGTTCGCCGATGCCCTGCGCGATGAGGTGCAAGCCGTCGACGGCCGTTCCCTGCGATGCGTATTTCAACTTCGCGCTGAGCACTTCGATGTCCGTGTCCGGGCCGGTCTTCATACCGGCGAGCTGCTGGATCATCGTCATCTTGGTTCCCAGGTCGAAGTTGGCAAGCCTCGTCTTGTCGAACGACACCGCGCCATCGGCTACGAGGCGGTCCGACGGCCCTTGCACGGTGAAAGCCGCAGTGGCGGTGCCGCCCTCAAGCCGGGATCCCCTGGGAAGCGCGATGCCCAGCGGCGGAAGCAGTTCGGCGAGTTCCGGCACGGGCATTTTCGTTCCCGCGAACTTCATGTCGAGCACGAGATCGTCACCGCGTTCCGTGTATGCTCCGGCGAGGCTCGCCCTGGCCGCTCCCACGCGAATGTCGCCGCTCTGGAGCTTGCCCGCCTTCGTGCGCAGGTCATGCCCATTGACGAAGTCGAACTCCACGGTCCGGCGCGCCGGCGTGCCGTTCCTGGCGAGCTTCAGCCCATCAGCCTTCAGCTTCCCTCTCATGGACAGCCGTCCGCCATCGGAAGTCCCGCTTGCCTGCAATGAGGCGATGCCGGCGATGCCCGGAACGGATCCGGCCAGCGCCGAGGCCAGGTTCAGCTTCGCCACGTCAAGCGTCACCGATAGCGGCGTGAATTCCACATCCGTCGCGTCGATGGGGCCAGCTTTGCCTTCCAGCTTGATGTCGCCGCCGCCGGCCAGCCTGGCATCGAACGAGAACGGGAACTCGGCGGATCGCGCGAAATTCTTGACCTCGAGGTTCACCTTCTCCAGCACCAGCGGCTTCTGCCGGCTGCCTGCCTTGCCCATCGAAAAGCGGCCGTCGACAATCTTGATGAGTCGGGCGCTGAGGTCCACGCTGCCCGTCGCGGCAGGCTCGCGCGCGGGCACAGCCGGTTTCGCGGCCGCGCCGCCCAGGCTCGAGTAGTTCCAGCGCCCCGCCGGCGACTGAAGCAGCGTCACCTGGGGTTGCTCGATGGTGAGCCCCAAAACGTTCAGCCTGCGCGAGAAGATCAGGTCCTTCATGTTGACCTGAACTTTCAGCGACTCGGCCTTCAGGAAGGGCGCGGTGCCGAACGCCGGGTCGTCGGCAATGGCAAGGCTGTTGGCCGTCACGCCGCCGGCCAGCAGGGAGACGCGCAGGCTGCCGATACTCACCTGCCGGCCGAGCGCGGCCGACAATTTCGATTCCAGCGCGGGCTTGAACCGGTCGGCACTGATCAGGAAGGGAAGGCTCACCAGCGCCACAACAACCAGCGCCAGGACAATGCCTGCCACTTTAGCGGTGCGTCGCATATGCCATCACGATACATCCCCGGATGGCCGAACGCCACCGCCGCCGGAGTTCGCCGGCTTTCTTCCGATCGACAGGCCCGCGTTGAGCACAATGGCCAGCAGCGTTCCCACCGCGATGCCGGCGATGTTGATTCCGGCCACCGTCAGCCCCTTCACTCCCAATCCCGTGGCGGCGACGAGCGAGGTCCCCGCCACCACCAGGTTCTGCGGGTCCGCGAAGTCCACTTTCGCGTCCATCCAGATGCGCACGCCCATCAGGGCGATGAGGCCGTACAGGATCAGGCTGATGCCCCCCAACACCGGCTTGGGGATGGCCTGGATGAGCGCGCCGAACTTCGGGCACAAGCCAAGCAGGATCGCTACGGCGGCGGCCATAACGAAGTTGTAAGCGCTGAACACGCGGGTGATGGCCATCACGCCCATGTTCTCGGCGTAAGTCGTCTGCGGCGTTCCGCCACCCAGGGAAGAAAGCAAGGTCGCGACCGCGTCGCCCAGATAGGCGCGGCCGAGATGCGGATTCAGATCCCGGCCCATGTAACTCGAAATCGCCGCGATGTGTCCCTTGTTCTCCGCCACCAGCACGATGAACAGCGGCGCGATCACCACGAGCGCGTGCAGGCTGAATGCCGGCGTCTGGAACGGCGGCAGGCCGATCCACGCCGCATCGCGAATGTGCGCAACGCTGCGAGGATCGAGCGCGCCGAGCACCGCCGCGAGCAGGAAGCCCACGATCACGCCGCCAAGGATGGGCAGCAGCCGCAGGAAGCCCTTCGTGTGGAGCGGGATCAGCGCGGCTGTCAGGAATGTCACCGCCGCGACAATCAGAGCCGGCAGGTCCGCCGCGCTGTTCACGGCCAGGCTGGCGTTGATCGCGTCGCTCACGGCGGAGGAAGCCAGGTTCAGGCCGATCAGCGCCACCACCGAGCCCGTCACGATCGGCGGCATAAGCCGGTCGATCCAACCCGATCCCCATCGCATGGTGATCAACGCGGCGGCCAGATACAGCACGGCGGCCCCGGCGATTCCGCATAGCGCGTGCGGCACCTTCCCGGCATCGCCGCCGGTGACCGCCAGCACCGGACCGATGAAGGCGAAGCTCGATCCCAGGTAGCTGGGGACCTTCATCCTGGTGGCGGCAACGAACACCAGCGTGCCGATACCGGAAAAGAACAGCGCCAGTTGCGGATTGAACCCCATGAGGAGGGGAGCCAGCACGGTCGCCCCAAACATGGCGACCACGTGTTGCAGGCCCATGGGAACCAGGCGGGCAAAGGGGATCTTGTCTTCGGGATACAGTATTCCGCCCTGCGCCATCCGGCCGCCCTCCTCCAATTCCGATGTTCCCGACTATTATTGCAGGCTCCGCCCCATCTGTTACGCTGATCTCATCATGGGACATGTTCGCGTGGTCTACGAAGAATTCAAGGTGCTGGGGAAAGAGCTGGTGGACAAGGTGGGCCAGTTGATCCACGCCGGAAACGTGCGCCGCATCATCGTCAAGGACGACAAGGGGAACACGTTCATGGAAATCCCGCTCACGGTCGCAACGGTGGGCACAATCGCCGTGCCCGTGCTGGCTGCGCTCGGAGCCATCGCCGCCCTCATCGCCAACTTCACCATCGGAGTGGAGAAAGTGAAGGAAGACGACAGCGGGCAGGCGCCGAAAGAACCGTAAGACGCCCGCCCCACTCGCCGTGTCGCCTTGTGTGATATAAATCCACGCATGAACCGGCGTTCCTTCCTCATGCAAACGGCTTGCGCTTCCAGCCTGCGCGTGCTGGGCGCCAACGGCGATATCCGCGTCGCCGTGGCCGGCTTCCGCGGCCACGGGCGCACGCATATCCGCAATTACCTCAAAATGCCCGGCGTCCGGCTCGTCGCGCTGTGCGATGCCGACCGCGCCGTGCTCGACCGCGAGGTGGCCAACCTGAAGAAGGCGGGGATCGAGGTGGCCGCCTATCAGGACATCCGCAAACTTCTCGAGCGCAAGGATCTTGACGCGGTCTCCACCGCCACGCCCAACCACTGGCACGCGCTGCTCACCGTCTGGGCCTGCCAGGCCGGCAAGGACGTCCGCGTAGAAAAGCCCGCTTCCTACAGCATCTGGGAAGGCCGCAAGATGGTGGAGGCCGCGCGGAAGTACAACCGCATCGTGCAGGCCGACCTCGATTCGCGTTCCAGCGCCGCCTGCGACCGCGCCTTCGCGTACTTGCAGAGCGGCGCTCTCGGCCGCGTCAAGCTCGTCCGCGGCTTCAATTACAAGTACCGGTCCAGCATCGGCAAGGTGCCCGGCAAGGGGCACATCCCTGAAACTCTCGACTACGACCTGTGGTGCGGGCCCGCGAAGAAAGGGCCCATCGACCGCGCCGAACTGCACTACGACTGGCACTGGGTCTGGGACACCGGCGGCGGCGAGTTCTCCAACAACGCTCCGCACCAGTTGGACCAGATCCGCTGGGCGCTCGGCGAAAAGGGCCTGCCCCGTCGCGTGATGGGTTTCGGTGGCCGCTTCGGTTATGACGATGCCGGGGAGGTGCCCAATGCCTTCATCGTGTTCCTGGAGTACGCTTCCGCGCCGGTGATCTTCGAGATTCGCGGCCTGCCCGACGAGCCCGGTTCGGAGAACATGGACGGCTACCGTGCTCGCACAACAAGCGGCGTCGAAATCGGGAACGTGTGGAAGGGCGGCAAGGCCAACACGGGAGTGCTGTTCGAATGCGAAGGCGGTTACATCGACATCGGAGCGGCTGCGGCCTTCGAGTATTCAGGCAAGCAGATCCAGAAGTTTGACAGCGCCGGAAGCTGCGATCCGCAAACCAGCTTCATCCGCGCCGTGCGCAGCCGCAATCGCCGGGACATCAAGACCGACATCGAACAGGGGCACCTCTCGGCCTGCCTCTCGCACATGGGGAACATCTCCTACCGCATCGGCGCCGCCAGGCGTCCCGGGGAAATCCAGGAAGCCCTGCGCGGGGACAAGGTTGGCTCGGAAGCCTTCGGGCGCTTCGCCGAACACCTCGCTCTGCACGGCGTGGACCTCCAACGCAAGCCTGCGGTCATGGGCCCTTGGCTGGAAATGGACTCCGCCACGGAGCGGTTCACCGGAGCGCACGCCGCCGAGGCCAATGCGTTGGTTAAACGTCACTACAGGAAGCCGTACGTGATCCCGGAAAAGGTCTGATCTGGGTCTGGTCTTCGGACCCCTTTTTTCGGTATTCTCGATTCGAGGCTTCCCGTGGGCCAAGAGTTCCTCATTCTCTCCGCGCTGATTGTTGGGTCCCTGCTCCTGCTGCTGCTCTTCGCCATCAAAGCCTGCATCAACGATGCCAGGCGCCGGGGGAAATCGCCGGTGCTGGTTTGCATCGCCGTCTTCGGTTTTTTTCCATGGGGGCTGATTGCCTGGCTCCTGTTCCGGCCGGAGACCGTGCGTAAGCAAAGTTAGAATCAATGACATATAGGGAAGCGGCCGGAGTGCCCCGGAAGGTCCTGAATCCTCGCCCATAACTACTGAATCTATATCGACATCGGGTAGATATAGGAGGTGCGAGGATGAGCAGGGTGCTTGAAGAAGTATTGGCTGCGAACGGGGAATACACCTCGGAACGCGCGAGTGGTTCGTGATCCACCATACCGATTGCGGGATGCTGTTCTTCACCAACGAAATCATGCGCGAGTTGCTTGCCAAGAGCCTGGAAACAGCCGCGTTCGACGGGAAGCATTGGCGGGACACGGGTCGAGGGCCAGGCTCCCGGGAAGGCGATTACATCGAATGGCTGGCCATCAAGGACCAGCAGCAGAGCGTCCTCGCCGACGTGGAGCGGTTGCGATCGCATCCGCTGGTGCCCAGTTCGATTTCCATTTACGGTTACGTGTACGACGTAAAGACGGGTAAGTTGCTGGACGTTGCGGGCGCAAGCCGGCTGGGCAAGGACGCCTAGTTTCTGAGCGGTCAGGCCAAATGAGTGGAATTCGGCTGTGAAGGTTTGTGCTCCCGCGGCGATGATGCGCTAGAATGGAGAAGGTAATCGGGCCGTGGCGCAGCCTGGCTAGCGCGCTTGCTTGGGGTGCAAGAGGTCCCGGGTTCAAATCCCGGCGGCCCGACCAGACCTAACCCCTACCAAAACAAAGACTTCCAAGAATGATTCGGACGCCACAAGTGTCCGATTACCTGCCTCCGGGGTCCGTTTGGGGTCCAAAACGACCAGATCCTATTGATTGCCATGGGGATAGTGGACCCCAGTTGATCCCAGGTTTCGCTTCTTGTTTCCATGCGTTTGGGAGTGTGGGGACTATGGGGACAGCAATCGGCGCTGTTGTTGTCTTCTTCGTAGCACGACGAAGTATTCCGTTCCTATATATGGAGATCCCGGAACCCACCACGTTCCCGCCTGGTTTGCGCAGGGGGCGCACACGTTGAGCTTGGCGCGGCGAGTCGGAGGTATGGTGGCTGGTGACGGCCATCTTGTGGTCGAGACCCTGATCTGGTCAACTCCCGGGCTGCCGATCCGGACGGAACGGGCTGTCTGAACTTCCTGCAAGCGGACTTCGGGATAGCCGCTGTCGAGGACGCTATCGCTCCAAGCTGCGCCTATGCCAACTGTGGCCAAAATCAGGGCGCATCCAGTAACCGAATGACAGAAGGAGTTGCCCGGTGCGGACATACGAGAATATGAAACGGAAGCACCTGCCTGAAATCGTGATAGACCGCCGGAACGGCTGACAAATCCTGCGACTCGGCGACCAGGGCGGCCCAACTCTGGGTTTGGTTTGGGAAGCCCGACGCATTCGTGCCGCCTTCGGTGCGCCACGCGAAGATGTCTTCAGGCCGGTCAGGCACGAATTCATGTTGCTCACAATAGGTGAAGTGGCGCCATTTCGCAGCGACGAGATCGCGGTGGCCCCGGCGAACAAGCATCTCAAGCATGGAGCGGATGATATACGAACTGCCCCGGTAGACATCGAGATCCACGTCTAGAAGGCGGTCCGGGATCTGTGAAGCGAGAATCTCTTCGATTCCTAGATAGGGAGAGGGGAAGACGGGTCCCTGCCGCCGGAAGTTGGCTTCAGTAAGAGCTACGAAGAGTTCGTCCAGCAACTTTTCCGCGAGGCCAGTTTCGTTGCGCGCTTCAAGAAACTTGATGATGAAAAACAGATACGGAAATGCCGAGTCGCCCCAGACGTTGCGCCGGTCGATATGCTTCCTAATCAACTGAAGAACTTCATCCGGCGACCGGTCGGTTTTCCACGACCCTCCGGGAAGGGCCTCATGACAGGCCAGTGCGCCCAGCACGATCGTGGTCCGAACCCGCAGCATGACCCCACCATCTGCACGCCAATCGCCTTCGAGGAAATCCTGACGGCCCATGGCGTCCTTCCGAAGAAGGGCCAGATTTGCCTCCAGTTCGGCCATCACGAGGTCAAGGGATTGGCGCCAGTGGCCCGCCGGGATCGCGTGGCGCGCCGTGTAACGCGCCATGCACGCGGCCAGAATCGACCAGCCCTCGGCCATGGCGTAATAGTTTCCGGCTGCCTCGAACGAATTCAGGAGATAGCTGACGATGACGAGGCTGCTTGTGATCGCGTCAACAGCGTCGGATTCCTTCGCTGGCTCTCCACTAAATGATGAGCCTTCGAGGACTGCGAACAGCTTTTGCTTCTCCAGCATTCCGCGCCCGTCCTCCAGGTATAGTTCGAGGAAAGCGCGCATATCTGGCAACTCACGTGGCACGAAGCGGCCCTGGGCGTCGACAAAGGAACTCAGAAGAGAATTGCCGGTGATGACCTCCAGTGGTGCATAGTGGCGATCCTTTCGCACGTTGTCTTCGTTGCGGTCGTTGATCTGTGTGCGAACCGGATCGGTGATGGAGCCGTTGGTGACGAGGTGGGCGCGATGAGGTTTCGACTTGTCCACACCAGGATAGTCCACGGGCAGTTCGACCAGTTCCTGGATCTCACCGGAGATGCCTCGCCATTCTGTCAGCCCGATATCGCCGGTCTTCGTCTGGTAGGCGTGGCATTCCCCATCCGGGCCTATCGTGATGATGTCCTTGCCCTGCTCCATCGGCCCATGAACGGAGGAGTGGAGCACGCGATGCCCTTGGTGCATGAGCACCTGGCAGAACGCTGCCTGATAGTTGCGTTCGTGGGTCCTAGTCAACCAGTTTTCGATTGCTCTCTCGATCACGCCACTCTTCCCGCTTCTTCAGCATGATGTCCCGGTACCGTTTCTGAAAGGACTCGTCCTTTTCCCATTGCTCCATTAGCGCACGCACGCGCTCAGCCTGATCGGGATGCATTACCATTCGCGTTCCCGAAATATCGGGGCGGCCCAACTCATCGAAATCGATTTGGACGGTTTCGAGCATCTGAAAGTAAAGCTCGGCTGAGAATGGCTGCCCGCCGGCATCGACCTTGTTACCGACGCGCTCGGTGGCCTCGCTGGCTTTTCGCAGTAGCATCTCGTGCATGGCCTGAATCTGAAGCGCGGTCGCTTCAGCAAGGCTCTCCCGAAATGCATCAAGGCCGCGCTCGACGATCGCGTTTCGCTCGATCTGATAAGGAAATGCCATGACTTCGGGCTCGGTGTGTTCCACATACCCATCAACGTCCCCGGTGGTGAATCCGCGGCCTTCATGGTACGGAACAGCCCGTATCTTCCCAAGTAGGTCGTCCGCCTGGATGCGTCCGCGGTGCTCGAACCACGCCAGACGCAGCAGTCGTTTCTTGAGCCTCGGAAAATCGGGCAACATTGCGATCCTTATTCGATCTACGGACGATTCTCTCTAAATTTAAGGCCTGCCGCAAAGGGCAGAGAAAGGTGGTTCGTCCGAGACGAAAGGCAAGCTGGGTTGAGAGCGGACCCCAGAAGTCGTGACTTCGCTCGGATTGAATTGCTGGAAACGGCCATCCACTGGTGGCCGGAAACGGCGTTCTGGGAGTCTGCAAGGCCGAGTGGCGCGCCCATCGGAAAGTGGGCGACCGCAGACGCACGATCCTGATAGTCGCGGGGGCGGGAACGGGCTTTCCTCCATCAGCGGCTGACGGGGTTTCGGATGCTCGTCTCGTCATGACTTTTGTACTTCGCCCATCCTGGCGCGATTGATTCCAAAGCAAATAAAACGGTTGATGTCGCTTATGTTCTCTGCGACATTGTGGCTGGCAGTAGAAACATCGCGTGGTGCCGGGACACCACGAGCCAAAACTCCTTCCCGCACTGAGCTTCAGTAGGCGTGTCGATCACCACCGCGCTCACCTACTCCACACGTCATCGAGAACCAATTGACAGTCCCGCTCTATTCCTACGAGCAGGAGTTCCAGGGCTACATCCCCGAGAGATACGCGCTGAAGTTGGAGCGCAACGGCCTCGCGAAACTGGTACGCCACAAGAAGTGGGCGGAACTGTTCGCGGCCGACTTCGAGGTGCTGCTCTACGACCTGACCAGCACCTACTTCGAAGGCGAGATGGAAGAGAATCCCAAGGCGCGGATGCGGCAGCACGAGAAGAAGTGGCTCGATCTGCCCTGGCAGAGGGTGCGCGACTCGGTGGATGTGAAGCTATACGAACACGAGGGCGAATTGTACGTGCTGGCGCGCAGCCATGGCCGGCAGGCGAAAGAGAACGCGATGCGGCGCAAGCGCCTGGTGCGGTTGCTGCGGAAACTGCGGGCCATGCGGCGGAGTCTACCGGGGCGGGACCAGTTGCTGTTGCGGATCGGGGCGGCACGGAAAGAGGCCGGCCGCGCCTTCGGCTTCGTGGAGATCGCATTGCCGAAGGAGCAGGAGGCGGTCGCGCGGGACTCCTTCCACTTCCGGGTGAAGAAGAATGAACTGCGGCAAGCCGAGGAGCGTGACGGTCACTATCTGTTGCGGTCCAACCTGATGGTGGAAGACCCGGCGGTGCTGTGGACGCGCTACGTGCAACTGACGCAGATCGAAGTGGTCTTCCGGTCGCTGAAGAGTGAGTTGGGAATCCGGCCGGTGTATCACCGGTTGGAGCGGCGCGTGGATGCGCACATTCTGGTGGCGTTTCTGGCCTACTGTCTGCAGATCGCGCTGAAGAACCGGCTGCAGATTCATGCGCCGGGGCTGACGCCGACCGCCGTGCCGGAGAAGTTGAGCACGGTGCAGATGATCGACGTATGGATTCCGACACTGGACGGGCGGTGGTTGATTCTGCCGCGTTACACGCAGCCCGACCGGGACCTGCAAATGCTGCTGGAGAAGACTCAACTCGCGCTGCCGTCCCAGCCTCCGCCGCGCATCACGGCCAAGCAGGCACAGGCGCGATCGGCCTGAGCTGGCTCCGCCTGTGGTGAAGACCTTTGCGGAGCCTCGGCTGATTCGATGGGAGTTACCCCAGCCCAGCGCTTCGAATTGCGAAAGTCAGGCTACGGCTCCTAGCGAGGGCGGCATTTCGAGATCGAAGTGAAGCGCCGCGACGGCGAGGTCACCGACTTGCAGCGGGCGCGCCTGCGCGATTGGGAGCGCGCCGGCTACACCGGCGTTGCCTGAGGCCGCCGCCTATCGAGCCACTTGCGGCAGCACTCCGGTGTGGCTGCGGAAGGACGGCAATCGCTGGCTGATGCTCGCCGGGACGCAGAAGAGACGCCGCGGGGACTTCGCCTCGCCGTTTCTCGAACACGCGATCCGCACCGCGGAGGCCTGGCACGGACCTGCGGCCGGCGGTTGGAGCCCGGCCGATCAAGCGGCGGCCGCACGGAGAGAGGAGGCACATGCCGATCCGGCCCGGTGAACTCCCAATGACAGATCCACGGAGCTTCCTGCGCAGCCTGTTTGCGGCAAAGCCCGGCGATGCCTATGTCCTGATTTGGACGCTGGACGACAAGCGTTCGCACTGGTTTCGCGAGATCGATCGAGCGGCAGAGTTCGTCGAATCCGCGCGTGGCCGCGACATCTACGTCGGCGTCGGCTTGTCTCCGCAGGATTTCGGTCCATCGCGGCGCTGCCCATCAGACAAGGTTCTCGGCCTCGCAGGGTTCTGGGCCGATTTCGACCTGAAGTCGGAAGCGCACGCCAAGACTAAGCTTCCTACCTCCATCGAAGAGGCCCTCAGTGTCATCCCGCCCGCCATGTCACCAACCGTGGTGATCGCCACCGGCAATGGAGCGCACGCCTGGTGGTTGTTCAAAGAGCCCTTGCTATTTGACACCACCGACGAACGCCAGAGTGCCGCAGCGCTCATCGCGCGGTGGCAGACGCTGCTTCGCCTGAATGCCGCGGCGCGCGGCTGGGCCTTCGACCGTTTGTCGGACCTGGCGCGGGTGTTGCGCATACCGGGAACGCTCAACAATAAGGACCCGAGAAACCCGAAGCCGGTCTCGGT
>CAZLOS010000062.1:0-26694 GCA_964561215.1 uncultured Solibacteraceae bacterium | reverse complement strand
GGTCCGGGCGGAGCGGAACGAACGCAGAACGCCGCTCATGGGGGTTCTGGGGGCGTTTCTCTTCGCGGCCCAGATGATCAATTTCACCATTCCGGCGACCGGTTCCAGCGGGCACATCGGAGGAGGGCTGCTGCTGGCCATACTGCTGGCCGTGGCGGCCGCACTGAAGAGTGCGCCCGCAAGCGATTGGGGCCAGCGCATCGCGCTGGTGGCGAACGTGGGCGAAGAGGGTGAAGGCAACCTGAGCGGCATGCGTTACCTGTGCCGGCAATCCCCTCTGGCCGCAACACTCAAGAGCTTCGTCGTGCTGGATGGCGCGGGCACGGATACCATAACCGCCCACGCGCTCGGCAGCCGCCGCTTCGAGGTGATCTTCTCGGGACCCGGCGGACACAGTTGGACCGATTACGGAACCGCCAACCCGGTGCACGCCTTGTGCCGTGCGGTGGTGCTTTTCAGCGATGCGCAGGGCGGCTGCGCGTCGGCTGACGAACCGCGCAGTTCGTTCAACTTCGGCATCATAGACGGCGGGGTGAGCATCAACTCGATTCCATCCGAGGCGCTGGCAAAAATCGACCTGCGGGCTGAGACCCAGCCCAGGATGGATGAGTTGGCCGATTTACTGAACGAATGCGTGGAGCGCGCCCTGGAAACCGAGAACGAAAGGGCGAGCGTTGGTAAACTCGCTGTGCGCGTCCGGGAGATCGGATCACGTCCAAGCGGCCGTCTTTCGGACCGGGCCGCCATTCTCGGCGTGCTGCGCGGCGTGGATCGGTACCTCGGCATCCGTGCGCAACTGGATTGCTCCTCGACCGATGCCAACATTCCGATTTCACTGGGCCTCGACGCGGTGTCCATCGGCGCGGGAGGCCAGGGAGGCGGGGCGCATACCGCCGCCGAATGGTACAACCCGGAGGGACGGGACCTGGGGCGCAAGCGGATGCTGCTTGCCATGTGCCTGATGGCGGGCCTAAGCCAGGACGCCGGCGGGCTTTCATGACGGAACGCCGCTCGAAGGCGCGGCGCTGGCAAGCGGAACTCGCGCTCGTATTCATTGCGCTGATCTGGGGCTCGACCTTCGTGATGGTCAAGCAGGCCCTGGAGAGCGTAAGCACTCTGTTGTTTCTCGCCCTGCGCTTCGGGTTGGCTGCGCTGGCGCTGCTCGTGGTGTTCCGCCGCATGCGCGCCGCGCTCTTCGACCAGAAACGGCTGCTTGCGGGCGGCGTTCTTGCCGGAGTCTGCCTGTTTGGCGGATACGTCTTCCAGACGGTCGGATTGCGTTCGACCACTCCTTCCAAGTCGGCCTTCATAACGGGCCTCTCGGTGGTGCTGGTACCTTTGCTGAGTTCGCTCGTCTATAAGAGGGCGCCTCAAGTGGACGAGGTGGCGGGGGGGCTGCTGGCAACTTGCGGTTTGGCGTTGATGACCCTGAATGAAGAGAGTTTAACGATTTCCTCCGGCGATGCCTTGACGGTGATCAGCGCCTTCGGATTCGCGATCCACATCATGGTCTTGGGACACTACACGCGCGCGGGCGGGTTCGAGGCGCTCAGTGTGATCCAGATTGTGACCTGCGCCCTGATTGCGCTGGGCACTTTCTGGTGGGTGGAAACGCCGTATATCGCCTGGAGTCCCAGCTTAATGGCGGCCCTGGCCATAACCGGCCTGCTGGCGACGGCGCTCGCCTTCACCGTGATGACGTGGGCGCAGCAGCACACAACGGCAACGCGCACGGCGTTATTCTTAGTTTTGGAGCCGGTCTTCGCGGCGCTCACCTCGTTCGTTGTGGAGGGAGAGATGTTCACCCCGCGGGGCGGAGTGGGGGCGGCATCGATTCTGGCGGGCATCCTGATGGTCGACCTGAAACCATTCAGCCGCCGTTCGCATCCATGAAGACAGATGCTCGAAAGGCTGCGTCTCTTATAATGATTAGAGAAAGCGGCGACGCTCGGAGGTTTTCTTCGCAATGAAATTTCTACGATCCATGACCAACCGGAGGCTTGCAACAGTCGGCGGCCTCGTCCTCGTGCTTGGAATCGGCATCCTGATCGGCACGCTCATCAACACCGGAGTAAAGGCGGCCCGCTCGCAGAGCCAGAACGCCGCGCCGGACGCCACGCCGCTGGTAATTCCCAGCCCCGTGCAGCTGTCGAGCGAGTTCAGCAAGTTGGCGCGGCAACTGGAACCCGCGGTCGTAAACATCACTTCGTCTTATGAAACCAAGCAGGAACGATCGGCACAGCCGCGGCGGCGTCAGCAGACGCCGTCGGACAACGAAGAAGGTGACGACGACGGCATGGATCTGTTCCGGCGTTTCTTCGGCCAGCCGGGGCCCGGCTTTCAAGTTCCGCGTGTGCGGCCCGCGGCCACCGGTTCCGGCGTGATCGTGGACGCAAAAGGGTACATCATCACCAATAACCATGTTGTGGACGGAGCCGAGACGATCAAGGTTCGCTTGCATGGCGACAATACCGATTACAAGGCGAAGCTGATCGGCGACGATCCGGCGACGGACCTCGCGGTCATCAAGATCGATGCGGGCAAGAGTCTGCCGTTCGCGAAGATCGGCAATTCCGACGCCGTGCAGGTAGGCGATTGGGCCGTTGCCATCGGCTCTCCGTTCGGACTCGAAGCCACGGTGACGGCGGGCATCATCAGTGCCACCGGGCGCGACCAGATAGGCGGCCAGTTCCAACGCTTCCTGCAGACCGATGCGGCCATCAACCCGGGCAACAGCGGCGGTCCGCTCATCAACTTCCACGGCGAGGTGATCGGCATCAACACCATGATCGCTTCGGCTTCGGGAGGTTCGCAGGGAGTTGGCTTTGCGATGCCTATCAATACGGCTGTCAAGGTCTACAACCAGATTATTCGCGGGGGGAAGGTCACCCGCGGCAGTATCGGCGTGCGATTCCCCCGTGAAGAGCGGCCCGAGCTGCTGAAGAGCTTTGGGGTCAAGCAGGGCGTTCCGGTTTCGGAAGTGACGCCGGGCGGGCCGGCGGCCAAGGCCGGCATCAAGGAAGAAGACATCATCCTGGCCATGGACGGCAAGCCCATCCGGGATGGGAACGACCTGGTGGAGCGAGTGGCCGAGTCGCCGGTCGGTTCGACGGTGGTTCTCTCCGTGGACCGCGGCGGCAAGAAGATGGACTTCAAGGTCACCATCGCGGACCGCGCCAAGCTGTTCCCCGATGAAGCAGGCACTTCACGCCGGGGCGGCGAGCCGGAATCCGGAGAGGCCCAGCAGGCCAAGTTCGGCATCTCGATCCGCGAGTTCACTCAGACCGAGAAGGACCAGTCCAACTTCAAGGACGCGCGCGGCGTACTGATCGCCAATGTCGATCAGGGCTCTTTCGCCAGCGAGATCGGACTGCAGGCCCGCGATGTGATCGTTTCGATCAATCGCCAGCCGGTCAGTTCGGTCAACGATGTGAAGCGCATACAAGCGTCGATCAAACCTGGCGATGCGGTGGCCTTCCGTGTGATGCGCGCGGACCGGCGCCAGCGGCCCGTCGAATGGATCAGCCTGTTCCTGGCGGGCACGCTGCCAGCCAACGAGTAGCAAACCGAACATGGGAGGGGAGGAGCGAATAGCTTCCCTTCCCTCCCCTTTTGCTAGACTCATATTTTGCGTTCATTCGTATCTATCCTGATCGTTGCATTCATGGCGGTAGGACCGCTTATGGTCCCGTCGAACGCGGCCCCCGCCGGTTCGGTCAGGAAGAAGTCTGCATCGAAGCAGACTTCCAAGAAGCAGACCTCCAACAAGCGGACATCGAAAAAGCAGACATCGAAAAAAGAAACGGGCGGAAAACAAACCTCAAGACACAAGAAAAAAGGCGCGGGGTCGAGGAATAAACGGCGCGCTTCCTCGTCCGGGGAGCGTTCGAGCCGGCGGATGTCGCAGCGATCGCCCACACCCGAACGGTACAAGGAGATACAGCAAGCGCTCATGCAGCGTGGCTATCTCGCGGGCGTTGCCACGGGTGTCTGGGACGCCAGTTCGGTGGGCGCCATGAAGCGTTTTCAGAAGGATCAGAATCTGCCCTTGACAGGCAAGCCCAGCGGGCTCGCCCTGATCGCCTTGGGCCTGGGACCCAAGCGTGAACCTAACTCGCAGAACGGCCAGATCCGGCAGGGAGTTCCGCCGCGAACGGATTCGAGGACACAACCATGATCGTTGGCGTACCTAAGGAAGTGAAAGATCACGAAACCCGGGTGGCCCTGGTGCCGAGTGGCGTGATGGCTTTGCGCGAGGCCGGCCATGAAGTCCTGGTCCAGGCCGGCGCCGGCGATGGAAGCTCCATCTCCGATCAAGATTACGTAACTGCCGGCGCGCGCATCGTAGCCAGCGCATCCGAAACCTGGGCGGGCGCGGACCTGGTGGTGAAGGTGAAGGAACCGCAGCCCTCCGAGTACGAACTGCTGCGGCCCGGACTGACGCTGTTCACGTATTTGCACCTGGCTCCGGTGCCGGAACTGACCGACTGTCTCGTGCAAAACAAGGTAGCCGGCGTGGCGTACGAAACTATCCGCGAGGCCGACGGATCGCTACCGCTGCTGACTCCCATGAGCGAGGTGGCCGGCAGGATGTCGATCCAGGTGGGCGCGCAGTACCTGATGGCGCCGAGCGGAGGACGCGGTCTGCTGATCGGCGGTGTCCCGGGAGTGTCTCCGGCGAACGTCGTGATCGTAGGCGGCGGCGTGGCGGGCCACAACGCCGCGAAAGTCGCATGCGGGATGGGCGCGCACGTTACGATCATCGACAAGAATTTGGACCGTCTGCGAGAACTTGACGATATCTTCAACAGCCAGGTGGTAACGCTGGCCTCGAACGCCTGGACGATCCGCCAATCGGTCCAGCAGGCGGACCTGGTGGTGGGTGCGGTACTCATTCCTGCCGCGTCGGCCCCGCGGCTGATTACACGCGAGCTGATCTCGAAAATGAAGCGCGGCGCGGTGATCGTCGACATCGCCATCGATCAGGGCGGATGCCTGGAGACCTCGCGCCCGACCACGCACACCGACCCGGTCTTCCTGGTGGACGGGGTCCTACACTACTGCGTGTCAAACATGCCGGCCGCTGTACCGCACACTTCGACCTTCGCGCTCACCAACGCCACATTCCCTTATCTACTCCAGCTTGCCAATTACGGACTGGAACGCGCGGCCCAGGAGAACCCGGCCATCGCCGGAGGCGTGAACACGTACCGCGGACACATCACTTGCGCGGCGGTCGCCGAGTCGCAGAACAAGAACTGGCGAGAACTGGATTCTCTGCTGTAAGGACGGCGCGGTGCGGACTTCCGGCGCGGGATGATCCGCTCGAAGACGAATAGCTACGTGTAAGATAGTAAATTGGGCAACTATTCAGTTTCGAGCCGGTCATGCCGAATCTTACGCCGCTAACATCCGCGTTCGAAAAGCTCACCATCACGGCCGCGATCGACATTCTGATCGTCGCCGTCCTGCTTTACCAGCTCATCATGATCATCCGCGGACGCCGGGCGGCGCACGTTCTGGCGGGCCTGGGCGTGCTGGTGCTCGCCTATCTCGTATCGGTGTGGACGGGGCTGGAACTGCTGCGGGCGATTCTGAGCAACCTGGCGACGTACGCCGGCTTCGCGTTGGTGGTGCTGTTTCAGTCGGAAATCCGGCGCATGCTGGCGCGCATCGGGCGGCGAGGATTCTTTAGTGTGCGTACACGCTTGCAGAGCCGGGAATCCACCGACGACATCCTGTTAGCTCTGGGACGGTTGGCGGAGAGGAAAGTTGGCGGGTTGATCGTGCTGGAGCGGGACATCGGGCTACGCACGTTCATCGAGAGCGGGGTATTGATCGACGCCGCGCAATCGCGCGACTTGCTGCTCACAATCTTCGAGCCAGGCACCGCACTCCACGACGGCGCCGTGATCGTGCAGGGAGACCGCATCGCGGCGGCGGCCTGCTTCCTGCCGCTGAGCATGAATCCCTCTCTCTCGCGCAAACTCGGCACGCGACATCGTGCGGCCATCGGCGTCACAGAAGAAACCGATTGCCTCTCGCTGGTGGTCAGCGAGGAGACCGGCCGGATTTCGGTCGCGGCTTTCGGCGAAATCGAGATGGACGTCAGCCTGAAGCGCGCCGGCGAACGCATCATGGAGCACTTCGGCCGGCGCTGGCCTGCCATGTCGCACGGAAGCGGCGATCACAAATCTAGTTCGACAGGGCGGGACACGCAAGCCGAAGAGGAATGGCGGGAGGCGCAGGAATGAAGTTCCGCAGCGTCTTCAGGAATCTGGGCTGGAAGCTCCTCTCGCTGGTGATGGCTTGCGGGTTATGGCTTGCCATCGTGGGCGAACCGGAGATGGCGTCATCGATCTCGGCGCCCATCGAGTACATCAATATTCCGGAGGATTACGAGATCAGTTCGGACATTCCCGAGCGCGTTCACCTGGAAGTGCAAGGTCCGACTATCCGCTTGCGGCAAATGAACTTTAGCGGCACGGCCGTGGTTCTGGACCTGGGCAGCATCAATAAGTCGGGCGAGCGCACCTTCACGATCGACCAGCGCAATATGCGGCTGCCAAGCGGCGTGCGGCTGGTGCGTGCGGTGCCTTCCCAGTTGCGTGTTCGTTTTGATCGCCGTGCTTCCCGGCAAGTGCCCGTACAAATCCGGTTCGCCGGCATGCCGCCGGAAGGCTACCGGGTTGCGCGTAGCGAGGCCCGTCCGGGAACCCTGAAAGTGGTTGGTCCGGAGGGCCGTCTGCGCCACATCGACTTCGCCGAAACCGACGCTGTCGATCTCGCCACCGTGCTGGGCACCAGCGAATTCCACGTGCACGCGTTCGTCGACGATCCGCATGTGCGTTTCGAGGGCTCCCCGCGTGTCACCGTCAAGGTGATTGTCGAACGAATTCCTGCGCTAAAGGAACAACTACCGCGTGGCAAGAAAACTGTTCGGAACTGACGGTATCCGGGGCGTAGCCGGAAGGTATCCCCTGGATGCGGTAACGGTAAATGCAGTAGGGATCGCGCTGGGTGAGTGGGCCAAGGAGCACGAATCACCGGCCCAGGTCCTGATCGGGATGGATACGCGCGAGTCCGGACCCGCGTTGGCCGCCGGAGTGGCGGGCGGGTTGGCGCGCGCCGGCGTGGAGGCACGGTTGGCCGGCGTGACCACTACACCAGGCATCGCGTGGCTCACGCGCACGGGGCCCTTTGTCGCGGGGGTGATGATCTCGGCCTCGCACAATCCGTATCGCGATAACGGCATCAAGGTCTTCGATCACTCCGGCTACAAGCTGCCCGACGAAACCGAACTCGCCCTTGAGCACCGCATCTTCGCAATTCTTGCGAAAGATCTTCACCCGCACTCGGCCGAGCCGCGCCTGGACGAATCGCTGGAAGAGACCTATCTGAAGTTTCTCGGCTCGGTGTGCAAGACGCGGCTTGATGGTCTCCATGTGGTGGTGGATGCGGCCAACGGGAGCGCCTCGCGCCTGGCGCCGCGCCTGTTCGAAGGTCTCGGCGCGCGGGTGCATGTTATAGGCGGTTCTCCCGACGGGCGCAACATCAACTTGAACTGCGGGTCCCTGCACTTGGAAGCGTTGCGCGGAGCTGTGGTGGAACGTGGCGCGATGCTGGGCGTGGCCTTCGACGGCGATGCCGACCGGGCCATGTTCGTCACGGGCTCAGGCCGCATCGTGGATGGCGACGGGGTTCTGTTCCTGGCGGGCCGCGAGTTGAACACTTGCGGCAAGTTGGTGAAACCCGGCACGGATCCCGCGGTCGTAGCCACAGTGATGTCGAACATCGGCCTGGAAGTAGCGCTCAAAGCTCTCGGCGTCGGCCTGCTGCGTTCAGCTGTCGGGGACCGTTACGTGCTCGAACAGATGCTGGAGTCGCAGATCCTGCTTGGCGGCGAACAGTCGGGACACATCATCTTCCTGGAGCACGCGACGACCGGCGACGGGCTGCTGACAGCCCTGCGCCTGTTTGAGATCGGCGCCGCGAATCGCTGGGACCTGGACGCGCTGCTTGCCGACTTTAAGACGTATCCGCAGGTGCTGATGAACGTGCGCGTCAAGGAGAAGAGGCCGTTCGACGAGTTACCGCGCGTCGTGAGCGCCATCCAGCGGGCCGAGCACACGCTCGGCGCACATGGCCGCGTCCTGGTGCGCTACTCCGGTACCGAGCCGCTTGCCCGCGTCATGATAGAAGGCCCGGAGCACGACTTGGTGGATTCACTTGCGGGGCGCATTGCGGAGGCCATCCGCGCGGAGTTAACGTAGTTCTTTCCAAAGGAGGAATGAAGGATGTTTCGTAGAACGATTCTTGTGCTGTCGCTGGCAGGTCTCGCCTGTGCGCAGACCGCGAAGCCCAAACTGCCGGGTGAGGACTGGGTTTCGCTTTTCAACGGAAAGGACCTGAGCGGCTGGACCAAGATCGGCAACGAGGAGTGGTCGGTTCAGGACGGCATCATTCATGGCAGGGCGATCACGCGCGAGTACGGCTATCTGCAGACCGGGAAGGCGTACAAGGATTTCCACCTTTCGCTGAAATTCAGGTGCGTGGGCGACGGTAACAGCGGCGTCTTCTTCCACGTCGCGTTCAAGCCCGGCACCGCCGCCGTTTCCAGCGGCATGCAGTTCGAAGTGGATTGCGCCATCAATCGCCATACAGGCGGCGTTTACGACAACCAGCGCGCCTGGATCGTGTGGCCCTCGCCTGAAAACGAAACCGTGGTGCGGCAAGGCGATTGGAACGAGTATCTGCTGAAAGTGGAAGGCAACCGTTACGTGGCGCGCCTGAACGGCGTGCAGGTCCTTGATTTCACGGACCCGAAGCCGAACGCGCTGGACGGCCCCATCGCGCTGCAGTTGCACGCGGGCGGCCGGGGCGACATGTTGTTCAAAGACATCCTCATCCGCGACTTAAGCAAGCGCTGACCTAGACAGCCCGCGCGATCGACAACCTGTTCGAGCCGGGCAGATTGGTCAAGTTCAATTCAAAGGCGCCGCTGGGCAGCACGCGCGGCGCCACTTCATTTCCGGCCCACGTGGCACGATAGCGAGATCCGGGCTGCATCCCCACCAGCACCAGGGTGCGGCGGCCAGTTGGGCCGGTCAACCGCAGATCGGCCTGCAGGCGGCCGTTGTTGTCCGTGAACTCGCACTTTTCGATCCAGGCGTCGTAACCGGTGGTGACGCGGCCCGGCCGGTAGTAAGCGTTGAACCACTTCATCACGGGATTGGAGAGGCCTGTGAAGTGGTGCATACCGGCGCCGCGTCCGCTCTGCACCATGAAGTGCTCCAGGCAGAGGTAGGAATCGTCCACCTCGCGCTTCCAGACGTCGAGCGCGGTCGAGGCGATGCGCCATGCTTCGTCGCCGTGGCCGAGGTCGAGGAGGGCTTTCCAGAAGAACCACTGGTGCGGCATCCAGACCGCCCCGTTCCAGTAGCCGTCCGGCGTGAAGTAGGGCGCGGACTGATCGACCGTGGTCATGCCGATGGGCGTCCACATGCGGCCCGGCGTCATCAAGTGAGCGACCAGGCGCTTCTCCTGCGCGGGCGTGCAAATGCCCGCAAACAATGGATAGGCGCCGCACATGCCCATGTTGAAGTTCACGCCGCTCGGGTGACGCAGGATACCCACGGGATTGCCGGCGTCGTCGTGACGCACGTAGCCGAAGTAGCCGGCTTCTTCGTCCCATGAATAGCGCTGCAAAGAATCGCTCCAGATAGCGATGTCCTTTTCATAGATACGAACGTCTTCCTCGATACTCAACGCCCGCGCAGCCATGGCGAGAATCTTCGCCGTGCGGATGGCGTGGGCCGTGGGAGTAACCGCAGCCATTTGCTTCTGGATCTTCCGCTCATGCATGTAGACCTGCGGCGGATAGTCGTCCCAGCCGGTATTGTAGAAGTAATCCCAGGTCTGCAGAAGTTGGGATTTCAGCCTGCGCGTGGTGGAGCTGCCATAGCGGCCCGCCAGGAACATGTGATACTGGCGCACGCGCGGATAGTAGAACTCCAGCAACTCGCGCGACTGCGTGCGGTTCCACAACTCCTGGAAAAGATAGATCTGAACCGGCAGCGGCGTTCCGTGGTGGTTGAAGGCCAGTTGCGGGTCACCCGGCGGCGTCAGGTAAGTGTTCATGCAGCCGGCGGCGCGCTCGGGATCGAGTTCCAGCAGTCCAAGCCCGGTGAAGCCGGCATCCCAGGAGTACAGCATGGGAGCGAACGGCGCGGGCGTGTTGTGGCGAATGTAGTGCTTGCGAACGTGCAGCGGGAAGAAGACGTTGGTGAGATTGGTTGCCGCCATGCGGTTCTGGCTGAACTCATAGAGACGGCCTTCGGCGCGGCCCGCCATCACCACTCGCTTCGCGCGGGCGGTCGCGTGCACGTTCTCGCAGGCTGCGTCGTCCGGAAACTGGGCTAGCATGGCCGACACCTGCTCGCGGTTGCCGTCGCAGACCATGGCGTTCACCACGCGATGGGATTTTGGCTGCATCGGAATCGGCCGCATGAAGACGTCGGTGAAATGACCTTCACCCGGACCGCGCAGCACCAGCGAAACGTGGTTCTGCACGACATCCCGGAAGTAGCGGTCCAGTTCCTCGCAGAACCACTGGCGCACCTGGACAGTCGGGAACTTCCAGGCGATGCCGTACCAGGTGTCCAGGTCTTTGTACTTCACCAGGACGCTGGATTTGCTCGGTCCCGGGACAATCTGCTCCGGCACCGGATCGCGTCGTGCCGGCCTGAACTCGATGGTGTCGGCGATCGGTGAGGCAACCAGGACGAAGCCGTCCAGATCGAGCGAGGCTCCTCCCTGGCTGATCAGCGAGAAAGCATGGCGACCCGCCGGCAGATGGCCCGCGGAAAAGCGCGTGACGGCGAATTCGCCGGTTCCGCGCAAGGTGCCCAGTGACGTTTCAAGCGTGGTCCCTTTCGGCAGCCGGGCCCGTACCAGCAACGCGGCGTTGTGGATGGGCTCGTCCAGCGTGTATTCGTAATCGACGCGATCGCCGTTGCCCATGCCGAAGTCTTTGCCGATCCCCCAGCCGCCGGTGAATTGCGAATCGCGGGCTTCTCCGCGCTGTAACCCGTCATAGACGAGACTGTCGGTGGGCCGTGGCGTGGCATAGGTGAGGTCCTTGTAGTCCAGCGAGGGAATCCATTTCGCCCCTGGCGGCAGCACGACCTCATAGCCCGGTGCGGCAAAGTTCATGTAGCCGACCAGGTGCAACACCATGTTCTGATTGCGCGGAGTGGCATTGACGCACTCGGCGCGCACCAGGCGCGCATGGTCGCTCATGCGCGAAAACGAAACGTCACAGTAGACCTGGTCCTTCCATTCCACTTCCAGGCGGAAACCGTAGTAGCTGAGATCCGGCGAGGCCTCCCAGGGGTAGTAGTCGGACTCCCAGCGCACGTTCGGCACCACGACCTTGCGCCGGTAGAGACCGGGCAGAACACTCAGGTCGAAGCGCAGGCCGCGCCGGACATCGGCGATGTGCGAAATGCCGGCGTAGCGTTGCGTGTAAGGGCCCCAGTCGGCGAGCGAGAGATCATTGTCGTCCCGCATGTACCGCTTGAACGCAGGCGGTGCTTGCGGTTCCGCGAATGACGCGGCAGCGGAAAAAGCGGGCAGGGCTGCGCTCCCGCGCAGCAGGTCTCGGCGTGTGAAACTCATACGGATGCAGAACAGGATAGCAGCGTTACGCCTTTGGGTGCGCCTTGTCGTATACAGCCATCAGGTCCGCAAGCGACACTTGCGTGTACTTCTGGGTGGTCGAGAGGCGGGCGTGGCCCAACAGTTCCTGGATGGAGCGCAGGTCCGCACCGGCTGTGAGTAAGTGTGTGGCGTAAGCGTGGCGGAAACTGTGCGGATGAAGCGGTGTGCTTCCACAGAGGGCGGCGGTGTAAAGTCTCACGATGAGATGCACACCACGAGTGGTGAGGCGCGCGCCGCGATGGTTGAGGAAAACCGGTTGCCCTGACTCAGCGGAATTGCGGCCGGCTAAATACCGATCGAGAGCGCGGGCGGCTTTGCCCACAATGGGCACCTGCCTCTCTTTGCGGCCCTTGCCGCGCACCAGCACCCAACCGCCGCGCGTGTCGACATCTTCCAGGTTGAGGCCCGCCAACTCGCTGACGCGCACGCCGCAGCCGTACAGGAGCTCGAAGATGGCCTCATCGCGCTCCGGGTGGGGCCGTTCGAGTTTGCCTGCGGCCACTTCGTCGAGCAGCGAATTCATCTGCTCTTCGGTCATCACGCGGGGCAGTTTCTTGGGCGCCTTCGGCAGCCTGAGCAACCGGGCCGCGTTCACCTTCACCACGCCCATCCGCATCAGGAACTTGAACCATGAGCGCAGCGCGGCAACCTTGCGGCGCACCGAAACAGCGGTGAGCTTCCGATCATGATACAAGCTGCCAAGCCACTCGCGCAGTAAAAGGAAATCAATCTGTCCGATCTCGGGTGTTTCCCCGCCCGGCGGGGTCACGTAAGCAAGGAACTGATCGAGGTCGCTCTGGTAGTTCCGCAGCGTGTGCCCGGAGACGTTCTGCCGTCGCAGTTCCTCAATGAACTTGCCGATCCATCCCGCGAGGTCACTCATGCGGCACCGCGTATTCTTCGATTCTGGCCAGCGCCCGGCGGCATACGGCCGCGCGCCGGACGTTCTTGTCGCGTGTGGTGGCCGCTTCCTCCGCGGGAGGCAGCAGGTCGAAGGCGATGTTCGCCGGCTGGTAGCCCCTGGGATTGGCCGACGAAACATAGTGGCACAACGAGCCGAGCGCGGTCTCCCGCGCCGGCGCGAGCGGTGTCCTTCCGAGCGCCTGCCGGGCCGCGCCGCGTCCGGCTACCAATCCCGTGGCGATGCTCTCGACGTAGCCTTCGACGCCGGAGATCTGGCCGGCGAAGAAGATCCGCGCGTCTGTTTTCAGTTGAAGCGTGTTTGTCAGCAGCGCCGGCGCATTGATGTAAGTGTTGCGATGCATCTGACCCAGACGCAGGAACTCGGCGCGCTCCAGCCCTGGAATCACCCTCATCACCCGCTGCTGTTCTCCGAACTTCAAGTGGTTTTGAAAACCCACGAGGTTGTAGCTGGACTGGCGCGCGTTCTCGGCGCGCAGTTGCACGGCGGCATAGGGACGGCGACCGGTACGCGGATCCACTAGTCCCACGGGCTTCATGGGGCCGAAGCGCAGAGTGTCCTTGCCGCGCCGTGCCAGTTCTTCGATGGGCAGGCAGGCTTCGAAGTACGCCGCGTCGTCCGGGATGTGCGCGTCCGCGCTTTCCGCGTGGAGCAAGGCCTCCAGGAAGCGCTCGTACTGGGCCTTGTCGAACGGGCAGTTCACGTAATCATCGCCGCCGTCCAGGGACTTACCGTAGCGCGACGCCCGGAACGCGATCGAATAGTCTATGGTCTCGGCGTCGACAATGGGGCTAATGCTATCGAAGAAGAATAGCCGCTGCGAGCCGGTGAGGCGCGCGATCTCGTTAGCCAGCGCGTCGCTGGTCAGCGGGCCGGTGGCGATGACAACGATTCCTTCGGCCGGGAGCGCCGTGACTTCCTCGCGCCGGAACTCGATGCGCGGCTCCTGCTCAAGCGCCTCTGTCACCAGTCCCGAAAACACATCACGGTCCACGGTCAACGCATGGCCCGCAGGGACGCGGCAATCGTCCGCCACGCGGATCAGCAGCGAACCAAGCCGGCGAAGCTCCTGCTTCAGGAGCCAGGACGCTGAGTTCTCCTGCTCGCTCTTAAGAGAGTTGCTGCACACCAGCTCAGCCAACCGGCCGGTCTTGTGAGCGGCTGTCGACCGCGCGGGCCGCATCTCGTAAAGCGTGGCGTCGAGTCCCGCGCGCGCCACCTGCCAGGCCACTTCGCACCCGGCCAGCCCGCCGCCCAAAATGTGTATTCTCTTGCTCACCCGTAACCACTATTGTCGCTGTTTTCGCGGAGAGGACCGGAACCGGTAAACCCCCGAGGCGACTTCCAGCACGGCGCGTCCGTCCTCCATGCGGAGGAACTTCACGCCTTTGGCGTTCCGAAGAGGACGGCCGCTTTCGGTAATTCCCTCGGGCGATCCTGCAGGCACGTACACTGTCGCCTGCGTATTGGCGGGAATGACGGCTTCGAGCGCGAAGCCTTCCGCGGAGCGCTTCCAGCGGCTCGCGATAGGCCCGTGAATCGAATCATAGCTGGCGGAGACCCAGCCGATAGGGCGATGGTCGGGATTCGAGTCCGGCGATGGCGGTTCCGGTTTGACGACGATGCGCGCGAAGCCTGCGCCGTCGGTATCAATACCGGCGAGCGATGAGAACATCCACTCTGCTACAGCACCGAAGGCGTAATGGCTGAACGAATTCATGCCCGGTTCGAATAAGCCTTTCTCTTTCGTGTAGCTGTTCCAGCGCTCCCACATGGTGGTGGCGCCGTTCGCAACTTCATACCCCCAGCTCGGAAACTCGCGGCTCTGGAACAGGCGCACCGCCAGGTCGTTCTGCGAATTCGCACTCAGGACGGGCAGCAGGGCTTTGGTGCCGAGGAAGCCCGTGGTCATGCGGAACTTGTTCTGTCCGATCAACTCGGCCAGCCGCTTCACGGCGCCCGCGCGCGCTTCGCCTGTGAGCAGCCCGGCGTCGAGCGCCAGGACGTAGGCGGTCTGGTTGTCGATCTTGAGCCGCCCGCCATCGAGCACGTAGTCCTGCGCGAAACGCGCGCGGATCTTCGAGAACCACTGGTTGAACATGGCGGCATCCATTCGGCGATGCGTGGCGCGGGCCATCTCGGCCATCAGCCGGCAGGTGCGTGCGAAGTACACCGCATCGATGTACTCGATGGGCGTCTTGCTTCCGATGCTCAGCCAGTCGCCCCACGCGTTGCCTTTTTTCGCGCCTTGGAACTCGGGGCTGTTCGATCGGCGGAACTGCATGAAGCGCATCATGGCGTCCCAATGGCGGTCGATGACGCGCGTGTCGCCATACGCCTTGTAGATGGCGTATGGACAGATGATGCCGGCATCCATCCATGCTGTACCGTAAGCCTCGCCGCTGCCGCCGTGACGCATCGGGTACGGTGCGTAGTCGGTGAAGGCACCATTGGGCTGCTGCGCCTCTTCGAGGTCGTCCAGCCACTTGGTGAAGAAGGCCGCCACATCGGCATTGTAAGTAGCCGTGCGCGCGTAGGCCTGCGCGTCGCCGGTCCAGCCGAGGCGCTCGTCGCGCTGCGGGCAATCCGTGGGCACTTCGACGAAGTTGGCGCGTTGCGTCCAGACGATGTTGCGGAACAACTGGTTCGCCATGCGATCCGACGCTTCAAACGAGCTTACGAGCGGAGTCGCGGAATGCACCACCACTCCAGTGATGGCGTCGCGATCGGGTTTGCCTGGAAAGCCGGTCACTTCGACGTAGCGGAAGCCGTGATAGGTGAAACGCGGCATCCAGGTCTCTCCCTTGGGATCGCCGCGCAGGATATAGGCGTCGGTGGCGCGCGCTTCACGCAGGTTTTCGGTCATCAGGCGGCCGTCGGGGTGCAGCATTTCGCCAAAACGCAGGCGCACTTTGGCGCCGCTGTCGCCGCGGACCTTCAGCCGCGCCACGCCGGAAATGTTCTGCCCGAGATCGAAGATGTAGACGCCGGGAGCCTGCTGCCTGACGCTGGTAGGGCGTACCTCTTCGATGGGACGCACGGGCGGGGCGGGATAGGCCTGCATCCGCGCGGGACGCACGAAGCCGAGTTCCACTTCGTGCGCCCCGGCCTGGTCGTAGAAGGTGGCGCGGACCGATCCGTTCTTTTCCGCTTCAATAGCCTGTTCCCACTTGCCTTCGTCGAAGCCGGTCCGCGCCCAACCTCGCGGCTCCAGGCGCCTGTCGCAGGTCTCTCCCATCAGGATGTCGCCTTCGACTACCGCCCCCGTCGAAACGCGCCAGTCCTCGCCTGTCGAGACCGTCGCCCGCGTCCCGTCCTCAAATTCGATTTCCAACTGCGCGATGAATGCCGGCGTCTTGCCATAGAAATAGCGCCCCACCTTGCCGGGGCCGTAGCCCACGAGCAATCCGTAGCCCACGTAACCGCTATACCAGCCGTCGGCCACCACCGCGCCGATGGCGTTGCCACCCTTGCGGACAAGCGCGGTCACGTCGAAAGCGTTGTAGTATGCGCGGCGCCGGTAGTCGCTCCAACCCGGCGCGAACATGCGGTCGCTGACACGACTGCCATTGAGGTAGGCATCGTAGATGCCGAGCGCCGAAGCATAGAGCACGGCGCGTCGCACTTTGCCGGCAGCCTGGAATCCTTTACGGTAATAGTGCGCCGGCGGAAGGTAGAGATCCTTGCGGCTGTTGTGAAGCGGAGACGTGTCCTGGTATGAGATCCAGCGCGCGCTCCAGTCCGCGGGAGTGAGAAGTCCCATGCTCCACCGAGCCGCGGCGCTCCACCGCGAAGGCTTGTCCGAGCCAGAGTACGCGTGCACCTTCCAGTAGCACTGCTGCCGCGAAGCCAGCGCTTTGCCCCGATAGACGACCTGAGTGGTCTCGCTGCCGGAGACTTTGCCGGAATCCCACAGGTCTCCGCGGTTGGCTGCGAGCAGACGCTCGCTCGATGCCACAAGGATCCGGTACGCCGCCTGACGCGCGCCGCGCTCTTTCGCGGTGAGCTTCCAGCTCAGCCTGGGCACGGTTTCATCGATGCCCGTCGGATTCTCCAGGTACTCGACACGCAACTGTTCCACTCCCAGCTTCGGTTCCGCCGCGATCGCCAGCGAAGCCACCATGCACAAGACTCCTCGTCGTATCAATCCACGTTCTCCTTGCCTACTCGTTCCAGACTACATCCGCGGGCACGGTATAATCACGCTTGCCACCGAAAATCCTGTGTTTCGGCAACCCGGATCGTGGCGATGACGCCGCCGGCGTGTTCGTCGCAAGAGAGTTGAACCTCCCGGTATCCGAACCAGCGGCGGTTTTGGACCTGGATCCGCACACGCGTGCCATACTGGTGGATGCGGTGGTCACCGGTTCTGCTCCAGGCACAATTCACTCTTGGGACGCGAATGCGCTGCCTCTGCCTCGCGGAACGTTCCGCTGCTCGACGCACGCGCTCGGAGTCGCCGAGGCCGTCGAAATGGCGCGCGCACTCGGCAGGCTGCCCGCAAGCATGACAATTTGCGGCATCGAAGGAGCGCAATTCGAATTCGGTGCACCGCCGCAGGCGGAGGTTGCCGCGGCCGCGTGTGAGCTGGCCAGGATGCTCTCAGCACAATGCAGAGGCTCCGAGTAACTCTCACCGGCGCCGTGCAAGGCGTCGGGTTCCGGCCCTTCGTTTACCGGCTTGCCACCAGCTTGCGTCTGAATGGCTGGGTGCTCAACTCCAGTTCCGGCCTCACCGTGGAGGTGGAAGGCGAGCCGGCCATCCTCGACGAATTCCTCGCCCGGCTGCATCGTGAAAAGCCCGCGCCCGCCGTGATTCTCACCAGCGAATCGTCGCTATTGGCGCCGGTGGGCTTCGATCGTTTCGAAATTCGAACCAGCGACGAGGCCGAGGAGAAGACCGTCGCCGTGCTGCCGGACCTGGCGACCTGCGGTGACTGCCTGCGCGAACTTTTCGACCCGGCGGACAGACGCTACCGGTATCCGTTCACGAATTGCACGAACTGCGGGCCGCGTTACAGCATCGTCGAAAATGTACCCTATGACCGTCCGCGCACGACGATGAAGATTTTCACGTTGTGTCCGGCGTGCCGGCACGAGTACGAAGATCCTCGCGACCGCCGCTTCCACGCCCAGCCCAACGCCTGCCCGGTGTGCGGACCGCGCTTGTCGATGCCCATTGAAAAGGCTGCCCGCGCGCTCGTCGACGGCCGCATTCTGGCGCTCAAGGGCATCGGCGGATTCCAGTTGCTGGTGGACGCGCGCAAGGAAGATGCGGTGGTGCGGTTACGCCATCTTAAGGCCCGCGAGGAGAAACCCTTCGCCCTGATGATGCCTTCGCTCGAAATGGCGAGAAAGCACTGCGTCGTCTCGGAGGCCGAACGCGCGCTGCTCGAGTCGTCCGCCGCGCCCATTGTCCTGTTGACGCCGAGCGGCGAGCCGGGCATCGCGCCCAGCGTGGCCAAGAGTTCGCCTTACATCGGTGTGATGCTGCCGTATTCGCCACTGCATCACCTGCTGATGCGCGAAGCCGCCATCCCGCTGGTGGCCACCAGCGGCAATCGCAGCGACGAGCCCATCGCGATCGACAACGAGGAAGCGCGGAGGCGGCTGGACGGCATCGCGGATGTGTTCCTGATGCACGACCGCCCTATCGCCCGCCCCTGTGACGATTCCGTGGTGCGCCTGGCGCGCGGCCGGGAGATGGTGTTGCGGCGTGCGCGCGGTTACGCGCCCATGCCGGTGCGCGTCAAGCGGAAGCTCGATCCGGTGTTGGCCGTAGGCGCGCATCTGAAGAACGCCGTGGCCATCGCCATCTCGCACCAGGTGTACGTCAGCCAGCACATCGGGGACCTGGACACGCTGGAAGCCCGCGAAGCGTTCGAGCGGGCGATTCGTGATCTTTGCCGCCTCTACCGGTTCGAACCGCGCGTAATTGCCTGCGACATGCACCCGGACTACGCGTCGAGCCAGTGGGCGCGCGCGAGCGGACTGCCTGTGGTGGAGATCCAGCATCACGAAGCGCACGCTGCCGCCTGCGCGGCGGAGAATGACGTCCGCGGGGATTACCTCGCGGTAGGCTGGGACGGCACGGGGTATGGGCGCGACGCCACCATCTGGGGCGGCGAGTTCTTCGCCGCCAGGAACGGCGTCTTCGAGCGCATCGCGCATCTGCGGACGTTCAGGTTGCCCGGTGGGGAAGCGGCGGTGAAGGAAGGCTGGCGCGCCGCGGCCAGCTTGCTTTACGAGATCGAGGGCGCAACTGCGGTCGCCGGGACGCCGGCCATCGCGCGCATGCTGGAGCGAGGACTGAACGCCCCGGTGACCAGCAGCGTGGGCCGCCTGTTCGACGCCGTGGCCGCGCTGAGCGGCGTGGCAAGGGAGAGCCGCTTTGAAGGGCAGGCCGCCATGCTGCTCGAACGGGCCATTGGTTCAATTGAGACCCGCGAGGCGTATCCTCTCAAGGACGGCGACTGGGCGGAACTGATCGATGCCGTTCGCCGCGACGTGCAGGCAGGCATCGAGCCGGGACTGGTTTCGGCGCGATTCCACAACGCGCTGGTGGAGTGGATCGTCGAAACCGCCGCGGCCAGCGGCATCGGGCAGGTCGTGTTGAGCGGAGGCTGCTTCCAGAACCGCTATCTCATGGAGCACGCCGTGGCGCTGCTCGAAGCGCGCGGCCACGCGGTCTTCACCCACCAGCGCGTCCCGCCCAATGATGGCGGCATAGCTTTGGGACAGGCGGTACTGGCGTCTTCAACGCCCAGCTAAGTTGAGTAGGAACGCGTACTCGAAGGCGGCGTCCCGCCAGCGTTCATAGCGCGCGGAGGCACCCCCGTGGCCCGCCGCCATTTTAGTCTTCAGCAGCAGCAGGTTGTTGTCCGTTTTGGTGGCGCGCAGCTTGGCCACCCACTTGGCAGGCTCCCAATATTGCACCTGGGAATCGTGCAGGCCGGTCGTAACCAGCAGATTCGGGTATTGGTGCGCTTTCACCTGGTCGTAGGGCGAGTAGGACAGGATGTAATCGTAATACTTCTTTTCGTTGGGATTGCCCCATTCATCGTATTCGCCGGTGGTGAGCGGAATGCTGTCGTCGAGCATGGTGGTCACCACGTCGACGAACGGCACGTTGGCGATCACGCCCTTGAACAACTGCGGGCGGATGTTGACGATGGCGCCCATCAACAGGCCGCCCGCGCTGCCTCCCTTGGCGAACACCAAGTCCGGCGAGCAGTACTTCTGCTTCACAAGATGCTCGGCCGCTGCGATGAAATCGGTGAAAGTGTGCGTCTTGCTCAACTGCCGGCCGTCTTCGTACCAGCGCCGTCCCATCTCCTGCCCGCCGCGGATGTGAGCGATGGCATAAACGAAGCCGCGGTCAAGCAAGCTGACAACGAAGGGATTGAACTCGGCGTCCATGCTGATGCCGTAAGACCCGTACCCGTAAATCAGCAACGGACTCTTGCCGTCCTTCTTGAACCCCTTGCGGTGCACCAGCGAGATCGGGATGCGCTGACCGTCGGACGCCGTGGCCCACTCGCGCTCGGTGACGTGGTTGGCGGAGTCGAAGCCGCCGCGCACCTCTTCGCGCTTGAGCAGTGTCTTCCCTTGCGTCTGCATGTTGTAGTCGTAAACCGACAGCGGCGTGGTGAGCGAGGAGTAACGGTAGCGAAACAGCGGCGTATCGAATTCGGGATTTTCGGCGGCGAAAACGGCGTAGGCGGGCTCGCCGAAGTCTATGTAGTGCTCTCCCGTGCCAGACCATGGCCGGACCCGAAGATGGATGAGCGCGTTGGATCGTTCTTCGACAATGAGGAAATCGCGGAAGATTTCTATATCGCCAAGCAGCACGTCTTCGCGATGACCGATCACCTCCTGCCAGTTCGCAAGACCGGGACTCCCCACCGGCGCCTTCATCAATCGGAAGTTCTTCGCCTGATAGTTCGTGCGGATGTAGAAGTGATCCTCGAAATGCTCCACCGAGTACTCGTGGCCCCTGCGCCGCGGCTCGATGACCTTGAACTCGCCCTCCGGCGTGGAGGCGTCCAGGTAAAGGTACTCGCTCGCCAGCGTTTGGTACGAGGCGATCATGATGTACTTTTTCGACTTGGTCTTGAAGATCTGGCAGGAGTACGTGTCGTCCTTTTCCTCAAAGACCAGCACGTCGGCGGACGCATCGGTACCCAGCACGTGCCGGTACACCTGGTAGGCGCGCAGCGTGGTGGGATGCTGCTTCACGTAGAACAGCGTCTTGTTGTCATTGGCCCATGCGGCGTTCTCGGTCACCTCGGTGATGCTGTCTTTCAGTAATTCTCCGGTCGAGAGGTTCTTGAATCGAATCGTGTAAAACCGGCGGCCAACCGTGTCCACGGGATAGGCGACGATGTCGCTGTTCGACGAAATGACCGGCCGTTGCACGGAGCAGAACTTGTGGCCCTCGGCTTCCTTATTGGCGTCGACCACGATCTGCTCGGGAGCGTCGAGGGAGCCCTTCTTGCGGCAGTAGATCGGATAGTCTTTGCCCTCTTCGGTACGCGTGTAGTAATAGTAACCATCGCGCCGGAACGGGACTGACATGTCGGTCTGCTTGATGCGCTTCCTGAACTCAGCGTAGATCTTCTCTTCGACGCCTTTAGAACCGGCCATCATGGCTTCTGTGTAAGCGTTTTCGGCCTTCAGGTACGCGATGACTTCGGGGGTGTTGCGGTCCCGGAGCCAGAAGTAGTTGTCGATGCGCGCGTTGCCGTGCTTTTCGAGTTTCTGTGGTACGACCTTGGCGACGGGTGGTTTCATGTTCGTGCCCTTATCTTGGCTGGAGCAGGCGGCCAGGAATGCCGCCACTGTAAGAAGAACAGCGAACCGTATCAAAAAGCGAACCTCCTGCTGGAAACGGCCCCACTGAATCTCAGTATACACTTGGTCGTATGCGAAGACCGTTAGCTACGCTCTTACTGGCCCTGCCGGCCGCTCTCGCCGCCGATCGTCCGTGGCAGCAGGTCGTCACACCGCCAGTAGAGGAAGTGGCGAGGCAGTTCGCTTCGCCGCCGTCCGAGTATGCCATGACCATGTGGTGGTTCTGGAACGGGCCGATGACCGAGGAGGCGATCGATCGCGACTTGCGCAACATGAAACGCCACGGCGTAAATGCGGTGCTCATCTGGCCTTACATCGGGCTGGAGATACAGTACCTGAGCCCGACCTGGTTCGAGCGCGTGCGCTACGCCGTGGAAGCGGCAAAGCAACTGGGCATGCGTGTGTGGCTGGAAGACGAGGGCGGGTACCCGAGCGGCTTCGTGGGGGGTAAGGTAGGGCGCGAACGTCCGCAACAGCGGATGCAGGTGCTGACACGGAAGCGCAACGAGAAGGGCGAGTGGCTTATCACCCCCGAGTACCGCTCCGGCCCTACGCGCTACGTGCATAATCCCGGGTTCGCCAAGGATTACACCAACCCGCTTTACGACGCTCTCGATCCCGGCGCTACGCGGGATTTCCTCACCGACGTGCACGAACAGTACAAACGGTACGTCGGCCGCGAATTCGGCAAGACTGTGCTGGGCATCATGGGCGACGAACCGTCCTTTCCTGGAGTACCTTACACGGAGGGCATTTACGAGGAGTTTGTGCGGATCAAGGGCTATGACCCGCGTCCGCACCTCGGTCAAATATTCGAAACTAGCGGCGAAGAGGCGCTGCGCTTCCGCGCCGACTATTGGGATGTCTGGACCCGCCTGTACCGCGATAATTTCTTCGGCCTTCAAGCCGAGTGGTGCGCGCGCGAGGGACTCGAATCGCTCACGCACCTGTGCGGGGAAGAAAACATGCCGGAACTGGTCAACCTGAACGGCGATTTCTTCCGCTGCTTCCGCAAAGTGCAGGTGCCGGGCGTGGACGCCATCTGGCGGCAGATCTGGTACGGCAAAACGGCGGATTACCCGAAGCTGGCATCTTCGGCGGCGCACCAGTACGGGCGCCCGCGCGCCTTCAGCGAGGTGTTCGCCGTGTACGGCCGCGGGATTTCGCTCGAACAGGCCAAATGGGTGATGGACCATCACCTGGTGCGCGGCGTGAACTTGCTGCAGATGATGGAGTATCTCTCTTCCACCGAGACTTACCGCACTTACTTTCATCCGCCGGCCTGGCAGATATCGCCGGAGTGGTACAACTTCGCGCTGCTGGCGAATTACGTGAACCGCATGAGCTATGTGCTCTCGGTGGGGCGTCCCGCGGCTTCGATCGCCATCTACTACCCGACCACCAGCGGTTGGATGCGCGATTTCAAGCCGAACGAGACGGCGCTGCGCGTGGCGCGCGAACTCCTGGAAAGCCAGCGCGATTTCGACTTTCTGGATGACGACTCGCTGGCAACGCTCGTAAAAGTGGATCGCGGCGCGCTGGTGAATTTGAGCGGCCAGAGCTACCGGACCGTGATCGTGCCCGCGGCTGCGGTGATCACAGAAAGTGCGCTCGAGCGGCTGCGTGAGTTCGCCGAAAGCGGAGGCAAGGTGATCTTTGAAGGGCATGCCCCGCAGCGCATCGCCGGCAGGACCTATCTACACGCGGTTGCGGGCCCGGCATCGTACACCTGGGCATCGGCGGGAAGTTACAAGGCCCACCTTCCCAAACCCGATGTCGCCGTGGAAGGCGTCGCGGTTCCGGATTTAAAGTGCCTGCACCGGCGCCTGGCCGACGGCGAAACATATTTCCTGTTCAACGAAGGCTCCAGCCGGTTGGAGATCACCCTGCGTATCGAGGGCCAAGGCACGCCCGAAGTGTGGGACGCTTCGTCGGCGCGGCGAGCCGCGCCGGCCGGATGGGTGCGCGCCAGCGGGTACCTGCGCGTGCCCCTCATTTTCGAGCCCTTCGAAACGAAGCTCGTTGTTGTGACGCCTGCCGGAGGCGCGCCGGCGGCTCCCCGCCTCAGGCCGTCGCAAAACCAGCTCGCGATCGATGGAACCTGGAATATCCAGGTAGGCGGCCGCGTTTTCCACGGCGCGCTGAAATCGTGGTCCGAGTTCGGCATGCCTTCGTACGTGGGAGGATCGCGCTACCGGATCAGTTTCAACTTGCCGGAAAGCTGGTACGAGAAGCGCGATCGCATCTGGCTGGATCTTGGAAAGTCGAATTACTCGGCGCGCGTTCAAATCAACGGCGCTTCTCTCGGCACACGCGCCTGGGGACCGTTCCGCTTCCCCGCGGGCAAGCTGCTGCGGGCGGGCGAGAACGAATTGGAGGTGGAGGTCTACAACACGCCCGCACCCGAACTGGCGGGCGATCCGGCACGCCTGAAGGAAATTGAAACCAAGGGCTGGCTGAAGAACTCCTACATCCGCACCTATCAGAAGTTCGATCAGGAGATGACCCCGTCCGGCCTGCTTGGCCCGGTGCGGCTGGTCGAATACGAGGCCGTGGAATGAAGACAACTCTTGCGTTTATCTTCGCGGCTGTATTGGCGCACGGCGCCGGACTCCGCGACAACTTCGCAAATCCCCCGGCGGAGGCCGGCCCGAGCATGTACTGGATCTGGCTCGGCCCGGCAGTGACGCGAGAAGGCGTGGACCGGGATTTGGACAACATGCGCAAGGCGCACATCAGCGGCGCTGTGCTGCTGCCGGTCTATCCACTCTCCGAAGACGATCCGGTCCGGGGCATCCGCAACCTGCCGTTCCTTTCGCCGGAGTTCAACGACATTCTTCACTACACCGCGACGCGGATGCAGCGAGCCGGCATGACGTTCGACGTGACGATCGGCACCGGCTGGCCCTACGGCGGCCCGTGGGTCACACCGGAACTGGGCGCGCGCATGCTGCGTCTGCGCAAGGCTGGCGTTGCGCTTCGACCGGGCGACGAACTGGTGGCGGACACTGCCGCCGGACGCATCGTCTCCGCGCCCACGCGCATGATGGTCAAGCGCGCCTCAATCGGCGACGAAGGCCTGGTGATGGATCATTACAACCCGCGCGCGCTCCGCGTCCATCTGGACGCGGCTGGCGAGAAGCTCTGGAGCGCCTTACAGGGTACCGGTTTCCGGTCGTTCTGGTGCGACAGCCTGGAGGTTTTCCAGGCCAACTGGACCCCTGCATTCCTCGATGAGTTCCAGCGCCTGCGTGGTTACGATCTGAAGCCCCATCTCGATCTGCTTTTCGGCGAGGCCACACCCGAGGCGAAGCAGGTCCGCCACGACTTCTGGCAGACGCTATCCGAACTGGGCGCGGAGAACTTCCTGAAGCCGTTGCAGCAATGGTGCCACGCCAAAGGCGTGCCGGTGCAAGTGGAACCTTACGGCCAGCCCCCGGTGTCTCTGGGCGGCTTCCGTTATGTCGATCTTCCCGTTGGGGAGCACTACGAGTGGCGGATGTTCAACGCCTCCAGGTGGGCTTCGAGCGGCGGGCATCTTTTCGGCAAGAACGTGATCGGCGCGGAGGCATGGACCTGGACCGGCATCCCGAACCGCTTCGGCGACACGCTCGAGCAGTTGAAACTCGCCTCGGATATGCACTTTGTGAGCGGGGTCAACTCGCTGATGGGAATCAGCTACGTGTACTCACCCGGATCGGCCTATCTGCCCGGATGGGCTCCCTACTGGGGGCCGCTGATCAACCATACGCAAACGTGGTGGCCATATTTCCCGCATTTCAGCCGCTACGTGCAACGAGTGAGTTGGATCCTGCGGCAGGGACGCCAGGTGTCCGATGTGGCGCTGTACCTTCCGGCGGATGACGTGTGGGCGGCCACCCCAGCTTCCAGCACGCTCAACCTGTATTTCGGAGTAAAAGAGCGGCTGCACGGCGGCCGAGCCCCGGAGTTCGGCCTGAAGAACGCGATGGCAGGCGACACCCCGGTGATTTCCACGGTCATCAACAACGGCTACAGCTTCGATGCCATCGACAGCGCGACACTGCCGCATGCGCGCATCGAAGCGGGGCGACTGAAGATGGGCTTGGGCGACTATCGCGTCGTGGTGCTTCCCAACTTAGAAGGGATGCCACTGGCGGACCTTCGCAAGCTCGCGGCGTTCGTAAAGCAGGGCGGCCATGTCATAGCCACCAGGCGCCTGCCGCGCCTGGCCTACGGCTGGAAGACTCACAAAGAAGACACGGCCGAACTCCAGCGCCTGGCGAAGAGCATGTTCGACGGACGCCGCGCCATTCTGGTCAGCGACGAGCGCGAAGCCTTCCGCCAGGCGCTTGTGCGCTCTGTAACCCCGGACGTGCGACTGGAGACCCCGGACCACGATTTCGCCTTTGTCCACCGGAACCTGCCTGGAGAGGACTACTACTTCGTCGCGAACCTGGGTCCCTATGGCAAAACCCTGCGGACCAGGTTTCGCGCCCCGGGACGGCGTATCGAATTGTGGGACCCGATGACGGGGGAAACCGGGCTCGCATATGACGGGACCCTGCGGCTGGATCCATTCGGCTCCGTCATCGTCCGAGTGTCGCAAGGCAGCCCCCTGCCCCATCGTTCCGATCAGAGGGAGCGCCAGTCGATTGTGCTGGAGGGCGATCGTTGGAAAGTGAGCTTCCCCGAGTCCACCGCGCAAGGGCTCAGCGATTGGACAAGCTCCGCCGCTACGCGCCATTTCTCGGGATCCGCCACCTACACGGCAGAGGCCGATCTGAAACCGGGCTCGCGCATGATGTTGGATCTCGGCGAGGTGCACGAAATCGCCGAAGTGAAGGTGAACGGAACCCCGGCCGGCGCCGCGTGGAAGCGGCCCTATCGCGTCGACATTTCGAAGCAGGTGCGGGAGGGGCGGAACATCCTGGAAATCAAGGTCACCAATCTCTGGATCAACGCCCTGCTGGGCATGCCGGAACCGGACTACAGCAGTTTGAACGCACGCTTCGGCGCGCGTTTCCCTGCCCCGGCGGAATGGAGGAAGTTCAAACCGTACCCCTCGGGGCTCCTCGGCCCGGTGGTGGTGACGATTGAACGATAATGATTACTGTAGAGACGAACCGATGAATCCCCTACCTCCAAATCAGCAACAGGCGCTCGTCGAGCGCCTCATGAGCGCGTGCGGTGGCGCATATTCACCCGAGACGCGGCGCA
>CAZLOS010000061.1:0-27031 GCA_964561215.1 uncultured Solibacteraceae bacterium | reverse complement strand
GGGCGATCTCGGTCTTGCCGACGCCGGTGGGGCCGATCATGAGGATGTTCTTCGGAACGACCTCTTCGGCGATCTCGGGCTCGAGTTTCTGGCGGCGGATGCGGTTGCGCAGGGCCACCGCTACGGCGCGCTTGGCCTCCTGCTGCCCGACGACGTACTTATCCAATTCCCGCACGATTTCGCGCGGCGTCAGTTCGTCGAGGATGGGCCCCTCTTCGGACTGGCTTGGCAGGTAGATAACCATGCTCAGCCCAACTCCTCGTAAGTAAAATTCTGGTTGGTGTAAATGCAGATGCTCGCGGCGATGGCCATGGATTTTTCGACGATGCCGCGCGCGTCCAGATCGGTGTTTTCAATCAGCGCCTTGGCCGCTGCCGTGGCGAACGGGCCGCCGGAACCGATGGCGCAGACTTCGTCGTCCGGTTCGATCACGTCGCCGTTGCCGCTGAGAATATATGTCTTCCCGGCGTCGGCCACCAGCAGCAGCGCTTCCAGGTGGCGCAGGACCTTATCGGTGCGCCATTCCTTGGCGAGCTCGACGACCGCGCGGGCAAGATTTCCGTTGTGCTGTTCCAGCTTGCTCTCGAAGCGGGCAAACAGCGCGAAAGCGTCGGCGGTGGCTCCGGCAAAGCCAGCGAGAATCCGATCGTTGTACAGGCGCCGCAATTTCCGCGCCGAGGCTTTGAGCACTTCCTGCCCCAGCGTGACCTGACCGTCGCCCGCCATCACCACTTTGTGGTTCCGGCGGACGCAGAGAATGGTCGTAGACCGTATTCGATTTTTCATGAATGAGTGGGAACTTCCTATTTTACCGCAGCCCGCTGCGGGCGAATGTGTTCCGTCCACATACGTCTGAAAAGATGGAAAGCCGCGAGATGGCGTCCGCCGGTCAGGTACCGCAGGAATCCGAGCGCGAACCAGGCGAAATAGGCGACCGTCACGTACCAGTGGATGTGCTGGGCCAACGTGCGGATGAAGCCGGGGCCCGGTTGAATCGGAGACAGCACGAACTGGATACCCCACAGACTGAACAGCGCCATGGCTTCCCACCAGTCCAGGCGCATGTTGATCAGGAACATCATGCCGACCAGCGACTGGCCGATGGTCATCAACAGCTCAAGCTCCTGCTGCTGGTCGAAGACGATCGGCGTGGGAGTCCCGCAGCTGACCGAATAGACTATTGGCAGCATGGCAGCGAGCAGGGTCCACTGGTTGATGTTGCTGGAAACCATGTTCATCAGAGCCATGGAAGCGCGGTCGATAGTGCGCGCCCAGTAAAAGGCGCTGACCTTTTCGGGGAACTCGCTCACAAACGGCGCGACCCACTGAACAAAGACGAAAGGCTGCACGCCCAACGCCACCGAAATCGCCAGCAGGCTGCCCAAGAACGGCTCCGCCATGAAGTAAATCAGCAGGCCGCCGAGGACGAACAAGCCGATGATGACGGCGATGCGGATCGGACGTCGGCTCTTGACGATGGTGCGCGGGATTATTTCGAGTTCCTCGACGCCTTCGGCTTCCTGTGGCGGCATCCTGCAAAGGATCATCAGGTAGACCGCGTAGATCAGGATCAGAACCAAGCCGTCCCAAACCGTCAACGTGCCCTTGATGTAGATGACCATCGCGTAGAGCAGCGCCGCGAACAAGCCGAGCACCTCGATGCAATGCTCCTCGGAGAGGTGAATGCTCTTGAGCGGCTTCTTACGCCGCATACGGTGCGCCACCGCGGCGACGAAATAGATCATGGGCCAGCCCAAGCCCGTGAGGAGCCGCAGCGAGCCGGTGAGGTTGGCCATTAGAAGGTCGGTGCGCTGGCGCCATGCCAGTACGGCCTCCACGGCGAACTCGGGGAGCGTTTGCAGCCATGCCAGGATGGCCAGCGCGAAGCCCTGTGCAATGAAGAACTGCGCGGATTCCGCCGCCCAGGCGATCACCATCGCCGCCAGCAAGATGGCGGGCGTGGCCCACAACGCAGCCGAGGGCTCCATCTGCCGTATGGTGGGCGCCGCCAGCATCAACAAGAGCAGCGGCATTACGAGCGTTGTCTGCGAAGGCTGTGGCCGATTGCCTCGCCAGGACGAAGACGGTTGGCGGCGGGGATCAGATAAAGGTAACTTCATTCGTTTTTGTGACGAGAGAGTGCTTCTGGAATTCGGGGAGCGTTTCGGGGAAATCGGCGCGGAAGTGAGCGCCGCGGCTTTCCCGGCGCGCCAGGGCGCAACGTGCCACCAGGCCGGCCACGGTATGCATGTTGCGCAGCTCGTAGAGCGCTGTGGTAGCTTCCCGGCAGGGGACCATGGGCGTCAGCGCCATCCGTTCCACCATGGCTTCGAGTTGCTCTGCGTGGCGCCGGATGCCGCAGTCCTCCCATGTGAGCCGGCGCAGTTCGGGTTCCTCCATCACCGGCAGCAGCGGTTCGGGAACCTCTCCCGCCGCGGCGGGCGCCCGCCCGATCCACTCCTGCATTGCCTTGCCGGCCCGAGCGCCGTAAACTACTCCCTCCAACAGCGAATTGCTTGCCAGCCTGTTGGCGCCGTGGACGCCGGTGGAGGCCACTTCTCCCGCTGCATACAGGCGCGGGATGTTTGTTTTGCCGTCGAGGTTCGTTCGAACGCCGCCCATGGAGTAATGCGCGGCGGGAGCCGCGGGAACAAGGGCGGATGTGATGTCCATGCCGTGAGCCAGGCAGGTGTCGTAAATCCGTGGAAACCTCTGCCGCACAAAGCCGGCATCCAGGTGGCGCAAATCCAGGAAAACGTGGTCGGCGCCGGTGCGGCGCATCTCCTTGAAGATGGATCGGGAGACCACGTCGCGGGGGGCCAATTCCGCACGCTCGTGGTAGCCGGGCATGAACCGTTCGCCCGCCGTGTTGATCAAATACGCACCTTCGCCGCGCAGCGCTTCGCTGAGTAGAAAATGCGGCGCGCCTTCCAGGTGCAACGCCGTGGGATGGAACTGGATGAACTCGATGTCGGAGATTTGCGCGCCGGCGCGATAGGCGGCCGCCACTCCGTCGCCGGTGGCGACGTCCGGGTTGGTGGTGTAGCGGAACAGCCGCCCCATGCCGCCGGTGGCGAGCAACACGGCGTGCGCGTAAATGCGCATCTGCCGCTGCGAGCTCTCGTCGTAAACCAACGCGCCGGCAGCTTCGCCTCCGGCCATCAGAAGGTCCACGATGGCGGAATGGCTGCGGAAGTGAATGTTGTCGTGCGCGACGGCCTCGCGATAGAGCGTGCGCGATATCTCGCGGCCCGTCGAATCGCCCTTGGCGTGCAGGATGCGGCGCCGGCTGTGCGCGCCCTCCAGGCCGAACAGAAAGCCGTCGCCCTTGCGGTCGAACTGGGCGCCCCAGTCAAGCAACTGTTGAATGCAGGCAGGACCCTCCTCGACCAGGCAGTGGACGGCGGCGGGATCGCACAATCCGGCGCCGGCGGCGAGAGTGTCCTGCTCATGAAGCTCTACCTCGTCGTCGTCGCTCAAGGCGACGGCGATACCGCCCTGTGCGTACTCCGAGGATGATTCACGGAGTCCGGCCTTGGCGATGACGAGGACCTCGCCGAAGCGCGAGAGTTCGATCGCGGCGCGCAACCCTGCAACGCCCGCGCCGACCACTAAGAAGTCCGGGGTCATCGTGATAGTGAAAGTCCTGCGACTCCACCATGGTACAACGAATGTATGCGTTGTTACCCGATCGCCACGCCGCAACGCCGCTATGAAGCGTGTATTGAACGCGGTCTGGTGCGATCAGTAGGGCGTTTCCTGCCTCCTTCCCGCGGGACCGTTTTCGTTCTTTCGACCGAGGATGTATGGGGCCTTCACGGCAAATCACTCGAGGCGGGGCTTGGCGATCGGCCGCACAAGGTCCTGTTCTATCCGGGGGGGGAAGACCACAAGCGGCTCTCGACGCTGGAGTCCCTGGCCGAACAGATGGTGGCGGCCGGGGGCGATCGCACCAGCCTGGTCCTGGCCTTCGGCGGCGGCATCGTCACCGACGTGGGCGGGTTCCTCGCGGCCAGCTTCATGCGCGGAATCCCGGTGGTGCAGGTACCGACAACGCTGCTGGCCCAGGTGGACGCCTCGGTGGGCGGCAAGACCGGCGTGAACCTGGCGAGCGGGAAGAACCTGTTCGGCGCGTTCCATCAACCGCTTGTAGTGCTGATCGATCCCGACGTCGTGATGACGTTGAGCGACCGGGAGTATCATGCCGGACTGTTCGAAGTGATCAAGTGCGGCGTTATCGCGAGTCCCGCCCTGTTCGAGTTGTTGCGCGACCGTCGCGCGGAGGTGGCGGGTCGCGCCGGCGATGTGGTCGAGGAAATGATTGCCGAGAGCGTCCGCATAAAGGCCGAAGTGGTGACGGCGGACGAGCGCGAAGGCGATCTGCGCAGAATCCTGAATTTCGGCCACACTTACGGGCACGCGCTCGAAGCGGAGACCGCATACAGCCGGTTCCTGCACGGGGAGGCGGTGGCCTTTGGCATGATCGCCGCGACGCATCTGGCACGGCTGCTCGGCATGATAAGCGCCGGCGATGCGGACGAGATTGCAAAGGTCGTCCGCATGTACGGCCCCATCCCGCCGCTGGACGCCATTGCGGCCGAGGCCCTGGTAGCGCGTCTGAAAAGCGACAAGAAAACTTTGGGGGGAGACGTTCACTTCGTGCTGCCGGAGGCTGTCGGCCGCGTGAAGGTGGTCTCGAAAGTGGACCCTCGGTTGGTGCTCGAGGCCGCCGAGGTGGCGCTCGGATGAGAGGCACGACGCCCCCCGGCACGTCCAGTGAACCCGAAGCCGCGCGGTGGGTGCGCGGCATGTTCGGCCGCGTGGCCTCGCGCTACGACCTGCTCAACCACCTGCTTTCCTTCAACATGGATCGCTACTGGCGCCGCCGCACGGTTCGGCGCTCGCGGCAATTCCTGGCGCGCCCCGGGGCGCGAGTCCTGGACATCTGCTGCGGCACGGGCGACCTGACGCTCGCCCTGGCAGCAAGAGCGAACGGCAGGACCGTCTTCGGCAGTGATTTCTGCCGTCCCATGCTGGTGGAAGCGCACAGAAAAGTGCGCGAGCGTTGCGCCTTGTTCGAGGCCGATGCGCTGAAACTGCCCGTCGCAGACGGCTCGCTCGACGTGATCACGGTGGCCTTCGGCCTGCGCAATTTCGCCAACTACCAGGAAGGATTGCGCGAAATGTGCCGCGTCCTGAAGCCTGGCGGTGCGGCGGCCATCCTGGAGTTTTCCAAGCCGCCCAACCGGGCCTTCGCGGCACTATACGACTTTTACTCGCTGCGCATCCTGCCGGCCATCGGCGGCATGGTGTCGGGTTCCCGCACGGCCTACCAATATCTTCCCGAATCCGTGCGGAAATTTCCGGGAGCGGAGGAACTTGCCGATAGAATGCGCGAGGCCGGCTTCGCCAAAGTGAGCTACGAGCGCATGACAGGGGGCATCGTCGCCCTGCACCTGGGCGTGCGCGGGGAGTGATGGGAAGCCCCGCTACGACCCCATCAATTCCCTGCGGCTCCGCATGGGCTTACCTCGGTAGGTCGCCACTCCGTCCTTTTCTTCCAGCCATGTGAGGTTCTGGCGTCGCTGCTTGCGCTCGTTGAACAGATCCAGGAATTGCTTGCGCGTCTCCGGTGCCATGTCCGACAGGCTTACGCCGTCGCCGTAGCCGTTTGAGATGGTCACAGGCGTGTCGAACGTGTTTACCGCGTACTTGGTAAGGGCAAAGCCCGTAATGGGATACCAATTGCAGGACCAGAGGTTGTTGCGATGGTTCGAAAACAGCCCGTAGGGCCAGTATTGGGGCTGGGAAGAGGAATCCTGGTAGGACCCGTGAGCAGCCAGGGCGGTGGGAGGAGTTTTGTCGCGCCCGGGGCCGAGGTTGTCGCTCGAAAACAGGGCCAGGTTCGGTCCGGCGGCGGCCACACGGCGGGCCACGTCGCGCACCAGATGCATCATGGCGCGGCCGGCGTAACCGGGGTAGGCTTCGTTGCCGAGGTCGCCGGCCTTCACGTAAAAGGTCTCATCCCAGATGAAGGCGTCGGCGAGACGGCCGAGTTCGCCGAGCAGTGCGTCTACATATGCCAGGTAGAAACCGCGCACCTCGGGGTGCAGCGGGTTCTGGGCGTATGGCTTGCCACTGACTTCCGGGCCGCGCCATCCGCCCCACCGCAACACCTTGGACGGGTCGAACGTCTCTTTCACGCCGTCGCAGGCGAGGATGCCGTCGGCAAAGTAGACCGCCACACGGAAACCTCTGTCCTTGGCATAGCGCACGCGGCGGCGCATTTCTGGCCAGGACATGTCCACCGGGTAGGTCTTCTCCAGCACTTCGCGGTGGAATCCCACGCCCCACTTCAGCCCCGGGTCGGGCGCCTTGGCCAGCGCCTGCACTTCCGGGAGGCGCGCGCACGGCAGGGCTTTCCAGGTTTTGTCGAAGCTGCGCGAGCGATAGTTGAAGGCGTAGCGGCCGATGTAGTCGTACCAGCCGTGCAGGGCGAGCAGAACCTTGCTGCGGTCGGCGGGCCGGATCAGCCGCTCCAACTCATCGATGTCCGCGAACCAACCGCGCCCGTTGCCGCTCAGGAAGTCGTAGCCGATCATGGCGACGTCGTGGATCCAAGCGGGCCCTTCGCGAACCTCCTTCAAGCACGTCGCGTAGAACGCACGCATGGCGCCGTCGAAGCCGCCCTTGTGGAGAGCCGTCACGACGGTGCGCTGCTCCTCATTGGCGAGTCCGAGCTTGCCGGAGTACGTGCAGCGGAAGCCGCCCGGCCCGTCCTCAGTGGGGAGACGGAAGGCGCTGGTGAACCACGGGTCGCTCGCAAACAGAATGTGTAGATCCGTTTGCGAGGAAAATTCGTCCACCGCTGGAATGGCTAATCTTTCTTGCGGTGTTTCCGGCGCTGGTCCAGTGAGTTGGTAAACGCCTTCGGTGCTGCCTGCGGGCTTGTGGCGTCCGATGCCGTTTTCGAGCGGCAGGAAGACTTCACGGCCGCTTGTTGGTAGATGGACGTTGCGCGGCAACTCTACCGTCACGTCGCCGCTGGGCGGGTTCGCGGCGTGGACAGCAACGCGCTGTATCAACGCGGCACCGTCTGGAATCGCCTCGATGCCCACCTCGTACCGCACGGCGATTTCCGGCGTTGGAGAAGTGCGGTACTCGTAAACGGCCACGCGCCCCTCGCGCCAGGTCCGGACCGGCTTGTCGCATACCCAGGCCGGCGCGCCGGCCACGGCAACGCGTGGATGATTCGAGCCGAGCCGGCGGTTCACCAGCTCCACAACGCCCTGCCGGAGAGAGACAATGGCGCCGGTTCGATCCACCTGCACGCGCCATCCGCCGGCTTCCATCGATTCCAGCCGGGCGGCGGAAGCGTCGAGCGCGGCTCCGGTCAGACCGGCAAATTGCCTTCTCGTCAGTCGGTTCACAGCGCTACTTCTCCAGAGCTTTCTGCAGGGCTTGCTCAAGCTCCTCTTTGCCGAGCGTGGTGCTGATAAACAACTCCTGCCGCGCCCCCGCGCTCAGTGCCAGGGCCTTCCATCCGTTGGCTGTGGGGACGGTGACACGGAACTGCACCTTGCCGCGCGCGTCGCGCACCGGTCGAATGACGCCCGGGATTACGGAGCGGATCTCCGGGTTGGCGGCGAGCAGGTTCTCCAAGGCGCGGCGAACGCCGTCGATGATGCTGTGCTCGATCTTGAGCCGGTTCTGGGCGGTTCTCAGTCTCACGTGCTCACCTCCATCCATGTTCTCCGCGTAGAGGGACGAAACGGACCCCCGTCACAGTGCGCGTGTGCGTCTTTCCACCGCTCTTTTCAATGATCAGAAGCTCCTGCTCGTACAAATCCCCCACAGGAATCGCCAGTCGGCCGGGATCGTTGAGTTGATCGAGCAGCGGCTGGGGCGTTGCGGGCGCCGCCGCGGCGACGGAAATGGCGTCGTAAGGCGCCAGCGGCAGGTATCCCTGCGATCCGTCGGCCGTAACGACGCTCACGTTGGCCGCGCAGCCGGCACGCGCAAGGTTGGCCTCGGCCGTCGCGGCGAGCTCCGGCAGGATCTCGACGGCGACCACGCGCTTGGCCAGCGCTCCCAGCACGGCGGCATGATAGCCCGAGCCGCAGCCCACTTCGAGCACGGTTTCACGGCCTTCCAGGTGCAAACAGGCGGTCATCAACGCGACGATGTAGGGCTGGGAGATGGTCTGGTTCCATCCGATGGAGACAGGCTCGTCGGAGTAACTCGAGGCGCGGCGCGGCTCCGGCACGAATTCCTCGCGCGGGATGCGGGCCATGGCGTCCAGCACGCGGATATCCCGGATGCCGCGGGCCCGGATCTGGCATTCCACCATGCGCGCCCTTTCGACCGCCCAATCTACGCCGCTCGGCTTGTCCGGTTTCACTTGAACGATTTCCGGTAAAGAAACTCTACGTCGAAGATTCCATTTTCTTCCCTGACGGCCTGGATTGACCACTGCTTATTCACGTTCCATTGCAGGCCCACGATCTGCTGCTGGCCTTTGTTGAGGTTGGTGATGTAAGTGAAGGTGACGTCCTTGGAGATCTGCTGCTCGACGGTGAGGCGCGCCTGGGGGTTGTTCTCGATGCCGCGCAATTGCGGATCGATCTTGATGCGGCTCACTCCGAAGAAGCGCTGCAGGCGGCCGGTGACGGGCGTGGCCAGGGCCTGCCCCAGCAGTACACCGGCGCCGACCTGCTGCCAGTCCAGTCCGGTATCGAACTGTCGCACCGCCACGCTGGGGTTCGTCGAAGGCGCGCGGCCAACCGCCAGCAGGGCCATCAGTTCCTGTAGCTGTAGAGGCGGGTCGGAGCGGTAAGTCATATTCAGCTTATTGGGCGGCCCGGCCAGGTTCACGGTGACGTCGATGCCGCGGATCCGCGTTTCGAGGTCCAGATTCACAGCCGGTTCCAGTTTCACCGGATTAACGAAAGAAATCTCGCCGCGCGCGATGTTGTACTTCGTGCCGAAGAAATTCAGTTCACCCTGGGTGGCCGAAATGCGGCCGAGCAGGATCGGTTTGGAGGGACTGCCTCGCAAGCGCAGGCTCGCCTCGATCTGGATGTCGCGGGTGAGCGTAGTCTCCAGACGGGCGTTCGGCACGGTTTCGACGCGCACATCGAACTGCATGCCGCGCAGCAGTTCGTTAGAGATCACGGGCGCGACGACGGCCTGTGAAGATTGCGCGAGCAGGCTGCTCATGTCAACGCCCGTGCTGATGCTCGACCGGGCGACGCGCACGGTTCCCGCGAGCAGGCTGCGGTTGGCCGTGCCCGTCAGGTTCAGCGTTGCGTTCGCGGTGGTGCTGATTCCTTCCGGATAGCGCACGCGGACCTGATTTGCCGTAGCTTGCAGGCGGTAAATCGTATCGGCGCCGCCAAAGCCGAGGAAGCCGCTCAAGGTCAGCGTGCCGCCTCCGGTCTGCGCGGTGAGAGTCTCAATGGTGGCGCGGTTGCGGTCGAAGAAAACCGTTCCGTTGGCCCTGTCCAGGCCGTTCGGTACACCGCTGAAATACAGCGAGGCGTTCACAAGCTTGAGCCGTCCGTACAGGCCGGGATCGTCCAGCGGCCCGCGCACTTCGGCATCCAACTCCGACCGGCCCGATGCGGAGAGGTCTTTCTCGAAGTCACGGAGCATGGCCAGGTTCACGCCGCCGCGGAACCGAAGGTCGAAGCGCCCCTTGGTGCCAAGCATCACCTTACCGCCGATTTCGAGGTTGGTATCATGCCCCAACAGGCGGGCGCGCGAGACGCGCCACTCGCCGAGCGTGCCTTCGACGACGATGGGTTCGGCATTGCGCAGCCCCAACTCCTCCAGTTTCGAGCCGGTGGCGCCGACGCGCGGCTTGATCTCCAGCAACCCGATGTCGGCGCGCGCCTGCCAGTGCAAGGGTTCCAAGCCCTGGCCCCGGATCGTTAACTTGCCTTCGCTGAACGCTTCGACCGGCAGGGGATCGGGGTTATTCTGCGCCCACCAGGAGCGCAGCGTGGACAACGCCAGGCGGCGGAACTGCAGTTCTCCCGCGACGGAGTGGACCGGGTCCAATCCGACGCGAACCACACCGGAGACGATTGCCCCGGCCAGTTCCGCGCGCGGGTGGATCTCCATCATGTCGCCCGATGTAAGGGCGCGCATGCGCACGGAGCCCAGCGGGCGCATGCCCAGGGTCACGTTCAGCGATTCGGCCAGCGCCGTCAATTGGCGTACACGGATTCCCTTTTCATCGATGTCGGCCTCGCCTTCCAGTTGCGCGTTCAGCCGTCCGTCCGCCGCGGATAGCGTTGACTTCCATGCCTCGATTCGCGATAGCGGAACTCCGGCGGCGGCCATCTTTACGCTGAGGGAACCTCGCCGCCAGTTGCCGGGTGTGTGTGTGTATGTGGCACCCCATTCCACAGGCGCGCCGCCGATCTTCGCTTGCGACTTGGATATCACCAGGCGGCTTCCGGCGTAGTCGAAGGTTCCGCGAATCGTGTCGAACGGCTGCGACGCGACTGAACCTTTGGACAGCTCCACGCTGCCCCGGACGGCCGGCTGATCCAAAGTGCCTTGCAGCTTCAGATGCGCCGAAGCCGTGCCGGACATTTGGGGCAGGCCGAGGTCGGATCTCCCGATCGCCGAGAGGTCCGCGTTGACGACGGATAACGAGGCGCTGATCGGCGCACGGTCATTCATCCGGAAGCCGTTCAGACCGAATTGCGCTTCACCGGCGAGCCGCATTTTGCCGCGCTCGATCGACAGGTGTTCGATGCGGGCATTGTTCGAGGCGACGTCAATCGATGCCGACGCACCATCGCACTTGAGCCCTTCGTAAACCGCATTGTGCAGCACGACGCGACCACGGATATGTGGCGAGGCGAGCCCTCCCTCAATGTTGCCTTCAAAACGCGCGGAACCGCCTTCCAAAACGATAGGAAACGGCTGTGGAGCCGCCGCTCCGGCAAGGGTGAAGATAGGGGCGAGGTCCTGGAAATTGCGGGTCTCGACCACCGCGCGGAGAGACCTTTCGGGGGCGCCTTCGAACTCGACGCGGCTGGCGGCGGTCTCAAGCACGGTCCTGCCCAAGGAGAACCGCTGCAGTTGCCCGTCGTATTCCAACTGCACGTGTCCGCTGAGCGATGGGCCTGCCAGCGCCAGGGTGGCGGCCAGCCGTTGCGCCGGGGAACTGGTATTCCCGCGAAGATGGATTTCGCCCGAGATAGCGCCGTTCCAGGGAGGCGCGGCCAGCCCCCGCGCCGCGAAAACGCGATCGATGGCCAATCCGTCGACACGCCCGTCGATCCGCAAGCCGGCATCGCCATCGAGGGAGGCGTCGCCGTCAAAGCGCCCGCCCAGGGCCGCGATGTTCATCCTCCTCACGTTCAGGCGGCCGGGGGACCAATCCGCCGCTGCATTCAGCAAGGCGCCTTCTATCCGCACGCCGTAACCATGGTAGGCCAGGCCCTTGGCCGCGATGTTCGATTGCGCACGCCAGCCGCCGGTCTTGTCGTAGTGCAGACCTCCCTGAAACGCAGCCACGCCCATGGGTGCGACGGGCAGCGACCATGAGCGGGCGAACTCGGCGACGGAGAACTCTCCGGAAAACCTGGCGGCGAGGCGCGGTGAACGCCAATCGGCAATCTCACCCTCCAGGTTCACGGAGGACTTCGCAGTGCGGAGGCTCGCTTGGCGGAACGCGATCCGGTTTCCTTCCAGCTCGATGGATGCGGCGATGTCCATGGGACCGGCGGGTATCCGCGCCGAGTCGAGCTTCACCTGGCTGAGCGAAACCTGGCCGAGGTACATCTCGGGAGCGGCCTTGTAGAACAGCCGCGCGCGCAGTTCTCCTCCATGCAGATTGATCCCGATCTGCTCGATTCCGCACTCCGCCGTGCCATTGACTATATCCACGCGGCCGATGGCCAGCGCCAGGAACTGTTCGATGGCATTGCGCGTTCCACGCGGGACCTTGGGATGAGGCAGGTTCGTGGAGCCGTCCGGATGCACGACGATGCGCACCTGGGGCGCTTCGACTTCGAGCGACTGGATATCGATGTCCCGGCGCAGGGCGGAGGCCAGTTTGAGAACCACCGCGACGCGGCGTACGCGGACCAGAGGCGCGCCCTCTCGTTCGGTCCCGTGCAGGACGAAATCCCGAATCTCGGCGCGCAGTTGGCCGCCATCGAACTGGAAAGACCCGATTTCGGCGCGGCCGCCCGTGGCGCTCTCCACCTCGCGAACAATCCGTTCGCGCACTTTTTCGCGAAACCAGGATGTGCGCACAATCACCAGACACGCGGCCGCCAGGGACAGGCACAGCCCCGCCGCGGCAAACAAGGCGATCTTGGCGCGACGCCTGGTCATTTGAACACCGCCGGACGGTAGACGATCCTGGCGCGCGAACGCGCATCCTTCAACCAGGCATCCAACATCCGGTCGACCTTTTCCTCCAGCAGAATCGTCTCGATCTTCTCCGCCACATCCTCGAGAGGCGGGTCCTTCTTTACGCCCGCCGCGCGCGATTGCGGCAGGAGCCGTTTCTCATAGTATTCCTTTACCTCCGCATGGAGCACCTGCGCGCCGGGCCGGAAGCGGTAGTCGATAAAGCGCAAAGTGGTGAGCTGTTCGAGCAGATAACGGGCGAGGTCCGGCTCCGCGATTCCGGCTTCGCCGAGCGCCTTCGTATAAGCCTCCCTCAAGGCGAAATGCTCTTTGCGCCAGCTATCGAGGGCGGCGGCAGCCTCTTTTTCGGCCGGGGCGGGGTAGCGGCTGATCTCCATTTCCCGGTGCATCAGCGTACGCTCCACCAGCCTCTCGGCGGCGGCGCGTTTGGCGGAGCCGGAAAAGTCCGGCCGGGTGCCGTTCAGGAACGAACTGAGGCGGATCTCGCCGCTCAGGTCGCTTTCGGCAATCACTTTGTTGTCCAACGTGACAGCGATGCGGTCCAGGATCTCGGCCGCGCCGCACTGCGCGATGAGGAAGACGAGAATGAATGCGCGGCCCAGCATCAGAAAGCCTGCCCCAGGGAGAAGTGAAATTGAATATGGCTGATCCGCTGGTCGGTGGGCGTCCCCAGGTTTCTGATCAGTTCTTCGGTGGTGCCCTTGAATCCAAAAAAACGCGGTGGATTCACGCTGTAGGCCACGTCCAGCCGCAGCGGCCCGATGGGGGTGCGGTACCGAAGGCCCAACCCCACGGCGTGGACCATGTAGTTGAAGTCCTGCCGGTCTCGCTGCAGCACGCGGAAACTGATGTCGGACACGCTGGAATAGACGTTGCCGGCATCGTGAAAGAGAACTCCGCCCAAAGTGTTTCCCAGGATGGGATAGCGAAGCTCGGTGCCCGCCACCAACATGGCCTTGCCGCCGAGTGGGAAGCCGGTCTTCAAGTCGCGGGGACCGGCCTGGTTGTCGGGAAACCCTCGATGAGACGATGCGCCGCCGGCGAAGAAACGCTCCGGCAGCGGAATATCCTGCGTGGGATCTTCGATGGCAGGATTACCGCTTATACCCCCCAGGACGGCGAACGTCATCGTACGCGCCAGAACGAGCTTGCCGGGGAGCCGATGGAAGGTGGAATTGCGGGCGAGCATGCGCGTGTAGGCCACCTCCGATCCGAAGGCTTTGGAAGCCAACCCCAGATCCAAGGTGTTGTGCGTGCCCGAGTGCGCGTCCAGCGGGTTGTCGCGGCGGTCGTCGACGTAGGTGCCGCTAAGCATACCGACGCGAACGGGCTGCGACAGCAGCGGAATCAGCGCGGGATCGATCTTGAGTGTGCCCTGATCCACCCCGACGCGGCGATAGCTGAAGCGGTATTGCGCGGTCTTGGAGCGCGACCACCGGTGGGAAATCTGCGTCGAACCCTCCCAACGGCGTGAGGCGTAAGTGCGCACATCCTGCGAGTCGTCGAACAGGCCGACAACGGACAGCGTCAAGCGCTCGTTGCTGAGGAACTGCGGCGCCGTGTAGCTGAGCAACGCGCGCTGCTGCAGGGTGGAAACCGTGCCGCGCACGCTCACCGAGTGTCCCAGGCCGCGGAAGTTCAGCCGCGTCACGTCCAGCGTGGCACGCGGGCTGAAGCCGGCCTGGCCGGCCGGCGCATCGAAACTGGCCGTGCCCCCGCCGATGCGCGCCACTTCGAAGCCGAGACCGCCCGCGACGGAGTACTTCTTGGATTCCTCCACTTGATAAAGGACATACTTGGCCGGCTCGTCGCCATCGGGGTTCTGTACCGCCATGTCGACTTTCGCGAAGATGCCCAGGTCGTTGAGCCGTCGCTGTGTCTCGATCATGCGGCTCTGCGAGAGCGGCTCGCCCGGATTGAGCAGGATGCGCCGGTAGACCAGTTGCGGCTTGGTGGCATCCAGCCCGCCGATCAGGACCTCGCGGACGTACTGGCGCCGTCCCGGACGAATGAAGTAATCGACTTGAACGCGGCGCGGATCTTTGGCGGCCTTCCAGCTCCACTCGAAAGCGGCGTCGGGGTATCCCCGGTCGTAGTAATAGGCCAGGATATTGTCCCGGTCCGTCGCGGTGCTGGCTTCGCTGAAGGGTTGCCCCGGGCGGATGCCCGCCATTGCCCGCAGCGCCTCGGCTTCGCTTTGCGCGACTCCCTCGATACGGAGCTCTGAAACCAGCCATTGGACGCCTTCCGTGATGGTGACGATGGCGGCTACCTCGCCCGCCTTCCCCTGGTAGTCGCTCTTTACGTCCGCTTCGACCTTGCAATCGCGGAATCCGTTGGAGCGGTACAAGTCGCGTATGGAATCCGCGTCGCGGTCGAGCGCCTCGCGGTTGTAACGGCCGCGCCGGTACTCAAACGAAGCCGGGATAACCGACATGCGCTCCCGGATGATCTGTTGGCTGAAATAGGCGTTGCCGTGTATCTCCACCGCCACCAGTTTGTGCCGGTCGCCGCGCTGGACGACGAATTCCACGATGGCGACGTCGTTCTCCCGGCGCGACGGCCGCACTTTGACGCTGGCTTCGAAGTAGCCTTCCGATTGCAGATACTCCGTCAGATTGCGAATGCCCTCATTCAGCAACTCGCGGTCGATGGACTGTTCCTCGAAGGTGGGGATCAGCCGGCGTAACTTGCCGCTCGGGATGTCGGCGCCCGTCACTCGCACTTGGATTCGCCGGCCGGCCTTGACGGCCACAACAGGGCTGAGTCTCCGTGCCGGGGCGTCGTGCTTGAGGTCGACCAGTTGCACATTGGCCATGAGGTAGTCGCGGTTCTGGTAGGACTTGCGAATCCGCTCGATCCCGCGGTCCAGGCGGTTGTCGGTGAAGGGGCGCCAGCCGAACCAGCCACGCCACCGGCTGGCCCGGACGAGCTTGTCCGGCGGCCGCTGTAAATCGCCCGTGAACACGGGGGAGCCGAAGCGCGCACGGGGGCCGGTTGCCACCTCGAAGTGAATGTGCACCTGCTGGGTTCGCGAGTCGTATTCAAGCCTTCGTTGGACGCGGCTCTCGTAGAAGCCGTTGTCGAGGAGGCTGCGGGTGATATTCCGGTCAGCCTCGGTGCCGCGTTCGTCCAGATACAGCGAGCCGAGATCCAGTTTGGCAGCGTCCCGCAGGGCGTCCTGCGTCGGCGGCGGCTTGGCTCCTTCCAGTGTCACGCGCCCCACAAACCAGCGGTTCGTGGTCCTGAAGGTGACCACTACGTTTTCCCCTTCGGGTTCGGCGTCGACCTCGATGTCCTCGTAACGCCCTGTGGCGTAAAGGCGATCCAGCGCCGCCCGCACATCGCTCAGGCGCAGTGGGGTCTTCATGCGCAACGGAAGGATCTGCTGGAGCTCGCCCGGAGGCAGCGGCTGCTCCGTGGGCACGAAGCGGATGATGGAGATTCGTTTGCCTTCGAAAGCCTCGGGTCCGGCGTATGCGCCGGCGGCGAAAGAACAACCGACCAAAATGGGTGCCACGAGGCCTCGCGTGAGGGAACGGCGCACTTACTGCATGATACTCTAACGGCTGGTAGGATGGGGACGAGTGACACCGGAAGAACGTGACCGCTATTCACGCCAGATCCTGTTTTCGGGCATCGGCGAGAAGGGACAGGAGCTTCTGCTGGCCTCGCGTGTCGCGGTGGTCGGCTGCGGCGCGCTCGGCAGCTTCCATGCCGGGGCGCTCGCCCGCGCGGGCGTGGGCAAGCTGGTCCTGATCGACCGCGACTATGTGGAGGCCAGCAACCTCCAGCGCCAGTGGCTTTACGAGGAGGCTGACGCGGCTGAAGGCATGCCCAAGGCTATCGCCGCCGAGCGTGCCCTGAAGCGTGTCAATTCCGGAGTCGAGGTCGCCGCCCACGCAGCGGATCTGACTCCCGCCAACATAGGCGAAATGCTCGCCGGCGTTTCGCTCATCATGGACGGGACCGACAACTTCGAAACGCGCTATCTAATCAACGACTTCGCTGTGCGCGAAGGAATCCCCTGGGTTTACGGCGCCGCAGTCGGCAGCTACGGGCTCACCATGCCGGTGATTCCCGGAGTAACCGCATGTTTGAAGTGCGTTTACCCTGAACCCCCGACGGGATCGCAGCCCACCTGCGAAACCGCCGGTGTGCTCAACGCCGTCACGGCGGCGGTGGCTTCGCTGCAGGTTGGCGCGGCCATCAAGATCCTTGCGGGGCATGGCAGCCAGGTGGCCCGCTGCATCACCATGCTGGATGTGTGGAGCGGCCTTGTGCGGCAGGTGGAGCAACCCGCTCGGGAGCCCGCCTGCCCCGCTTGCGGGGAGCGCCGTTTCGTCCATCTCGAAGGGGCGAAGCGAGTTCCCATCAGCCTCTGTGGGCGCAATGCCGTGCAGATCCACGAGCGTGAGCGCCCCATCGACCTTGAGGAACTCCGCAAGCAACTGGAACCGCTCGGCATGGTTCGCTCGAACGATTTTGCGCTGCGTTTCTTTATGCCGCCGTACGAGATGACGGTATTCCCCGACGGCCGTGCCATCATCAGAGGCACCACCGACGTCGGACTGGCGCGCAGCTTGTACGCCCGATACATAGGGAGTTGACCACGCGCCTCATTCTGCTGGCGTTGCCGCTTGCCGAGGTGCTGGCCCTTTACGAGCGTGCGAAGACTTTTTACGCACGGCGCGCTCAGTAGCCTAACTGCTTGTCGACCACGTTGGCGAGAGGTTCGCCCCGCTGGAATCGCTCGAAATTGGCGATGAAGAACTGCATGGCGAGTTCCTTCCAATCCACGGTGTGGTCGGCGCAGTGGGCTGATAGCAGCACATTTTTCAGTTTGTAGAACGGATGCCCGTCGGGCAGCGGTTCGCTATCGAACACGTCCAGCGCCGCGCCGCGGATCCAATGTTGCTCCAGGGCGCGGATGAGAGCCTCCTCGCGGACCACCGGGCCCCGGCCGATGTTGATCACAACGGCGGTGGGCTTCATCAATCGCAGTTCCGTTTCGCCGATCATGCCGCGAGTTTCCGCCGTGAGCGGCGCGGAGATGACGAGGTAATCGGCCCCGGCGAGGAATTGGAGCAAGGAGGCGGGCGGGTAGATGCGGACATCCTCCTCGGTGCTTGTCCCGCGATCCGGATGCCGCCGCAATGCCGTGACGCGCATGCCCAGCGCGGACGCCAGTCGAGCCGTGCGCCGGCCGATCTCGCCGAAGCCGAGGATGGCCAAAGTGCGGCCGTGGACCTCCTCGATGTCGAAACGGTCCCAAACGCCCGCCGCCTGGCTGCGGATCATGCGGCGAAAGCCCTTCGCGAAGTACAAGATAGCAGCTACGGCGAATTCCGCCAGCGAACGGCTGAAGACGCCCCGCGAATTGGTGAGCGGGACGGGGTTTGCGACCAGGGCGGGGAAGAGGATGCTCTCGACACCCGCAGTCAACGAGTGGACCCAGCGCACTCGCGGGCACATGGCGAAAACCTCTTCGAGCACGCCGGGCGCGCTCCATGCGTCCAGGATCGCGTCCGCTTCACCGGCAAGCTTGCCGAAGGCGGCGGGATTTTCGCTCACCGCAATGCGTGTATCGGCCGGCAGGCGCTCCAACAGCGAGAGTGCGCGCTCGGCCGGGTTGCCCGCCACCAGCAGCGTCAGGGGGCCCATGAACAACAGGCTCGCGCAGCCGGGTCCCCTGGCGCAAGCAGCGCTACTGCAACTTCAGGATCTTGATGCCGCCGTTGGTGGAGGACAGGTCGATGAGCGGGCCGCCGCTGCCCACATTGCCGTCCAGCCGGTTCTTGCTCTGCGTGCCGCCCTTCAGCATGACGTCGAAGTCGGTCGTGATGCGCGAATTGGAAGTGCCGGCGCGAAGACGGGCGTTCAGCGAAGAGGGAAGTCGCACGGTGATGGAACCGTTGGTCGTCGAGGCGCGCACGTCGTTGTCCTTGAACGACTCCATGGTCAGCTCGATACTGCCGTTGGTGGTGGAGGCGCGCAGGATTTTCCCCGGGTCCGTTTGCACGATTCTCGCGCGGATGCGCCCGTTAGAGGTGCCCGCGTCGAGCGAGCCGCGCAATCCGTCCACGGTCACCGAACCGTTGGTAGTGCGCGCTGTGGCGGCGCCTTCGCTATCCGTGGCTTCAATGCTGCCGTTACTGGTTTGAATGTCAATTTCGCCGCGAAGCTTGAGAACGCGAATAGTGCCGTTCGTGGTGTGAAGCCGTGCCGGTCCTTCCACACTTTCCGCCCGCAGGCTGCCGTTGGTGGATTCGATGTGGTCAAGGATCGTCTTGTGTGGAACCCGCAGAACGTACTTGGCGCCGAAGCCGCCGCGCCGCCCCGATGGGTGAAGCGTACGAATGCGAACCTCGGTTGGCGAGGCGGCGATGTCCACCTTCAGGTCCTTGAGCAGGCTTTCGGTGCTGGCGTACTTGGTGCCCGAGACGTCGACGGAATCCTTTTCCCAACCGATCACCTCGACGCTGCCGTTGGTGTTGTCGACGGAGATCCGCCCTCCCGGGGACAGATTGTAGGTGTAATGGAAGTCTTCCTGGAACCGCTGCGAACTGGCGAAACCATTGAGCCCTTCGATGCCGCAACCAGCAAGTAACAGCACAGTTGCCGGCAGGAAAGAGGTCAGGATTGCATTGCTCATACTCCTCCTCATCTGGCTATTACGCACGGCTGGAGACAGAAGTTCAATGACAGATCAGAGAATCGTCCTACTGCCGGTCAATCAGGCGAATCATGCTGATGGTGACGGTAAACCGCCGCGTGTCGGGCGGGGCGGTCCAGGAGGGCGAGGCGTAGAGGCCGATCCGGTACTCTTCGGCGTCAGCCACATCGGCTTCGAGCACGAACAGACCGTGGCGCTCGAGCGTCCAGCGTCCCACGCGCCGGCCATTGGCGGCCGCTTCCAGGCGTACAGGCTGGCCTTGCGTGAAAATCCCTTCCTGGGCGTGGCCGCGAATGCGAAGCCGCTGCGGGCCCGCGGCCACCCGGACCAGGCGCGCCGTGGCGTGCTCATTGATCCAGCGGTACTTGTTCCCGTAAACGCCTTCCAACTCCTCCCATCCCTCCAGCAACTGGGTTTCGTGGCCGGGCAGCGAGAAATCGATGATGTCCTCCCGCCTGCCCGGATAGAGTTCCTTGCGCTCCTCCGAGCGGATCAGGTTGTACACCCCACCTTCGTCGGGAGCCTCAAAACCGCAGTCGCAGCGCAGCGTGCCAGCCTGGTCGCGGTGGAGGGCTCCGGCGCAATCCGGGCATTGCAGACAATCTTCCAGCCTGCCGGGTGTTGCGGCTTGCTGGGCGGGGCCGCCGGCCTTGCGGCAGAACGCGGAGAGTGTGCCTCCAAGCAAGCGCGCCGCGCGCCACTCGGAACGATAGGGATCGAGCATCACCGCCAGACGCTTCATGGAGCGCTCGCCCCATCCCGTGGCTCGCACGAAGATGTCGTAGCGCTGATCGGCGAAGTGCTTGCGGATCAGGTCGTGCCACTGCCGCGCGTTCATGCTGTGGTTCTGGCGGATCCCGAAGCTCTCCTCCTGTTCGGCCCCGATGACGTCGCGCACCATGTAGCCCAGCAACCCCCAGTCGTAGAGCTTACGCTCCCAGGGCTTCATGGTGTCGTAGTACGGGCAACGATAGAGGCTCAGAGTCAACGCGCGCCGCAGCGGCTCTTCCGCGAGCGCGAACACGCCGCCGGGGGCCAGGACGCGCTTCACCTCCAGGAAGACGCTCTCGATGTCCATGAACTGGCTGAGCGTCTGGTAGGTCATCACGAACCGGAGGGAGTTGTCCCGGAACGGCAGATGCAGCGCATCTCCTGCCACGCGGATCGGCGCCCGCGGGAGGTTCCAGATCCGCTGAAGCGCCGTGCCGTGGCGCAGGCTGTCGGCGGAGATATCTAGGGCAAAGCCTTCGGCGCCGAACTCATTGGCCAGCAGATAGCTCGTATGGCCGGCATTCGCGCCGATCTCCAGGAAAGGCGAGAACTCGCCGATGAACTCGCGATACTTGCGGATCAGTGCGCCGCGGCGGACGTTCTCGGCGGCATAGACGGCAAGCGCGCGCTCCGGTTCGCCCAGGGAAGCGAAGTTATGGAACTCCACTTCCGCCCGTTTCACCGCCAGCGATTGTGCTTCCTGGTTCTTCATGCGAGAAGCATGTCCACAGTCAAGGATCTCAAATCGTCGAGCAAGAGGTCCGGCGCATGTTCCGCGAGTTCCTGTTTGCCGGTCAAGCCGGTGGCCACCGCCATCGAGCGGATGCCGTTGGCAAAGGCGGCCTTCACGTCGTTGGGATGGTCGCCGATGAGGGTCACCTTGGCTCCCGGGCCGATCCAGCCCTGGCGCCGGGCTTCGCGGATGGCCATCCTGGTCAAGCCGGCGCGATCCGGCGCCATCTCCGCGAAAGCGCCGAAACGGAAGTACCGCCGCAAGCCCGCGCGCTCCATCTTGGTCCAGCCGATGCGCGTCAAGTTGCCGGTAACCAGCGCCGCCGGGATGTGCCTGCGGGACAGGCGCCAGAGCAAGCTTCGCGCGCCGGGGCAGACGCGCCGGCGAAGGTCCGGGCAGCGGCGCGCGTAAATGCGCTCGGCGGCCGCACAGATGGCCGGCATCGACCGGCGGATCAGCGCAGCCGAAGCGCCGGCGTCCCGCATCATGATGCGCAAGATGTCCCGGTCCAGCATGCCCTGGACGGGAATGTGGTCGGTGGTCGCGTCGACTCCCGTGACGCGGCGCACCGCCTCCACCAGGGCTTCGCGGTGATGGGCGCCCGCGCGGCGGATCAGGGTTCCGTCGATATCGAATAAGACCAGCGCTGGCGCGGGTTGCCAATCGGCTTTCGGCATCTCCCCTTTACTATAGCGGGCTCATCATCCCTCACACACAGTAGCCAACGCCGAGTAGAATGGAGATTAGTGCAAGTCATCCAGGTAGGCGAACACAAGCTGATCTCGCTCGAACTCGATCCGGACTTTGTATCCAACATCGCCAAGCAGGCGTCGTTCGAGTGCACGATCGAGGATGAGCGGCGAGTCCTCACTGTCGATTTGACGGCTACGGGGCGGGAAGGCCCTCTGCTTCTGTTCGATGCTGCGGATGCCGGAAACCTGGGCTGGTTTTCGCGCTGCCAATTCTACGTGGATGGCGTCACCGGCATGGTATTGCAGACGCCCATGCGGCTGGCCAACCGGCGCGATCGGGCCGGCTACATCCAACCCAACTCCGTGCGCGTGCAACTCCTGAAGGAACTGCCGATCGGTTTCCGCATGCCTGGCCGCCAACCTGTGACGGAACAGTTGGTTTACGCCGTCTTCTTCAACTTCCTGAACGCTCTGGTCGACACAGGCGTCGGCGTTTGCGGTGGGGAAGTTGTGAAACCGCTGGCCGGTCGCATGGAAACCGTGGGCTCGAAGAACTGAAGCCGCAGGCGACCAGCGGTTCGGCGCGGGCTACGGCACTCTGAGCGGAATGTTGCCCAAAGAAGGAAGCGCGGTAAAGTGCCGTTGGTTCAAGGTGTATAGGCTGCCAGCCCTCGCCTGAACCACGCACTGAGCGATCGAAGCATCGTACACTGCGCCGCCCACCACTCGCGCATCAGCGGCCCGCGAAAACACTCTGTGTCCAGGAACAACACTGCCTGATCACCCCCGACGCGGTGTCGTCCCGGGAGGCTGGTGACGGTGGCGTAAACTTCAGCCAAGCTATGCGCCGTGCAAAAACCCGTCTTCGAGGTCAATCGTAAGAACAGATCGAGACTGGTGGAGTGGTTTGGACGATCGCCAAGAAAAGTTGCCACCAGTCAGACGATACCATTGTTCGCGACGATTGCCTGCGCCAGATACTCAAACTCCCGCGGCAGCCTTCGCTTGGGCCACTACGTCTTCCACTTCTTCGCGGTAGGCGGCTAGTAGTTCCTCGTTCGGCGCTTCGAAGCGCAGCACCAGGATGGGCTGGGTGTTGGATGCTCGTACAAGCCCCCATCCGCCGTCGAACAGAACGCGCGCGCCGTCCACGTCCAGCACCTTGCGGATCTTGCGGAAGTGATCCACCACGTACTGCACAACCTGGAACTTCTTCTCGTCCGGGCAATCCACGCGCAACTCCGGAGTGCAGACCATTTTGGGCAGCCCCGCAAGCTGGGCCGAGAGCGGCCGGCCGGAGGCGGCCACAATTTCGATCAGCCGGCAAGCGGCGTAGAGCGCGTCGTCGAAGCCGTAATAGCGGTCCGCGAAGAACATGTGCCCGCTCATTTCGCCGGCCAGTTCGGCGTGTACTTCCTTCATCTTGGCCTTGATCAGCGAGTGCCCGGTGCGGTACATGATGGCGTTGCCGCCCAGCCGGCGCAGCTCGTCGTACATCACCTGGGAACATTTCACCTCGCCGATGAACGTCGCGCCGGGTTTCCGCGTCAGGATCTCGCGCGCATAGATCGTCAGAAGCTGGTCGCCCCAGACGATTTCGCCGTTGTCGTCGATGGCGCCGATGCGGTCGGCGTCGCCGTCGAAGGCGATCCCCAGGTCGGCTTTGTGCCGGGCGACGGCCTCTTTCAGTTGGACAAGGTTCTTGACGACGGTGGGGTCGGGATGGTGGTTCGGGAAGTTGCCGTCCATCTCGTAGAACAACTCCACGGCCCCGGGGCAGATCCTTTCGAGCAGCCGGTGCATGACCGGGCCCGCGGTTCCGTTGCCCGCATCCAACACCACCTTGACGCGCTTGGGAGGCTGGAATTGCGCCGCGATTTCATCCACGTACGGCGTGACCACATCGCAGGTGGAGAGAGCCCCCGCGCCGCTGTTGAGATCACCGCGCTCCATCAAGGCGCGGACCTTCTGAATTTCGGCGCCGAAAATCGTCGAGCGACCGCTGACCACTTTGAATCCGTTGTAGTCCGGCGGATTGTGGCTGCCGGTGATCATGACCGCGCCATCCGCATTCAGGTGAAAGGTCGAGTAATACAGCAGCGGCGTCGGCACAACGCCGAGGTCGGTGACGTCGCAGCCGCTTTCCAGCAATCCCTTTCGAATGGCGTCGGCCAGGCGTTCTCCGCTCAGGCGGCAGTCGCGCCCCAGATTCACCTTCCGGCCCTTCTCGCGCTGGAGGTAGGTCCCGATGGCGCGTCCCAGCAGCTCGATGTCGGGGCTCAACAATTCCAGGTCTGCGATCCCTCGGATATCGTATTCGCGGAAAATCGTGGGCTTGAGCATACTGCCAATTTAGCGCAGGCGCTCAACGGCCGCCCGTGGGCACCTTTGAACAGCAAGGGTGGCCGTGTACGACGAATCGCAGCGGCCAGTCTGCGGCGTGGCGAATGCCGATGCGCGGCGTGACGTCGATTTCGATGGGAGGGGCGCCGCGCCATTCCCGTACCGTCAATTCGCCCGCCGTAAGGTCCGTCCGGTTCAGGCGGCGTGTAATGCCCAGCGCGATGGTGAGCTTGCCGGGGCCGGAAGCCAGATCCTCGATGGAGCGGGCCTTGGGCCGGCGGCGGTGCATCAGTTCGATCCCGCATAGCGGCTCCAGGGCGCGAATCAGGACGGCGCCGGGCGTGCCGTCAGCCTCAGTGACCGCATTGACGCACTCGTACATGCCGTAGATGAAATAAACATAGGCGTGGCCGGGAGGACCGAACATGACGCGGTTGCGGCCGGTCGGGCCGCGGGAAGCGTGGGATGCTTTGTCGTTCAAACCAAGGTACGCTTCGGCTTCCACGATCATCCCGGCCGTGCGGCCGTGCACCAGAACCTTGCCCAGCAGTTCCCTCGCCACCTGTTCCGTAGGGCGGCCGAAGAAGCCGCGCGCCAGGACGGAAGACTCCACCTCCAGACGCTCAAAGGAGAAGCGGTCCGTCCAATTCGTTGAAACCTTCTGCGTTTTCATTCGACAATAGCAAAGTACCAAACTCATGCGCCTGTTCACTGGCATAGAATTACCCGCTGAGATCAAGACGCGGCTCACCAGGTTGCTCGACACGTTGCGCCCAACGGCGCGGATCAAGTGGAGCCCGGTGGAGAACCTGCACATCACCACCAAGTTCATTGGGGAGTGGCCCGACGAGCGCGTCGATGAACTGATCGCCGCCCTCAACACACTCCCGTCGCGTCCAAAACTCCACATCGCGGTGCGCAACCTCGGATGGTTCCCGAATCCAAGCCATCCGCGGGTATTCTGGGCAGGGGTGAACGCCGGCCCCGGCCTGGAGGAATTGGCGCGAGAGACGGAACGGGGCCTCGGCCGGTTAGGCGTTCCGGTGGAAGGCAGGCCTTTTTCGCCTCACCTGACGCTGGCGCGCATCAAGGATCCGGTTTCATTGACAGCGCTGCGAAACGCCGTGGATGCGCTCGTCACTCCGGACTTCGGCCAGTTCATGGCCGGCGGCTTCTTCCTGTACCAGAGCATTTTGAAGCCGGGCGGTTCCGAATATCGCGCGATTGCCGAATTCCCATTAGAAAGACCATGATGCCTTCGTTCGTACTTCTGATTGCATATCTGCTCGGCGCCATCCCGTTCGGTTACCTGCTGGTGAAATGGAAGACCGGCCAGGATGTGCGTTCGAGCGGCAGCGGCAATATCGGCGCCACCAACGTACTGCGCACCACGGGCCGCGCCGCCGGCATCTTCACACTGCTGCTGGACATTGCCAAGGGCTTTGCGGCGGTGTGGATCGCCGCGCGACTGACGGGCTCGTCGCCCTTGTGGATGAGCTTGGCGGCGCTGGCCGTCATGGCCGGCCACGCTTTTCCCGTCTTTCTGAAGTTTCGCGGCGGGAAGGCCGTGGCGAGCTTTATCGGCGCGTTTTTGTACCTTGCGCCCCTGCCGCTACTGGCCATGCTGGGGGTGTTCGTCGTCGTAGTGGGCGCGACGCGCTACATTTCGCTCGGGTCGATTCTGGCCTGCGGCGCATTCCCGCTGGCGGTCTGGCTCATCTCGCATCCACCCTCGGCGGTTGTGTGGGCCGCGGCCATAGCTGGACTGTTCGTCATCGTGCGGCACCACGCGAACCTTGCGCGCCTTGCGAAAGGCTGCGAGCATAAGTTTTCGTTCGGGAGTAAGAAATCTTGACCGTTCAACGTTATCAGGAACTCGCCGTTGTGGGAGCGGGCAGCTGGGGCACCGCTTTGGCGGTACTGCTGGCTCCGCGCTTCGAGCACGTGCGGCTGTGGGTGTATGAGGCCGACCTCGCCGGGCGGATGGACGCCACGCGGGTGAACGACGTGTTTCTGCCCGATTCGAGGCTGCCGGAAAACGTCCGGGTTTCGACCAGTTTTGAGGAGGTGCTTGGCGGCGCCCAGATCGTACTGGGCGTGATGCCGTCGGCGCACGCGCGGCGCACTTACAAAGCCATGCTGCCGTTTCTCGATCCGGCCATGCTTTTCGTCAGCGCCACCAAAGGCATCGAGAACGGCACCCTGCTGCGGATGACGCAAGTGGTGGAGGAAGTGGCCGGCGCACGCTTTGTGCCGCGTGTCGGCGCGCTTTCCGGGCCCACCTTCGCCAAGGAGGTGGCGCGCGGGGAACCGGCGGCGGTGGCCATCGCCTCGAAGGATCAGCGCCTGGCGAGCGATGTCCAGGCTGCGTTCTCCGGCCCGAGTTTCCGCCTCTACACTAACGAGGACATCGTCGGCGTGGAGCTTGGCGCGGCCCTCAAGAACGTGGTCGCCATCGGCGCCGGCATCTGCCACGGTCTGGGCCTGGGCAACAACACGATGGCGGCGCTCATCACGCGCGGCCTGGCCGAGATCACGCGCCTGGCGGTGGCGATGGGAGGACGGCCGAAGACGCTCGCCGGTCTCGCTGGTCTGGGCGATCTGGTGCTCACCTGCACGGGGGCGCTTAGCCGCAACCGGCAGCTCGGCATGGAGCTTGCCAAGGGGCGCAAGCTCGACGAGATTCTCGCCTCGATGCGCATGGTGGCCGAGGGCGTCGAAACCACGACGGCGGCCGTGGACCTGGCGCGCCTGCACGGCGTGGAAATGCCGATCACCGAGCAGATGTACGCCATAATGAAACTGGGCCGGCCTCCGCGGGAGGCCATCCGGGAATTGATGGAACGCTCGCTCAAAGGCGAGTAAGTCCAGGCGGGGTCTTGAGGCAGTTATGGGCTGGGGTAAACCGGCTCCGCAACCTTTTCGCGCTTTCCGGGTTAAAGAAGATATGGCCGCGATTGCCTTGGAGCGGGACGCCGAGCTCATGCTCCGGGCCAAGGACGGCGACGAGGCCAGTTTCAGCGCACTGCTGGCGCGCCAGCGCGGGCCCGTGATCCACTTTCTATATCGCATGGTGGGCAACTCGGCCGAGGCCGAAGAACTGGCACAGGAAGTCTTCTTGAGGGTTTACCGGGCCAGGGCGACGTATGAGCCGACGGCGAAGTTCGCTACCTGGTTATTCCGGATTGCCACCCACGTCGCATTGAACCATTTGCGGGACCGGAAGGGCGACAGAAGTGTGGAAAGCCTGGATGTGGAAACCTCGGGGGCGACACCCCGCCAGGTACCCGACCCGCGTCCCAACGTCGAGCAGGAGATGCTGCGCGAGGTCCGGCTCGACCGCGTGCGGGAGGCGATCCGGAACTTGCCCGGCAAGCAGCGCGCCGCCGTGCTGATGCGCAAGTACCAGGAGATGGG
>CAZLOS010000060.1:0-27729 GCA_964561215.1 uncultured Solibacteraceae bacterium | reverse complement strand
AGTTGAGCGGATGAGTCGGCCTGCAATCCTTCCAGGTGGCCTTGGATCTTCTGCACCACGCCTGGCGCGAGCTCGATCTGGCGGAACAAGAACAGAAGTTTTCCGTTGCGGTGGAATCGCCGGCCGGGCCTGGAAACTATGACCTCGCCGCGCAGGCGACTCCCCTCCGGTATCAGCAGGTGATGGTCGGCCGAGAAGTGAGGACGGGTCACGACTGCTTCCACCGGTGATCCTCTTCGCGCGGTCGCAGAACTGAGCGGCGTGATGAGGCGCGCACTCACGCCTTGATCAGTGGGTTCATCCGTGGCAGCAAGGCCGTTCTTTACCGCGGCAAGCACCGGCGTGGGTACGGAGAGAGGATTCTGCAATACGCTGGTGAAGATTGTTCCTGCCGGCCAGGCTTGCCGGTGATAGGGGAGCCTGTCGAGAAGGGCGTTCTTCAGACGGGCCATCCTGCCGGGCGCTTTCAAGGCGCGGGCGGCTTCTGCCTCTATTCCCCGCTGGTCGCGAAAGCCGTGCGAACCTGAGTCGAGGCTGGGCTCCTTCTTTCCATGCTTCGCGGCCACGGCGGAACGAGCGGTTCCACCAGAAGCGGCGGTCTGGAGGGATAACCGCGAATCGCCAGCCAATACGAGCGTGTCGAACCGCGCGCTGGCTTTCCGCGACGGTGTGAGATTGCCGGACAGGATCGCCCTAAGCCTCTCGCGGAGCGAAACCCTCTCGATGGCAGCAACGTGCCCTTCGACTACGGTCCCCGCCGGAAGCGCCACACGGTCATAGCGATAGACAGGCGCCATCAGCCGCCCTCGGATGGGTTCGTTCACGCGTTTCAAGGGGACTCGCTGATCCAGAAGCACCGGAAGGGGAGCGCCCGCGGGAATAATCACCGCGGTGACTGCACCAGCCGGCGCGGGTTCCTGCCCACAAGCCGCCGTTGCGATGATCAGCAGCACAATCCATCCGCGAATCAGACACGCCGCCTTGGAGAACAACATTTGGAGAGGCCCCACGAATGCAGGATAACAGCATCACGAATACGACTGTGTTATGAACGAAACATCCTGCGGTGGAGTTCTTTTGTCGGATCGCACCTCCCGCGTCAGGCCCACGGCAGAAGCGCTTTGCGGCGTATCCCGCTGGCTTGGCGCACGCCGGCCGAGCCGGCCCGTGGAAAGCATATTGCACGGGCTTGGTACTGCCTGGCGAACGCAAGAAGGTAGAGACCATGGCCGTGTGGCGCGCCAATACTTCGGACAATTGGGCAAGAAGGTATGCCGCGGAACGACTCGGTTGATTGCTGCGACTGCAGCAGGCTCACAGGTAACAATGCTCCGTAACACCTGTCCTGCCGGCGCATCAGGGAAGGGTCACCGTGACCGGATTGGCGGCGACTCCGTCCACCCATAAACGAATCGTGACCGTGCCGGTCAGCCCAGCAGGCACGGCCAGGTTGATCTGATCGAGGCCCGCGTATTGTCTCTGATCTCCGGCGTACTGGACCTGCCCGTTGGCGGCGTTGAATTGCGCGACGACCTTGGAAATATCGCTGCAGTGGCGGACGCCCGTGGCGTAAAGCGTCACGTAGCCAGCCTGCTCCTGGGTGGCGGCGAAGATGCCGGGAGCCACCGGCCGGATTTCGATAGGCGACGTGATGCCCGCGGCCGTGATCCGGCCCAAGCCGGGGGAAACATCGGAAGGGACGACGAAATCCGTCTGTCCCGCACCGGAGTAAATGACAGTGGCAGCGTGGTCCGCGCCGGAGGAATCGTTGATCGTTACCGACGTTACACCGGCGGGGAGGTTGTCACCGTACAGCGACCCGATGGCGTCGGGTGCCAGGAACGGACGTCCGGTTGCGGCCTCTGCCACCAGAAGCGGAGACCACAGGTAGCTGTAGAGGGAGGAACCGGAAGCGAAGTAGATGTTCGAGGCGTCCATGGCGAATCCGGATGAGATTGACTTGGGCGGGGTCGCCATCACGGTGCCGGCGTAGGTTTTGAGGTCGATCTTGAAGATGCCCAAATCGGCGAGCCCCCAGAGATTGCCGTCGGCCCCGACCGCCATCGAGCTGGCCAGCGGCGTGAAGATCGTTCGGGTCCCGCTATCCACTAGCCTGGCATGGTACGTCGCGGCCCTCCCCACGGGGTCCCATACAAAGAAGACGCTGCCGGCGACACCATAGACCAAGTTGCCGGAGGATACCAGGTTGCCGATGGTGCCGGTGGAAATCGGCTTGGTGTCGAAGATCTTTGTGCGCGTGGCGGGATCGAAGAGGAACAGCGTGGCTCCCGAAGCCGTGGGAACGCTTCCTCCGCCGCCCTTGACGCTGGTGGCGCCCACGATCATGCCGGCCGGCGCGGCCGCGGATGCGGCTATGGGAGTGATATTGAAACCATCGAGGCGAAAACGCTGGCTGTTGACCGAGGCATAGACCTTTCCGTCCGTACCGGGATAGACATATGTGACGCCTCCGGCAACCTGGTACTGCTCGGGCAGAATCTCGCTGTGGGTGCCGGTCGAGATCTGATATACGACTCGCTGGCGCTGGGACAACCGAGACCGGTGAAATTGCCGGTGGCCGTCTCCAGACGAAGCAGATGGGCGTGGGGCGCTGTGCCGAGATAGATATTGCCATCGCGCCCGAGGGTGAGGTTCTTGCCGCTGTATTCGGTGGAAACGGGACTCCGGAAGACCTGAACCGCACCGGTCGACGGATCGAGGGCGACCAGGTCCAGGACCGAACTGGGGTAATCGTAGTCGATGTAGAAGCGCTCTCCGGTAGGCCCCGGCCCGACCAGGGAATCTTCCATGCCGCCGATGGCTTTGATGTCGCCAAGGTACCTGAACCGGTTCGATGAATCGGCCTGCGCACAAGCGCAGAAAGCCGCGCATACGATGACGCCGGCGATGGCTCTTGTCATTACCGTTTGCTTGCTTCTTTCAGATGCGGCCTTCTGAGGCCATGTACGTGGCAGGGCCCCAACAAGGGAGCAGGAAGAGAAAGTGTACTGCACCTCGACCGCTTCCGGCGGAAGAAGAAGAACGGAGCTGATCGATCGAGCCGCTGAGATCCGGCGCGCGGGGTACAATGTTTCCCACGAGAACCCGATATGGCTACCATGCCTCCTTCCCCGCCGGTTTGTTCACCGGCGGAAACTCCCCATCTCCGACGGGCGCTTCGGCTCAAGGACCTGATTTTCTACGGCATCGTTTTGATCACGCCCATCGCGCCGGTGGGCATCTTCGGTGTGGCCTGCACGCTCTCCCACGGCCACGTGGCCACTACGCTGCTGGTGGCCATGGTCGCTATGATGCTAACGGCGCTCAGCTACGGGCGCATGGCGGCCCTCTATCCCGCGGCCGGCTCCGCTTACACCTATGTCGGTAAAGGGCTCAGCGCGCATCTCGGGTTCCTAGCCGGCTGGACAATGATCCTCGACTACCTGCTCATTCCCGTGATCAACACGGCCTACGTCGCCCTGACGATTCAGCGCCTCGCGCCCTCCATCCCTTATCCGGCGCTGGCCGCACTGACAGCCGGCGGCATCACGCTGCTCAATCTCCGCGGTATACGCTCCACCGCGCGCGCCAATCTGGCGCTGCTGGCGGCTATGAGCGTGGTCATCGGCGCTTTTGTGATCGCCGCCGTGCGTTTTCTGCTGCACACATCCGGCGTGCCCGGCCTGCTTTCCTTCGCGCCCTTCTATCGTCCGGATTCCTTCCACCTGGGTTCGATTGCAACGGCCACCTCCTTGGCCGCCCTTACTTACATCGGCTTCGACGGCGTGTCCACGCTGGCCGAGGAAGTGGACCATCCGGAGAAGAACATCTCCCGCGCCACCGTGCTCGTGTGCCTGATCACCGGGCTTTTGAGCACGTTGGAGGTTTACCTGGCGCAGCGCGTGTGGCCGGATTATCGAACTTTCGGCAATCCGGAGACCGCTTTTCTGGATGTCACCGGGCGGGTGGGCGGCGGGCCGCTCTTCAACGCCATGGCGGTTGTGCTGATCGTCTCCTGCTTAGGCAGTGGCCTGACCGGCCAAGTGGGGGCGGCGCGTGTGCTGTACGGCATGGGCCGCGACCGGGTGCTGCCGTCGCGTTTTTTCGGGAATCTGAACCCCGGTACCGGCAGCCCCGAACGCAATGTAGTGTTCGTGGGGCTGCTGGCCTTCCTCGGCGCCGTTCTGCTGAGCTGGGAACGCGCCGTCGAGATGTTGAACTTCGGCGCCTTCATCTCGTTCATGGGCGTCAATGCCGCGGTCATAAACATGTATTACATAAGAAGGCTATCTGGCCGCCGCCGTTCAGGATTCTTTCGTTACGTAGTCCTGCCCGCACTCGGCTTCCTGTTTTGCTTCGCCATCTGGATCAGCCTTCGCACTCCCGCCAAGATCGCCGGTGGAGTATGGCTGCTGGCGGGTGTGGTGTACCTCATCGCGCTGACGAGAGGATTCCGGCGGCCTCCGGCAACGCTGGATTTCCGGGAAGGTTAGCGCGCTGCAAGCAAAACCGGGTTACGGCAGCGTGGCGAGTTGCCGGAAATCGACGTTTGGCGTGCTGTCGGTCCGGGTGCCAGCGACGTGGCCGGCGTTGTCGATCCAGTAGTAGTCCGAGCCGCTCTCCACGCGGAACCGCCGTCCCGTCTCCGGATCCACGGCGTCCACTACACCGAGAGTCGCGTTCGACTGCCGGCGGCTTCTTTCAGAGTCGCCGGCGTGCCGGCTCCAGTATGAATCGTCAATCTGCCGGGATATCTCCGCATTCGTCCGCGTCACAATGTTCGACACCGCTTGTGTCGTCCGTTGCTGCCTGGCCATCCATTCCGGATTGAGCTGCGCCGTTTCGAGGATGTGCGCCATAACCGTCTGCGCCGTATCGGCCTGTTCCGGAGCGGCCAGGAACCCGATCAGATGTTCCAGGTTCCAGATGCCGATTCCCTGGGCGCCGGTGAACCTCGTGCCGGCCAGATAATAACCCCGCATGGACCGGCCGTTCTGAGCGCATGTAAACGATACATCACCGAAGCTCAACCCGCTGCCGGCGGCCGCCAGGTCCGGTCGCGCGCGCGTTTCGGTAAACGAGAGGTCCGCACACACGGAACCGGCACGCTGGGTCACGTATTCCCGCGCAAAAGAAGCCCCGTCAATGAACCGCCTCACCAGCATGCGGGTGCCGTAACCCGGCGAGTACCAGCTACCTTCCCGGAAGCCGGCAAAAACCAGCGTCTGGTTGGGCACGACATGCACCGGGACCTGGGCATCGCCGCCGGTGATCTTCACGGAGCCGTCCGGCGAGGTGACCGCCCATACGCCGCGTGGGTCTACGGCCGATACCCGTATCAGCCCGCCTTCCACTTTCCAGCCGGCCGGAACCTCGATGGTGAACGCGGTTTCGCGCGGATCGGTCCAGCGGACGTAGTTTATGCCATCCTTCGCGGGCGGAGCGCCGCCACGGCCGCCGGTCATTCGGAAACTCGCCAACACCCGCGCGAGCACTGCCTCGTTCTGTCGAGGCGCGTTTTTCAGACACTGCACGCGATAGATATAGCCGGCCGTGCCCGCCGGAGTGACTGTCCAGGCGAAAGACACGGTTGCCTTCGTGCGGCTGCCCAGGCCGCCCATCCGCAACGCCGATGCGCCGGCCGTCTCGATCCGTCCGAACCACTGCACGTCATTCCACTGTTTGAACGCCGCCTCCATGAGCGTCTTCTCGGCTTGCTTCCTGGTCAGCGCCGTGCGTGAGAACACCGGCAGGACGCTGACTGCGCCCTCGGGGCCCTCGATATCCAGGCGGCCCGACTTCGCGTCGGCATGGGACGTCCAGCCCGGAGGCAAGTCAACGGTAAAGCCCGCACCGTCGCGGTGGATCGTCCAGCCGTGGAGAGAGCATCCCGAGAGCACCACCATGAGTGAGATTGCGAGGAGACGTATCCGGTTCATCAAAGTTCATATCGGCATCCGGGCGAAAAGCATTCATACTCCGAGGGCCGATTGCCCAGGACAGCGGCCGGCGGCACGTGTCTCCCGGCATCCGTCGTCAATCCTGTTTGCAGGCGATCATCTGATAGGGAACCAGACCGTTTCGGGCGGCGCACGGAGAGGGGTGCTTGCCGGGTTTGATGTGATCCGCGGCAAGCAAGCGCAGACCGGCCGGCGCGAGCAGAGCGGTGAGTTCCTGTTCCGTATGGCAGTAGCAGGCGGCAGGGTTGTCCGAAACCAGGAGGTCGTCGACACGGTAGCTTCTCAGGCCCCGCAACGATCCCACATGATGCAAGAACAGCACGCCGCCGGATGCCAGCATGCGGGCGAAACCGGCGAGGGTCTCCCCCGCCAATTCGTGTGGAACGTGAAGGAAGCTGGCGCAGGCAAAGATACCGTCGAAGCAGCCGTCCCGGAAGCACGGGGTGGTGATGTCCATGGCCGCCAGATCGATTCGCGGCGTCTTCCGGCGGATCGCTGTCAGGAACTCTTCGGCGATGTCCGACGCCGTCACCTGCAGCCCCGCCTCCGCGAATGCCAGGCTGTCCAGACCGGGCCCGCAGCCGGCGTCGAGCACCCGAGCCCCTTTCAGATGGCTCAGGAAGAGGGCCCGGCACTGATCGTGAAAACCGTGGTCGTAGTCCTTCTCCTGCCGCCTCTCCCATTCGCCGGCGATGCGCCCGTAGGAGCGGCGGTTCCGGCGGATCACGTTCTTCGGATCGTCCTCCGGCGGTCTCACGCAGGGTTCTCCAGGTTGAGAATGCGGTCGCACAGGCGCCCCAGCAGCCTCCGGGAGTGGGCGATGATCACGGCCGTCAGCCCGTAACGCCGCCGCCATTCGAGGACACGATCGAGGATCTGGGCCTGGTTCATCGGGTCGAGCGAAGAGGTCGGCTCATCGAGTAACAGGAACTTCGGCTCGAGCATCAGCACGCGGACCAGGGCGAACCGCTGAATCTGTCCCGCGCTCAACTCGAATGGATAGCGGTCGGCCAGCTCCGGCTCCAGGTTCACCAGGCCGCACACGCGCGAGATCTGATGCCGGTAGCACTTCCCGCTTCCCGCCACGGTCAGCGTCTCACAGAGCGTCTCGACGATCCGGCGCCGCGGATTGAACGCCAGGGTGGGCTCCTGGCTGATCCAGCCGAACTGGCTCCTGAGGCGGCGGACAGAGGCGTGCCGGATGTTCCGCCCCAGCCAGTACACTTCCCCTTCCCACGTAGGGATCAGGTTCAACAGCGCTTTGCCCAGCGAGGTCTTGCCGCTGCCGCTGGGTCCGGCCAAGCCCAGAAACTCGTTCTCGTGCACGTGGAACGAGATCGGACCCGCGACCCATCGCCGCCGGCGGAGGAGCGTGCCCTCTTCGTAGTAGACGTGCAAGTCGCGAGCCTCGATGACGGAGCTGTGTTCAGACATCCAAATCTCCGTCGTCCGCATCGGAGGCACAGAACGCGCGCGGGCAGCAGCGCCCGTCCAGGATCTTCCCTTCGTGCATCAAGTACACTCCGTGGGCGACCTGGTGAACCAGGTCCATGTCGTGCGTGATGAGCAGCATGGAGGTCTCGCCGATTCCGAGCAGGCACTCGACAACACGGTCGCGGCTCTCGTCGTCCAAGCCCCGGGTCGGCTCGTCCACCAGCAGAAGCCGCGGCTGGTTGATGAGACTCATGGCGATCATCGCCCGCTGATTCATCCCGCCGCTGATCTGGCTGGGATAGGCGTTGTAGATCCTCTCCGGCCCGGCGAATCCCATCTTCCTCAGCAGTACCAGCGCCTTTTCATGTGCGATTCTCTTTTCTCCGCGGTGATACTGCAGGTACGCCTCGCCGATTTGCCGCCCTACGCGGATCACCGGGTCGAAGAACCGTTCCGCGTTGGACCAGCACATGGCGATCTCGCTGCCTCGAAGCGAGCGCGCCGTTCGGGGGTCCAGCAGGTCCCGGCCGTCAAAAGTCGCGGTTCCCGAGCACCGGGCATTGCGTGGCAGAAGTCCCAGCACGGCCAGCGCCAGCACCGACTTGCCGCATCCGCTTTCCCCTACCAGCGCCATGCGCTCGCCCGCTTCCACCCGAAGGCATGCCCCGTCGACCGCCGGCACGGACCCGCTCGGGGTCTCGAACCGCACCGAGAGATCCGTCAGGTCCAGCGTCATCTCCGCTCTTCTTCCCAGCGCAGCCGCGCCAGGTCCAGTTTGAGGAAGGGATCGACGCGGACTCCGGCCAGCCCCCGGCGATACGCGTAGTAGTAGCGCTCATGATAGAGCGGCACAAAGGGTTTCTCCTTCGCCAGCAGGTCGAGAATGCGGTTGAATCCGCGCTCCTGGGTGGCGGCATCCGGCGCGTTCAGTGCCTCGGTGAAGAGTGAATCGACCTGCGGTGACGAGAAGTGCGTGGTGTTGCCTATGGAACGGACCCGCATGCCCTGCGAGAACGCCAGCCGCCGTATCAACAATTCGGGCGTACCCGTCGGCACGGAGAGCGGATAGAGCGTGATATCGTAACTGCCGGCCTGGGTGGCCTTCTGCCAGGCGCCGCCTTCCAACGCCTCCACCCGGATGGCAACTCCGAGGCGGCCGAAATAGTCGGCGAGGTAGTCGGCCACATGCCGGTAGCCCCAGGCGGAAAGGTCGCCCTGGCTGAGCAGCAGGATCACGGGCGAGTCTCCGGCGCAAGCCCTCAACTCGCGCTTGACCGGCTCGCTTGCGTCCGGGTGAATCGGGAACCGGTTCCTGTTCCACCGGCTCGCCCTGTCAATGAGGAAATCGCGGGCGGGATAACCGGCGCCCTGGAGGATGCGTTCCACAAGTCCGGTCCGATCCAGGGACCGCGCCAGCGCCTCGCGGCATTCCACCTTCCGGAATGGCTGCCGCGCGCAGTTGAACAGAAGGTAGTGCGTGATGGCGACGTCCTGCGAGGCCACAACGATGTGGGGATTGTTCTTGAGCAGACTCACATAAGGGGCCGGCACTCCGCCATGGTGCGCGATCAGGTCGATGTCGCCCCGTATGAGCGACATCAGCCGCACCACGGGATCGGGAATGATCCGGAACTCGATCTCGCGAAAATAGGGCCTGCCGCCGTGATACTGTTCGAAGGCCGTAACCCGATCATACTGGCCGATCCGGCTCTCGGCGAAAACGTAAGGTCCGGAACCGGCGGGCGTCCGTAGCTTGCCGTCCGGCCCGAAGGCCGCGGGACTGAAGATGCCGGCGAAGTAGTGGCCGGTCTTGTTGGGGAGATCGGCCATCGGGCGTGAGAAAACCAGCCGCACCGTGAATTCGTCCTCGACGGCAACCGACGTGAGGGTGACGAAGGTGCTGTAGTAGTCCAGCTCCGGGTGGTCCTTCAGCCGGCGCACGTTGGCCGCCACCAGCGAGGCAGTGAGCGAATCGCCGTTGTGAAACCGCACACCTCTCTTAAGCCGCAGGGTCCACTGCCGGCCGTCCGGCGCCGCCTGCCAGGACTCGGCGAGCTGTGGCCGCGCCGTCAGGCTGTCATCCAGTTCGGTCAGGGCCTCCCAAACGTTGGCGTTGCGCTGGATCAGAACCGGGTTGTTGCTGCCCAGGTTCAGGCTCCCGCTGGCTCCGATGACCAGCTTGCCGGATGGTCTCCGGTTTCCGGAGCAAGCCGATAGAAAGAGAAGCGTGGCGGCGAGAATCGCATGCGCTGGCCGGAGTCTCATGCCGTCTCGCTTCCGCACGTGGATGCGGTTCCCGCGAACAGGTTGATCTCCTCGACCGCGAACAGGAACTTCTTCTTGTCGAGGTATTCCCTCAGGCCGTCCGCCAGCAGGTGCAGGCCCAGGGTGAGTGCCGCGATCAGGGCCGACGGGAAGGCGAACAGCCACGGGCTGGCGAGGAAGAAGCTCCTGGCATCGAACAGCGTCGTCCCCCATTCCGGAATCTGGGGCGAGATTCCCAGTCCCAGGAAACTCAGCGACACGATGGCGAAGACGTCGCCCACCAACGTGTTCAGCAACAGGATGAGCACCGAAGGCAGCACCGCCGGCAGTACATGCACAAACAGGTTTCGCGCGGTCGAGTATCCGGCCGCCTTGTTGGCCGTGATGAAATCCAGGTGCTTCACCACGGCGACTTCGTTCCGCACGATCCTCGCCAACTGCGCCCATCCCGTCAGAACAAGATAGAGCACGAGTTGGAACACGCCGCCGCCGAACAGTCCCAGAAAGCACACCGCCAGCAGGAAGCCCGGAAGCGCCAGCAGTGCGTCCGCCACCCGCATCAGGGCTGCGTCGAACCACCCTCCGGCGAATCCGCACAGCGACCCGAGCCCCAGGGCCAGCGCGGAGTTCAACACAGCCACCAGAAGCCCCAGCCCGAGCGTGGTGCGCGTCCCGGCGATCAGCCGGCTGAACAGGTCGCGGCCCAGGTGGTCGGTGCCCATCAGGTGCCGCAGCGAGGGCTGCGCGAGGATCTGGTCGTAGTTGGTGAGCCCCGCCGGGTACGGCGCGAGTGCTTCTCCAAGCAGCGCCACCAGCAGGAACAGGACCGTGATGCCGCCGCCGAGGTACGCGATGCGCGGCATGTCAGCAAATCCCTTCTCTGGCCGCGCGCGGATCGATCCAGCGTACCAGGAGATCGGCCAGCAGGTTGGCGGCCAACACCACCGTGCAGAAGAACAGCATGTATGACTGAATGACCGGGTAGTCCCTGCCTAGAATCGCTTCGAGGATGTAGCTACCCATCCCCGGCAACGAGAAGACGGACTCGATCAGCACGATGCCGCCCAGCAGGCCGGCGAATCTCATCCCCAGGTAACTCACCACCAGCGTCAGCGAATTGCGCAGCCCGTGCCGCAGGACGGCCTGCGGGTAGGACAGCCCTTTGCCCAGCGCGGCGAGGAAGTACTCCTCGTGGACCGCCTCCAACAGCGCGTTGCGAACCACCCTCGCCAGGGAGAGCCCCATGACCCCTCCCAGCGTCAAGACGGGAAGTACCAGTCCGCTGCCTCCTCCGATCCCATAGAGCGGCAGCCAACCCAGCTTGAACGAGCAAAGGAAGATGAGGAACAGGCCGATCAGAAACGCGGGCACGGAGTGGCACGCCACCACAACAGCCCGGATGACGTGGTCCGCCGCCCTGCCCTCGTAGATCACGGCGGCGACTCCCAGAGACAGGCCCACCAGTGTTGCCAGCAACAACGATCCGAAAGCGACCGCCGAGGAGACGGGAATGCGCGCGGCAAATTCCGCCGTCACGGCCCGGTTCGTCCGCAGCGATACTCCCAGGTCGCCATGCAGGATGGTTTTCAGCCAGCCCAGATAGCGCTCCCACATCGGCCGGTCCAAGCCGTGGGCGGAACGAACCCTGGCCAGAGCCTCCGCGGACATCTCCTGGGATGCGCCGCCGAGAAGCATCTGCGCGGGGTCGCCCGGCGCGAGTTCCACCGCCGCAAACGACACGAGGCTCACAATGATCAGCGTCAGAAGGGAGTTGGCCAGCCGGTATCCCATTCGATCACAGTCCGAAGTGGTAGGTGGCCCTCACCTCCACGAAACGGCCGGGAGCATTGTAGATGAATTCACCATCATATTTCGTGTTCGTCAGGTTGTCGACCCCCACCGAGAAGTCCACGTCCTGGCCGCCGAAACTGAACGTCTTCCAGAGCTTCGTGCCGAGGCTCGCGTACCCCCGCATGCGGAAGTAGCGGAGTTGCGTGTTCTCGTCGTCGTAGTAGCGGCTGTCGGACGTCCTCGCCGAAAGCGTCGCCCCGCACCTGTACTTCACACTGACGTATTGCAGGCCGGCGTTGCCAAGGTTGTCGGGGGCGTTGCGCAGTTGATGCCCCGTGTTTTTCGCGGATTTGGTGATCTCCGACCGGTTCAGCGTGTAGTTGGCGTACCCGGTCAAATCGCCCCATATCTGCTGGTGCAGCCCAAGCTCCAGGCCCTTGATGGAAACTTCGTCCGAGTTGGACGTCCGGATGATCTGCACGCCAGGGAGAGTGGGGTGCTGGTCGTAGACGTAACTCATGGCGTCCAGGATCTGGCCCCAGTAGCCGGTGGCCGTGAGCTTGGTCCGGCGGCTCGGGCTGATGTAGTCCGCGCCAAAATCTGCCATCCGGGTTCGTTCCGGTTTCAGGTTGGGGTTCGCCTCGCGCCAGGTGTTGCCGGTGGAGAGGTTCTGGAAGAACCAGGTGGCGGCGCCCGGCCAGAACGCCGTTCCGGCGGAAGTCCGCAGCCCCAGGGAACCGGTGAGCTGGTACTTGAAGCCTCCCCGATAGGTGGTCGCCCCTTTGCTCACGTCGGGAGGGGTCCGGTTGGTCGATCCCGTGTCATAGATGTCGTGGTACTGCCACCAGTCGCGCCTCACGCCCACGATCAGCGTAGCCTTCTCGTCGAGGAACCTGTACTGGTCCTGGAGGTAGATAGCGCTCTGGCCGATCCCGTACTTTGTCTGGGCCAGAGTCGAGGAACGGTCCGCGCTGAATGTGAAAGAACGGCTCTGATCCACCAGGTACTGGCCTCCGGCCGTCAGCGTATTATGCCGAATGGCGTGCAAGTCCATCTGCACATCGAGCGGCAGCCGCGTGTAGGTGGAATGGGGCCGCTGCGTGATGGTAGGGTCGTACACGTAACTGGTGGATGCATCGATGGGAGTGAACACATAGCGGTCCGCGATGGCCGGGTTGGCCACCTTCAGCAGCCCCTTGGTGCTTTGCGAGTCGGCCCGGCGGCTCTGGTATCCGAAACGGACCGTGAGCATGCCCAGATTCGACACCGGCGTGAAGAACGACCCCGTACCGATGATGCGCGTCCCGGTGCTGTAAGAGTTCTGACGCCCGCCGTACAGGTCCTCGTTGAACAGGTGCATCCCGGCGGTGAATCCGAGGCCGCTCGCCGGGTTCCGGTACCCTACTCTCTGGTAGCTGTAATGGTTTGTGTAGTACTGGTTGTCGATCGTCACCGAGTTGAGGTAGGACGGGTAGCCGTTCTCCTTGAGGTACAGGCCTGTGGCAAGATCCGTGTTCCGGTATCCATCGGATTTGTCCAGGTTGTAGGAGCCGAACAGATCCCAATTCCCCAACGTCTTTCCCACCGATAACCGGGGCCGCCAGGTGCCGAAAGTGCCGTAGCCGACCCCCAGCGTGACACCGGTCTTCTGGCGTCCACTCAGGGAGCGCACGTTCACCGCACCGCCGCTCGCGTTCGCCCCATAGAGGGACGAAGAGGGCCCAAGCAGCACTTCCGTGGACCCCACGTTGGCCGGGTTTACGGCGATGCTCACCATCGGCTCGGCCAGCGGCAACTCGTCCACCATGTAGAGTGTGCGGCCGATGAAGTAGCCCGTGCCTCTGAGGTGAATCCAGTTGGGAATGTTCCGGTTGCCGCTGCCCACCGATACGCCCGGCACGTCCCGCACTATCTCGCCGATGTTGGGGTTGTTGTACTGTTTCTGCTCGATCTCATCTTGTGTTACGAGTTGAACGCTGACGGGAACATCGACAATATTGGTTTCCGTCTTGGTGGCGGTCACGACGATCACGTCGTGCCGGGTAATAAGTGGCTTGTTCTCCGGCGGCCCGGCCGTCGTATTTGAGGCGGGTTTTGAGTCTTTCCGTTCCGGCTGCTGGGCCCGGACCGCGCCAGGGAGTAGGAAGGAGAACAGGAGCATGGACCAGACGATTCGCGTCATTTCATTCCTCGTGAACTTGCGATTGTTGAAGTAGCAACAATCTGAAAATCGTAGCACACACTCACCGATGACGCAAACCCCGGCTCCAAACGCCCCGCTCAGCCAAGCACGGCCTGCCCTGATCCACTGGGAGATTACTGGGATTCAGAGACGATCCGGGAATGTGGGCATGTGGCGCTTCACCCGCAACAAGGGCGTTGCGGAAGGCTTCCACAACTTTCCCAACTACAGACTCAGAGTGTTGGTCTTCTGCGGTGGGGTAGAGCGTTGAGGAATTTGGTGGACCTGGTGAGATTCGAACTCACGACCTCTTCCATGCCATGACCCATGAATGAATCACTTACGAGTAGCATCTACTGAAAACAAAAGACTTAGCGCCTCTTGATTTGGTCCCAGTTTGGTCCCAGTTGGCGAATCTTTCGGCGTTCTGACCCACGTTGGACCCAGTTTTCGGCGAGTATTCACATCGCCACAGGTTGGCAGATCACGTGCTTCGCGCGCGGTCGTTTCCGCCCTTCTGATTGTTCTCTCCGTCTCGTGAAACAGGAGACGAAGACATGAGTTTTCTCTATACATGCGGATCGTCCCGGCGCCGCCAGACCAGGGTTGCCCTGCATGGTCCGTTCGCGCGCCGGATCCTTACTCACGGCCATTGACGCCAGGTGACGGCTTGGTTTATCATGGCCGTGTTACTTCACATGGCCGTGTGAAATACCGTGGCCCTGTGAGGTTGTGCATTCCATGGCCAAACCAAACCGCGTCCAAGCATTCGAAGCGGGTCTCGAAAATCTCCTGGCCGACGCCTTTCGTCGTCCTGGATGGCGGGTCCGCCGCTCACCTTCTAAAGGTGACGTACGCCCGGACCTCATCGTTGAAGGCGGTGGGCACAAATACCTGGTCGAGTTCAAGAGATGTTCCGAGGGCCGCAGCGATCGTCTGATCCCACTCCTTTCGCAAGCGATTCTGCAGGCCCAAGCACATGCGCGGCTCTTTCCTGATGTGACGGTCCCGGTCGCCGTCGTAGGCGCCGCACGTATTCCCCGCTCGGTCGCGGAGAACCTAAAGCAGTTCGCCTCCCAGGTTGCGCCGGATATGGCGATCGGCGTCATCGACTCGGAGGGACTTCGTGCCTTCGCAGGTCACGGGTTGGAAATGCTGAATGCGAGCCCCTCTCGCTCCGCGCGCATCCAGGCACGCGGGCATCAGCGACTGCCTCATCTATTTTCCGATCTCAACCAGTGGATGCTGAAGATCCTGCTGGCCCGACGGATCTCCTGTCCGCGCCTCGCGAGCGTTTCCGGAATGCATCGCAGCTCGCTCAGGCTGCAAACGTGTCAGTCATGAGCGCGTCCCGATTTGTTCGCCAGTTAGCGAATGAAGGGTTCCTTGAGCAGCGGGACGACTACTTCGAGGTGGTCCGGATTCAGGAGTTGCTGCGGCGCTGGGTGGCTGCCGGCCGAGAGTCCGATCGCGAATTCCCGGTGCGCTGGCTCATAAAACGGGAGCAGAACCAGATCAGCGCAGCCTTAGAGGCATATGCTTCGGCGCCCACGTACGTTGCATCGCCGGGATCGAAAGCTCGCGTCCGCCAAAACCTGAGCCACCCCCTTCGCGTCTGTATTGGACTGTTTGCGGCGGCCGACGCTCTCGGAGCCGGATTCGTGCACGGCGTGCCACCGTACATCTATCTCGAAAGCGACGATGCGGATGCCCTACGCCGTCTTGGACTGTCAGCCCAAGATGCAGAGCACAGTCCGGACGCCTACATACGGATTCCTGACAACGCCGAGGCGGTGTTCCGCGCCGCGGTAATGCGTGATGGCGTGCCGGTCTCGGACATTTTGCAGGTCTGGCTCGACGTTTCCAGACATCCGTCACGAGGACAGGCGCAAGCGGACGAGATCAGCAGGGGTGCTCTCAAACCGCTATTCGCGAAATAACAACATGGCCAACACGTCCGATCTCTCCGGCTTTGTACGTCTCATCACCGCGCTGGATCCATGGCTCGACCAAGTTGTCTTCATAGGCGGCTGGGCACACCGGCTTTATCGCCTCCATCCACATGCGCAGAAACTGGAATTCGCTCCATTGATGACCCTCGATGCGGATATCGCCCTCCCGCATGAGCTTCCGGGGCGGGCACCGAACATCCGGGAGCTTCTGGTGGCAAATGGGTTCAAGGAAGACTTTCGGGGAGATGACAAGCCGCCCGCTACTCACTACCGGCTCGGAGACCATGCTGGCGGCTTCTACGCAGAATTTCTCACGCCCCTCGTAGGTGGCGAACTTACACGAGATGGAAAGAGAAAAGCCACGGCGCGTATTGCGGGCGTCACGTCGCAACAACTGCGGTACCTCGAGATCCTTCTCCAGCACCCTTGGTCCGTGGAACTGGATCCCGGCGAGTTCCAGGTCAAAGAACGAAAGGCTGTCCAGATCGCGAACCCAGCCGGTTTCTTAGCCCAGAAGCTGCTCATTCACAAAAAACGGGACCACGCGAATAAGGCAAAGGACATTCTGTACATCCACGACACCCTGCAGGTGTTTGGCTCGCGGCTGAACGAGCTGAGGGACGAATGGACCGTCCAGGTCTTGCCTCAGCTCCACCCGAACGCTGCGAGAACTGTCGCCAGAGCGCCGGAGTGGCTTTTCGCGGAGATGAGCGACCCGATCCGCGAAGCTGCGACCATTGCCGTCGATAGGCTTCTCTCACCAGAAGCACTTTGCGAGAGCTGCCGCTACGGCCTGCAACAGATCTTCGGATAAACCAGCGTCATCGTCGCTTCTCCTGGAACACGCGGACGTCGCTGACATCAAGCCTCATGGCGAATTTCCTTCATGACAGTCGAAAACAGCCGCACGGCCCTCGGCTTGCTATTGGATCAAGCCGGTGAACGGCACCTCGGCGGCCAGACTCGGTGGCGCCTGCGGCGGCGGTGCCACTGGCGGCGGAGTCTCCGGCGTTGCCTGCTTCTCCTCCGGCTTGTTCCCGGCGTCGGCCAGCTTCTGTTGAATGCGCCGCGTCAATTCGTTTTGGCGCTCCGGCGCGACGAACGTGTACTGGCTTGTCGTTTCGAGGTTGGTGTGTCCGGCGATCCTCGAAGCTTCGATCGCGCTGCCGCCGACTTCCTGCCGCCACGTGATGTTGGCGCGGCGGAAGGAATGGGGCCCGAGGCCCAGGAAATCGCAGCCTTCCGCTTTTGCCGCTTCGTGCAGCAGTTCGCGCACACTCGAATCCCACATCGGCTTCCCGGCGCAGCACTTCTGCGGGAAGACCCACATTTCGGGCTTGGCGCCCACCTTGCGAGCCCGCTCCCGAAACTTCGCTGCCAGATCGCCGATCCCCAGCGTGCGGCGGCTGTCCTCTGTCTTCGGGCGGCCGACTTCCTGATGCCAGACGCGCTGTTCAATCCTGACCGTCGCGGCGTCCAGGTTCACGTGCCGCCACTGTAGGCCAAGGACCTCCGAGATGCGCGCACCGGTGGCTATGCAGGTTTCAATGACCAGCCGAGTAACTTCCTCCAAACGGGCCAGCACGCCAGCCGTTTCCTCGAAGGAGAGGATGCGGCGCTCGAACTTGTAGCGCTTCTTCCCGAGCTTCGCCCGGCTCGCCGGGCTGCGCCGGCCTTCTTCCCAAAGGCCGTATCCTTCCGCGTAGTAATACAAGCGGCTCATGACCGCGCGGACCGAGTACATGGTCCACCACGCGTCGAACGTGGCGTGAAGCCAGTCTTCCACGGCTTGCGGGCGGATCTGGTTCAGACGGAAGGCGCCCCACTTCGGGACGATCACCTTGTCGAGGTAATACTCCTGCTTCTCAATGGTCGGCCTGGCAAGCTGCTTCTCGCGACTCAGATAGCCCTCTTTGTACATCCGGGCGACTTCGCTCATCAGTGCGACGCCGGTGGCCGTCACCTGTTCCACGGCGGCATCCACGGTTGGCGCGTTCAGCTTGGCCAGGAACTTGTCGCGCTCGACTTCGGCCTCCTTCTTCGTGATCTTGTCACCGCCACGACTCAGGCCCACCGCATGCTTCTTGCGGAGCGTTTTGACGGAGCCATCCGCCTGCACTTCGTCGGCGTAGTAACGGAAGAACCACTTCCATCCTTCGCGGAACTTCGCCTCCAGGATCTTGGGGTGCTGCACGCGCACTTTGACCTTCAAACCTCCCGTCAGGGTCTGAAGGGTACCTTCGTCGTGCATGGCAATCAAGTCCAATCTCTTCAATGGATTACGCAACCAAATGCGCCGCCATCGCGCTTGCCCGATCGGCCAGATAGAGCGACTCGCGGGCGCGCGTCATGCCCACGTAGAACATGCGGATCACGGCATCTCGGGGCGGACCGTAACGCTGATAAGCCGCGTCGCCCGCCTGGCGGAGGTCCGGAAAGAGCACGACGGCGTCGGCTTCGCCGCCTTTGACGGAATGAATGGTGCCGACAATGACCTGCGGCTTCTCCAGAAGCGCTTGTGGGCCTCGTACCGCCGCAATGTCCGCCGGGAACTGAATCCGGTTCTGCATGGCCCCGTTCACGCGGTTGCGCCACCATGAGAGGAGCGCGCGGTGATCCCCATTAAAGCAGGTGAGGAGTGACTCGAGCGCCACTGTCTCGAACACCTCGTCCAGATCCCCGATCGTCACCGAGCGTGACGCTTCCCACTCACGTAAATGCGCTTTCGCGCCATGTTTGAGGACTCCTTTGGCGGTCAGCCATTCGGTCCACAGCGCGAAATCGCCGGCGGTCCACTCCCGGTGGCCTTCGCCGAAATCCGGATGCGCTACAAGCAGTGCCAAGACTCGATTCACCGTGGAGCCGCGGCGGCTCACGCGGAGCGGGTTCCAGAACCCGTTGCTACGGCGGTAAGGATTATGGAACGGAATCGCGTTCTTTCGCAGAACCTGGATGATGGGCCGCAGCATGTAGGAGCACGCCGCCAGGAACATCACGCTGCGGCCGTGATCGAGTTCTTCCATTGCCTTCCTGAGCACGCCGTACTCGGGCGTCTCCCAGGTACCGGAGACATCGGAACAGCAGCCGTCCGCAGCGCGGGGCAGGTATTCCTTCTCCTGCCGCCTGGTCACCTGGTGGATCAACCTGTCGGCCGCAGCGTGCACCGCACGAGGGACACGGTAGCTCTGCTTGAGGATGATCTTGTGATCCTCGGGAATCTCGGGCCCCAGAATGGCGTCGGGAGAGGCGCCTGTGAATGAGTAGATCGTCTGGTCGTCGTCGCCGGCTACGATGAAGTAGTCGGTGTGCTGACCCCAGCGGCGGATCAGGCTGAGTTGCATCCGGTTGAGGTCCTGCGCCTCGTCTGCAAAGATGACCGACGGCAGCTTCGGAGCGACGCGGACATCGAGCAGGCAGCGCTCGATCAGGTCGCAGAAGTCGAGCAATCCGTTCTCATCCTTGTATGTTTGCCAACGCGTGGCGAACTGCCGCAGTGCTGGCGGCCACGCGCCGGGCGGGAGCATCTGGCCCCGATACCGGCTCAGTTCCTGAAGCCATTGGTCGCCTTCCTTTTCGCCTTCGCCGTCCTCTTCAACCGTCGCCTCGCCGTCGAGCTTGCTCTGCTTCTTTACCGGAGTAATTTCGAGATGCGGATTGTCCTTGTTCCATTCGTCGACATGCGCCTCAGCGATTTGTGGTCCGCCCAGAGCGTGGAAGCAATGCGAGTGGAGCGTGCCGATGCGATCGGGTGCGACGGGTAGGTCGCGTCCGGCAAGCTCGGCCGCGGCGGCGCGCGAGAAGCTGGTAATCAGGACCGAGTCCGGGCCGAAGCGATCCACCGCCCGCCGAATCTGGCGGGTCAGGTTGGTGGTCTTCCCGGTTCCCGGAGGGCCGAAGATCCGGTACTCCGACGTGATGGAATGATCGCGCTGCCCGATCTGATCGAGCGTTCCGCAAGCCTGTTCATTCGGATTCGACATAGGATTCCTCCTGGCGCGCAGTCTCTTGCGCCTGTGCGGTGAAGTCGGCGGGGTCGAATTGGTCAACGGGAAGCAGCCAGCGCCCTTGCTCGCGGATCTTTGCGCCGCGCACCCGGATGCTTCGAGCCCCGATCGCGGAGAGCATCGAGGCAATGGCCTTCACCGACAGATTCTGGCCGAAGGTCTTGTTGAGGTAGAGTTGCAGATCAACGGAGTTCACGGCGATCTGCTCGCCGATGATCATCGGCCGCCGGATCGCGTGCGACGGTTGCCCCTCGATGCTCGGGATGAACGCCGTCTCGGTCAGGTAGAGCCCGAGATTGACGCGCATCGCTCCTTCGAATTCCGTCTCGACGCCGCCCTCGCGTTCGATCAGCGCATCCAACATGGCCTGCGCCAAGCGGTCCCAGACTTTTGGTTTGATCTTCGGAATGATCTTGTTGACCGCGCCGGCGATCGCGAGGCGCAGAGATCTCTGCTCAATGAGGTCCGAGACGTTCGGAAGCTCGATACGGCCGTGCTCCAGTTCAACCTGGTACGTCGGATCCTTCCCCGTTATCTTCACCAGCCGGAGAATCCGAATGCCGAGGCTCGCGGAGATGGATTCGCACAGTGCGGCTTTGGCCGCCAGGGGATCAACGGGCTTCCCGGGCCCGGCCGGTGCGGGCTCCGGTGATGCCTCGGCGGCGGGTTGAGGCGCCGTTGCCGGACGGTCTTCGGGCGCGGGCTGCGTACTCGGCAGGGCGTTGGCGACATTCTCGGCGCGGCCCGCCGCACGGGCGAGGGTCCGTTGGAAGTAATCGCTTCGCGTGCGCTGCTTCTGGTTATGCAGCCGCCGGTGCTGGATGATGAGATCGACGATCTGCTGCGGCGCCAGACCGGCGTCAACGCCGAAGTCAGCGAGCGCCAGGTCGTAGCCGCTCTGCGACTGATCTTTCAGATCGTGCCGCTGCCGGAACCAGGTATTCCGGAAGCGCATGTCGGCCTCGGACCACTGCCGAATCAGCTCCTCTGGAACTTGCGCGTTCAGATTGACCACTAGGCCGCTGTCCGAGTCCGTCTGGGTGAGGCCGCGCGCAACCCGCTCCTGTGATTCCGGTCCCGGAATGCCGAGGTTATCGAGGAAGTTCTCGAAATCAGAGAGGTTGTACCGGCGCTCACTCACCTCGTGGACCAGCACCGGCTTTGGCGACGCCGGATCCTTGAAGTTGCTGGTGCCGGGAACCCGCATGACGCGCGGGAGATCCGCCAGCCGGTCGAAGGCCCAGCCCCGGTTGGCGGCGTTGAACCGGAGCATGGTCTGCCAACGGTACACCGCGGCCGCGGCCCGCGCGCGCTCGTCGTCGCTTTCGAAGATCAGCGGTTCCTTCAGCACCCACCAGGCGTGGCCGCCGTTACCGGTCGCCACGGTGATGGTCGGGGGCAACTGAGTGGGGATGATGGAGAGCGCGTCATTGAGCGTGGCCGGCAGCGCCTTCTTCGCGTGAGCGTCAGAGAGAAGATCGAAGTCCGCCCAAAGCGCAGAGATGCCCGCGATCCGGTCGGCGGGGCAACGCTGCCGAGAGCCGAAGTCCACCGGAGAGAGACCGACACCGACATAGACATCCATCGCGCCGCACGAATCGACAACGGCGGCCGCCTGGGCGACATCGCTGCACCAGTACGAGTGCTTGTCCTGCAAGGTCCAGATCAGGATGTAGAGATGCTCGGGCTTGTTGCCCCAAAGAAGATCAAGAAATGATTGCGGATTCATTTTGTTACTCCAGCGACCCAGCCCTTCTCGGCCGGACCGTACCAGGCTTCCGCGGTCCTCTGCGCGTGACTGAGGAAGGGTGAAGCAAAGTCTTTCCGGCGTGAAGAACGCTTGCCGGCGAACATCAGCCAGCGATCGCCGTCGCGCACGAGCCAGACCCGGGTGCTGCCGCACGTCGCGCTCACGGTGGTGGCGTCAGCCGGAATCGGGTGCTCGCCGGGTTGCGGCTCGCGTTTGATGGGGGCCGTGGCGAGCCACTTCTCCCAGGAGACGAAACGCTTGCCGTTCCAGCAGCCAAGGACAATCCCGTCGTCCATCTCGGCGTCGGCCGGGATGTCGGCCAGAGTCGGCGTGGACGGGGTTTCAGATTGCCTGTCACGCTGCTCCTGAAACCGGCGCCAGGCCTGCAGACTGTAGGGGCGAGCGCTCATGCTTCCCTCAGCGCTGAGATTCCCAAGACAGAGAGCGCTTCCTCAGCGCTGTGCACCACACCGGTGATCGCGCCCGCCGCACGCCATTCTTCAAGGCGTATTTCCTGGATTCGCGTCGTTCGGCCGCCGGGCGCCTTCACTTCGAGTTCGAAATGGTGGCCGCGGTAGCAACCCGTCAGATCGGGGTCGCCGGCGGCCGCCATCTCGCTACCCCAGCGCTTGCGAACCACCAGGCTGGGCACGGATTTGAGCGCCCGCGTGATGGCCGCGACGATGCTGGACTCCCGAGGGGAGGCCGGGCGTGTCATTGCCGGTCTCCCGCTTCAGTTGAGTTAAGGTCGAGGCAGAAGCGATTGCGCACCTGTCGGGCGTGGAAGAAGCCGACCTCGACGGCTTCGCCTGCAGCCCACAACCACCGCCCCGCCCGGCGCAACAGCCGGGCGAGAGCGAGAGTCATTGGCAGGCGTTTATTGGACGATGGCTTCTGAGTGAGCCACAGCAGCAGGATGAACACTGCCACGCTGAGCGCCAGAATTGCATAGTTGCTCATGGGCCACCGCCGCCTAGAAGGGCACCTGTTCCCCGGATTGTTCCCGTGCCTCCGGATCGAGTCCGGTCGGCACACGGACGGCCAGGGTGCGGCAGAGTTCGTGATACTGCTGCGCGCGGCCCGTTTCCTCGGGCATCAGCCTGCGGACGAACTTCAGGGCGGCCTTGCCATACTGGATGCCGGCCGCGTTCTGCGCTTTCTCCAGCTCGAGTCCGATGAGCGCCTGGTAGTACGGGATGCCCTGGGTCGTGAGCTTGAGGAAGAACTGCCTCGCCCCCTTCAGGCTCGTCGGAGGCAGTGAGACAACCTCGGGCAGAAGCAGGTCGCCGCGGAGGACGAAGATCTGCTTTACCTGCTTGCAGGCCTGGCCGGCGCCCTCGTCGGCGCTGCCAAACTCCGCGAGCGGGCATCGCGAACAGTCGCCGCCAGGCTTGCCCTTGCCCGTGATGCCATCGGCCGACGTGCAGTCTGGCGGCTGCTTCCCGCTGCTTTTCCCGAAGGCGGTCTTATAGTAGACGCGGGTATCGCGGGCGAATACGATGACCCCATCGATGCGCGCGAGCGTCTCCTCGCCCTCGAGCGTCGGCACGATCCAGCGGGGGCTGGCGCCGCCCGAGATCTTCACTCTCGGCAGGTCGAAATCGCTGATGCCGCCGCCGCTGATGTTGGTGGCGATGGCCTCGTTAATAGCATCCAGGTTTCCTTCGAGCGCGGCGAGCGCGCGGGGCGTCTGGATTTGAATGAGATCGGTTGACATAGTTGAGCTCCTTGTTAGGCTTTCCTGCTGCGCAGGGAATGAACGAACGAAATCTTGAGGGCGTCACACAGGGGTGCCGGCAATGCTACGCGAACTTCGTCTTCGCTGAACAGCCGGTCCTGCTGCTGGCACCGCAGCCGGACTTCCTCAGCCACCTCGCGCACGAACGCGCGCAGCGACTGGGTGTTGTAGTTCTCCGAAACGTACTGGCCGAGTTCGGACTGCTTCAGCGCGCCGACCACCTGGGCGCGATCGTTGAGCGGCGAGGCCTGGATGTCCTGGGCGATGTAGACGGTCCGTCCATCGACCTTCATCGAGGCGACGCCGTCGCCGAGGAACTGAGGCACGAGGGCCTCTTCCAAATCGTCGATTCGTGCTGCAATTGCTTTGAGTTCTGAGTCGAGTTCGCGCTTTTGCCTCTCCAGGCACACGAACTCCTTCAACTGCTCCATGTTCATTGCGAGCGTCCTTTCTTCGGTTAGGCTTTGATCTCGGCCAAGATGGCCGCAACCACTTCGGCGCGCTTTTCTAGTGCGCGCATGATCTTCGTGTCCACCGTGTGTCGCGCCACCAGGTGGATATGCTCCACCGGGCGGGTCTGGCCGGGACGGTGAACCCGGCTCAATGCCTGGTCGTATTCGCCCAGAGAGAAACTGAGCGAGTAGTAAATCGAGTAGCGGGCGCGGGTGAGATCGACTCCCACACCACCGGCGCTGATCTGGACGGCAAGCACCTGGGCTTCGCCGCCCTGCCAGCGCTTCAATTCATCGCGGCGGCCGGAAAGCTCGAGGCTGGAGAAGCCAGCCGACTTCGCGGCCGCATGAACCGCGTCCAGATCGGCGTGAAACCGGCAGAAGACGACCACCGGTTCCTCGGCACCGATGTCCTCCAGCGTGTCGGCGAGCAGTTTCTCTTTGGCGGAATCCACGCGATGCTCTTGACCGTCGTCGGTCTTCACCCATCCGCCGGCCACCTGCTGCAAGCGAAGTAACTTCACCATCGCGTTGCTGACCGTGATCCGGCCGTCCCGCACTTCGGCGACGAAGTCATCTTCGAGTTCGCGATAGATGCGCTGCGCCTCCGGCGAGAGCTCGCAGTGATACGTCACATGGGTTTGCGGCGGCAGGTCGAGAACGTCTTTCGACACGCGGCAGGTGATCGTTCGCATCAGCGCTTCGAGTTCGTCCAGACACTGGAATCCGGTCACCTGTTTGCGCTGGAATCCGCCCATGACCGCATACTTCTGCCGGAAGGCCGCGAAGGACGGGCCAAAGATCGTCTGGCTCAGGAACCGGAACTGGGCGTAGACGTCGAGTGGGCTGTGCGGCATGGGCGTGCCAGTGAGCGCCAAGCGTGCACGTGCGTGCTGGCGCAGACGCTTGAAAGCCAGGCTCGCTTTGCCGCCGGGAGCCTTCAGACGGTGCGACTCATCCGCGATGATCAGGTCCCACTGCCGGCCTTCCGCCCATTCGGCGAAAGGGGCGCGCCAGACGGAATCGTAGTTGATGATGACGACGAGCGGCCGCCCGGTTGCCTCCGCCAACTTGAGCTTGTCATCGGCCAGCTTCTTTTTGTTGGCGACGCTGCCGGCCGTGTCGTCCAAACAGACTACGACCAAGGGGAGGTTGAGATGCCGTTCGATCTGCTGTTCCCAGACGGGAACGACGCGTAGCGGGCAGCAGATGAGCACACGCCGGGCAGCGAGAGCGGCGAGCACCATCAGGGCGACCAACGTCTTCCCCACGCCCATTTCGAGGGCGAGCAATGCTGCGCCCGCGCCGCGTACCAGACGCTCCATCACGAACTGGAAGGCATCGATCTGATGCCGCCAGGGTCTCGTCTTCAGGCAGGCGGGCAGCACCACTGCTGGTGTTGCTTCCACCTTCGAGGCGGGCAAGACTGCCACCGGAGCCTGCGTTTGCCCGGCCAGCAAGCCAGTGAACCTCTCGGTTGCCGACAACCGCGGGATGGTCGACTGAATCAGGCGTGCGTGCTGCGGCGTTGCCGGGTAGGTCCAGACCCGCCGGCCGCGGTCCCACGCGGCGTTCGGCACCCGCTTGCACAGCATCAAGTTCGAGAAGGGAGTCCGAAGGGTGATGCGGCCGGCGTCGACGTCGGCGAAGGTGAGGGCGGCCTCAGACACGGTTGCCTCCCTCGCCGATTTCCTCTCCGCCTACAGGGCGGGAATCCAGCCAGGCCTGAACGTCAGGTCGAGAGTATCGTACGAGTTGGCCGACTTTGCGATAGCGTGGACCGCGGTCAACCACCCGCCAGAATCGCAGCGTTCCCACGGATACTCTCAGCCACCGTGAAAGCTCCTTTTCATCCAGCAGAGTTTCGATCGGCTGGCCGTTCATTTCCACCGCCCCTTCTGGCTTCGAAATTGTTCGCACGAGCCAATAATCGGGCAGGAGGTACGTCAGCGATCAATATCAGCGATGTCAGTGAAAATGTCAGCGCTCAGAATTGCGTTTTGATCCCGAACTGGAGGAGTCGCTCAATGCGGTCGGCCTTGTCCCCGCGATCGGGTACCTCACGTTTACCCAACTTCCAGGCGTTGAGATCTTGGCGGTAGACGTTTGCCCACCAGCAAACGGATTTGAGCTTGCAGGAGTTCTCTTTCAGGAAGCGAGCGAGTACTTGTAGCCTGTTCTCGACAGGGGTCGGCTGGACTGGTCGCTCCCGCCTGAGCGCAATCTGGCCACAGAGGTCTGCGTAATTTTCGATGTCGCAGACCAGACTGCCGTCTCGGAGGGCCAGTAGTTCAGTCAAAGGAATCAGCGCCCGGCCATTGTGCTGCCATTCAGGATCCACCGGTAGGCGATCCGGACAGAGGATGATGGGCGCAGGAGAATTCTGGAGTCTCGGTGCGCCCCGCAGCAAGGCTAACCCATCGGGCCAGGTACTCCCGTGCACGAGGAAGATTTCCGCTATGCGCCCACCGAGTTGCCTACGGCCGAGCATCCAGACCCTGCCGGGGATAACACTTTGGCCGCCACCGGTGAGGCAGAGGCAGCCCGCCAACAACCCGGCGACACCGTTGAAGTCGAGCTCCCATTGGTGGAGGCGCTCCGGCGCAATTCCGATCAGCCCAACATGGGAGCAATAGGCGAGAGGTTGCGCAACAGGGCCTGTAATGACCTCCAAGTCGTGTGGATCGCCACAGGCATCGCAAGTTACGAATTCAGCGTCGCTGGTCCGTCGTAGAAGGCCTCGTCCGAAGATCACCTCGCGCTCTGCGCTCAGCCACCGGCGAGTCTCTCCGTAGGTGATGATGTGGTCAGGAAGATTAGCGCGCTGAAGAATCTGCTTCAGCGCGCTATCCACAGATGACCTCTGACCGTTTTAGGCACTCAAGGATCCCGTTATTTTCAGGCGTGTCCTTTAGGTTGCAGGCGTTGCCGCAGGACAGGCTGAAAACCACGCTGGTTGGCCGCTTCCTCCCGTTTTGCAGCAGAGCTTGAATCGTGACGTGCTCAACCTGCAGGGCTGCGAGTGGCAGGGTTGTTGCGTTTAGGCTGCGGCTGATAAACCTGCGCAGTCCGTCATCCTTCGAACGCGCTGGCGTCGAGTACGTGATGCGGCCACCCTCGAGTCCGACCGCCGCCAGGCGCATGGATTTCATCCGTATGGAAACAATCTTGTCGGAAGGTTCAACCCTAAAACGAAATTCAGGCTCCTTCAGGCGCTCCAAATCAAAGACCGGCCCGCCGATCGGATCGAGATGCAGGTCTTGCCGCAGAATGTGCCGCACGAATGCCTGGCTGAGTTCGGTGCGCAGATCGCCGCTACCCTCAGCATAAAGATCAAGGCGCCCCTCCGACGGGTCGAAGGTATAAACCACGTCAAAAGCTTCCTGCTGGACGCTGCTTCTTAGCTTGTCGGAGTCTTCGAAACACATGACCGAAGACGGGTAGTCCGCCAGGTAGACCATCATGTAGTACTTGGTTGCCCGCTTGTACACATCGACGTGACAGAACTCGCCCCGGGCCTGATTGTGGACGTAGTACACCGAGATGGCTTTCTTGAGGCTAGCCAGAGCCGCCTCACCCAGATCAGGTTCGATCTTGGGCAGGCCCCGCCGCCGGTGCCAGTACCGCGTCAGGTTGTCCGCCCAAAGGAACTGACCCGCCAACCGGAAAATCTCAGGATGATTCAGGAGAACATTGAACACCTTCTCCGCGGTGCCCTTAACTGAATCAATTGTTTGCAGGACGTCCTTGCCGACCGCGCGGCCCGCATCCAGCAGTACTTGGATGCCTTTTCTGGAGCAGAGCGCGTTAGCACGTTCGAACTCGATCGAGGTGGCCCTGCGGTCTGCTGACGGCAACGACAGCCAGGCAGCATACAGCCGTTCCCGGTCGTCTTCGGGGTTGGACCAATCGAATTCCGCCAGCAGACTCCGCTGCAGGAAGTAGGTCTGGAGTGACGCCTGCGAAACAATGCGAAAGACGTTGCGTGGGTTGTACTCAAGCTTCATTATTCGTTTCTCTCCAACTTGGTGGTGGCGGACCGCGGTCAGCCCATCAGACCTGGTCCGCCGTTGACAGGAATTAGTTCATCGAGGCTGCAGGGATACCGCCCACAATCCGAGCGATGCTTCCCCTGACTTGCGGCACGACCTCAATGCGAGTGCTGATCCTCTCCTTGAGCTCAGTCACATGGGAGATGATG
>CAZLOS010000059.1:0-28212 GCA_964561215.1 uncultured Solibacteraceae bacterium | reverse complement strand
AGGCTGTGGCGCGCGGCCTTGAAGCAAAGCCGTGGGTGAAGACTTCGCTCTCGCCCGGTTCCAAGGTGGTCTTCGACTACCTTAGGGACGCCGGGCTGATGGATGCGCTCGAACTGTTGAAATTTCACCTGGCCGGCTACGGCTGCATGACCTGCATCGGCAACAGCGGCCCGCTACCGGAACCCGTCGCCGAGGCCGTGCGGAAGGAAAAGCTACTGGTGGCCGCCGTGCTCAGCGGCAACCGCAACTTCGAAGGCCGGGTGAACCCGCTGGTAAAGGCCAACTACCTGGCTTCGCCGCCGCTGGTGGTGGCTTACGCCATCGCCGGGCGCATGGACATCGACCTGACCACGGAGCCGCTGGGCCACGACCGGTCCGGCGCACCTGTTTATTTGCGTGACATCTGGCCCACCAACGAGGAAGTGCAGGCCGTGCTCGCGAGTTCCGTGCGGGCCGATCAGTTCGCGAAGCGTTACTCGGCGGTATTCGAGGGCGATGCGTCCTGGAATTCGATTCCCGTGCCCGCAGGCGATCTCTGCGATTGGGACGACGCCTCCACTTACGTGAAGCGTCCGCCCTACTTCGACAACATGGCGGACCCGGCCACCAGCGTGAAGGACCTGCACGGCTTGCGCGTCCTGGCCATGCTGGCGGATTCGGTCACCACGGATCACATCTCGCCGGCCGGCTCGATCCCCCCGGAGAGCCCCGCCGGCCGGTACCTGATCTCGAAAGGAGTCGAACCGCGCGATTTCAACAGCTACGGTTCCCGGCGCGGCAACCACGAGGTGATGATGCGCGGCACGCTGGCAAATATACGGCTGCGTAATCGACTGGCGCCTGGAACCGAGGGCGGATGGACCGTGCATCTGCCGGATGGTGAGAAGATGTCGATCTACGACGCCGCCATGCGCTACAGGGAGGAAGGCACAGGGCTGATCATCATGGCCGGCAAGGAGTATGGATCGGGGTCCTCGCGCGACTGGGCGGCGAAGGGTGTACGCCTGCTCGGGGTGGAGGCCGTCATCGCCGAGAGTTTCGAGCGCATCCACCGGTCGAACCTGGTGGGGATGGGTGTACTGCCGCTGCAATTCCTGGCCGGGCAAAGCCGCGAGACATTGGGCCTGACGGGTAAGGAAGTCTTCCACATTGATGGTGTGCGGGAGGCTGTGGAGGGTTCGCGGCGCGCTACCGTGCGTGCGGTGGACGAGACGGGCGGCGAGACGAAGTTCGAGGTCGTGGTGCGCGTCGATACGCCGGTGGAGGCGGATTATTTCCGCTACGGCGGGATCCTGCCGTTCGTATTGCGGCAGCTATCCCGCTGAAGGCACCTCTTCCGGATCCCCTTCGTGGGGCAGCAAGCAGACGAATTCCGCTATTGCGCGGTATGGGCCGTCCTCCATCTGCGAGGGCTCGAGTTCCCAGGCTTCGAACTCAGGGTTCAAGGGCTCCAGCCGGATCTTCTCATGCTGCCAGCTGTCGCCGGCCGACAGCTTCTTGCTGCGGTAGCGCTTGATGGTGAATTCGCCGCCGGCCGCCGATGTGCCGCGATTCTGGATGAGCAGTAGCTTGCCCTGCCGGGTGCCGGCCACATTGGCGCGGAATACGCACAGGCTGCCGTCCGGGATCCTGGGCTCCATGGAGCGGCCCGAGATGTGGGCCACGAACATGTCCTGGCTCAGCCGCAGGCCTGCCGGCCCCTGAATCCAGCCCTCCGGCTCGACTTCCATGTCTTCCTTGAACCGGCCGGCCGCCGCGCGCAAGGTGTAGAGCGGCAGGTGTGTGACGTAAGGTGCCACCTTCGGCGGCTGCACGTGTGTGGCGAAGAGCTTGTCGAGATCGCGTGAAAAATCGCTTACGATGACGTTCTGGCGGTTGGTCAACCGCAGCACGTTCGAGAGTGTATCCTCCAGGAAGCGCAGGAAAACCTCCCCGCCCATCTCCTCCAGCTTCTGCTCGAAGTCCTCCTCGATCAGCGTGAGCACCTCGGCGTCTTCCGGTTCGGCCAACTGGTCCAGGTCCATGCGCAGGCGCATGTAGAGCTTGTCGCGGACCGGATCCAGGAGCAGGATGCCGATGTTGGCGACGGGGCGGGAGGGCAGGGCAGCCTGCAGGATCGAATAGACCCCGCGTTGCGTCGTAACCAGGGACGGCGACGTCATGGATGTGAGCAACGCTCCTCTGTTCTCATCGGCCGCCAGCGGCAAACGCTCAGGGAATGTCCGGGAAATACCCTTTGCGGGCTCGCACTTGCACACCTGGCACGTTCACTTCTACCCGGATGTTGCGGAACGTCTTCGGAACGTCCGTGTCAGTGGGAATATATCGCAAAACGTACTGCGTTGTCACTTCACCGCTCACGTCCGCGATGGCGCGGAACATGCCGCTGGCGATGGCCGCGGCGTAACCGCCGGTGTTGACTTTCAACGCGTAGTTGCCCTCGTCGGAGGGCGTGGACAGGTAGCCGGCCACGTCCTTATATACCCCTTCGAGAGGATACATCACCCGGCCACCCGTTTCTCCGGTAACCCGCGTCAGATTGGCCTCGCCCTCTGCGGCGAAGCCGTACGCCTTGGTGCTGATCCCGAAAATGGTCACCATCTTGCGCTGGGCGACTTCGAGCACTTCGTCGATGCTTTTCTTGCTGGCGTTGTCATGCCCGTCGCCGATGATCACCAGCACGCGGCGCGGTTCGAGGGGCTCGCCCTTTACCTGCAGCCGGCGCGTGCAGGCCAGGTAGATAGCGTCGTAGAGCGCGGCGCCTCCACCCGGCTTCATCCTGCGGATCTTGTCGATGATCTTTTCCGAGTCCCAGGTGGTGTTCATCTGCAACTCAGCCTCATTGCTGTAGCTGACCAGATAACCGTTGTAGCGCTTGTCGCCCGGAAGTAGTTGCGTGACCAGGTCGATGGCGGCTTCCTGGTATGTCTTCCAGTGCAGGCGATTGGCATTGCTCATGTCGACGAGAAAGCCCACCACCACCGGCTGGTTCTGTTCGTGGCTGAAATATCGGATCGTTTGCGGTTTGCCTTCGTCGAACAGCTTGAAGTCCTTGAGTTCGAGATTGGATACGAAGCGGCCCTTGATGTCGGTCACCGTGACCGGCACAATCACTTCGCTGATGTTGACCCGGATCGGCTCCGGCAGCGAAGGGGCCTGTGTGGCCTGAGCGTACATGGCCACGGCCGCTGCCAGAGCGAGCGAAACCTTACCAAGCATCGAGACTCTCCTGAACTTAATTATAGGTCACTCACCTTTGGACACGGCCCGAGCCGCCTCCCTTGACGAGCGCATTCACTTCGTCGACCGTGAACCGGTTGAAATCGCCCGGGATGGAGTGCTTCAGGCACGACGCCGCCACGGCGAACTCGAGCGCCTGCGCGTGGTCGCCCAGTTCGAGCAACCCGTAGATCAGCCCGCCGGCGAAGCTGTCCCCCCCGCCCACGCGGTCCACGATGTGCGTGATCTCGTAATGGCGGCTCACCAGAAACGACTGGCGATCGTTCAAGCAGGCCGACCATCCGTTGTGCGAGGCGCTCTTGGATTCCCGCAGCGTCACCGCCAGCATCTTCAGGTTCGGGTACGCAGCGAGCACCCTGGCGGTCAGTTTCTCGTACTGCCCGGCATCGAGTTTGCCCGATTGCACGTCGACATCCACCTGGATGCCGAGCGATTTCTGGCAGTCCTCTTCGTTGGCGATGCCCACGTCCACGTATTGGAACAACTCCGTCATGACTTCCTTCGCCGTTTTGCCGTACTTCCACAGGTTCTTGCGATAGTTCAGGTCGCAAGAGACGGTCAACCCGGCACCGCGCGCGGCTTTCACGGCCTCCAGGGCCAAGCCGGCCGCTCCCTGGCTGATGGCCGGGGTGATTCCGGTGACGTGGAACCAGCCCGCGCCCTCGAAGGACTTCGCCCAATCGATATCGCCGGGTTTGGCCAGGGAGATGGCGCTGTACTCGCGGTCGTACACAACCTTGGACGGACGCTGGTTGGCGCCGGGTTCCACGAAGTAGATGCCCAGGCGGCCCTTTCCGCGGACCACGTAGCTGTCGTCCACCCGGAAGCGGCGCAATTCACCAAGAAATGCGTCCGCGATGGGATTGGAGGGCAACACGGTCACATAGCGCGCCGGGATGCCGAAGCTTCCCAGACTCACGGCCACGTTGGCCTCGCCGCCCCCGAAGGTGGCGATGAACTGCGGCGATTGCAGGAAACGCTCATAGCCCGGAGGTGCCAAGCGCAGCATGATTTCACCGAAAGTAACGACGGGTTTGGTCATAGTAGTTCGGTTCCGATTTTACCAGAGCGAGCCTGGGCGCTCCGGGTACAATAGATCTTGGTGCGGGCCTGGACCGCACTATTCCGGCGGCATGCTCAAAGCAATCTTTTTCGATCTTGGGGGCACCATTATCCCCTTCGACTTCCTGCGCGGCTTCAAGGCTCTCGCCCGGCACTCGCAGCACTCGCTCGAGGAGATCCTGCGCCGCGTCCGCGCGTCGGACCTGTTTCCGCGCTTCGAGAAAGGGGAGATCGAGCCCTGCGATTTCGTCGGCGAATTCTGCACGTTGTTCGATTGCCGGTTGGACTACGAAGAGTTCTGCCGGATCTGGGGCGTCATTTTCCTGCCGCAACCGCTCATCGAGGAATCCCTACTGGCCGGTCTTAAGCGCAACTACCGGCTGTATTCCCTCTCCAATACAAACGCAATTCACTTCCCGATGGTGATGCGCGCATACCCTCTCCTCAAGCATTTGGACGGTCACGTACTTTCCTATGAAGTGGGCGCCATGAAGCCCTCGCCCGAGATTTACCGGGCCGCCATCGAGCGTGCCGGTTGCCGGGCCGACGAGTGCCTGTTCATCGACGACATCGCCGAGAATATCGAGGGCGCCAGGCGCGAAGGGATCGACGGGATTCTGTTCAGAGGGGACGAACAGCTCAAAGGGGCGCTGGCCGTGCGTTCCCTCAGGTGGTAAGCCCGAACGCATAATTATTCAGCACGTTATTTGGCTTTGACAGCCGGCTTCCTGTTGTGGTATTTTCTCCCTGAATAAGTTCAGGCGTTCTGTCCTGCTGTCAACGGGGATTTTCCGATACAGGGTGAAGACGCCATTTAAGTGACAGGGATAGAAGTGTGCTTTGGGAGGATACATGAGAAAAACGTGTACGTCTATGCTCCGTCTACTCGTGTGCGTACTGGCCTCGATGGCCTTGTTCGCACAGGAATACCGGGGCAGGGTTCAAGGCATTGTCTCCGACCCCACCGACGCTGCCGTGGTGGGCGCGAAGGTGATCTTGAGGAACGTCGAAACCGGAGTGGCTTCGGAGAAACAGACCGATGCCGCCGGCAAGTACTTATTTGACTTTGTGATACCCGGCTCGTATCAGATTCTGGCCGAACATGGCGGATTCCAGAAGTACCAGCAGGATGGAATCCGGGTCCTGACCCGTGGCGACGTCTCCGTGAACATCAAGTTGGTGGTGGGCTCGGTGGCGGACTCGGTGACAGTGACCGGCGAAGTGGCGGCCGTGCAGTTCAACACCAGCACCATGACCACGACGGTGCAGGGTTCGCTGCTAAGAGATATTCCAGTGCTGGCGCGGAATCCCTTCACGCTGGCTCTGCTGAATCCCGCAGTCATTAACAAGTATTCGGACGTAGCTCACCGAAATCCGTTCTACATGTGGTCGTCGAGCGGTATGGATATCGGCGGCCGCACGGGCGGCAAGAACGAGATGCTGCTGGACGGCGTGTCGCTGGGTGTGTCGGCGCGCGGTTCCTACATGCCGTCGATGGACGCCGTGCAGGAAGTGGCAGTGCAGCAGAACGCGCAGGACGCCGAGTTCGGTTTCTCGGCCGGCGGTACGTTGAACGTCTCGATGAAATCCGGCACCAACGATTTCCACGGTGTCGGTTACTATTTCGGCCGCAATCCCAAGTTGAACGCCATGACCAATCGCGTCAATCACAGCAAGAGTGTGGTACGACAACACGTTGGCGGCGGCACGATCGGCGGCCCGATCATTAAGAACAAGCTGTTCTTCTATCAGTCATACGAACGATGGAAGAACACGCAGCCCTCTTCGAATACTTCCACGGCTCCGACGGACCTGGAACGCACGGGAGACTTTTCGAAGTCTCTGGCCAAGGACGGATCGTTGCGGCTGATCTACGATCCGTATACGACGCAGTTCGATCCGGTGAACAACAAGGCGACCAGGATGCCCTTCGCCGGCAACATTCTTCCCGCGCAGCGCATCAATCCAACGGGACAGAAGATCGTGAACGCCTTGTGGAAGCCCACATCGGCCGGCGACGATCTCACGGGAGTGAACAACGTGAGGGTGTCATATCCACGTTTGTTGAAATACTGGAACACCTCCACCCGCGTCGATTACAACGTCAACGACAAGTGGCGCATGAATGCGCGCTACTCGAAGTATGAAACGCGTCTGGATGAGGTGAATTGGGGCAACAGCATCGCCGTGCCGTCCGACAACGGCGGCTTGATGGACGCGTTGCAGCCGACGATGGACGTACTGTGGATGCCCAGCGCGACGACGACGGTCAACTTCCGCTACGGCGCCGTATACCTGGAAGACGATTACGATTCGGCCTTCGCCCAGGTGAAAGACAGCGTGTGGAAGGATCTGTGGCCCAACGAGTGGTACAAACCGGTGACCGGTGCGCTGCCCGGTGTTTACTATCCGGCGTTTACCTTCACCGGCAACGGCTCGCTCGGACCCACGGGCAAGGCCAGTTGGTGGCTGGTGCGCGCACGCTCGCACAACGGCAACCTCAACGTGACGCACGACCGCGGGAAGCACCACATGAAGGCGGGGTGGCAGTTGCGGTACCAGTACGACCAGAATGGCAAACCGGCTCCTGACACTTTTACCTTCCACTCGATCGATACGGGCAGCTCGTTCCTGGGTTACAATGCGTCCACCAGCGGGAACATGTACGCTTCCGCGCTGCTCGGCACGGTCTATAGCGGCTCGGCCGGCTTCACGCCGATGGTGGATTCGCACCAGCAGATGTGGGGTGTCTTCTTCCAGGACGACATCAAGCTGAACCGCCGCATCACGCTGAACCTGGGATTGCGCTATGAGTTGGAGACGGCTCCTTCCGAATACAGCCGCATGTACTCGCGGACGCTGGATCTGACGAATCCGATCCCGGAACTGCAGGGCAACGTCGTACAGATGCCGAGCCAGGTGACCTCAATTTACAAGGGGACCTACAAGTTCAACGGGGCCTGGATTTACACCGACGACAGCCATCCCGGCGTGTATGATTCCCAGAAGAACGTGTTCCTGCCGCGTGCCGGCATAGCGTTCAAGGTTGACGACAACACGGCGCTGCGCGTCGGCTGGGCGCGTTACTCGGTGCCGTTGATAACCATCTATCCGGAAACCAACAGCTGGCCTAAGGATGGCTACTCCCGAACGACCAGCGTGCTGGGACCTTTGCAGGGCGTTCCGAGGACGACCATCGACAATCCGTTTCCCGCGGACAATCCCCTGCTTTTGCCGGTCGGCAAGACACTGGGCCGCTATCTGAACCTGGGTTCGAGCGCGACGTTCTTCCCGCAGGACATGATTCACCCGATCAACGACCGGGTGAACCTCTCGCTGCAGCGGCAACTGCCCTTCAACATCCTCACCGACACGACGTTTTTCACCAGCATCGGTAAGAACGTGCAGGACACCAGCATGTGGGGCGGCGACTACAACTACAACCTGAACAATGTGGACCCGGCTTACAGCTACACATACAAGGGTCAGGTGGATGTCACCGTGCCGAATCCATTTTATATGCTGCTGCCAGCGGAAAAGATGGCCGGTTCGCTGCGGACGCAAAAGACCGTCACGGTGAACTCTCTACTCCGGACCTACCCGCAGTACGGCACTCTGACCGAGCGGTTCCTGCGGGATAAGTCGAACCACTATTACTCACTGCAGTTCAGCGCCCAAAAGCCCATGGCCAAGGGGCTGGCGTTCACCTTCGGTTACAATTACGCCCGCGAGGCGCGCGACGAGTTCTTCGATTCAATCGCTACTTATGCGAAGGACTTCACGATGATCGACACGCGCGATCCGCGGCACTACGTCCGGCTGGCAGGCACGTACGAACTGCCGTTCGGCAAGGGCCGTCAATTCCTCGGCAACGCCAACCGCATTTTGGACGCCATTGTCGGAGGGTGGGCCACCAGCCACATCCTGATGTGGAACAGCGGTCCGCTGCTCACCTTCGGCGCCATGAACGTTTCCGGCGATCCGAGCATCAGCAATCCGACCAAGGGCAAGTACTTCGACACATCGAAGTTCTCCGTCCTAGCGCCATACACTCCGCGCACCAACCCGTGGTACTACGACGGGCTGCGCGGATTCGGCTTCTGGCAGTGGGACGCCACGGCGGTGAAGTACTTCAAGATCACCGAACGGGTAAAGTTCGAGCTCCGCATGGAGTTCTACAATTTCACGAACTCGTTCATGCCGAGCCAGCCAGCATTGGGCGTCACCAGTTCGACGTTCGGCAAGAGCACCGGCGTGGCGACCGGCAACTACGGCCGCGAAGTACAGTACACCGCCCGCATCCACTTCTAAGCCGTCTGAAGTCAAGCTGGGCTTTGGGGGCAGGCGTTCGCGCCTGCCCTCTTTTCTATAGCAAGGCCGCGTCCAAAGGAACCGCCGGCGCGGGCACGGCAGGCGCTTCCTCGGGCGCGGCGCCGCCGGAAAGGTAAGCGGCCAATTCCGCGCACGAACCGTCGAAGAACGAGTCGATCAGTTCCTGCACGGCCAGCCGCCGCAATTCCTCGCGTTGCTTGAGCGGCAGGTAGACGAAGGAGCGGCCTTCCTTGCGCCGGTCCACGACGCCCTTCTTCACCAGCCGGTCGAGCACGGTCATGACCGTCGTGTAGGCCAGGTTGCGCCGCTCGGTGAGGACTTCGCGAACGTCCTTGACGTTTGCGGATCCCAGCGACCACAGCGCCTTAAGGCATTCCAATTCCAAGGGAGGAGGGATGTCTCGCCCCGCGCCGCGCTTGGGCATATCAGTGGTTCCTTCGGGAGTTGACGGAGAGTTGAAGTTGTTCGAAGGTTGTTGGAGCGGCCTTCGTTGGCGCCGCGGCCGGCGCAGGGTGAGAAGCGCCGGACTCATCAGCCGCCGTTTCGTCCAGATACCTGTCCTTCTTGAGCACGGACCGGTCGAGCGCCTTGTTGTACGGCGTCCACGACCCTTCGAGTTGCCGGTCCTGCTCCACCAGGCCGCGGACGCATTCCATCTTGGAATCGAGGTTGTCGAGGTAGTGCAGCAAGAGAGCTTCGGCGAACAACGGCACCTGAGGCGCCCCGAACTCGCGTTCGCCGGCGTGGCTCAGAATCATGTGCTCGACCAGGGACCGCAACCGCGGCGGAAAATCCGGCAAGGCGCGCAGCTTCTCGTCCACCATCTGCACGCCGATGACGGTGTGGCCGATCAACTGGCCGTCATCCGTGTAGCCGAAACTGCGCTGGTAGTCGAGTTCCCGGATCTTACCGATATCGTGAAGGATAGCGCCTGTGAGCACCAAATCCAGGTCGATGCCTTCGTAGTGCAGCGCGGCCATCCGGCCGAGCTTGCACATGGACAGCACGTGTTCGATCAGGCCGCCCAGCCAGGCATGATGCACCACCTTGGCAGCGGGCGCCACGCGATAGCGCCGGGCGATGTCCTGGTCGGTGAACAAGGCTTCGAGCAACGCTTTCAGGTGGGGGTTCGATATCCCGGCCACAATGCTCATCAACTCGGCGAACATCTCGCCGGGATCGCGCTTGGAGGCGGGGAAGAAGTCGCTTTTGTCTACTTCGTCGTCCGAGAGCCGCTGCAGCTTGTGGACGGTGAACTGCGGCCGGTTCTGGTACACCTGCAGGACGCCCTTCACGCGGACGAAGTCGTCGCGGTCGAAAGTGTCCATCACCTCGGCAACGTTGTCCCACATTTTGGCGTCAACTTCGCCGCTTTTGTCGCCCAGAGAGAGCGACAGGTACGGTTCGCCGGTCTTCTTCTGCCGGACTTCCTTGGAACGCACCAGGAAACACCCCTGGACCACCTGGTTGGCTGCCAGTTCGCTAATGTACGGGGATTTCATCCGGGGATCAACCCTTCGAACTGCTGGGCGTCTTGACGGCGACCTTGGTCCCCGGGATGGGGATCACCCACAACAGGCGGCGGTGACGCATGCGGTTGGCCACTTCTTCCTTCGTCACCGTGGCCGGCTTCAACATCGCGGGATCTCTCCATCGAGTGTCTTTGCCGGGCGCGGCCGCAGTGTCCGTGTAGCCCTCCTTGATTTCGAGGAAGGCATCCATGCGCAACCGTGTGAGGTACTTGCGGATCTCCGGCTCGAAGCGGGGCATGAAGAGCTTCTCGTTGACTTCGTTCTCCACTTCTTCGAGGGTCGCCTGGCCGGCGTTGTGCTTTTCGACGACCTTGAGGATCAGGAAGCCGCCGGAGACACGGATGGGATCGGTGACGTAATTGCGCTCCTGGTTGAAAACGAGATCCTCGATGCGCTTGTCGAGGCTGCCACGCTCGTACGGATCCAGCATCCCGCCGTTCTGCGCACTATCGGCTTCGGAGAAATCACGGACCAGGTTGTCGAATTTCTCGCCCTTGCGGGCTCGCGCCACGATGCCCTTGGCTTTCTTTTCCAGCGCGAGGACCTCGTCGGGTTTCTTGCCCTGCGCGGAAATGAGAATCTCCTGCAGGAACACTCGCTCTTTGCGCACGAATTCGGATTTGTGCTCAGCGTAGTACTTCTCGATATCCGCATGGGGGACGTGGATGCGGCTACTGACCTCCTGGCCGATGACACGCCTGGTCAGGTACTGGTTGCGGAGTTCCGACTTGTAGTCCTCAAAAGGCATGCCCAACTGGGTGCGGATCATTTGCTGGAACTTCTCCGGATCGCCGATCTTGGCCCTCAACTGCATATCGGCCAGGAACTTGCTTACATCCGGATCGACGTTGATGCTGAGCTCCTTGCCCTTCTGCACCAGCAACATGTTGTCTATACGGTCGCGCAGCAGACCCTTTTCGAATTCCTTCATGGCGTCGGCCAGGCGCTTGCCGGAGAGGCCCTGCGCGCGGAGACGCGCATCCGCCTGTTTGCGCTCGCGTTCGAGTTCGCCGCGCGTGATGATCTCATTGTTGACCTTCGCGACGATCTCCTCGACTACCTTCACATCCGCCGCGACGGCAAAGAAGGCGCCGCACACCAGGAGCATCACACTGTACCGCCACATATTCCTCATTCTATCCGATGAACGGGCCTCGGATGGTGGACGGTCACAGAATCCGATTGGTTTCACTTCAAATGAGGCGGCCGGAATGGCCGCATGCCAGCGCCACGTCATTCCGCCAGCTTCTTGAGACCGGTCTGCAGGCGCTCCAGCACGATCGAGGCGTCCTGGTGCCCGTCCAGCGGCAGCCGCAGCACGCCCGCCGGAGTGAACTGCGCGCCTGCCTGAGCGCTGACCAGGCCCATGAGCCGCTTTGGATCGATGCGCGACTCTTTGTGGAACTTGACGTTCAGCACGCCGTGGCGGCGCTCGACCGCTTCAATGCCCAGCTTTCGCGCCAGCGCCTTGAGCTGGGAGTATTTCAACAGTGTATGCACGACCTCGGGTGGCGGGCCGTAACGGTCCTGGAACTCGGCGAGGATGCGGCCCGCGCGCTCGTCGTCCTCGGCTTCCGCGATGCGTTTGTACGCCCGCAGGCGCTGGTGCTCGTCCTCGATGTAGTCGGGCGGGATGCGCAGGTCGAGCCCCAGGTTGAGGTTCGAGTGCACCTCCACCGGAAGCGGCTCGCCCTTCAATTCGTGCACGGTCTCTTCGAGCAGCCGCACGTACATATCGAAACCGACGGCGCTGATGTGGCCGTGCTGTTCGCCGCCGAGCACGTTGCCCGCGCCGCGCAATTCCAGATCGAGGGCGGCGATCTTGAAACCCGCGCCCAACTCGCTGAACTCCTTCAGCGCGGCGAGGCGCTTGCGGGCCAACTCGCTCAGCTCGGTATCGGTGGGAACCAGCAGGTAGGCGTAGGCGCGCCGGTTGGAGCGGCCCACGCGCCCGCGCAACTGGTAGAGTTCCGACAAGCCGTAGCGTTCGGCACCGTCGACGACAATGGTGTTGGCCAGCGGAATGTCGAGGCCATTTTCGATGATGGTGGTGGACACCAGCACGTCGAACTGGTGGTGCATGAAGCCCAGCATCACGCGTTCCAACTCGTTTTCGGCCATCTGCCCGTGGCCCACGCCGATGCGCGCCTGCGGGACCAGTTGCTGGATCATGCCGGCGCGCTGCCAGATCGAATCCACGCGGTTGTGCAGGAAATAGACCTGGCCGCCGCGGGCCAGTTCCTGCTCGATGGCACTGCGGATCAGCTCCGGGTCGAAATGCGCGACCACGGTGTGAATGGCGAGCCGGTCCTTGGGAGGCGTTTCGATGACACTCATGTCGCGAATGCCCACCAACGACATGTGCAGCGTACGCGGGATGGGCGTGGCGCTCATGGTCAGCACGTCCACGTTCTTCTTGAGTTGCTTGAGCCGCTCCTTGTGACGCACGCCGAAGCGCTGCTCTTCATCCACGATCAGGAGGCCGAGGTCGCGGAACTCGACGTCCTTTGAGAGTATGCGGTGCGTGCCGATGAGGATATCCACCTTACCGTCGGCCAAGTCGGCGAGCACCGCCTTGATCTCCTTGGCCGAGCGGAAGCGGCTAATCATCTCGACGCGCACGGGGAAGGGTGCGAAGCGGCGCCGGAAGGTTTCGTAGTGCTGGAAAGCCAGCACCGTCGTGGGGGCGAGCACCGCGACTTGCTTGCCGTCGCCGAGGGCCTTGAAGGCCGCGCGCATGGCGACTTCCGTCTTCCCGAAGCCGACATCGCCGCAGAGCAACCGGTCCATGACGCCGGGGGCTTCCATGTCGCGCTTGATTTCGCCCACGGCTGCGACCTGATCGTCGGTCGGCGAGAATTCGAAGGCTTCCTCGAATTCGCGCTGCCAGTTGCTGTCGGGCGAGAAAGAGAAGCCCTCGGCCAGTTTGCGCTCGGCGTAGAGCCTGAGCAGCTCGTCGGCCATGTCGCGCATCTTGGCTTTGACGCGGCTCTTGGTGCGGGACCATGTGGCGCCGCCCAAGCGGTCGAGCGGTGGCGCGCCGTCGCCCCCGCCGCGATACTTCTGCACCAGGTCCATGCGCGTCAACGGTACGTACAGCTTGTCGTCACCGGCGTACTCGAGCAGCATGAAGTCGCCGCGCAACTCGCCCTGGCCCACTTCGCGCAGGCCCAGGAAACGCCCCACGCCGTGCTCGACGTGCACGACGTAATCGCCGGGCTTCAGGTCGGCCAGGTCGGATGTGAAGGCGGCCAAGCCACGGCGTGCGGGCACGGGCCGGGCGATCAAGTCGGAGGGGCCGAACAGGTCGTCGCTGCCGAACAGGGCCAATTGCGCGTCGGGGAGGACGACGCCGCGGCGTATAGCGCCCTTCACCAGGAAGGTGCTGGCCGCTTCGCCGGCCATGTAGGCGCGCTCCGCGAGGTAGGGAGGCGTCTTGTCGTCCGAGTCCAGGCCGAGTTGGAACGGGATCGAGTACTCCCGGAAGATGCCGGCAAGGCGCTCGATCTCGCCGGCCGAAGGAGCGAAGAAAAGGACGCGCGAGCCTTGCTCGGCCAGTGTGCGCGCTTCGGCCACCGCCACCTGCATGTTGCCCTGGAAATTCATGGGGGCGCGGCTGGGGATGTGGAGGTCCCCGGCGCCCACTTCCAGTTCCCGCAGCGCCACGCTGCTCAACGCGCCCGCCGCTTCGGTAAGTTCCTCCCAGTGCAGGTAATTCAAGCCGGGCGGGCAGGCACTCTCACGGCCAGGTTCTTCCAGCCGCGTCCACAAGCGCTTTGCCGCGGCCTCCACCAGCTCCGGCTCGTCCCAAACCACGACGGGGTTCTCCGGGAGCGAGAAGATCGTATTCGTGCGTGGGCGCACCAGAGGAACGCGGAATTCCCAGCCGGGCGTTTCCAGGTAATCGAAACGATCGCGCAGCTCGTCGAAGAGCGCCTTCGTGCGCGGGTATTCGGCCAGCGGAAGCAGCGCGGCTTCTTCCACTTTCAGGATTGAGCGCTGCGTTTCCACGTCGAAGCGGCGCATGGATTCGATCTGGTCGCCGAACAGCTCGATGCGGATCGGCCTCGGCGATCCCGGCGGGAAGACGTCCAGGATCCCGCCGCGCACCGAGTATTCGCCCACCATCTCGACGGGCTCACGGCGGTTGTAGCCGATGCCTTCTAGGTGCGCCGTGAGGTCTTCGAGCGGCACTTCCTCGCCCACGCGGAGGGTGAGAGCGAGCTGGCGGTAGAAATCAGACGACTCTGTCCGGAACAGCGCGGCGCCCACTCCGGTCACAGTGATGGGCACGCGCTCACTCGACAGGCGCCATAGGGCGCGGGCGCGCTGCTCGCCGATTTCGGCGTGAGGCGAGAGATTTTGAAACGGCAGCACATCCAGCGCCGGCAGCAACTGCGGACGCGACACGCGCCCCACGGATGTCAATTCAAAGAAGGTCTCGATGGATTCGTGCAGCGTTTCGGCCTGCTTGGATCCGTCGGTGACGACAATCAGCGGCCGGTCCACGGCGCGCGCGAGCAGGACCAGGTACAGGGCCTTGGCGGTGGTGGTGAGGCCGGACAGGGAGGAATCGGTTTTCTTGCCGCTCGACAGGCGGCGCGCGACTTCTCCTACCGCCGGGTGCCGGCCCAGCTTTTCGAACAGCTCACGGATGGCAGGATGCGTCAAGGCTCAGGGCCGGCGCGCCAGTGCCGCCTCCACGATGCAGGTGGTGGAATAGCCGGGTTCGAGCGGAAGCACACGCACTTCGCCTCCGGCCGCTTCCACGATTTCCCGGCCGGCCACCCAATGGCTCCAGTCGGCGCCCTTGGTCAGGATGTCCGGCAGAAGCAGTTCGAGCAATTCGCAGGGGGTGTCCTCGTCAAAAACGGTAACGGCGTCGACGGCTTCGACCGCGCAAGCCAACTCGACGCGGTCGCGCTCGCAGTTGAGCGGGCGGGACGGGCCTTTGTAGCGCTTCACGCTCGCATCGCTGTTGAGCGCCAGCACCAGGACGTCGCCGAGCGAGCGCGCGCTTTCGAGCAGGCGCACATGGCCGGGGTGGAGGATATCGTAGCAGCCGTTGGTGAACACTACGGTCTTGCCTTCGCGCTTCCACTCGCGGCGCGCGGCAACCAGCTCTTCGCGGGTGTAGAACTTCCCTTTGGGCAATTTGACTCTCAGCGACTATTTTACGAAACCTAGTAGTGTGAAGGCGGTGTCAGTCCCCTCTTTCGAGAACATTCTTGTCCGCGCCACTAATTGGGTGGGCGATGCGGTCATGAGCTTGCCCGCGCTGCGGGTAGTGCGGCAGCGTTTTCCGGACGCGCGCATCACCATTCTCGCCAGGCCGTGGGTGGCGGATCTGTACGCGCGGGAAGCGTTTGCCGACCGCGTCATCCATTACTTGCCGGGGAAGTTTTCTACGCGCCTGCGTCAGGCCTGGGCGCTGCGCGGAGAACGCTTCGACGCCGCCATCCTGTTGCAGAACGCCTTCGACGCGGCGCTGGCCGCGCTGGTGGCCGGGATTCCCCGGCGCATCGGGTACGCGCGCGACGGCCGGAGTTTCCTGCTGACAACCGCCGTGCCGGTACCGGCGAAAGGCGAGATTCCGCGCCACGAACATTTCTACTATCTGGAACTTCTGCGCCGCGCGAGGCTGATGGACGAACTGCCGGCGAGCGATGAGATCCGCCTGGACGGCGCCGCGGCGGCACGGACGGACGGCGCGCGCGCCTTCGAGCAACTCGGGGCGACGCTGCCGGCGATCGGGGTGAGCCCTGGGGCGGCCTACGGCACCGCCAAGCGCTGGCTGCCGGAGCGCTTCGCGGAGGCGGCGGTACGGCTGGCGGGAGAAATGAACGGGTGCGTGGCGGTTTTCGGATCGGCCGCGGAACGTCCGCTGTGTGAAGTGGTCGCCAATGCGGTGCGCAACGCGGGCGTGCGCGCGTGGAACGAAGCCGGCGAAACGACCTTGCGGCAGTTCATCAACATGACCGCGGCCTGCCGCGTCTTCCTCACCAACGATTCCGGCGCCATGCACATCAGTTCCGCGCTCGGCGTGCCCACGGTGGCCATCTTCGGTGCCACCGACGACATAGGCACCGGACCGACCGGATCGAACGCGCGCGTGGTGCGCGAGCCCGTGGATTGCAGCCCTTGCCTGCTGCGGGAATGCCCTATCGACCATCGGTGCATGACGCGCGTGACGGCCGAGAGGGTAGCGCAAACGGCGCTGGAACTGCTCAAATAGGAATTTGGCCTTCCAAGCGGACTTTTCTCGATGTCTGGCGCTGGTGGTGGGCGACTTCCGTGATCGCTGTGCGGAGGCGCTCGCCCTGCGGAAACTGGAGGTGCGCGTGTTTGCCGTGGGCGTAGCGCGCGCCGCCGACCGCCACTTGCTCGAGCAGGCCGGCGTAGCCGTCTCCGGCCTGGTGCGCGCGCGCAAGCACGTGCTTGCCGAAGCGGTGGATCGCACGGGGGGCTGCGATGTGACGCTGGTCATCACGCCGGAATGGGAGGCGGAGTATTCCAAGATCGTCGAAGTCGAGACCGAGCGCGCCATCATGGATGGCGGCCCGCGAATACCTATCCTCCGGATGGGCGATCCGCGCTACGATTTCTTGAAGACGCCGGAGGCTTGGGCCGCGTATGCCGCGGCGCTCGCCGCCGGCGCGCGCTCTGATATTGCGAAGGAGTTTGCCACCGGGCAATCCATTGGACACACGAAAGAAAATTCGCCTGGCCGCCGACGCGGCCGCACTGCGCCGCGAAGCCGCCGGACAAAATAAGACCGTACGCGCCGTGGCGGGACATTTCGACCCGCTGCTCATCGAGCACGCCCGGATGCTGAGCGACTTCGCCCGGCCGGAAGCGCTTCTGGTCGCCGTGGTGGCGCCGTCCGAGAATCCGCTTCTCACCGTGCGCGCTCGCGCGGAACTGGTGGCCGCGCTGGCCGTGGTGGATTACGTATTCGCGGCCGATGGCGGCGGCCTGGAAGCCATTCTGGCGGACCTCGTCCCCGAGGCCGTCCTGCGCTGCGAGGACGGCGATAAGCGCCGTACCGCGGAGTTGATCGCTCATGTACACTCCCGCTACTAAAGCGAACTCCAATGGAGCGCGCATCCTGGTGGTGCGGCTCAGTTCAATGGGCGACGTGATTCACGCGCTGCCTGCCGCGGCGTCGCTCAAGCACAGCTTTCCGGGGAGTTGTCTGACCTGGGTGGTGAATCCGCGGTGGGCGCCGCTGCTCGAGGACAATCCGTTCATCGATCGCCTGGTTCTGTTCTCGCGGCACTCGTGGGCCGGCATCCGCGAGGCGTGGCGTGGATTGCGCGCGCAGAAGTACGATTTCGCCGTCGATTTCCAGGGGCTCATTCAATCGGCGCTGGTGGCGTCGGCAGCGCGCCCCACGCGCATCTATGGATTTCATCAGTCGCAGTTGCGCGAGCCGCTTGCGGGGCTGATTTACTCGGATCGCGTGTTGAGCCAAGCCGCGCACGTGGTGGACCGGAACCTGGATCTGGCCGCGCGCGCGGGCGCCGCCAACGTGCTGAAGACGTTTCCCTTGCCGGCAGGCATACCGGAAGGCGAGTTGCCCACCGGACGATTCGTGCTGGCGAGCCCCATGGCGGGCTGGCGCGCCAAACAATGGCCGGTGGAGAATTACGCGGCCCTGGCGCATCTGCTCGGCCGGGAGTTGGGCGTGGCGTTGGTGGTAAACGGAGCGCCGCAAGCCGCCGCGGACCTGGCGCGAATCACCGGCGCCATTCCGCACTTCTCGGGCTTGGCGGGGCTCATCGACGCCACGCGCCGCGCGGCGGCCGTCGTGGGCGTCGACAGCGGCCCTCTGCATTTGGCGGCGGCGCTGGCCAAGCCGGGCGTCGCCATCTTCGGCCCCACGGATCCGGCGCGCAACGGGCCGTACGGAGGCTCCTTGGAGGTGATGCGCGCGGATGGCGCGGAAACCAGTTACAAGCGCCGCAACGAGTATGATGCGAGCATGCTGAAGATCACGCCCGAAATGGTGTTTGAGTCCTTACGGAGACAACTGGCCGGATGAGTGAACGCCGTTATTGGTTCGCCAAGCCCTATGCGGATGTCGTCGCCCGTCTGCGGGTACCGGGAGGATTCGTGCTGGTGGCGGCGTTTCTGTGGCTATCGCAGCCGTCGGCCGAATCGCTCGTCTGGGGATTGCCCGTAGCGCTCGCGGGACTGCTGTTGCGCGCATGGGCGGCCGGGCACCTGGCCAAGAACACCACGCTGGCCACGGGCGGGCCGTACGCGCACCTGCGCAATCCGTTGTACGTCGGCACGCTGCTGACGGCGGCGGGCTTCGTGGTGGCCTCGCGGCGGGTGGGACTCGCGGTGCTGTTCGCGGTCGTTTTCGGACTGGTCTACCTGCCGGTGATCGAACTGGAAGAGCAGCACCTGCGCAAGCTGTTCCCCGAGTACGCGGCCTACGCCGAACGCGTGCCCGTATTGTGGCCCCGCCTCACCGCACAGCCCGGCGAGGCGCGGTTCTCCTGGCGCTTGTACCGGAAGAACCAGGAGTATCAGGCACTCGGGGCGTTCGTACTGGGTGTAGCCTTCCTCCTCTGGAAGGTTCGATTCTGACGGCGGACTGTCCGTCAGGACACCGTACAAACTTGACCGCGCAAAAGCAGTGGTTGTAGACTGCCCCTATATAAGAGGCTTAAGGTGCCTAACTCTGATGCGCGCCCCTCGCTGAAACACTTCTTCCTGCTGAGTGTCGTCTTGTCATTGTTCACGCCGATGGTTGCCGCGGAGTCTCTGGCACGGGTCGAAGGGGTGGTGCAAGACCCGTATGGAACCGCGGTTGCGGGCGCCCAGGTGACGTGTAAGAAGTCAGGGGCGAAGAAAGATGAGTTCCTGAAGGCGGTGAGCGATTACAGTGGCGCATTCACCTTCGAGCTGACTGAACCAGGCTCTTACAACATTGATGCCACCGCCGATGGGTACGTCGAACCAAACGCGATATTAGAGGGGTACCGCGGGTTGGTGCGCGCTGCGAAGGTGCAGGAAGGAGCGAAGTCTACGGTGCGCCGGATCCGGCTGTTGCTGTACAAGGAGGCCGTTGTTCGCGGGCGGTTGGTGGAAGTGGAGAATGACGTCAAGAAGCCGGTGGTGAAGCAGACCGTGGGCATGGTGGTCACGCGATTCTATGAAGGCCAACTCACGTTGTCACCCGCGATTGCGTCCGCCGTCACCGATTCGAAGGGAACCTTTGTGATTGAGAAGCTGCCCCCGGGCGATTACTACGTGCAAGTGGCGCCCACCGCGAACGAGACGGCGAAGGCCGGGACCGCGGAGAAGCCGGTGAAGGTGGCGGAGCTCCCACGCGTTTACCGAAGAACGTACTGGCCGGAGAATGCCGAGTCCGTGCACGGACGGCCGTTCCTCAGGATCTCGGGCACGATGGAATTCAGCAACTGCCGGGAGGGGGAGAAGTACGCTCTGATGCTAACGCAAGAATTCGGGCAGTCGCACCTGGGGCGGGCCGCCGTCTCGCTTCCTTGTCAAACACCGTTTGTTGTCGAAAATGTCTCGCCGGGCAGCTACCGGCTGCATGCATGGATCCAGGGCCGGCCGGTGCTCGATCGGGAAAACGCCCTGACCGACATGATGGTCCAGGATAGGGATGTCGAGCTTGCGTTACAGGCACGCCGGCCGCAGCGTTTGTCGGGGAAGATGGAGTTTCCGGAGAACCTTCCCCGGGAGCAGCGGGCCGAAATGCGGGTGATGTTCAAGCCCACGGGGAGGATGCCGTTCGATGGAGAAGGAACTCCCGTGCCGGCAACGGTTCGCCGGCAGCCGGGCCGATTGTGGCACTGGACCCGCACGGGATCGACCACCACATCCAGATCGCGGTTTCAGACCGTCTGGGGACAGTGGAGCGACGGCGCCGGCGGGGCCGCCGGCGTTGCCCGCGTGGCCGCCTGCTCCACGTGAGGCTTTCGGATTCGTCCCCGATTTTGCACACGGTGCTAGCTGCAGCCGCTGGTTCCTCCGCAGTTCTCGCACTTGAAGCAGGAGCCGTTGCGCGTCATCAGCGAGCCGCATTCGGCGCAGAGCGGCGCGTCCTCGGCCACCGGGCCGAAGGGCAGCGATTGTTGCGGTTCCGGCTCGGTGGGGCGCAGCTTGCTGCTCTTGCCGGCCTCCGTCACCGCGTATTCCGGCCCCAGGAACTTCATGCCGAGCCACCGGAAAATGTAATCCATGATGGACTTGGCGTAGGGAATCTGCGGGTTGCCGGTCCAGCCGTCCGGCTCGAAGCGCACGTGGCTGAACTTGTCCACCAGGAATTTCAGCGGCACGCCGTACTGCAGGTTGAAGCTGACGGCGGTGGCGAAGCTGTCCATGAGGCCGCTGATGATGGAGCCTTCTTTGGCCATGGTAATGAACAGTTCGCCCGGCAGGCCGTCTTCGTACAAGCCCACCGTGATGTAGCCTTCGTGGCCGCCGATGGAGAACTTGTGGGTGATGGACTGCCGCTCGTCGGGCAGTTTGCGGCGGATGGGCCGGTAGACGATCCGCTCCGCCGGAGCCGCCGCCTCCGGGGCAGCCTTCTTGGCCTGGGCGCCGCTGGTGAGCGGTTGCACGCGCTTGGAGTTGTCGCGATAGATAGCCACCGCCTTCAGGCCGAGGCGCCAGCTTTCGATGTAGGCGTCCATGATGTCCTCGGTGGTGGAGTCCTCGGGCATGTTGATGGTCTTCGAGATGGCTCCGGAGATGAACGGCTGCACGGCGGCCATCATCTTGACGTGGCCCATGTGGTGAATGAAGCGCACACCGTTGGAAGGCCGCAGGCTGCAGTCGAACACGGGCAGGTGCTCTTCCTTGAGGTGCGGAGCGCCTTCGATGGTGCCGGTGGAGTCGATGTGGCTGACGATCTCCTCCACCTCTTCGGGCGTGTAGCCCAGGCGGATAAGCGCCTGCGGCACCGTGTTGTTGACGATCTTGATCACGCCGCCGCCGACCAGTTTCTTGTACTTCACCAGCGCCAGGTCCGGTTCGATGCCGGTGGTGTCGCAGTCCATCATGAAACCGATGGTACCGGTGGGAGCGATCACCGTGACCTGCGCGTTGCGGAAGCCGGCCCGCCGGCCCAAATCGTAAGCCGCATTCCAGCATTCCCTGGCGCCGGCGAGCAAGGACGCGGGCACGTGCTTCGGGTCGATGCGGTTCACGGCCTCCCTGTGCATGCGGATCACTTCGAGGAACGAATCCTCGTTCTTGCGATACTCGACGAACGGGCCGCCGGCTTCGCTGACGCGGGCGCTGGTGAGGTATGCCTGCCCGCACATGACGGCCGTGATGACGGCGGCGAAATCGCGCCCGCGGTCGCTGTCATAAGCGAGGCCCTGCGACATCAGCAGCGCGCCCAGATTGGCGAAGCCAAGCCCCAGGGGGCGGAACTTGTGCGAGTTGGCGGCGATCTTCTCGGTGGGGTAGCTGGCGTTGTCTACGATGATCTCCTGCGCCAGGACGATGGTGTCCACGGCATGGCGGAAGGCTTCGACGTCGAACCGGCCATCCGGGCCCACGAACTTCATCAGGTTGATGCTGGCCAGGTTGCAGGCGGAGTCGTCCACGAACATGTACTCCGAGCAAGGGTTGGAGGCATTGATGCGGCCGGTAGCTTTGCAGGGATTCCAGCGGTTGACGGTGGTGTCGAACTGCATGCCGGGGTCGCCGCACTGGTGGGTGGCCTCGGCGATCATGTGCATCAGGTCGCGGGCCTTGTAACGCTTCACCGGCTGGCCGCCCAGGACGGCGCGGGTCCACCACTCGCGGTCCTCCACCACCGACAGCATGAACTCATCGGTGGCGCGCACGCTGTTGTTGGCGTTCTGGAAGAAGACGGAGCTGTAAGCGTCGCCGTCGAGCGAAGGGTCGTAGCCGGCGTCGATCAGCGTGTGGGCCTTCTTTTCCTCCTTGGCCTTGCACCAGATGAACTTTTCGATGTCGGGGTGGTCGGAATTGAGAATGACCATCTTGGCCGCGCGGCGCGTTTTGCCGCCGCTCTTGATGACGCCGGCGAAGGCGTCGAAGCCCTTCATGAAGCTGAGCGGGCCGGAGGCGCGGCCTCCGCCGGAGAGGATGGCATTCTCCTCGCGGAGCGTGGACAGGTTGGTGCCCGTGCCGGAACCCCATTTGAACAGCATGCCTTCGGTCTTGGCCAGGTCCAGGATCGACGTGAGCGAGTCTTTCACCGAGACGATGAAGCAGGCCGAACATTGCGGCCGCGGCTGGCCGCTCTCCAGTTCACAGATGGTGTCCGTGGTTTCGTCGTAATACCAGCCGTAACCGCGCGCTTCCTTCACGCCGACGTTGAACCAGACCGGGGAGTTGAAGCAGGCCTTCTGCGTCAACATAAGGTGGGTCAGCTCCAGACGGAAGTCCTCGGCGTCCTCCGGCGCGGCGAAGTACTGGCCGTGCGCGCCCCAACCGGCGATGGTATCTACCACGCGGTGGACCAACTGCGCTACGCTGTGCTCGCGCTCGGGCGACCCGAGTTTGCCGTGGAAGTACTTGCTGGCCACGATGTTGGTGGCGGTCTGCGACCAGTCCGCGGGGATCTCGATATCGCGCTGCTCGAAGATCACTGCGCCCTTCTCATTTCCAATGGAAGCTGTGCGCAAATCCCACTGAATTTCATCGTAGGGAGTCCTGCCGGCTTCCAACTTGGCAGTGAAGAGGCGGGGGAACGAGACACCGGCATGCGCCGGGTTAGGAGAAGTGGCCTGGAGCTGTTGCGCTCGCGGGCTGAGGTTGACGCTTAGCTGACCCATGTTGAAATCCTTGTCCAGAGAAAAGGCTTGCTCTGTCAGAGATACCCCAACATATAGGGGCCCGTCAAGAACTTTATCTATATACAGCGCATCACTTTGCGGACACACCAAACGAGTTTTTACCCTCCGGCGCGTGCCGCCCCCGTTTTTCTGTCAAGTACCACTACCGAACGTAGCTGATGGATAGTCCGGAAGGGCCTACGTTGATAAATTCAGTCTTAAGTGCGGGATTTGTCCGTATTTCCTTAAGGAAATCTTCCATCTCGGACGCTTGGGATTTAACGTTGTGGGCCGCGATGGCGCCGCCCGGGCGCATCTTGGACAGCACCATCTTCAGGTAGCGGACGTAGTCGGGTTTCCAGGCGTCGATGAAGACGAGGTCGAACGGGCCGTCGATTTTGGGGACTTCCTTGAGGGCGTCGACCAACCGCAGGTCGGCGTAAGAGGAGAGGCCGGCGAGGCGGAAGTTCTCCACGGCCTCGTCGAAGCGGCCCCTGTCGATATCGAGCGTTATGAGCTTGCCGCCTTTCTGGCTGAGGCCCAGGGCGAGCCAGATACCCGAATACCCGTGCGAGGTGCCGATTTCGAGAACGCGCCTGGCGTTCAGCTTGACCACCAGATTGGAAAGAAATTCGCCCTCGGCGGGGGCGATGTTCATCATGCCGCGCTGGTTGGCGACCATGCGGTCCAGTTGCGCCAGCGCCTTCTGGCGCGGGGTTGACCCTCCATCGCCGGCCAAGCAGGCGGAAACTGCGAACAACAGGACGGAGGGGATCGCCAGAATGCGCATACAACTCTATTTTAGCGAGGTGGCCGCTGGCGGGTTGGGCAAAGATGGAGCACACGGTTCTTCCGCTCAAGCGGATCCGTGTCAGCGGAGAACGCGAAAATCAGTAATGCGCGCCCGCCAGTACGTAAACGGCCCTTCGGGAAGATGCCAGGCTACCTCGGCTACAGTTGGCACCCGAATGCCGTCGAACACCTTGTGCTCGCGAAAGGTCCCCGACCAGGCGGTTTCCACCAGCGTCTTGCCAACCATGCGGGGACGGCTGGACGTGGCGGCGCTGTGCACTGTCCCGTCGTCATCCACCTCAAACTCGACCGCCGCCGGGGTCCTTCCGTCATCGAACGTGGCACGCAGCTTGCCTGCTTCTGCTACGTCCCATCTGAGATGCGGCGCCTCGCGGAATGCGGACGGGCGCCAGGGAAGCTCGGCCAGGCCACGCATAGCCTCGCCTCTGTCGGTAGCTGGGCCCCGCGAGCTTGCCACGGGCACGGCGCCGTAAACCAGGGCCGTGAGCTTTCCTTTGCCGTCCTCAAAAGAATCGACGACACGAGCCCGTACGAGCGGCGCCATGCGGACCCACGCCTGCCAGCGGAACTCTATTCCGCCGCCGTGGAACCACTCCTCCGCCGTGAAAGACATCCATGGACGGCCGGGAGCGAAACGCATCTCACCCTCTTGCCGCAACCACGTGCCGCGGCACTCGACCGTGCCCTCGGGCATCGCGCACTGTCTGATTCGCTCCAACAAACCAACCAACTGCATGGCATTCTCACGTCAGATGATAGCAACTCCGGGCGAATTGATAGATGTGGTGCGAGTGCAAACCGGGAGCGCCACCGTCTCCGGTTTCCGCACGCGATTCCGAGTTTTCTAAGATGAAGGATGTGTACAACTCCAGTTTCTGGGACAACTTGGGTGAACTCTTGAAGGACCACAAGATTGTCATTGACCGGCCGAGAGGCGCCACGCATCCGAGGTTCCCGGATCTACGGTATCCATTGGACTATGGCTATCTTGACGGCACGCTTGGCGGCGACGGCCAGGGAATCGATGTGTGGGTCGGATCGGGAAGTCGCTCCTGTCTGTGGGGCGTCGTTTGCACCGTTGATCTGCACAAACGTGATGCAGAGGTGAAACTTCTCCTCGGATGCACGGAGTCGGAGGCGAACACGGTCTTGCACTTCCACACTTCCGGACCTCAAGGGGCGATCCTGATCGCGAATCCGCTGCGCGTGTCGACTGCGAAGAGCCAAATGCCCCGGCCTGAACTGAGTGATTTTCCACACTGCTCCCCGAAGAGTGAGAACTGATCGCCTGCGTCGGTGAACGGCCTGACGCTGCGCTGTTTGGGTGGACGCCCGCGCGTCCAGTAACGCCGGAAGCGGCGGGGCTCTCGTGCCGCCACCGAAGCATGTCGAGAAGTCCAGGAGAAGGGGACAGTGGAGAGCGATAACACCCAGCGGCGATCTGTTGTCGAAGCAGCCCGCCCGGTCACACAAAGGCCAGGGGGCGGATGGGGGAGCCTGTGGCGCCCGTCAGTTTGAGGGGAGCGGCCAGGAAGGCGAACTCGTAGCGGCGGTCGCGGGCCAGGGCCTCCAGATTCAAGTTCTCTATGATGTAAATGCCTTTCTTTGGCAGCAGATACACGTGGGCGAACAGCAGCGATCCGGTTTCGGGGTCGCGCTCACGGGGCGTGTCCCAGCTCATGTTGTCGCAGCCGACGGCCTTCACTCCGCGTTCGGCAGCCCAAAGCGTGCCGGACTTCGCAACGCCGGCCGAATTCAGGTACGCTGCCTCGTCGTTCCATAGGGCGCCGTAGCCGGTGCGTACCAGCAGCACGTCGCCGGCACGGACCTCCACCTTTTGCGCCTGGGCGCACGCAATTAGTTCCTCGGCCGGGATACTGTAGAGGCTCGGCAGGATCGCCACGCCCTTCCACCCGGCGACGTCGAGCAGCACGCCGCGGGCGGCGATGGGCGCGATCTTCTCCACTCCCAGTTCGGTGAATCCGGCGGCCGTCTCCACGTTTTCGACCGGCACGCCGCCGAAGAGTTTCAGATCGCAGGCCTGGTGGCAGAGCGCGTCTATGTGCGTGCCGGTATGCTCCATCATGGTCAGCATGCCGCTCGACCCGCTGCGCTGGCCGTTCTGAGCCGGGTTGTAAGCGTCTCGATGCCGGCGGTGGAGCGCGTAGTGGTAGCCCGGCTTGTGCGACGGGTAGATGGGCATGCCGGCAAAGCGCGGCTGCTCCAGATCATAGACTTGAGCGGCGCTCAGCCTGTCAATCAGTTCGGAGATCATCAATCACTATTAGAATCCCGCGCGCGGACGGTAGCCGGGGCGCGCGCGGACGCGGTACTTCCTGCCCACGTCGCTGGGGATTTCCACCGAAATCTTGCGGAAGCCCTCGTTGGGATTGGGTTGCGGGTAGTACGTGATGGTGTAAGAGTTGCCCAGGTCCTCGCGAATGCTCTCGAAGGCCTCCACCTGCTTCTGCCAGGTTTTGGCGAAGTAGGCCTTACCGCCGGTACGGGTGGCGATGCGGCGGAAGACGTTGCTCGAGATCGCGTCGCGGTTGGCTTCCAGCGTGGAAATGACGTAGATGGGAATGCCTTCGTCCTCGGCCACGGCGCGCACGTCGTCGGGAGCGAGCATGCTGGCGTTGTCGGGGCCGTTGGAGAAGACGATCACGACTTTGCGGCCGGGGACTTTGGCGGCGTCGCGCAGGGTGAGAAGCAGGCAGTTGTAAAGGGCCGCGTCGTCGCCGGCGACGGCCTTGCGGAGTCCGGTGATGGCATCGGTCCGGCTGCGCGTGAGCACGGCCACGCGCGAGAGATTGCGGCTGAACGTGTAGACGGCGACGGAATCGGCGCGGTCCAGGCCGCGCACGAAATCCGCGATGGCGTCCGAAGCGTAGACGAAGCCTCGGTACATGTAGTTGCTGGTGTCGAAGAGCACGAAGACATTGGTGCCCGCCAAAGTGTCGCTGCGCGGCTCACCCACCGCTGGGACGGTCTCGGCGACCGCGGGGGGGATAATGGGGCGGGTCTGCCCTCCTTCAAGCACTTGCACAGCGGGGCGGTTTCCCTCGGCGAAGGTGGAAACCTTCTGCAGGATGCCGTCCTCGAGAATCCGGAAATCGCCGGGTTTCAGTCCGTTGACATAGCGCCCCTTGCTGTCGGTGACGGTGAAGCTGAGTACAACCATGTCCACCTTGACGCGAAAGAAGGGCTGCTGCTCCTGGGCGGCGGCCCGCGGCGGGGCGGCAAGCGCCCCCGCGATCAGCGCCAGCAATGCGAATCTTCGTGAGTGTTTCATGGCTATCCTCCTGTTGGGGCAGAACCTAGTCCAGGGAAGCTTTCCGCTCGCGGCCCGCGCCTTGGGAGAACCTGGCGCGTGCGCTTGCCGCTACCGTGCGCATGGAATGCAGCAGGGCGGGCCAGTCCTCCAGATGGGTGGCGAAAATCCGCTCCACGGTCTGCTGCGTCCACTCCGGGATCAGAATATTCAACTGCGCCGGCGCCACGTTGACTGCGTCGGCCACCGCCACCCAGTAGAGTACGGTGGACTCCCAGCTCTCCGCCATAATCCGGCTGGAGTAGCCCATCAGGGTCGGGAAAGTGCGCAGATGCAACAATTCCGGTTGATAGGAATTCGTGAGCACGGGTTTGGGGGTGCCGAACAGCCGTGAGATTTCCCGGTCGCTCACGCGGTGCGGGACCGAGGCGGCCAGGCGCCGGATTTCGTCGGCGAGGACTCCGCCCGCGGCCGGATCCCGCTGAACAATACGGCGGGAGATGAAATACATTTCCGACGGGGTGATCTGATCCAGCGCCGCGTTCACGTCGCCGGCTTCCAGCAGCCCGGCGACTTTGCCGACCCGCGCCGGCGAGGCCTGCATCGACAGCGCCGCCAGCAACTCCCGGCGGGTTTCGGGGTCGAAAACGCCTTCCGCCACCAGCGACTCGGCGTAATTCATATGCAGTCCCACCCAGCGCAACTGCACCGGCTCCACCTTCCACCAGCGCGGGACCTTCACGCTCAGGATCATTTGCGGGACCAGGTCTCCCCAGATGAGCGCCTGTTCGCGGGATGGAATCAGGAAGTTCTGCTCGGCCTCGGCCAGCGCATAGGCGAGGCCGGAAAGGGAGCCCACCAGCCGGCCTCCGGCGCTGGTCGGCCAGCCGGTGCCGTACACCTCGGTCTGCTTCCAGGTTTGCGGGGACGGCTGCATGCCCAGAAAGTCGTGGCTGCGCACGAACAGCGGGTTCGTGTAAAGGATCTGCGCGCCGGGGGGCGCATAGTGCGCGTAGTTCATGCCCACAAGCGTGTCGCGCAGGAACGGCGCGAGCGCGCCGCGCAAATCGAGAAGCTTCCCGGCGTCGCCTCCGGCCTTCTCCACAGCCAGCCGCAGGTTGAGCTTGCGCTGCGCGTCGAGGTGTTTCTCGGTCCAATATCCAAA
>CAZLOS010000058.1:0-28776 GCA_964561215.1 uncultured Solibacteraceae bacterium | reverse complement strand
AAAACATACACCTGTCATTCTGGTTTGTACAGGTTATTGTTTAACGACCCCTTAGGCAAAAAACAACAGACCGTTTTTTCATATGTGCTCATTTCGTTACGTGGGCAAAGCCCATGAAGAAAGTTTCTTTCAAAATGGTAAAAACGATAGCATCAGTGCCATCACGCATATCCACCCTCCTGATGAAGTTTACTCTTGCACGACGCGAGTGACCTGCCCGTGCGGCCTCAAGAAGAGAAGAGCGGTTTCCGAAGCGCTTTCCTGACAACACGAAAGTTTTTTGCTGCTTGTGGGGAAAACTGACCGGATGTGCCTCTTCAACATTGGTAGGATTGATGAAGTTCTACCAATTCTGGTACCGCTGCATGGAGGAAGCCGAAGCCACTGAACTCATTAACGATCTGTATGGTGTTCTGTATTCACCGCTCCTCCGGTACACAGCCCACATGACGGGACGGCTGGAATTGGCGGAAGACATCGTCCAAGAGGCGTTTGCACGGCTCTACCGGGATCTACGGCGTGGGCACCGGATCGACAACCCGAGAGCGTGGGCTTTCGCTGTGGTGCGCAGGGAGGTTGGCAGGCATTGGAAGAAAGCAGAGGTTTGGGGCATCTTCGAACCGCTTGAAAGGGCGGAAAATATAGCGGATGGATCTCTCACAGCACTCGATTCCTTAATGAAAGACGAAGTCAGCGTACTGCTATCGGCTTTGTCTCCACGGGAGGCCGAGGTAGTGCTTTTGCGGTTAGGGAGCCTCAAGTACCGGGAGATCGGTGAGGAGTTGGGGATGGGAGTCAAGTCGGTGGGGACGCTGCTGGCCCGTGCCCTAAAGAAGCTTCGTCGTGTGTTGGCTGATGGGCCGGAAAATCTGTCCTTCAAAAGCCATGTTCAGAAGTCATTATCAAAAGGATCACGCCGGACAGCACTGCAGTGACGACGTTCTGATTGCCCACGCGGATGGTGAACTGGCCTCCGACGAGGAATCGCGGGTCGCAGCCCACCTGAAGCAGTGCTGGGAATGCCGCGGCCGGCTCGGCGAACTGGAGGACACAGCACAGAAACTGGCTCTGCTGACGGCTGAGATTCCTTTCGGGGGAGCTGCTAGAGCTGCGGCCAGGAAGGCCAAATTCCTGGCGTGGAGAAGCGAGTTCGAGCACAAGCGTGCGTCTGCCTTCCGTAGCCTACGGCCTTTTGCTGCATTATCTATCCCGAAACTCGCCGCCGCCTCGGCGGTGGCCATGGCTATTGTGGCCTTGTGGTTCGGTAGAGAGCCGGCAAAGCCCCGATTTTTCGACACCTGGGTGAAAGCGCAACGGTATGAAAAAGCGCTCTCTCGCACGGACGCTGTACTCCTCCAAGTCGCAGATGTCGAGATCGTTGCGGCGGAAAGACGGGGCCATGCCGGCCGGCTGGAAGTGTGGTCGGACCGTCGTGGCGGGCGTTACGCGTCACGGTGGACGGACAAAACCGGCGAACTACGGTACGCCGTTTGGCAGTCGTCGCCGGGGCAGGCTTGGCGGTATGACCGGAGCGTCGAGCAGCGCGCTCTGCCGGCAACCGACGATCAATCGCAAGAGGTCTCGCTTGTTGAAGTTGATGCTGGCCGCGTTGCGGAACTCGAAGATGCGGTACTGGATCGGGTTCGCAAACGAGCTTGGCATCCATTGGAACTGACCGAGGACTTTGCACGTTTCGCCGCCACAGGTGGATGCACTTTAGATGTGCAGAGAGCGAGCGCGGCCGACGGCAAGCATGTGATTCGTTTGACGGCACGCAAGACAAGTCCACGGGCTAGTGTGGAGTTCGTTCTGGAACTGGATCGCGACTCCTTCAGGCCTCGCCTTGAACAGGCGAGTTATCGCGTGGGGGACCGGCAGTTCCTGGTACGGCTCGCTATGGCTCAGTCCGAGCAAATCCCGCAAGCACGCATTGAACCCGTCGTGTTTGCGCCAGAGCCAACATTGTTCGTCGCTAGCTTGACTCGCACGCCGGCATCCTCACCTTTGTTGCTCCGCCCACCGGAGCCACTTACGATGGAAGGTCCTCATTCAGCCGCTGCCGAACTTGAGGGCATGTTCGCGGAGCACCTATCCGGCATCTGCAGCGCCGTATCGGCCGCGGCCCCGCCGAGTGGCGGCTCTTCGGGTGGCGACAACGTCGTTCAGAAGCGGTTACAGCAGCGCATCACGGACATGGCCTCTCCTCGCACGCTCGACGACGTTACTCAGGAAGCTGTGGCGGTGACCGCGTCTGGGCTCCATGAGGCCGCAGAGATTCGGCGACTTACTGAGTGGGCGACTCCGGAAAAGACCGCAGGGCTGGATGCGCATAGCTGGCGTCTGCTGAACAGGATGATCCTGGATCATGTAGCTAGATTGCGACCCCGGCTGTCTGCCAGCCGGGGTCTGCTAGAGCCGCTGTTGTCCGGCGATGGAATCCCGAATGCGACTTCCGCACCGCATGGCCGTGACGCGACAGGCGAACCTTGGGCAGTTGAGGCAGCACATGTCTTCTCACACTTGGAGCGCGTAGCACGTAACGTGCGCGGACTCCTTACGAATGATGGCCGCACACCAGAAAACGTAGATACTGCAGTCAGCGAAATCCTGGAGGACTTGCCCACAGCCGAACAGGAACTTGGTTGGTTTCAGGCCGAGTGGGGAAAGGCCTTGGAGCACGGCATCGAGTTGGCTTCCAGCGGCAAGTAGCACCAGAGCAACCCTGTTGCCGTCGCAACGCCGTCGATCACGGTCGAATTACTCCGGCTTTGGCGCAAGTTGACTTGTGCCGCCACCGCCGGGGAAACTGGCTGTAGACCGACCAAACCGAGGAACACTGATATGCCCGCTTTGAATGGAGCGCCGGTGCTTGTACGGCATGAGGCGGACGCGCCCAAGGAACGCAGTACGTGCGGGTGGCGGCACATGCTGCTCAGCCGCCAGGACCACGATTCGACCGCCGCCTGGGTGCACGTCGTGGATATCGATGGCGCCAAGCTGCACTATCACAAGGTTGCGACCGAGATCTATTACGTGCTCGATGGCGACGGTAGCATCCTACTGGACGGCGAAGAACACGAAATCCGCCGTGGCAGCGTGGTGCACATTCCCCCGGGAGTGACGCACGGCGCGCGCGGGCGCATGCGGATCCTCGTAGCCGGTATTCCCGACATGAGCGATGGGGATTTGTTCTTCCCCGAATGACCTGCCGGCCCAGCTCTCAGTCTTTTACGCGGCGCCAGGCCACCACGCTGAAATGCGGCGATGTCCCACCCATCTTTACGTTCTTCAGCAGGACTTCGAAGTACGGGAACGGCTCGCGGGGCTCGGCGTGCATAGACCTGGCCAGGTTCTGCAGCCAATGTTCGCTGGTGAGGAACTCACCGCCCGCCTCTGTGCCTTCCATCTCCGTCCCCGCTATCATGAGGACACTGCCTGTGCGAGAGAGATTCGGAAGGCAGGCGATCACGCAGTAACTGGCGGCGTCCATGCCGCTACGGGGCACTGCGCGGTAAACGCCCTGCTCGCCGGTCCGGGGCTGGCGGTTCAAGATGAAGGCCGCCCGATCGCTTTCGTCAAAGCCGAAACGGAAGTTCATCTGATCCTCGACGAGTTCCACCCAGGGGTTTGAGCGGCGGCTTCCAAACAGGATCACGTCGTCGATCTTCAAGTACCGCGCATGGAAGTCGCGCGAAAAGATCACGTTCGTCCGGTCGCTGTCTCCGGTCAGGCGCAATACCTTCCTCAACAGGGCAGCGTCGGCCAGGCTGGTGTGCTGGCGCATCATGATGTTCCGGGCGCCAATGCGCAGATCGGGATCCGCCAGTGCTTCAATCTGGCTGAAATAGTTCCGGTTGAGGTACTCATCCAGACCAAACGGGCGCCGCAGCAGATCTTCCACCAGGCTCAGATTGGAGTCGGCTAACACAATGTCCAACCGCCGGTCCGCGCGCGTGAAACGCGACCAGAACCGCTCGACCATTGGTCCCGCGGACGGGTCCCCGCGCGATGCCCGCCGGAGATCGCGGTTTTCCACTATCAACCAACCGCAAACAATCGCCAACCCGGCAACCACGCCTGAGAGGACAAAGGGCGTCAGGGATCGAGGCCACCTGTGGCGGCGAGCGGGCCCGTTCTCATGCGCTTTGAACACCGGTGCGTAATTGCCTCGGGGGATCTCGATGACAATGCTCTCCTGCGCCCCCTCGGATGCGAAGTACTCTTGTAACCGTTTGCGCAATTGAGAGGCGTGGACGCGGACGATGGTGTCTTCTCCCGCAGTCGCGTCCGGGCTGCGGCCGAAGACATGAACCGCGATTTCCTGTTCGTGGATGGCGACTCCCGGCTCGTCCAGCGCTCTCGATGCGACATAAAAGAGGAAGTCGCGTAGCCGCGCGGAACGTTGAAACGGCCGGCTCTCAGCCACCCGCAGAACCAGGTCCCACTTTGTGTCAGCCACGCGCGACCGCGCCGCGACCGGGCCGGGGCTGCCGCCTTGGTACGCCAAAACGATGCCTCCAAAGTGAATTCACCGTGAATTCGCCGCCGTCAGAGCCCTGGTCCTCACGGTGATTGCTGTATAGCATATCATCCACCGCTGGTAGAATAAAGCCCCACCACACCGCACGTTAGGAGTTCCTCCAAACGTGAATTCACGGAGAAACTCGTCCTGTGCGGATTGACTTGGCCGGGGGCCTGCCTTATTCTCCCTGGAGACCCCGGCAAGGGGACGTTTCAGGAGGTAACTTGTGAGCCGTACATCCATACTAGTAATAGTTTTGTGTCTCGCCGCTGTGGCGCCCTGCATGGCTCAGACCGGCGCCGGCAGCATCCAGGGCGTGGTGAAGGACTCGACCGGCGCCGTCATCGCGCGCGCGCAGGTGGCCGCAACACACGAGACGACTTCCCGCACGTTTGAAACCGTTTCCAACACGGTCGGTTTCTACTCGTTCCCCGCCGTGCAGCCGGGACAATATAAGATCGTCGTCGGCGCACCCGGGATGCAGACCTGGCAGGGCTCCGCGATGCTACGCGTCGGGCAGACGGCCGTGATCGACGCGCAGTTGTCCGTGGCCGCCACTGCCACTCAGGTCAATGTCGTCGGCGACGTCACTCCTTTGGTCACGACCGAGAGTCCGACGCTCGGCAACGTGGTCGAACGCACACGCGTCGAGCGGTTGCCTTTGAACTCGCGCTACCTGCAGAACCTCATCACCGCCACCACGCCCGGCGTGGACAGCAATGCGAGCAATCCCACCGTCTATGGCATCCGCTATGGCATGCAGTTCCTGCAGGACGGCGCCGTGCTCACCAACCGGCTTTACGGCGGCATCACCGCACGGCCTCCGGGCATCGACACGGTCGAGGAATTCCGCGTTGAAACCAGCAGTTCCTCCGCCAAGTTCGCCGCCCCTGCGACCACCATTCTTTCCACACGCAGTGGAACGAACGCCTTCCACGGGAGTCTGTTCGAAACCGCCCGCAACAACGGATTCGGCGTCGCTCGTAAACGGGAAGATCGGTACACCAAGCCGCCCCAGTTGATCCGCAACGAGTTCGGCGCTTCGGCCGGCGGTCCGGTCCTGCTGCCCAGGATCTATGATGGCCGGAACCGTACGTTCTTCTTCTTCGGCTACGAAGCCTATCGCTACGCGTACGCACAGACGGCGGCCACCAGCCTCCACACGGACGCCATGAAGCAGGGCGACTTCAGCGGGCTGGTGGACGGCGCGGGTAGGAAGTACACCCTGTATGATCCCTGGTCCACCGGTGCGGATTGGTCGCGCATCCCCTTCACGAACAACCAGATCCCGGCGAGCCGCGAGAGCCCTATGGCCAAGTACCTGCTCGACGTGACCCCCTCGCCCAACATCGCCGGCGTCAACCCCCTGGTGGGCAACAACTACATCGGACTGGTTCCGCTCAAATCGCTCAACCACACCGAGACCGTGCGCGTGGATCATAAACTCACCGACCGCGACCAGATCTTCGGCCGCTACACCCACGGCAGTGTCGACAACATGGGATTACGCAGCACTCTGCCGACGACCGACAACCTGTTGAATACCAGCGCAGTGCGCGTCAAGGACAATGGCGGCGCCTTCAGCTGGACCCACAGCTTCTCGCCGACATTCTTCAGCGAAACGCTCGTCTCGGTCACCGAGAACGAACAGGAAACCGGCAAGGGCCGCTCGAACTCCGGCTACCTCATCAACAAGCTCGGCGTGCCGGATCCGTTTGGCAATGAATACGCCGCCATCGTAGTCCGCAAGGTCGGGTTCAACATGGATTACCGCGAGCAGGAGATGGAGGTCGGACGCAACCGCATCGCGGTGGTGGATCAGAATTTCACCAAGATCCACGGCCGGCATCAATTCCAGTTCGGCGGGCGGTTCAACCAGGAACGTCTGCACGTGCTCGGTGCTCAGCCTCGCCTGACCAACAACTTCCAGAACAGCTACGGCACCTCCCTCTACGATCCCAAGTCCGGTTCCAGTAACTTGCCGGTCACCTACACCGGCCATGACGCAGCCAACTTCTTCATCGGATACGCCGCCAGCTACGACACCATCCTGATGCGTCCCTGGTACCACATGACGTCGCGCACCATGGTGGGGTACTTCCAGGACAGCTTCAAGCTCACCTCGCGATTCACGCTGAACTACGGCGTGCGCTGGGAGTACTATCCGCCGTTCAAAGAGGACAACAACCTGCTGACGGGATTCGACCTCTCGCGGAAAGCCGTGATCACCGGCGCGTCGCTCGATGAAATGTACAGCATGGGCGTCACCACTCCCACCTTGATCAAGGCTTACACGGACGTCGGCGCGAAGTTCATCTCATCATCGGACGCGGGCCTGCCCAAGTCGCTGATCCATGCCAACAAGTGGGACTTCAACCCGCGCATCGGCTTCGCCTATAGCATGGGAGGCGCGGGCCGCTCCACGGTGATCCGTTCCGGCTACGGCTTGTACGGTTTCGCCCCCGACCTTCGCTCGTTCACCGACAACATGCGCCGCGACGTGCCCATGTACTCCGTGCGGCAGTTTTACGGCAACGTGGGATCCTACGTCGCCGACGGGCTGCCGAACTGGAACCTGCGCAACGCACCGAATATCATCGCCGGCGTCAGCAGCAAGAACATTCTTTCCACCGACCTGACCGGCGCGGCGCTGCGGGGGGCCTTCCCTATCACGTTCTTCGATCCCAGCCAGCCCACCATGCGCGCGCACGAGTGGAATTTCACGCTCGAGCGGGAAGTCTGGCAGGACACCGTGGTGCGCGCCGGCTATGTCGGCACGCACGCGTTCAACCTGGAGCAGTACCAGGAGCTTAACGAAACGCCCACGGCCTACATCTGGTACACGCGCACCGGTTTGGCTGTCCCAACGGGCGAATACTCCGCCGTGGCTACGCGTCCCTACGACCAGACCGTCTACCAGTCACTCAAGTACTACCGCCGCATGGGGTGGTCCAACGCGAACAGCTTCCGTATGGAGGCCGAGCGGCGCTACGCCAAGGGCGTCGGGTTCCAGTTCTTCTACGTTCTCTCGAACGCCTTCAAGTCGCGCAGTTCGGACGTCAACCTCGACTATATCTACCCGACCGAACTCTACCTGCCGGGAGCGGTGCCGGTCGACTCGAAGGAGCGGAACCGGTTCCTCAATTATCGCCGCGACAGCGACATCCCCAAGCACCGGTTCAACTGGAACTGGGTTGTCGATCTGCCGTTCGGGCGCGGCCACAAGTTCCTCTCGAATGCGGGCGGCGTGCTGAACCGCATCGTCGGCGGCTGGCAGATCGCAGGAATGGGGCAGTACCGCAGCAATTACTTCTCGCTGCCCACCAGTTACTACGGCGCCACCGGGCAAGTAGAAGTCTATGGCACCAAGTACCCCATCAAGGACTGCCGAAGCGGTGTCTGCTACGACGGTTACCTCTACTACAACGGCTACATCCCGGCGAACCGCATCAACAGTTACGGCTCGAACGGCCTGCCAAACGGAGTGATGGGCGTCCCGAGCGATTACAAGCCTTCGACGCAGCCGGTCTTCGCTACCCCGGCGGGTGGAGTCTCGTCCAGCGATCCCAACAAGGCCTACTACGAGACCAACACCACTTGGGTGACGCTCAAGGACGGCTCGGTCGTGCGCACAACCCTCGATCCCAACCTTCACCCCTTCCGCAACCAATACGTCATGGGTCCGTGGACGTTCGGCCTGGATGCCTCCGCATTCAAGTCCATCCCCATAACGGAACGGGTGGTTCTCCGCTTCAACGCGGATTTCTTCAACGTGTTGAACAATCCGGGGCTGATGCAGCCCGGTTCGGACGGCATTGCCACCACGCAGTACTCGGCTAACACGCCGCGACAGTTGCAGTTGACACTCCGCCTGACCTGGTAGACGCGGGGTCGGCCGCCAAACAGACAGCGACAGTTTACTGCCCCGTTGCCCGGGATGGACGCCACACCCGGGCACCGGGCCGTGTGTTACTTTCCCCGCCTTGTGAATTCACGGTGAATTTGCGTGACGGCGAGCCCCGTGCCGGCTTATCCTCCTGCAAGAGCCCCAAGAGGGTAGCGAGGAGGTATTGCCGTGACTCAACAAGGGGTCAAAATTGTACTTCTTTGTCTCCTTTCAGCTATCGTCTGCGTTGCTCAGACCGGCGCAGGCAACATCCAGGGCACTGTAAAGGATGCGACCGGCGCGGTGATCACCACCGCCCAAGTCAAGGTCCTTCACGAAACCACCTCACGAGAATACGAAACGAAAACCACGGAGACCGGCTTCTACATCCTGCCGTCTCTGCAACCCGGACAGTACAAAATAACGGTGATCGCGCCCGGAATGCAGGCGTGGGAGGGGTCGATTGTTCTGCGTGTAGGGCAGACCGCCGTTGTTCCTGTCGAGATGACGGTAGGTGTCACGGCGACGCAAGTTACCGTCGTGGGAGACGTCACGCCTTTGGTAACGACCGACAGCCCGACGCTGGGCAACGTAGTAGAGCGCGCCCGCCTCGAGCAACTCCCCATGAACGGGCGTTCCATCGCCGGCCTGATCTATAAGACCACGCCGGGCGTGGACGGCCAGTCGGGCAACCCCACGGTGTACGGCATCCGCGCCGGCATGGAATTCCTGCAGGATGGCGCCATCCTGGCCAACCGCTACACCGGCGGGATCGCACTCCGGCCGCCCGGCGTCGACACGGTTGAGGAGTTCAAGGTTGAGACAAACAACTCCTCGGCCAAGTTTTCAGCCCCGGCTACCACGCTGCTTTCCACGCGCGCGGGCACAAACTCCTTTCATGGCAGCGCGTTCGAGACCGCCCGCAACAATGGTTTTGGCCTGGCGAGGGCCAGAACGGATGGCAACAAGCCCGCACAGATGATCCGCAACGAATTTGGCGCCTCGGCCGGCGGGCCCATCATTCTGCCCAAATTGTACGACGGCCGCAACCGGACGTTCTTCTTCTTCTCGTACGAAGGATTCCGGCAAGCTTATTCCTATACTTCCGCTACTACCATGCACACCATGGCCATGCGCCAAGGGGATTTCAGCGGCTTGGTGGACGGGGCGGGACGCAAGTATACGCTGTATGACCCCTGGACCACGGGCTCCGACGGGCTGCGGTTGCCGTTCAACAACAACCAGATCCCGATTTCGCGTGAAAGCCCCATGGCGAAGTACCTTCTGGACGTCACGCCTGTGCCGACAAATCCCGACGTAAACCCACTGGTCGGTCTCAACTACATCGGTCTGACCCCGCTGTCCAACCGCAACCACACGGAAACCGGACGTCTCGATCACAAGCTTACGGACCACGATCAGATATTCGGCCGCTACAGTTTCGGAGAGATCAACAATACCGGACTGCGTAGCGTGCTACCCACCACCGACGGATTGCTGAATGTCACCAAGTATCCGGTGCAAGACCACAGCGCGTCCTTCAACTGGACCCACAGCTTCTCACCTACGTTCTTCAGCGAAACCAATCTCACCGGCGCTGAGGAGGAGTACACGGTAGGCAAGGGGTCTAGCAATGCCGGTTTCCTGGTGGATAAACTCGGGGTTCCTGACCCATATCACAATCCCTACGGTGCCATCGTGGTCCGGGTGGTTGGCTTCGGCATGGACTACCGCGAGCAGGAGTACGAAACCAGCCGCAGCCGTTTCCTGATGTTCGACCAGAACTTCACGAAGATCCACGGTCGACACCAGATCCAATTCGGAGGCCGGTACCGGCACGAGCGCTATCATGTGCTGGGCGGCCAGCCTCGCCTCACGAACTCCTTCCAAAACAACTATGGGACATCGTTGTACGATCCCAAGTCCGGCGCATCCTACTCGCCAGTCCCGTACACGGGCCACGATTCGGCCGGTTTCTTCATCGGTTACGCCGCCGGGTATGACACCATTCTGATGCGCCCCTGGTATCACATGCTGTCGCGCACCTTCACCGGCTACCTGCAGGACAACTTCAAGATCACTCCGCGGCTGACCATGAACCTGGGAGTGCGTTGGGAGTTCTTCCCGCCTTTCAAGGAAGACAACAACATCCTTAACGGCTTCGACCTTTCGCGTAAAGCCGTCGTCACGGGCGCTTCCTTACAGGAGTTGTATGCCCTGGGAGCCACCGCACCCGAAGTCGTTAAGGACTACACCGACATCGGCGCGACGTTCCTTTCCGCCAAGGAAGCCGGCCTGCCCAGTTCTCTCATTCATGCCAATCCGTGGGACTTCAATCCTCGCATTGGCATCGCCTACAACATCGGCGGGGGCAAGCGGTCCACGGTGATCCGTTCCGGATACGGGCTCTATGGCTTTGCGCCCGACCTGCGCTCGTTCACCGACAATATGCGGCGCGACATCCCCATGTACTCCGTGCGTAACTTCTATCCCAACCAGGCGCAGTACAGCCCTGACGGGCTGATCAACTGGAATCTGCGTAACGCGCCGCAGATCATCGCCGGCGTGAACAGCAAGGATGTGCTGGTGAAGCGGACCCAGGGAGCGGCATTGCGCGGTTCGGTCCCGACTACCTTCTTCGATCCGAATCAACCTACTATGCGCGCGCACGAATGGAATTTCACTATCGAGCGTGAGATGTGGCAGGACAACGTTTTACGCATGGGCTACGTCGGCACGCACGGCGCACGGCTGGAGCAATATCAGGAGTACAACCTGCCACCGAACCAATTCGTCTGGTTCTCAACCACTGGCCTCCCCATTCCGACGGGAGAGTATGCGGGAACGGCCATGCGTCCCTTCGACCAGACCACTTACGGCGAGCTGAAACAGTTCCGCCGCACCGGCTGGTCAAACGCCAACACGTTCCGGATTGAGGCCGAACGCCGTTATGGGAAAGGCGTCGGCTACCAGTTCTACTACGTGTTCTCGAACGCGTTCAAAGCCAAATCCTATGACAAGGACCTGGACTACGTCTACCCGGTCCAGGACTACCTGCCCGGCGCAGTGCCGGTGGGGTACGACGAGCGTAACCGGTTCCTGAACTACCGGCGTGACACCGACCTGCCCAAGCACCGCTTCAGTTGGAACTGGATCGTGGATATGCCGTTTGGCCGTGGTCAGAGGTTCCTGTCGAACGCCGGCGGTCTCCTGAACCGCATTGTCGGCGGCTGGCAGATAGCCGGGATGGGTCAATACCGCAGCAACTACTTCGCCTTGCCGACCAGCTATTGGGGGAGCACGAGCGATGTGGAAGTCTATGGGACCAAGTACCCTATCGAAGACTGCCGCAGCGGCGTCTGCCGCCAGGGCTACCTCTGGTACAACGGTTACATCCCCGCCAACCGGATCAACAGCTACGGTTCGAACGGGAAGCCGAACGGCGTGATGGGAGTGCCGGCCGACTATAAGCCGTGCACCCAGTACATCTTCTCGACGCCTGCCGGCGGCGTCCCCGCGGGAGACCCGAACGCTGCCTATTACGAGAGCAACACGACCTGGGTGAAGCTTAAGGACGGGACGGTAGTCCGGACCAACATGGATACCAACCTGAACCCGTTACGCAATCAGTATGTTCCGGGGCCGTGGACGTTCGGATTGGATGCCTCGGCCTTCAAGGCAGTGCCCATCACCGAGCGCATTGTCATCCGCTTCAATGCGGATTTCTTCAGCGTGTTGAACAATCCGGGCCTGGTACAACCGGGCGCCGACGGTATCGCGTCGTTGCAGACCTCGGCCAACACGCCGCGCCAGTTACAGTTGACGCTTCGCCTGACCTGGTAAGACGTCGCCCTGAATCACGACGATATCGTGGAACGCGAGCCTGGGCATCGCGGCTCGCCATGCGCCTTTTGCCCAGGCTCCGCCGAGGGGGCGGTTCCCCGGTTCAACGGTCACTCGTGTTGGCGCGGCGGCGAGTTTTACGCTCAGCTTCACCGGACCCACGGCGGGGATGGTGCCGTTGTTCTGGAAGTCGGACGAGGTCGTCATGCCCGCCGTGTTGATGAGGTGTACCATGAAGCGCCCGTTCTTGCGGCGTAACACGACTTCCACGGAGTTGGCGCCGCTTACTTCCACCATGGGCGTGAAGATGCGCGACACCACCCTCCGCACGAACTGGCGCGTCGCGGCGGTGTGCGACGACTTGTAACCCGCTCCCACCGGTCCATAAATTGCAGCGATCTGTCCCTTGCCGTAGCTCGACAGCGTAGCGGCGCATTTCGCGTCTCGCGACGAATCGTACGTCGGATACCGTGATTCGGTCGCCGAAGCCGTACCCGGCTCCACATCCTGCCACATCCCGCGCAGGTTCCCGAACAGCTCCTCGCCGGCGACGAATGCCGCCTGCTCCGACGGGGCGCCCTCCAACTTCACTCCCAGCGCGGCGGCGAACGGAGCCGTCGATTGTACACCGGCCACCAGCAGCTTCCCGCCATTGCGCACGTATCCGAGCAGTACATCGCGCGCCTTCACGCCGATGTCCTTCCACTCGGGCACTACCATCAGCGGGTACTTCGCAACCATCTCTTCCAGCCGCCAATCCGGCACCACGTCCACCGAATACTGGTTGTCCAGCAGCACGTCGAGCACCCCGCGGACGTCGTCCAATTCGCGGCCGAAATCGCCCAGGATCTTATTCGCGGTCGTGTACAAGCTGTGGCTCGACATCAGCACACCCACCTGCGGTACTGTCTGCGACCGGAACGAAACCTCCTGGCGAGCGCGGCAGAACCTGGCCACCTCGCCCATGGTCCGGATAAGCCGCGGGTCCAGCTTCCCTGCCCTCGTGGGCTGGTAGTAGATCTGGAAGCCACCGCCCTGCGCGATCACCACGGAGGCCTCCTGTTCCAGTTCCACAGCCGGCTTGTGCGCGAACGCCGCGGGCCGGCCTCCACGATGATGGAAGCCCCACGCCATCAGGTCCCACGGCTTCCCCACTTGCGACATGTACCGCGCTTCAATGCGGCCGTTCACCAGCGCCGGCGTACCGGCGTAGTCGCCCGAAATGTAGTCCACCGGAATGTCGGGCCGCTCCGGCGCCAGCGTCGAATACAGCCAGTTGCTCGCAATCTGCAGCTTGGGCCGGAATGCGTGCAGCGCGTCCACCCAGTGCCTCACGTACTTCCGGAACTGCTCACGCTGCAGCGCGATCATCTCCCGCCAGCCCGGGTCGCCTTCTTTCTTCGGCAGCTCCGCGATGCCCGTAGCGCCGCGGAACGCGTCGCGCGCGGCGTCGGAGTAGTCCATCTTCACGGCCCAGCACTCGCCGTCGATCCACAGCCCGTCGAGATCGTAGTTGCCGACGGCTTCCTTCAGCTCCGGGACCATGAGCTGGTCCACATACGGGCCGTACAGGCTGGTGATGTCCTTGTCCGGCTTGCCGTCGGGCCCCACGCGCGCCCACTCAGGATGATCCGTGACGGCGCGCGTATCCCAGACGCCGGAGAAGTGTATGTAGAGCGCCACACCGTGACGCGCGGTCACGCGACGCCAGACAGCGAGCGAATCGTTCACAATGTGTGGCGCGGGGGTGCCCACCTTCGATGGATAGCCCATATACCCGATGTGGCCCTTGCAATCGTACTGCACGAAGTCCGGTCTCACCTCGGCGAGAAACTGTTCTACCATCGCGTCTGTCACGTCGCGCCCCAGCGCCGGATCGCTCGGGCCAGGATGCAGGTCGAAGTGCAATCCGAAATAGCAATCCTTGCGAGCGCGGCGCGCCTTGGGCGGCTGCGCGGCTGCGGTAAGCGCCAGGGCTGGTGCGGCAAACAGACTTCGTCGTGTGAGTTTCATAGGCAGCGGTCAGCCTATTCTACCAGCGCCTCGATGGTGCCGGGCGCGTTGCCTTCCAGGCGGTTGTTTACGAAGATGAACGCGGGCTGCTGCGTCTCGATCGACCGCGAAATGATTGCCCGCAGCGCCGCGCGCGCCTCCTCGTTCGGGTCCTTCACTTCGCTGTAAGGTGAGAACTCCTTCACTGCCTGTTCGTAGCTCCGCCCGCGGCCGAGCAGCGCACGCGTCACCGTGAAACCCGCCGTGAAAGCATCCGGCAAGGCCGTCTGCCGGGCGAGCGGCGGCATGCGTGTCCACGAATTGAACACATGCGCGGCGCCGCGCCCGCGCAGGCACTCGAAGTACTCCGGGCGCAGCAGTTCCTGGTTCCGCACCTCGACCGCGTAGCGCACGCCCGGCGGGATGCGGCCCAGGAACGCGTCCAGGTCCGTGAGAAAGTCCCGTAAACGGTCGTAGCTCGCGCGCGAGAACGTTCCGAACTCGAAAATAACCACGGCAATCTGCGCGCGATAAGGCTCGAGCGGGTGCAGAAAAGCGTCGGTGAACAGTCCTGCGTCCAGGTACGTCTCGTTCGCCTGCCCTGCGCGGCCGCCGTAGCGGTCATGCTTGGGAAACACTTTCACGGTGACTTGCTCGGGAGCTTTGAACGCGTACAGCAGCTTCGACGGAGCCGAACCGAACAACCGCCGCCAGTAATCCTCAGACGGAAATTGGTAGAAAGAGAAATCGCCGCAAACGGCCGGGAAAGTCTCGGCGTACTCGCACAAGCAGGTCGATTCGAATTTCTTCTGCGAGAAACGCCCGCGCGTGAGATACCGCTCCCCGCTGTAAACCTGTCCGAGCCACCCCGGGTACTTCCAACTGCTGGTGCCGAGGTAAACACCCCGGCCCGCCAGCGACGAGAGCGCCGCCGCCACCCGCGCGCGATCGAACTTTCCGACAGCCGCCATGTCCACAAGTGTACGGAAAATCTCAATCCTCGAAACTGCTTGACAGTCGGGACACTTTGCCAATCAATGGGGCAGAGAGTCGACAGGCCGTTTGCCCGTTTAAAGCAAGAGAGTTGCGCATGAAGAGTCCTTCCGGAATAGCGCTACTCGTTCTCGCTGCGCTCACAGCACCATCCCAGGCTCAGCAACCGTTCGTGCTGACGGACGGAATCCCGCTCAGAGTGAGATTGAACCGCAATAATTTCTCGGCCGATGCCAAGGTCGGCGAAACAGTGGACTTCGACGTCGTCGAGGACGTCCTCATGAACGGCGTGGTGGTCATTCAGCGAAACAGCAGAGTCCTTGCCACCGTTACGGAGGCGAAACCGAAAGGCCTCATGGGGAAGGCCGGCAAGCTGAACATGAACATCGATCACGCACGCTCGATGCTGGGCGAGAAGATCGCCCTACGTGCGGTCCGGGAATACAAGAGTGGAGACCCCGGTAACGCCGGGGCGACGGATGTTGCCGAACTGGGTCATCGAGCCGCCAGTTTTCGCACGGCAGCCCGTGCCGCCTCGTGGGTCGGCGTGTGCCCCGGCCTGTCGTTCAGAGGAAGTGCCGGTTTCCTCCCGCGCGAGGCCCAATCAGGTAAAATCAAGACCAATGACGATTCTTCGACTTGCCATCGTTCTTCTATCCGTCGTTTCCTGCTTCGCAGCCAATCTGCGCCAGCCGTTCGAATACGTGGTGGCGCCTGCCAGCGAAACCAATATGCGCAATTCCGAGGCCGACGTGCTGGTGTTCGGCGATGGCCGGCTGATGCTGGCCTGGACGGAGTTCTATACCGCCAAGGGTAGCGACTGGGGCCCGGCGCGCATCTCCGCCGTCTATTCCAAGGACAAGGGCGCCACCTGGCAGAACAAATTCACCCTGCAGGAAAACATCGGAAAGATGAACGTCATGGAGCCGGACTTCCTGCGGCTGCAGTCCGGTAAGGTCTTGTTCCTGTTCGCGCGAAAGAACTCCGAGGGCGATTGCGTGCCCATGATGCGCAGGTCGGTGGACGATGGCGTCACTTTCTCCGAGCCGAAGGCGCTGCCCATCGATCCCTCCCCTTCGTACACGGGATTCAACCACGACCGCGCCATCCAGTTGCGCAACGGCCGCATCCTGTTCCCGGTGTTCTTCACGACCGACTACCGCGTCGACAAGCACATTCGCAGCCGTGTCTACTACTCGGACGACGAGGGAGCCACGTGGCAGGCTGGCAAGACCGTCGTCGATATTCCCGACAGCCGCGCCGGAGCGCAGGAGCCCGGCCTGGTGGAACTGAGCGCGGGGCGAATCATGATGTGGATGCGCACGGACAAGGGAAAGATCTACCACTGTTACTCGACCGACAACGGCGACACGTTCTCCGAGCCCACGGCCATGGCGCTCGATTCACCGCTGTCGCCGCAGTCGATTAAGCGCATCCCCACCACGCGCGACCTGCTCATGGTGTGGAACTACTCGACCAAGGACCGCTTCCCGCTGACCGTGGCCATTTCCAAAGACGACGGCGATACCTGGACCAAGTTCCGCAACCTGGACCAGGATGCTGCGCACACGTACGCCTATACGAGCATCGAATTCCTGGAGGACCGCGCCCTGTTCACTTATTACGCCGGCCCGCCCGCGGGCGCCAAGAGCGAGCCGCGTTGGAGTCTCAAGCTGAAGGCCGTGCCGCTCGATTGGTTCTATCATCCTTACACTGTCGTTGCGCTCGGCGACAGCGTGACCTACGGATACCGCCGCGACGGTAGTGTGCAGTCCGACCAGACTTTCCCTGCCCTGCTGGAGCGTGACTTGCAGAAGACCCTGGTGGGGCTGCACGTCGTCAACGCCGGCATCGGCGGCAACACGACCTGGCAAATGCTGGAGCGGATTGAGCGCGACGTCAAGCCATACGGCCCGAAGCTGGTGTTGGTGATGGCGGGGCTCAATGACGCCGCATACATCGATCCGGGGCCCAAGGAGCGCAGCGAACCGCGCATCTCGGTGGAAGAATACGGCAAGAACCTGCTCGACATCGTGAAACTGGCCCGCGCGGAGGGGGCGGCGGTGATTGTAGCCACGCCGAATCCCCTGACTTCGGCCTACCCATACGCCAACTTCGGCTGGTACAAGGGGCGGAACATCAACGAGGCGCTGGAGCGCTATGTCGCCGAGGTTCGCCGCGTCTGCTCGACAAACGGCATTGAAATGGTCGACATCTACTCGGCTTACAGGAAGTGGAAAGGTTACGAGAACACGCTGCCTGATGGCGTTCATCCCAACCCGGACGGCCACCGGTTCATCGCGGACCAGCTCATGAAGGCCTGCCGCGACCACGTGCGCCGTTGGGTGACGAGAGATTAACAAGCCGATCCGAGGATGACTATGGTAACCGCGATCGTACTGATAAACACAGCGCAGGGACGCACGCCTGAGGTTGCGCAGGCCCTCATCGACCTCCCCGGCATCACCGAAGCCTATTCCGTGGCCGGCTCCTATGACCTGGTCGCCATAGCGCGCGTGCGCGATCATGAAACGCTGGCCGACCTGGTAGCGGCTCGCGTGCAGAATATCCCGGGCATCGAATCCACGAACACGCTGATCGCCTTCCGGGCCTACAGCCAGCGCGACCTGGAAGCCATGTGGGACATCGGAAATCCGCAGCCGCCGAAATAAGGCCCACCGGGGGTAACACTGGCCCAGGAAGCCGACAAGGCCGGGCGCCGGGGGCTCTACGGCAAGCTCAGGCGCCTGCGCGATTTCACCGTGAAGTGAGGGGCCGGCCGGGTCAGCGACGGCCGTGCCGGTAATAGTCCCGCCCGAATTCGCGTTTCCAGCCGTGGCGGTCGTGGCCGCGGTGTGTGTTCCGCCAGCCGTAATGGTGGCCGGGGTTATCGTAAACCCCGTATCCTACGCCTCTGTGCCCGCCGTGGTAGCCGCGCGGCGCCCAGTAGCCGCGGCGCCAAAAGTGCCGGGGCCCTGCGCCATACCAATAACCCGGAACCCACATGTAATCCGGCCCTGGACAGGGCGTCTCGTAGACATAGACGGGCGGAGGAGGAGCCGGCTCGTAGTAGCCGTAGCCATAACGGCTTCCCACGTGGATCCCGACGGAAACGCGTGTCTCTGCCAACGCACCAGTGGAGGCTGCCAGCATAGTTAAGAGAACGATCATTTTGGTCTTCATAACGCGTGCTCCTTTCAGTTCGGTTCCCACTGCGGTACAGCATTTTCTCAACCAAACGATGCAATCCTGTAAACGCAACAAGATCGGCGCCATCACCTGGTCCCTGGAGGTGGTTGATAACCACCGCCCAGGTCGAAAGCAGCCGTTGTTGACGCTCACGCGAGCTTCGACGGCGCCGGCCGGCTGAGTCGCAACGGGCGGTACCTCTTCCTGTATACCAGTCGCTCTCTCTCCGCACTGTCACCAACCGTGGTGGACCTCAAAAGCGGTCAGGCCATGACGGGGAGACCTATGGCGGCATAGATGCAAGCGCGGCGAGACGGATGGTGGCCGACGACGGCACAGCCGTATTCACCATTTCCAAACCAGAAACTCTGTTGGATGCGCGAGGGGCAGATAGAGCATTTCCTGCCGGCTTGGGGTGACGCCGAATCGCAGTTCGCTACGATCGAAAACCCTGTGATTGACTCCGGAAGACAAGTCATCCTGTATGAGGCTCGTCCGCGCAGCGCCGGGATGCGGTCTTTCTCCAAGGCAACGGAGACACGTACTCGCCGCTGATCACTGCGGACGGACGGCGGGTGCTGTTCCTGTCGACCGCCCAATTCGGGACGCCAGATCCATCCGGAACGCCGCAAGTCTGTGGGATGCCCGCCGCCTTGGCTCCACTGCCGCGAGTGGTGACGCCGGTGACCTGTTCAACATATGCTGCCGATAACGGCCGACTGGATGTGGCTGTACTTTACGCCGGCCTGGCGCCCGGTCTGGCCGGGTATTACCAGTTGTCGATACGGATTCCGGTGGGCAACTTGCGCGAGAACTTCTCCCTGGGTTGCAGGGGCGAAGGCGATAGCGGCTATCTCAACGCCTGGATTCCGGTGCAACGCTAAGGCACACAGGCCGCCTGCGGCATTGTGCAACCGCATGCCTTGAAACTGGTGGTTTCCCGCTCAGGCGTTACAATAAGGCGTTGCTGAAACAGATTGCTGACGGACTAATGGCATTCGGGCCCATCGGGGTGCTGCTCATCTGCTTTCTCGATTCGGTCGGCGTGCCACTGCCCACGGTGCTGGATGCCTGGCTGGTGATCATTGCCACCCAGCGCCCGCAGAGCGCTTACTTTGCCGCAGCCATGGGAGTTCTCGGCTCGATGGCTGGCAACTACGCTCTATTCCGCGCCGCTCGCTTCGGCGGAAGTCGCTTCATCAAGACCGAAACGACCAGCGACAAGAGCGAGAAGTTCCGCCAGTGGTTCTCGCGCTACGGACTGATAACGGTTTTTGTTCCTGCCGTTGTCCCCTTCATTCCGCTGCCGCTCAAGGTGTTCGTCATCTCGGCGGGTGCCATGCGCACTCCCACCGCCCGATTCTTGAGCGTGATCTTGCTGGCGCGCGTGATTCGCTACTTCGGCGAGACTTACGTCGGCATCCGCCTCGGCCAGGACGCGCTTGGCTTCCTCACCAGGAACGCCTGGAACATTGCCGGCTTCGTTTTGGTGGTCGTGCTGATCTTCGTGGCATTGGTCAAGTGGTACGACCGTCGCGCCGAAATCCTATAGGCAACCGTCACACACGACCGGCCATCCCTGGACGTATATCCCTGTATACTGGCTTGGAGCCGGAGCCTATGTTCCGGCCAATCATAGGGACCACAATGATTCGCAACAGGCTTTCTAGTCCATCCGGCAGGCTCTTGGCCGCCGCGTGTCTTTGCGTTTTATCCTGCTTGACGTTACAGGCAGCGAATCCCATACCCCTGGGATCGCGGCTCGATCTTTTTCTCGATGAGTATCTGATCGATCAAATGACACCGGGAGTCGAGTTGCGGCTCCATTCCCCTGAACGTCGCGAAATCGTAATGATCACCGACAAACCCTGGGAAGGCAATGCGTGCGCGTACCGCACGGTCTTTCAGGACGGCGACCGGATTCGAATGTACTATGCCGGCAACCACTACGACCTGGGCGTGAAAGGCATGATCACCCACCCCAGCTTTCTCTGCTATGCCGAAAGCCGGGACGGAATTCATTGGGAGCGCCCCGACCTCGATCTGGTCGAGTATCAAGGTTCCCGGCGGAACAACATCGTTCTCGGTGGGGACACGGTCAAGATCCCGGGCGTGGAGAAACTTCTGGTGGATCACTTTGCCGTGTACAGGGATCCGAATCCCGACCGGCGGCCGGGCGAAGAGTACAAGATGCTGGTGCTTGGCGGCCGGGCCCTTTACGCGCTCGCATCGAGCGACGGTTATCACTGGAAACCCATCCGAAACGAACCGGTGATCACCAACGGGTATTTCGATTCCAAGAATCTGGCTTTCTGGGATCCGGTAGGCAAGGTCTACCGCGCTTACTTTCGTGATTTCCGCAATACTGTCACCGGCGCCCAACAGTCCCAGCAGTCCAAGGCCGACGCGGGCCACCGGTACGTTCGCGACATCATGACAGCCACTTCCACGGACTTCATCCATTGGAGCGCACCCAAATGGCTTGAATACCCCGGAGCACCCGACGAAGAACTGTACACGAACCAGGTTGCGCCTTACTATCGGGCGCCGCACATCCTGATGGGCTTCCCGATGCGTTACCAGGATCGAGGCTGGTCCGAACCCATGCGCCTCCTGTCCAACCGGGAGCACCGGGAAGCCCGCTCCCGCGTGTCGCCGCGCTACGGTACGGCGATCACCGACGCGCTCTTCATGAGCAGCCGTGACGGCGTCCATTTCAAGCGTTGGGGCGAGGCGTTCATCCGGCCCGGGCCGCTGAGCAGCAACTGGGTTTATGGCGACAACAACCCGGCGTGGGGAATGATCGAAACGGCATCCGGTACACCCGGCGCTCCGAAAGAGCTTTCCTTATATGCCGTCGAAAACTACTGGCGCGGAGACGGCATGCACTTACGACGGTTCGCCATCCGCATCGACGGCTTCGTTTCGGCACACGCACCTTTGCGCGGAGGCGAGTTCGTCACCCGCCCGATAACCTTCGAGGGCAACCGGCTCGTGGTGAATTTCTCCACCTCGGCGGCGGGAAGCATCCGGATCGAACTTCAGGATGTTTCAGGTCAGCCAATTCCGGGATTCTCACTTTCCGAGAATCCTGAAATCTTCGGTGACTCCATCGAGTACACCGTGCCGTGGAAACCGGGCAGCAAACTGGGAGAACTGGCTGGCCGCCCCGTGCGATTGCGCTTGGTCCTGAAGGACGCCGATTTGTACTCGCTGCGGTTCACAAAGTGACAAGCCGGACATCCGTGGCGTGTTGTTGAGGGATGTCGAAGTCCGGCGCGCGGCACCTGCCGCCTGAGCCCCGTTTGACTACATCCCGATCGTGTCCAATAGGATGGACCGCGCATAGCAAATCGCCTCAAAAGCGCCATCTTACATGTCCAGCCGGAGTTAAACTGAGGATCTTTTGAAGTGTGACCGGGCCACCGGAAGAAGGAGACAATCCCCTATGACCAATAGCAGGGTTCTTCGCAAACTGCGGGATGGCGATTTTGTGCGAGTAGCAGGCATCGGAAGGGTAACCGATCCCTGGCTATGTGAAGTCGTGGGACACTTCGGCTTCGATTGCGTGTGGCTGGACCTGGAGCATCGTACGTTCGGGCCGGAAACCATCGGTCCCATGTCGTTGGCCTGCCGCGCCACGCAGATGGATCTCATGGTTCGTATCCTCAAAACCGGCTATGACGCACCCATGCGCGCACTGGAGGCCGGCGCCAACGGCATCATGGTCCCGCACTGCCGGAGCGCCGCCGAAGCGCGCCAATGGGTCGAGTGGATGCGTTTCCCCCCGCTTGGCCGTCGTGGGATGGACGGCGCCGGCGTGGATGCCGACTACATGCTCGCGAACATGCACGAGTATTTGCGTCACGCCAACGAGGAGACCTTCCTCGTGCTGCAGATCGAGGATCGCGAGGCAGTTGAGTGCATAGATGAAATGGCGGCTGTCCCGGGCTTCGACATGCTGTTCGTTGGCCCCGGGGATCTCTCACTCAGTTACGGCGTGCCTTTCCAGTTCGATCATCCGGATGTTCAGCGCGCGTATGATCGAGTCGCCAACGCGGCCGCGCGTCACGGCAAGTTCTGGGGCACGACTTCGGGCACACCGGAAGCGGCGCAGCGGGAAATCGACCGCGGCGCGCAGATGGTGACCTGCGGGGCCGACCACGTCTTCCTGGTGCAGGGGTTCCAGAACTCGTTCGAGCGATTCAAGACATTGCACACGCGGACCCTGCAGCCGGCCTGAAGGGGTTCCGTATGCAACCGGATCATTCGAGATACCGTTGGCACCTGGTGGCGTTGCTGTTCTGTTGCGGCACGCTGAACTACGCCGACCGGACGGCCATGAGTTCGGTGTTCCCGCTGCTGCAGCGCGATCTGGGACTGACCGATCTCGCGCTCGGCGCGGTCGGATCTTTCTTCCTCTGGAGCTATGCGATCGGCTCCCCGCTGGCCGGAGTGTTCGCCGACCGCTTCTCGCGCGGGCGTCTGATCGTATTCAGCCTGACCGCGTGGAGCGCCGTCATGGCTCTGACCGGCTGCGTGGCCAACGCGCAGCAACTTTTCCTCACCCGCGTTCTGCTCGGTTTGGCGGAGTGTTTCTACTTGCCGGCGGCCATTGCGCTGATTTCGGAACACCATCCGGTAGAGACACGCGCGACAGCCATGGGCATACACCTGGCCGCTCTCAACTTCGGGATGGTCATGGGTGGCGTGCTCGGCGGTTACCTCGGAGAGACGGTCGGGTGGCGCGTCATGACGTTCGTCCTCGGAGGAACGGGTCTCCTCCTTGCGCTCGTGGCGAAGTTCGTCATCCGGCCACCGGTCCGTCCCGCCGAATCGGCTACAACCGCCGCCGGTCCTCCTGCCACGAAGGGAGAGGCTCTTCGCGAGTCCCTGCTCGGCCTGGTCCGCGTTCCGACCTATGGCATTCTGCTGCTGACGGCTGCCCTGATCTCGATCAGCACCTGGATGTTCTCGAACTGGTTGCCGCTCTATTACAAGGAAACTTTCAACCTGAGCCTGTCGGCGGCGGGCTTTTCGGGAACGTTCATCATTCAGATCACCGGCACGATCGGCGTTTTGCTCGGCGGCATACTCTCGGATCACATTGCCAAGAAAGGCAAGAGGCGCCGCATTTTGGCGCAGAGCGCCTTCTACCTCGCCTGCGCGCCATTCCTGCTGGCCTTCGTGTACTCCCGCGACTACGCCGTCGTCAGCCTGGCGGTAGTCTTGTTCGCGTTGTTGCGCGGGTTGGGGATGTCCAATGAACTTCCGCTGATGTGTGAGGTCCTCCCTTCCAAGCTGCGAGCTACCGGAATTGGCCTGATGAATACGACCAACACGATGGCCGGAGGCCTTGGCACTCTGGTCGCCGGCTATTTCCGGAAGGACTTCGGCCTTGCAGGTGTTTTCGCTTCGGTTTCAGCAACAATCCTGCTTGGCAGTGTCCTGCTCATGTTTGGTTTTCTCCTATTCGTGGGTCGTGATCTGAAGAGACAACAATGCGAAGCCTTACTAGAAACCAGTTCCTCGGTGCCCTGTTGACAGGCGCCGCTTCCCGGATGGCGGGCGAATCGGGCAGCGGTGTCCAAAAAGAGAAAGACATCGTCATCTATAGCGATCCGAAGTATTACGCGACCTTCCCTTCGATGGTGCGGCGACCCGGTGGAGAAATCCTGGTGGCATTCCGCCGCTGCCCGGAACGGCGTCCGCTGGGAAATCCGAGGACCTATCACGCCGATCCCAACGGCTACCTGGTAATGGTCCGCTCCAAAGATAACGGAGAGACCTGGACAAAAGAGCCGTCGCTCATCCTGGCGCATCCTTACGGCTCCTCGCAGGATCCCTGCATGGTGCAACTGGATGACGGTTCGATCATCTGCACCAGTTATCTATGGGAATGGGTGGGGCCATTTCCCAAGCTGCCGCCTCGACTTCAGGAGGACGCGCACACCTTTCTCGGCGGATTCCTTCTGCGATCGCAAGACGGCGGCCGCTCCTGGCAAGGCCCTTACCTGCCGCCGCCCATCCCGGAACGTGCCGGGCGTGACTTCACCGGCAACCTGCTGCCGGCGAGTAATCGCGGCGCCATGTGTCAGGGCCGCAACGGGCGTCTGTATTGGGCCGTGGCGTCGACTCTTCCGGGCGTGCCGACGGAGATCCACCTGATGACCTCTGACGACCGCGGGCTGAACTGGCAGTACTCCTGCCCCATTGCGGCCGACGGCAAAGTGGCGTTCAACGAGACGTCGCTGTATGAAACGCCGAAAGGCGACATCCTGGCCTTCGTGCGTACGGCAGGGTTTGACGACCACACGGTCGTGGTGCGTTCGACCGATGGTGGCAAGAGCTTTGGCCGGTGGCAGGATGCCGGATTTCAGGGACATCCGCAGCATGCCGTGCGCCTGCCCGATAACCGCGTCTGGCTCGTGTACGGCTACCGTCACCCTCCGTTCGGGGTTCGGGCGCGCGTGCTGAACGCGGAATGCACGGACTTCGCCAGCGCTCCGGAGTATGTGCTTCGCGACGAGGGGGGCACCTATGACCTCGGCTACCCGTGGGCGGTCACGCTGCCCGGCAATCGGGTCCTGTCCGTTTACTACTTCAACCGCGGCAATGGTACCCGCTACATCGCGGGCACCATCGTCAGGATTGCACCGTAGCTAGTCGATACGGAACAGCACACCGGCTCCGGGAGCCAGCCAGTCCATCTCTCCGTTGAACGCTTCTTCCCTGCCCGTATACGGAGATATGCGCAGTAGCTTGCGGCCCTGTTGTTTCAAGTGGACCTTGAAGGTGAACGAATTGCTGAGGTCCTTGTTGACCAGCATGAAGTAAGGCCGCTGGGCCGAATCCTGGAATTCCCCGACCAGGATTCGGCCGCCGGCGGGCGAACGCACCAAGCCGCTCTGTCGAACATCCACACGCTCGATTAATTGGCTGGCGCTCAAGGGCTTACCTTGCGGCGGAACATCCGGATAGTGATACACGCCGGTGCTGTGCAACTTGAGCAGAGTGGGAGCGAGCGCATGAATCTGGTAGTTGATGCGCCGAAGCATATCCCAGGTTCGCGTCCGGTTGCCGAACTGATCGATGGCGGCCAAACGATAGTTGCCGACTTGGGGAGTAAAATATGTGAAGTACTGAATCCCCCGGCCGCCGTAAGCGAAAGTGCTGTACACCTGGAGGTTGAAGGTTGCGTCGCTCGGTTCGGAGTAGTTGAAGTGAGCGTTGGCGAGGATGCAGTTCCAGAACGGCGTATTCGTCTCGACGCTCACACGCCGGACGATCTCCAGGTTGTTGTAGAAGTGGTCCAGCATCTCGGCGCCAACCAGCGAGTAATTGTCGTAACTCAGGAAGGGCTGCCCGGCCTTTTCCGACAGCATGCGGACGTAAGTGACGTAGTCGGTCCCCAACCTGGCCGCCGACACATGATATGGGAACAAATTGATGTACGGCAGCTTGCCGGGAATCGTTTCCCTCAGAATCGTCGCCAGCTTCGCCAGACCTTCCAGTTCCTTGACGTCCGGCTCATCGCGCAAGTAATAGCCGAGGACGGCGGGATGGTCGCCGATTTCACTCTTGACCGCCGCCATGTTGCGCCGGATTTCCGCTTCTGGCGGGAGGTTCAGCAGTGGGTAACCGTTGATGCGCTGATCGGTCACAAAGCAGGTAAGACCGGCGGCGTTGACCTTGTCGAGATCCTTCGCCGCGCAGAAACCGGATACATTCAACCCGGCTTCCTTCATGCCGCGCAGTTGATCGGGATCGGATGGAGATCCGCCCCAAGCCATGACGGGGAAATCCTTGGCGGCGACCGGCATGGGCTGACGGTTTTCCTGGCCAAAGATGCACGTAAACGCGAGTACAGCGAGCAGACAACTTCGTCGCATCAGATTTGTCTCCTCAGGAAAGTCCAAGTAATCCGAGCGTGTCGCGCTCAATCAGCGCTTCAATGGTGTCGGATGGAATCCGGGGCAGGCCGGAACTGCCGGCCGTGTCGTTGACGTTCCGCAAACGTACAATCGTTTCGCCGGGTGTTGTAAAAGGATAGTCGGAACCCAACAGCAGCTTGTGCGCCGCGCCGTATTCGACCGCCGAGACCAGCCCGTTGTAAAACTGCCACGGCCGGTAGAAGAGAGCCGAAATATCCGAGTAAACGTTAGGCTGCTTGCGGATGAGCACGATGGTCTCGTCGATCCACGGGTGCCCCAGGTGCGCGATCACGATGCGCAGTTCCGGGTAACGCATGGCCACGTCTTCCAACAGCGCCGGTGAGGCGTACTTGAGGGGCGCCAGGCGAGGGAACGTGGTCCCCTGATGGAACAGGATGGGAATGCCGTGCTTCTCGCAGTAGGCATAGACCGGCTGCATGCGCTCATCCATCGGGTGGTAGTTCTGATAGATGGGCGCGAGCTTCAATCCCTTGAAATGCCACTGTTCGAAACAACGGTGCAATTCGTCCAGGTAGTCCGGCTCGTGGGGATCGACCGAGGCAAAGCCGATCAACTTCTCCGGATGCTGGGCGACGTAAGCGGCGATGGCCTGGTTCGGAACGACCAACCCTACATGCGTGGCCCGAAAACCGAGCACGATGGCACGATCGACCGCCTGCATCGCCTTCCAGTGATCTTCCTCATGAACGTTCACGTCGGCAGGTCCGCCGCGGGCGATCTCCGCCTCCTTGGTCATCTGCTCGGACCAGTGTTCGGCTTTCCAGAGATGGGTATGACAATCGACAATCATTTGCCCCATTGTTGCTCATACGATTGCGGCGGACAATCGAGCGGACACACAAGCGTCCAACATGGTGGACATACACTGCTTGCCGGCTCGGGAGGGTCTACTCTGGTGCGGGGATCGGTTGACCGGCGGCAACCGGCCTGCCGAAATCGGGTGTTCCGTCTGGCTTCCACATGATCGGTTGGGCGCGCGGCGCGCGGAACCCTCCGCAGCCCTGGCCCGATTTTGAGTTGGCGTGATAGAGAATCCAGTCCTCCTTGCCATCGCGCGACTGAAAGAACGAGTTGTGACCCGGTCCAAAGGCGCTCGCCTCGGGCGATTTCCAAAACACGGGCTCAGGCGACTTGGTCCAGGACTGGCGCTTCAAGAGGTTGCTGCGTGACGACGCGGTCAGCATCCCCAGTTTGTACTCGTCGGTCCAGCAGGCACATGCCGAGTAGACCAGGAAGACCCGCCCGCCGTGTTTCAAAACAGCCGGTCCCTCGTTGATGTCGACATGCGCCGGATCGGCGGGTTTCTTGGGACGGAGATCGCCCACTTTCTCCCATGGATACTCCGGCGTCGATAGTCTGGTGCGCTTGCCCGCAATAGTCCAGGGGTTCTTCAAGCGAGCGATATAAAGGCTCTGTACGCCGTCGGTGTCGCCCTCCCAGCCCGACCAGACCAGGTAGAACTTTCCCCGATTCTCGAACACAGTCCCATCGATGGCCCATTTGTCGGACGGGTCGGCGACCTTCCCTTTCATGCCCCAGTCGCCCTGCAGCGGATCGGGTGAAGCATTCTCCAGCACCCACAACCGGTGCGTCCGGTTCGTGCCTGCGTCCGCCGCGAAGTAGATGTACCATTTGCCGTCGATATAGTGGAGTTCCGGCGCCCAGATGTCATGGGAGTACGGACCGGTGGCCGGCGCGCGCCATACAACTTTCTTTTCCGCCCTGCTCAACTCGGCCAGGTTCCGCGTTTTCCAGATGGTCAAGTCGACGCCCGTGGTGTGCATGTGGTAATAGAAGCCATCACGGAAAGTGACCCACGGGTCGGGACCGGAACCGATCAAAGGGTTGACGAGCGTGCCCGGCGGATTAACGCCGGGTTCCACGGAGTCGCTTGCCCGCCCTGGCAGATTGGTGCACAGGAACGCGACGGCCAACAGCGCAGCTACCAGTTTCATCATCGGTGCCTCACGGCAATTCGGCCACGAAGGCCGCTTCGATCAGCATTCCGGCCTGCAAATCGACTCCGTACGCCCGCCGATTGGGAGGGTGGGTCCCGGAGTATTCTTTGTAAACCTCGTTGACCGCCGCAATGTCTCGCATCACTTCCTGCAGGTACAGTCTCGCCGAAACCACGACGGTCTTGTCGACGCCCGCTGCGGCCAGGACTTCGTCCAGTTGGCGGAAGATCTCGCGCAGTTCCGCGGTCACTCCACCTGCCACCGGCGCGCTGGCCCCTGTAGGAATCCCAGTGAGTACTGTCTCAAGCGTCCGCCCGGAGTGGATGACTGCCGTGCTGAAAGGAAAGGTCTTGCTCGTAAACAGAAACTGCATGCAGGATTCTCCTACTTAATCCAACGCCCTCTTAAACAGCCGGAGCCAGTTGCCGTGCATCACGT
>CAZLOS010000057.1:0-28928 GCA_964561215.1 uncultured Solibacteraceae bacterium | reverse complement strand
CAGGGTACGGCTGCGCCGGACTGCCCGATCCCAACGCGAACATCCTGGCCCCGGAGGACGCGGGCATCTGGCGCGTCGACCTTCGCACCGGCAAGCAGAAGCTTCTGCTCAGCTTCGCCGATGCGCTGAAAGTGCCGAATCCACATGGCGACTGGACCGGCGCCAAGCACTGGTTCAACCACCTGCTGATCGCGCCGGACGGCAACCGCTTCATCTTCCTGCACCGCTGGCGCGGCAAGAAGGAAGGCACCAGCTTCACGACGCGCATGTTCACGGCGGACCGCGATGGGCGAAATCCATACGTCGTCGATCCGTACGGGCGCACCTCGCACTTCATCTGGCGCGACGCGAGTCACATTCTGGCCTGGGCCTGGCATCCGTCGCACGGCGACAAATTCTACCTCTATGAGGATCGCAGCGAACGCGTGGAGGCCGCTGGCCGCGGCGTGATGACGCGCAACGGCCACTGCACCTATCTGCCCGGCAACCGCTGGATCCTCAACGACGCTTACCCGGACAAGGAACGCAATCAGCCGCTGTACCTCTACGAAGTGGCCACCGGCCGCGTGATCGAACTTGGCCGTTTCCACTCGCCCGCCGCCTACACGGGCGAGTGGCGCTGTGACCTGCACCCGCGATCGAGTCCGGACGGCACGAAGATTTGCATCGATTCGCCGCACGAAGGCGGCCGGCAGATGTACCTGATCGACGTGCCGGTGAAGGCTTAAGCCGGTTTCACGGCGCGCACGAAAGCGCTGATGAACTTGCCGGCTACCTGCGGCGCAATCGTGTCCACTTCAATTCCCTTCGCGCCAAGGAATCTTCGCGCGTCCTCAAAATCGTAGACGCGCGTGGGCTCGATTTCGATCTGCTCGAAGCCCGCGGCGGCGAGCCTGTCGCGGTATTCCGTGTCTTGCATCGCGCCGGCGATGCATCCGATCCACAGTTCGACGTTCTTGCGGATCTCGGCCGGCACCTCACCGCGCACTACGACGTCGGAGACGGCGAACCGGCCACCAGGCTTGAGCACGCGATAAGCTTCACGGAGGACGCGGTCTTTGTCAGCGGAAAGATTGATGACGCAGTTGGAGATGATGACGTCCACCGAGTTGTCCGGCAGGGGGATGCTTTCGATTTCGCCCTTGAGGAACTCTACGTTCTTGACACCGGCCTTGCGCTGGTTCTCTCGCGCCAGGGCCAGCATTTCATCGGTCATGTCGAGGCCGTAAGCTTTTCCTGTGGGTCCCACGCGGCGCGCGGAGAGCAGCACGTCGATGCCTCCGCCGGAGCCGAGGTCGAGGACCGTTTCGCCGGGATTCAGCTTGGCCAGCGCAGTGGGGTTGCCGCAGCCGAGCGACGCGCGCAGGGCCTCCTCCGGCACTTCCCCGCCCTGAGAATCCGAATAGAGGTTCAGCGTAATAGGATCGCAGCAAGGGTCTAGTGCCGATCCGCCTCCGCAGCACGAGCTTCCGCCGGTGTGCACACGAAGCGCAGCCTGGCCGTATTTCTCCTTCACGACGTCCTTGATGTTCGATGAACTCATGGTCATTTCCCTTTCTTACCGATCTGTACGATCGCCTTCGGTTCTACTGCCTGGTTGCGCGTGCAGCACTCGGCGTACAGGAATCCGAGCAACTGGCGCAGCGCCTCCGCGTTGGCGGTATAGCGCAGGAACGTGCTCTCACGCTTTACCAGGACGAGTCCCGCGTTACGGAGCTTGTCAAGGTGGTGCGAGAGCGATGAGCCGGGCATCCCGAGCTCCTCGCCGATCTCGCCCACGACCATGCCGGTGGGGTGCGCGGCGAGCAAAAGACGCATGATGCGGAGCCGGGGCTCGGCGCCCATGGCCGTAAGCATGGCGGCGTAACGGCTCACGTCACCCGATTCCATATTTCCATAATACTGGAACTATGGAATTTGTCAAGGAGGAGAGATAAAAGCAGCGGGGGCCTCGCGCCTCCCCCGCCAATATCCTCTGGATCGGATCCGGCTAGAAGGCAAGCTTCAAGCCGAACTGAATGTTGCGCGGATTGTTCGCCTGGCCCGTCAGCTTGGTGTAGTTGGCGCTGGCCGGATTAGTGTCCAGCCCGCCGAACCAAACCCGATTGAAGGCGTTGATCATCTCGGCCCGGAACTGGAGCTTCACGCGCACTTTGTAAACCCAGGTGTTCTTGATGAACGACATATCCCAGTTGTCGATGGCCGGGACCCGAAGGCCGGGCCAATAGAACGGGATACGTCGCGCAGTGAACGCGGGGAGTACTACCATGGATGCGCCGTTGAACCAGTGGTCAATGGTGGCATCGGATCTCCCGAGGCTGGTGCCGGTGGCGACCGCGGCGGGCAGAGCGACCGCCGCCCCGGTCTGGTAATGGCGCTCCACTGCCAGCCGCCGATCAGTTTGTCGACAGCTCCGACACCCGACTTCAGGCTTCCCGTCCCGAACGGCAACTCGTAGATGATCGCCGACGAGACCCGGTGCGGGTTATCGAGCTGTCCGATGGTCCTCACAGGCAACGGATCCCTCGGCTCTGTGTAGCGCAAGTACTCTATCTGCTTTGAGAAGGTGTAAGCAAACTGCACGTTCAGGCCATAGCTCATTCGCTTTATGGCGCTGACCTGGAGTAAGTGGTAGTGGCTGGTCCCGCCCTGGGAGTTGTACACAGCCGTCCCGCCCGAGTCGCGGTTGATCGCGATGCTGGCGAACTGCGGGAATGGCTGCAACAGCTGGGCGACTGTGATGGTACTGGCGCCGAGCGAGCCGGCGGAGGCGGGTATCAGCCCATAGAACGGGTTGGGCACTTTGACATTGAGGCGGCTGCCCAGAGAATAGTAGCTCTGGTAGAAGGTCCCGCCAGTACCGTTCCCGCTGCCTCCGCTAATGATCCGGTTGGCGTTGTCTGCGGCGCCCGTGGAGAGGAACAGGTGTCCGGCACGCTGGCCAACGTAGTTCGCCTCGACCTGGAGATCCTTGGTGAACTCGTGCTGGGAGCCAAAGCTCCACCGGTAGTTCACTATGTTCTTACGCCAGTAGTCGTACGGGGTCAGGCCTGTGCCAAGCAGCGTCGCAAGACCCTGCGTGGCCCCGGTCGGTTTGACGAAACCATTCGGGTAAGGATTCGACAGCGTGTTGGCGGGGGTGAGGCCGCCGTCCAGACTGGTCAGCATCTCGGTCTGCGAAGCGAAGCCGGTGGTGTTGACGAACGGCTGCCACCACTCCGAGTAGAAGATCCCAAACCCGGTGCGCAGAACGGTCTTCGGCAGGAGCCGGTAGGCCAGACCGATGCGTGGCTGCCAGTTCGTCTTGTCGGTAACCTGATTGCGCCGGTTGTCGGGCGTCGCGAAGAACAGCCCTCCATTTACATTGAAGTTCGCCACCGGCAGTTCCGGAATGGGGTTGGCCGCATAAGCCGCTTTGGCTTGAGCTGCGACGGGGTTGACGGGATTCGGATCGAAACCCAAATTACTCTGGTTGTAACGCTCGGTGACTCCGAGGAGCAGACACGGTCAATGCGGGAAGGGTGTCTTAGCAAAGAATGTCTTAGCAAAGAAGCGACATTTGGCGATCAACAATGATCCACTGACCAAACCAAGAATATATTTGGGCTTATTTGGCGCGTGGGGAATTCGATTGTACACACGAAAAACCGGGGAGAGGCTTGCGCCGCTCCCCGGCAAGGTTTCGTGAATCAGATGAGGTTAGAAAGTCAGCTTCATCCCCATCTGAATGTCGCGCGGACGGTTCCTCGTGCCAAGAATCTGGCCGTAGGTCCCGCTCGTGACGCCAGTGTCCGGACTGCCCCACAGCACATGATTGAAAGCGTTCACGAGTTCGCACCGCAACTGTAGCTTCACCCTTTCCTTGTACAGCCAGGTGTTCTTGATGAAGCCCATGTCCCAAATATTGATGCGACTCTGCCGCAGGTCGTTCCACATGTAAGGAATGCGCCGCGCGGTGAAGGATGGCAGTACCGCGAACGCACCCTTGTTGAAGGCGGTGGTGATGGTCGGCTTGTCAAGACTCGGGCTGACGCCGGTGGCGATCGCACTAGGCAACCAAACCGCCTGGCCTGTCTGCCAGATGTACATGCCGCTCCACTGCCAGCCGCCGATCAGCTTGTTGACGGCGCCGACGCTGGACTTCATGCTGCCGGTGCCGAACGGCAACTCGTAGATTATGCCCATCGAGAGCCGGTGCGGGTTGTCGAACTCGCCGATCATCTTGGAGGGTTCCGGATCGCTCGCCTCGATGTAGCGAAGCTTCTCGAGTTGCTTGGACCAGGTATAGGCCAACTGCCCCGTCAAACCATGACTGAAGCGTTTATTGAGAGTGGTCTGCAGCGAGTGGTAGTAGCTGTCGCCGCCAGTGTTTCTCTGAAGGCTGAATTGGCCTTCCGGGAAGTGCGGGTACTTCACAAGTAACTGGCGAACAGCAACCGTGTTGCCTGCCAGGCCGGCAGCAGCGGGAGCGGGGATCAAACCCTTGAACGGGTTCGGAACCTGCACGTTCAGCCGGGAGCCCAGCGAATAATACTTCTGGTCGAGGAAGTTCTTCTGGCGGTCGTTATCGCCCTGGCCTGTCGAAAGAGGCAACTTCGTGCCACGCTGTCCGACATAGTTGATCTCCACCATGAATTCCTTGGTCAGTTCCTGCTGGAAGCCAAAACTCCAACGGTAGTTGCGCTGGTTCTTGCGCCAGTAGTCGTAGGTGCCGTTGATATTGTTGCCCAATAACGTCATCAGGCCCAATTTGGCGCCGGTGGGCTGCACAAGGCCGCCGGGAAACGGATTGGTGATAGTGTCCTTCGGCGTCAGGTTTCCGTCGATGCTGTTCAACATCGTCGTAGTGGACACGAAGCCCACGGCCCTCACGAAGGGCTGCCACCACACCGAGTAGAAAATGCCGAAGCCCGTGCGCAGCACGGTCTTGGGCAGGACGCGGTAGGCCAAACCGATGCGCGGCCCCCAGGAATTCTTGTCGAGAATCAGGTTCCCGCGGCTTTCAGGCGTGGCATAGAACAAGCCGCCCTTGGCCTGGAAATTGGCCACCGGCAATTCGGGAATCGGGTTCGCCGCGTAAGCCGCCTTGGCAGCAGCCTCGATGGGACTCGCAACGTTTTCGTCAAAACCAAGCAGGTTGCGGTTGTACCTCTCGGTAGTGCCGAAGAGCAGTTCGTAGCGCAGCCCAAGGTTCAACGTCAACTTCGGCGTCACCTTGAAGTCGTCTTGGAAATACCAGCCGTGGAAGGCGCCCTGCGGAGCCGTCGCCTCGCGGAAACCGATGGATCCGCTGCTGGCGTACCCGAGCAGGAAGGTGGCGGCGCCGTTGCCCAGGTTGTTACCCGGGGTATAGGGAGTCGGCGACGTGAAGTCCTGTTGGAAACTGAAGGTTCCACCGGCATGAGGGCCGCCCGGGATGGAGTTATTCTGCTTGATCTGGCCCTGCCAGCCGAACTTCATATTGTGGCTGCCCTGGATCTTGGTCACACCGACGTTGAACGAATAGGTGTTGGTGTGCTCAAACCAACGACTCTCGCCCGCGCCCAAAGTGTTGTACCCCCCGACGCTAAAGCTCGGGAAGATGGGCTGCTGCTGTTGTGAAGCAAAGAGGCTGGAGAAGCCCAACCTCGTCACGTCGAAGTCGGGATAATAGCCTTCCTGGGTCCAGCGCGTGTAGCCAGCTTGCAATGTGGCGACCATCGTCGGGCTGAAGGTGATAGCATCGCTGACGCCGATGGAGGTCTGAGCGCGGTTGTTGCCCACCATCTCCCCGACGCCCTTGCCGCCGATGTCAAACGCGGTGGGATTCATGTTCGGATTGCCCTGGTTCTTGGACCAGCGGACAAAGAAGCGGTGCTTGTCGAAGTTGGGGTCGACGCGCACGGCGTAGTTATCGCCATCGGGGGCCCTGGGGATCTGCGCGTAGTAGTTGTTGGTGCCGGAGTTCGGGTCTCCGGGCACGTTGGGCATCGGGAACCGTGCCAGCACATTGGTGGCGATCGGATTGATCCGGCTGGCCGGAATCTTGGCGCCACTGAAAAGCACGCGGCCGGTGCCGTCCGGGTTCGTGGTCAGAGGATCCGCGATCTGGAACGGGACGCCCGCTGCGTTGTAGGTCTGCGAAAAGTCGCCCGTACGCTGCAACTGGGTCAAGGTAGTGAACCGATAGGTGACAGGGCTGCGTTCACGGAAGCTCTCCCAGTTGAAGAACCCGAACACCTTGTTCTTGATGATGGGGCCGCCCAGGGTCAAGCCGAACTGGTTGACTTTGTATGCGGCTTTCGGCGTGCCGTACTTGTTATTGAAGAAGGAGTTGGCGTTCAGCTTGGCATTGCGCAGAAACTCGTACACGCTCCCGTGGAATTCATTGGTGCCGCTTTTGGTGGCTACGTTCACGTACATGCCGCCGCCGTGGCCGTATTCGGCGTCCAGCGCGTTGGTCTGGATGTTGAACTCCTCGACGTCGTCCACGCTGGGAATATAGCAGACGCGGTCCGAGACGTTGTTGGGAATCCCATCCATCAGGAATTCGTTCTGCTTCGTGCTCGCACCACTGGCCGACGTGTAGGACACGCTGTCGATGTCGGTCAGGCCGAGAGTGTCGCCCGAGGTTCTGTTATTGGTGATGCCCGGCGCCAGGTTGATCAGCATGAGCGGATTGCGTCCGAGCAACGGCATGTCTGTGACGACCTTCTGTTGCACGTTGCGGCTGACGGCAGAAGTGGAAGTTTCCAGTAACGCCGCCTGGGCGCTGACCTCCACCGATTCGGTAACCTGTCCGAGCTCTAAACTGAAGTCCGCCGTGGAGCGCCTGCCGGTCTGAACCAGGATCTCCTGGGTTCCCTTCTTGAAACCGGTTTTCTCAACCGCTACTTCATACCTGCCGGGTTGCACCAGCGGAAAGAAGAAGTACCCGATGTCGTTGGTTGTGGCATCGCGGCTCTGTCCGGTCTCGGTGTTTTTCAGTGTGACTTTGGCGCCAGCCAGCAGCGCGGACGAAGGGTCCTTGACCGTGCCATCCACCGTGCCGACTGGAAGGACCTGGGCCGTGAGAGTGATCACCAGCCCGAAGCAAAGGCATGCAAGAAACTTCTGAAGCATACTCCCTCCCCATGGGAAAATTGACATTGCCGGTCTGAGCTTCAGGCTAATTGTATGGTGAAGTCAAGATTCGGTCAACAAGGAAATGGCGCCGGTGCGAAGATATGAAACTTGGAATCGCTCTACTGCTTATGACCTCCTTTTCGACGCGCAGTTTGGTCACCCGGCCAGTCGCGAATCTCTACATGAGCCCCGCGAAGGACGTCGAGGTAGTCTCCCAAGCCATCTACGGCACGGAGGTTGAGGTTCTGGAGGAAAAGGCCGATTGGATCCGCGTACGGACGCCGGACGCTTACCCGGGATGGATGTGGCGAGGCGACGCCATATGCAGCAATGCCAGAAGGCCGCGAGGCGGCACCGTCACAGTGGAAAGCCTGTTCGCGAACCTGTACGCGGAGCCGAGCATCTCGAAACATGCCCCGATGCTCACGGTGCCTTACGAGACCAGACTGGAAACGGTCGATTCGAAGCAGGAACAGTCTGACGGGCGCTGGCTCCAAGTGTATCTGGTGGACGGTGGCACTGCCTGGGTGGAGGAAGCCGCCGTCACGGCGCATTCAGAGAAACTGAACGCCAAAAAAGCAATTGAGTATGCGAAACGTTTTGTGGGCCTCCCCTACCTGTGGGGCGGAGTGTCCACTTACGGCTTTGACTGTTCAGGTTTCGCGCAGATGTTAGGCCGCCGCCGGGGCGTCGACCTTCCGCGCGACGCCCGGCTGCAGGTGCATTGGAACGGGTTCCAGGAAGTGGAGAAGCCGGACTGGCGTCCCGGGGATTTTCTCTACTTCGGGAAGTCGATCGATCGGGTCACACACACTGGCATGTACATTGGCGGCGGGATGATGATTCACGCCGCGTCGCCGTGTATCAGAATCCAGGCAGTGGAGGAGGTCATGCAGACCAGGGGCCAGGCTTATGGAAGGAGACTGAAGTGAACCGGCGGGAATGGTGGAAGACGTTCGGATCGGCGGCCGTCGTGCCGCACCTGGCGCACGGGGCGGGCAACACATTGGAGACCTCGATCATCCGTCTCAAGTTGCGCCACACCTGGACGACTACCATGTCGTCGAGCGAATACCGCGACACGCTGCACGTGCGGTTCACCTCCGGCGGGATCACGGGATACGGCGAGGGCGCGCCTATTGTGCGTTACAAAGAGGACGCCGCCAGCGCACAACGCGCCGTGGAATCGGTGCGCGATTTGCTGACCACGGCGGACCCGAGAGAATTCGCCAAGCTCAACGCCGGGATCTTTCGGCGCATTGAAGGCGAATACGCGGCCAAGGCCGCCCTGGACATCGCCCTCATGGATTGGGCGGGCAAGAAGTTCGGCGTGCCGTTGTACCGGTATTACGGCGTGGACAAGAACGACACTCCGGTGACGACGTTCACCATCGGCATGGACAAGCCGGACGTGGTGCGCGCCAAGGTGCGCGAGGCCGAGGCGTTCCCGGTACTGAAGGTGAAGGTCGGACTCGACACGGACGAAGAGATGATCGCCGCCGTGCGCGGCGTCACCAGCAAGCCTCTGCGCGTAGACGCCAACGAAGGCTGGAAGAACAAGGAAGTTGCGGTCCGCAAGATCGAATGGCTTCAGTCGCAAGGCGTCGAATTCGTCGAGCAGCCCATGCCCGCGCACATGCTCGACGAAATCGGATGGGTGAAACAGCGCGTGCGGATGCCCCTGATCGCGGATGAATCCTGCCTGCACCCGCGGGACATTCCCAAACTGGTGGGCGCGTTCGACGGGGTCAACATTAAGCTGATGAAGTGCGGCGGGATGCAGGAAGCCTTCCGCATGATCCAGATCGCGCGCGCGCTGGGCCTGAAAGTGATGTTGGGGTGCATGATCGAGAGCTCTGTGGGCGTCGCCGCTGCCGCGCAACTGTCGCCGCTGGTGGATTACGCCGACTTGGATGGTAACCTGCTGATTTCGAACGATCCTTACACCGGTTTGCAGGTAGAGCACGGTAAGATTCTCCTGCCGGACGCGCCGGGATTGGGCGTCGCGCCGAAGCACGCGTGAAGGGCGGCTAGCTACCAGGCGGGAAGACCGTTGTAGTATGCTGAAATTTGAACTGATGAACGCTTTGGAGGTTTCATCCATGTACCTTAGACTCAGTAAGTTGGCGATGCTCGCGGCGCCTTTCGTGTTGCTGGCGGGCGGCGCCCTGGCGCAGACCACATCCTTTGAAGGCGAAGTCAAGGGCGAAGATGGCCAGCCCCTCAAGGGCGCCCTCATTAAAATCGAACGCACCGACATCAAGGGTAACTACAAAGTTAAGACCGACAAGAAGGGCCGCTTTTTCCATGCCGGCCTTCCCATCGGGACCTATAACGTCACCTGCGAAGTCAACGGCAGGGACGTCGACTCGGTGAAGGGCGTTCGCTCCCGCCTGGGCGACCCCACACCGGTGAACTTCGATCTGCAGGAAGTCAAGAAGAGACAGCAAGCCTTGCAGCAAGCCGCCGAATCAGGGACTCTCACAGCCGAGCAGGCGCGCCAGATGTCGCCCGAGCAGAAGGCGGCCATGGAGAAGGCGATGAAAGACCGCCAGCAGGCGATGGCAAAGAACAAGGCCCTGAATGACTCCTTCAACCAGGGCATGGATGCGTTGAAGGCCAAGCAGTGCGATCAGGCCACCCAGGCGCTCATCAAAGCATCCGAACTCGATCCGAAACAGGTCGCGGTTTGGGGCAACCTGGCGGAAGCCTATGTCTGCCTGGCCGGCCAGAAGACCGGCGCCGAAAGTGAAGCGGCCATGACCAAGGGCCTGGAAGCTTATCAGAAGACGCTGGAAATCAAGGACGACGCAGCCACTCGCAACAACTACGCGCTGGCGCTGGCTCGGGCCAAGAAGTTCCCCGAGGCGCAAGCCGAACTGCAGAAAGCCGCCACCCTCGATCCGCCCAACGCCGGGCGTTACTACTACAACCTGGGCGCGGTGCTGACCAACATCAACCAACTTGAGCCCGCTGGCGAAGCCTTTAAGAAAGCCATCGAAGCCGATCCCAAGTACGCCCCCGCGCAGTATCAACTGGGCTTGTACCTGGTCTCAAAGGCCCAGATGTCGGCCGACGGCAAACTGACGCCGCCGCCGGGAACCAAGGAAGCTTTCCAGAAATACCTGGAGCTCGAACCGACGGGACCGTTCGCGGAACAGGCCAAGGCCATGCTGGCCAGCCTGGACTCGACGGTTCAGACGCAGTACGCGAATCCGAACGCGCCGCCCAGCAAGAAGGGCTCCAAGAAAAAGTAAGCACTTCCACCGTTGACGGGGCGTCTGAATAGGGCGCCCCTTTTCTATGTTCCGCACCCTCGTTTACATCCTCATCAGCCTGCTCCTGCTGACTTTCATCCGCAGCGTGATCGGTCTCATCATGAAGGCCATGGGCGAGCTGATGGGAACATCCAAGCCGCCCGCCTCCGGGCCCCAGCCCAAGACCGCGCCGCAAGGCGGCGAACTGAAGCTCGATCCCGTCTGCGGCACCTACATTCCGGAATCCACCGCCGTCACGTTGAAAGTCCGCGGCGAGACGATCTATTTCTGTTCCGCGGCGTGCCGCGACAAGTACAAGGCCTGAGTTTCGATCACTTCCCGCGGGCGCGCTGTTGCAGGCGGGCAGCCTGGGAGTTCAAGGCGTTCAATTGTTGCAGGTCTTCCTCCACCAGGCTGACCGTGTGCTGTAGCCGGCTCAAGTCCCCCGCCCCGGCGCCGGCCGAATCGCGGTCGGACCGGGCCGCCATCACGCGAAACTGGTCCGTCAAGTCGCGGTACCGGCGTTGAATCTGGTTGAGCAGCGCGTCCCGGCGGCGATTGACATCGTCGATCTCGCGCGCCAGACTGCCGGCATTCGAAATGTTCTGCGAGAGTTTGGCATTCTCCTGGCGCAGAGTGCGGTTCTCGATGTCGAGCTGGGTGGCCCTGTCGGTGCGGCCCTTCATCTCGGCCTGCATCGCCTCCACGATGCGATTAGTGCCGTCCAGCCGCTCCTTGAGGTCGGCTTCGGAGGCCGTCACACGCTGGACCTCCGCGCGCGCCGCCTCCAATCCGCTCTCCAACTCACGGTTGCGAAGTTCAAGCGAGCTGGCCTTGCTGGTGGCCGCGCTCATACCCTCCTCCAGTTTCCCCAACATTTGGGTGGCCTCCAGGCGCTCCTTCATCGCTTGATCCAGTTGACGGCGCTCACGCGCCAGGCGCTCGGCATCGGCCGAATGAACTGGCGGCATGCCGAGCTGCCGCCGCAGGTTGTCGTTTTCGGCACCCAACTGCTCGACCGTAGTCAACCATCCTTTGCTCTCGGATTGAAGCTTCACCAGGGCCGAGTTCGTCTGCGAGTACAGGCGCACGTAGCGAAAAACAGCGACGCACGAGGCGACCACTCCAACCAGCAGCAGGGCCACAGTCCAGCGGACGAGTTTGTGAGATTCAGGTGCGCTCATGTGGGTTATTTCTCCTTCAGGGTGAAGCGCGTGCGGTAGTTCAATCGCGCCTCTGCTTCCAATACCAGTTGCACACTCTTGGGCGGGTTGTGAGGCAACTCGATTTGCGCGATATAACTCGCGGCGATGGTGCGCATCATCTTGTCGATCGACTCCGGAATCTCCGCCGTGGAGCGGCAGAAGGAACTCGCGCCGCCGCTTTCGGCCGCCAGCGACATCAATCCGCCCTGATAGGCTTCGTTCAGACGGTCGGATTGGTATGACAGGTGCACTACGAACAGCGGCGGGGATAGAGCCGACATTATGGACGCCAGCTTGGATATCTTGTCCTTGACCAACCCCTCGGGGAACACCCGGCTCATGTCGCGGTAGTCGCTCGAGTTGATCACGGGATTGGTATAGTCTTCCTGGTAATTGTAGATGCTGCTATCCGTGATATAAAAGACGGCCACCCGCACGCCGGACTTATCCATCAGCGCATCGCCGATCCTTCCCGCGGTCTCCAGCGTGTCAAGCATGCCGGCCTTGCCGCTGACGGGAAGGGACAGGATCGCGGATTCGATCCGCTGCCGGTCCGGCGTGGGATCGACCAGCGAGCGAAGGCCATCCTGCGCCCTGAGGAGGGCCACATAGCAGTTGGCCGGCAGTCGCTTGAGCGACGCACCAAGGGCCTGTTTAGCCGCTTCGGCGGCAGTAGGATCGCTGGCCAAATCCAGCACCAGCAGGATCACGAGGCCGTCCTGAGGTCCCCGAAGCGAAACGACTCGCGCCGGGGCCGGCCCCAGCTTGGCCGACAGGTCCTTGACCGTGAGCGCGGGAGCGTCGGCGGCGCGGGCGTCGGTCCAGAAGGGCACCTGCAGCGCGCGACGTGGGCTCCGGGGAGGCGCAGCCGACAACGCAAGCGAGCAAAGCAGCAGGCAGAGAACGGTCCGCACTTAGAAACTGATCCTCGCTCCCAATTGTATGACCCGGCCACCGTGCGAGCCGATGATCTTGCCCGCGTTCACGTTCGGGGCGCTGGCGGGGCCGATCACCGCATCCGGGTCGTTCCAGTTCGCGTGATTGAGAAAATTCAGGCCCACGGCGCTGAATTCGATCAGGCGGTCCGCGGAAATGGAGAACCGCTTGGTCACCGAAACGTCATGGTTCTGGTAGCGCGGCCCCCGCAGTTGAGGGTGCGTGCGGGGACCGTCGCCGATCGTGAAGTCCGCGGGTTGGTCGAAAGCCAGGGGGTTGAACCACTGTTCGGCGCTGCGGTTGGTGACGTTGGGATCGACGCCCGGTATGATGTTGACGCGGAGCGCCTGAACGACCCCGCCGGTGTTGTTGTACTGAGGGTGCAGCGCAATCGGCTCGCCCCCAAGGAACGTGGTCGTCCCGCTGAAGGACCAGCCTTCCACAAAGTGCCGCCGCCAGCCGCTGAACGAGAGCAACCCTTTTTGTGTACCGAACGGCAGTTCATACATGTAGGTGAGCGTCATACGGTGCGGGTTGGACCCGGCCGTCATGGACCACTCGTTTTCGCGATTGTAGAAATCCTGCTTGCCGTAGGGGCCCGAGTAGTCGTCCATCTGCTTGGAGAACTCGTAGTAGAAGTTCATCGACAGACCCTTGGTGGAACGCTTATCCACGCGGAGGTACGCGGCATCGCGCTTGTAGCGGGCCCCCGGGTACAACCCTGCCAGATCGAAACTGCGGTATTGCGGGTAGGGCCGGAACTGCTTGCGGAAGGACTCGTCGTTAAGCTGGTCCTGGTACTTGAGCACATCCAGGTGGTAAGCGTTCGGGTTCACCGCACCGCCGCCCACATACATATTCTTGCCGCCCGCAGTACTGCCGCCGAGGGTCACAAGCATGGCGCCAGGCAGTTCCCGATCGAGGGAAATCCCCGCCGATTGGTAGACGGGTACGTTATCCGTCATGTCGACCAGATCCGCGATGGTCCCGTTCACGGCATCGGGGCGCAGATCAGGCAGCGGACAGGCCGGCGCAGGGTATCCCGTCGACAAGCTCAAGGCGGACTCCAGTTGGGAGTTATTGGAAAGAAAGGTCTGACCGAGATTGAAGCCTTGGGTACCCCATTGACCGCCGTAAATCTCTCGCGCGCCGTAGCTTCGCCCGAACGAGAGGCGCAAGACGGTCTTCGTATCTCCGCGGGGGTTCCAGGCCAGACTGGCACTTGGGTCGGCATGCAGCGTCACGGGATAGAACGAGCGCCCATATCCGCCCATGCCGGCGAACACCAGTGCTCCCGGCTGGCCGTTCTCCGGATTGATCGCGTTCAGATCCACTGTGGACTGGCGGTTATACTTCTCGGTGCGGGGCGTGTAGCGGTTGATGCCAACATAGAAACTGAAGTTGAGCCCCTTCCGCGCTTCGTACGTGTCGCCGAAGCCCAGATGGATCGAACTGCGGCGGAAGTAGGACGGCGAAGTGACGTAACTGATGGCGCCGGAGTTGGCGTCGCCCAGCAGGTAACTCGCGAAAGCGTGGCCCGTGTCCACAATGCCGGGAAGACTCGTGAGGCCGGTTGTGAAGCTGTAATAACCGGAAGGGTAGTCCGGCGAGTACGAATTAACCTGGACCGTCACAAATTGCAGCACGGCGCGGAGCGCGTGCTTGCCGCGGCGGTGTGAAAACGAATCGGTCCATACGAATGTGTTGCGGGTATTGCGGCTCTCCGGCGTGCTGCGGCCCTCGGACAGGTAGGATCCTAAGTACATCACAGGAAACGAAGTGCCAGAAGCGCCCCGCACGCCCAGCAAGGCGGGGTAGTCGGTCTTGTCGTCGCCCCCGCTCTGGCTGCCGTCTGTCACTGCCTCAAAAGTGAAGGTATTCACTGTGCGCGCCGAGGCGGTGAAGACATGTGTCAGCGAGCCGCGCCGGTTGTGATATGTCCGGTCGGCTGCCGCTGGATCGGCGGCCGTGGCGATGAGGCTGGCAGAGCCCGCGGAGCCGTTCGAATAGGACAGGCCGGCTGTGAGCCGATGTCGCTCGTCGATGATGTGATCGAGCTTGCTGATCATCCCGTTGGCGGTGTTGTTCTCCGGGCTGACAATAAAGTAGTTGTTCCGGTCGAACGGGCCGGCCGTAGCATTGGAATTGGGATAGTAGCTGATGATCCGCTGGGCGATCGGGTCGAGCCGCGTCGCCGGAATCCGGTTGCCCGGAAATGTGTCGCGCAGGTACTGCAGGTTCCCGGTGGTGACCTCCCTGGTGGGATCGTAGTCCGGGTTGGGGCGCGTGGACTTCGGATCGTAGACAGGCAGGTACACGCCCGCCTGGTCCACGGTCTTCGAAAAGTCTCCCGTGCGTTCGCCGCCGGTCGCTACGGTTCTCAGGTAAGAGCGCGAAATGCCTTCGCGGACACCTTCATAGGAGAGCGAAAAATAGGTGTTCCGGCCGCCGTGGTAAAGGCGCGGGATCCAGACGGGGCCCGAAACATTGAAACCGAACTGGTTCCGGCGAAGCAGTGATTTGTTGCCCCCGCGCTGCACGATTTCGTGCGGGACGGCATCCATGACATCGTTGCGCCAATTCTCGAACAGCCGGCCGTGCCAAGCCATCTTCGCGCGCGCATCTATCCGCGCCTTGGGCGGGCTGTCGGGACGAATTCCCAGGTTGCGCGTCAGAATCTTGAACTCCTCGACGGCCTTGTCGAGTTCGGATTTGGGCGGCTGCGGCTGGGCCGCGAGACACACCGCGAGTGCCGGTAGACATATCGCAAGCCCGATGGCACTACGCATAATATGAGTGTACCCTGAAGCTTGATTATGAAACTTCGAGACATCGCGGCCGCGCTCGCGTGTGAGCTCGCGGGCGACGGCGAAATCGAAATCGGCGGCGTGGCGGGCATGGAGCACGCCACGGAATCGCAGCTCACTTTTCTGGCCAATCCGAAATACGTGCACAAGGTGAGATACACTCATGCTGCCGCCATCCTGGCGCACGAGCCCGTGCACAATCTGCCCATCGCCACCCTGGTGTCGTCCAACCCGTATCTGGACTTCGCGCGCGCCCTCGAGCTGTTCTACCAGCCACCTCGCCCTCAGCCGGGCATCCATCCGCTGGCTTGGGTGGCGCCCAGCGCGACGATCGGCGAGAACGCCTCCATCGGACCGTTCGTCAGCGTGGGCGAACGAGTCGTGATCGGCCGCAACGCGGTGCTCCACCCGCATGTCGTGATCTATGAGGGCGTCCAGATCGGAGACGACTTCACGGCGCATTCCCATGTAACGGTCCGCGAGTTCTGCCGCATTGGCAGTCGGGTCATCCTGCAGAACGGCGTGGTTATCGGCGGCGACGGCTTCGGCTTCGCCAAGCGCGAAGACGGAACGCATTACAAGATCGTACAGACCGGCGTCACGGTCATCGAGGACGACGTCGAGGTGCAGACGCTCACTTCCGTGGACCGGGCCACGGTCGGCGAGAGCCGCATCAAGCGGGGGGCCAAAGTCGATAGCCTCGTGCAGATCGGACACGCCTGTGTAGTGGGCGAGGACAACATTATCTGCGCGCAAACCGGCCTCGCCGGCAGTAGCGTGCTCGAAAAGAACGTGTTGCTGGCAGGCCAAGTGGGCATTTCGGGCCACCTCACCATTCACGACAACGTGGTGGTTTACGCGCAGAGCGGGATCGGCGGCGATATCCCTGCCGGCAGCGTCATGTCGGGCTCCCCGGCCTTCGACGCTTCCACGTGGCGCCGCGCGGTCACGGCGTATCCCAAGCTTCCGGAGCTTCTCAAGACGGTGCGAGAATTGAAAGGTAAAATCGCGCGGCTGGAAGCCGCCGCCGACAAGGGAGCCGATCATCATGAGTGAGGCAGCAGCCAACAAGTGCCGGCGGCCGGTCGCCTATAGAAACGACGAGTTCATCGAGAGTTCCGACGCCCGCCCGCTGCGAATCCTGTCGGAGTACCTGGAGCCCCTGCATCACTTCCGCGAGGAGCGGGTTCGCGACACGATCGTGTTCTTCGGATCGGCGCGCATCAAGGAAGAAGGCCCCCTGGCCCGTTACTATCATGAGGCGCGCGAACTGGCCAAGCTGCTCACGGAATGGTCCAACGCGCTGGAGAATACCAGCCGTCGTTTTGTCATCACTACCGGCGGCGGTCCCGGCATCATGGAAGCGGCGAATCGAGGCGCGCAGGACGCCGGCGGCAAGACGGTGGGGCTGAATATCCGGCTCCCGCACGAGCAATGGCCCAACCCTTACATCACGCCGTCGCTCTGCTTCGACTTCCATTACTTCTTCATGCGGAAGTTCTGGTTCGCTTACCTGGCCAAGGCCCTGGTAGTGTTTCCGGGCGGATTCGGCACGCTGGACGAGCTCTCGGAATTGCTGACGCTGGCCCAGACGCAGAAGCTCGAGAAGAAGATCGTCATTTTGCTTTACGGCTCGGAATTCTGGAAAGAGGTCCTCAATTTCGACGCACTGGTGCGGTACGGGATGATCAGCGAAAAGGATCTTGATCTATTCGAAATTGCCGACGATCCGCCGTCCGCCTCGCGCAAGCTGCAGGACGGCCTGACGCGGTATTACCTCAAGCCGGGCGAATTGCTGCCGGCACCGGAACGGGAGACTCCGGCAATCGCCAAGTCGCGAATCTGAAATGAACCTGAAGGCACGTCTTTCCCAGTTGCTGCGGCACGCGGACTGGGTGGAGAAAGCGTTCGCCATCCTGCTGATCCTTTACGCGTTCTGGCGTCCGCTTTGGCCCGAATGGTCGTTCGTGATCGGCGTCCCACTGTTTCTGACGGGCGCCTGGCTGCTGGTCTGCCTGATGCACTATCTGCTGAAGAAGGCCATCTGGCGGCTGCGGAACCGGCTGGTCCTCTGCTATGTCCTGATCGGCGTCGTGCCGCTTGTGCTGGTGGTAGTGATGGCTGGCCTGGGGGTCTGGCTGATGGCCGGCCAGGTGGCGATCTACCTGGTCACCACGGAACTCAACCATCGCGTCAGGGCGATGGACGCGCCGGCGATGGGGCTTCTGTCTCTGCCGTCTTCCGAACGGGAAGGGCGGTTGCGGTGGATGATGCCGTATGTCGAAAGCCTTTTCCCGAATGTAGAGTACTATGTGCGCGGAGAACGGGAGTTCCGCTATCCGGCCGATTCCTCGATCGAGCCTCCTCCTGCAGGCTGGGCGAATACCCGCGGGCTGATGCTCAAGCAGGGCCGCATCTATGCGTGGACGCACGGCCGCCGCGGAAACTCAGAGGTGGTCCTGACTGCTCTGTTGAACCGCGAGAGCCTGGACGGTCTCGCGCCGAGTCTGGGTGAGGTCACGCTGCTGATCCCGCGCTCGCTCACCGGCACAGAGAACGGCGTGCGGCACGGCGTTCTTACACGGCGCCCGCGCTCGGACACCGGCGATCAGCCGCAACCGGAGAGGCTCCCGCCGCCGGTAAACCGTTTGGATATTGCGGTGAGCTGGGCAACCGACGTACCCATCGCCACCTGGGACAAGCCGGGACAGAGCGTCACAGGCATGCTGAAGGTCAGCACGCGGCCCTCCGCTGTGCTGCGCACCGTGCTCATCCAAAGGTCCCAACTGTTTAGCGGCATGCTGCCGGTGTTCATCGTGTTCGCGGCGATGGCGTTTCTGATCGTGGAGTTGATTTCGCTCGTCATCGGCACTTCGCTTACGCGCTCCATCACGGGCGCCGTCCACAACCTCTACGGCGGCACGATGCGCGTGCGCAAGGGAGACTTCACGCACCGCATCGAGGTGAGAGGCGACGACCAGTTGGCCGAACTCGGCCGCTCATTCAACCGCATGACCGAGGATATTGAACGGTTGCTCGCGGTAGCAAAGGAGAAAGAGCGCCTGCAATCGGAGATCGAGATCGCGCGCGAGGTGCAGAACCAGCTCTTTCCGAAGAGCGTGCCCGCGACCAAGACCCTGCAAATCACGGCGCTGTGCAGTGCGGCCCGCATGGTGTCGGGCGACTACTACGACTACCAGCCGCTCACGGACACCAAGATCGCACTGGCGTTCGGCGACGTCGCCGGAAAGGGCATTTCGGCCGCGCTGCTGATGGCCACGGTGCAGAGTTCGTTCCGCACGCAGATCCACGCCTGCTTGGAGGCGGCGGGCCCGAAGGCACATGAGAACGTATCCACATCCAAGCTGGTTTCGCATCTCAACCGGCACCTGCATATGCACAGCGCGCCGGAGAAATTCTCCACCTTCTTTTTTGGCGTTTACGACGATGCCGCGAGCGTGCTGGCGTACACCAATGCCGGGCATCTTCCGCCAATTCTTTTGCGCGGCGGCGAGGCGACGCGGCTGGAAGTGAACGGCATCGTGGTGGGCGCGTTTCCCTTCGCCGAATACGGCGAGGACCGCGTGCGGCTCCAAAGCGGAGACCTGCTGGCGTGTTTCACCGACGGCGTGACGGAACCGGAAAACGAGTACGGCGAAATGTTCGGCGAGGACCGCCTGGTGGACGTGCTGGCGAGGAATGTCGAACGCGCGCCAGGTGAAATCATCGACGCCGTGATGCACGCGGTGCGTGAGTGGACCGGCTCGCCCGAATTGCAGGACGACATGACCCTGCTGCTGGCCAGGAGAATCTGAGGCGCAATGAAGAAGCTCGCCAAGCGGATGCTGTTCATCGGCGCCCTGATGTTGGTGGTGCTGACCACGGGCACCGTTGGCCTGGTGCTGATCGACGGCTACCCGGTCTTCGACGCGTTCTACATGACGGTCTTCACCGTGACCACGGTAGGCTACAGCGAACTGCACCCGCTGAGCCGCGCGGGACGGATCTTCAATTCGTTTATCATCTTCTTCGGCGTCACCGTGATGTTCTTCGCCATCGGCGTGATGACGCAGACCATCATTCAGTTGGAGTTGGGCGAGATATTCGACAAACGGCGGATGCGACGCATGATCGACAAACTGGCGAACCACTACATCATCTGCGGCTTCGGCCGCGTGGGGCGAGGAGCGGTGGAGGAACTGCGCGCGGCCGGCGCGGCATTCGTGATCGTGGACCGCGATCCGGAGCGCGTCGATCAAGCCGCCAAGGCCGGCATGCTCGCCTTGGCGGCCGATTCCACACGCGATGAGACGCTGCATGAAGCGGGTGTGACGCGCGCCCGCGGCTTGATCGCCGCGCTCGGCACGGACGCGGACAACCTCTTCGTGATTCTGTCGGCCAAGACGCTCAATCCCTTGCTCAACCTGGCCGCACGCGTCTCCGAGGAAGAGGCCGAACAAAAGTTGCGGCGCGCGGGCGCCGACGCGGTCTTCGCACCCTACGCCATCACTGGCCACCGCCTCGCGCAGGCATTACTGCGGCCCCACGTTTCACAATTCCTGGATTTCACAGACAAGGACCTCGGGACGGACGTAGCCATCGAACAGGTCCGCGTAAAGGAAACCAGCGAGTACGCCTCGAAATCCTTGCAGCAGGCTCAAATGCGGCGCAACGTCGGCGTCGTGGTCCTGGCCATCCGCAAGTCTAGCGGGAAGATGCTGTTCAATCCTCCCGCCGAGGCTGAAATACAGGCCGGCGATTACCTGATCGTCATGGGTCGCCATGCCGACTTGCGCAAGCTGGAAGGCTTGCTGACCGAGGTGCGCGCATGAAAGTTCTCACCGCCACCCAGATGCGGGAAGTGGACCGCCGCACCGCGGAACTGGGCATTCCGGGCCTGATCCTGATGGAGAACGCCGGCCAGCGCGTAGTTGAGTTCCTTGAGCGCGCTTACGCGCCGCTCAAGGAACGGCGCATCGTTGTTTTCTGCGGCAAAGGCAACAACGGCGGCGATGGGTTGGTCGTCGCGCGGCAACTGTACACCCGGATCGAGCCGCGTTCGCTGGATGTCGTGCTGGCCGCGGACCCGGCGGAATACAAGGGCGACGCCGCGGAGAATTTCCGGATGCTGGTCGCCTGCGGATGTCCTTATTCGCGAGAGATCCGGTCCAGCATGCGCACGGCCGACCTGGTGATCGACGCGCTTCTCGGAACCGGTCTGAAGGGTCCGGCCTCGGGCGCCGCGCTGGATCTCATCCGAGAGATCAACACCGGTTTTCCGCTGGCGAGCGTGGTGGCCGTCGACATCCCGTCCGGCCTGCCCAGCGACACCGGCCTGGAAGCCGGCGAGTACGTGCGCGCGCAACACACCGTGACCTTCACCGCGCCGAAAGTGGCGCAGGCGCTTCCGCCGTATTGCGACTACATGGGTGCATTGCACGTAGCGGCCATCGGCAGCCCCGCCGAACTGTATGAGGAGGCCCCGGGGTTCTTCCTGTCGCTGATCGAGGCCAGACAACTGGCATCGCTGTTCGCCCCGCGCGCCCCGGGCGCGCACAAGGGCGATTTCGGCCACGTCCTGATCATCGGCGGTTCGCGCGGCAAGACCGGCGCCGCGGCCATGGCGGGGATGGCAGCCCTGCGCGCCGGCGCCGGACTGGTAACCGTGGCCACGGCCGAATCTGCGGTCCCGGTGGTGGCGGCCCATGCTCCCGAGTTGATGACGGAACCGCTGGCAGAGACCGCGGGCGGGGCGATTTCGCTCCAGGCGCTGGCGAGCGGGCGATTGGCCGCGCTCATCGCGAACAAGGACGTGGTAGCCATCGGCCCGGGCCTGGGCACCAACCAGGAAACCGTGGAGGTTGTGCGCCGCCTGGTGGCCGAATGCAAGCTGCCCATGGTGGTGGACGCGGACGGTTTGAACGCATTGGCGGGCACCGGGTTCCGCGGCTGGGCGCTGATCCTCACGCCCCACCCGGGCGAGATGTCGCGCCTCACGGGAGCGGCGACCTCCGAGGTCCAGGCCGACCGTGTGAGTGTTGCTCGCAGCTTCGCAACCGCGCGAGGCGCGACGGTAGTACTCAAAGGCGAGCGCACGTTGCTGGCGTTTCCGGATGGCCGCGTCTGGATCAATCCGACCGGCACGCCGGCCATGGCCAGCGGCGGCAGCGGGGACATTCTCACCGGCTTGATCGCCGGCCTGGCGGCGCAGTTCCCGAACGATCCGAACCACGCCGTGGCGAGTGCGGTCTACCTGCATGGCCGGGCCGCAGAACTGGGTGCGGCGGAGTTGGGAGAAAAGGCGCTGGTGGCTACCGACCTGCTCGAATACTTGCCGGAGGCGATGGATGAGTGCGCGCGTCTGGCGGACTAGCAGTGAGGAAGAGACCATAGCGCTGGGCGAGGCCATCGCCGCGGAGTTGCCCCGGCGAGCGGTGGTCATGCTCATCGGCGAGCTGGGCGCCGGAAAGACGACGATCTCCAAGGGCATCGTGCGGGGGCTGGGCGCGGCCGAGACGGAGCAGGTTACCAGCCCCACCTTCACGCTCATCCATGAATACGGCGCCGGCGGCAAGGTGTATCACATCGACCTGTACCGGCTGGAGGCTGAACGCGAGGTGGCGTCGCTGGGACTGGAAGAGATCCTGGATCGCGAAGCCGTGGTGCTGATCGAGTGGGGGGAGCGCTTCCCTGCCCTGATGCCCGCGGAACGAATCGAGATTCACCTGGAGACGGAAGAAGACGACACCCGTGTGGTGACGCTCACCCGGCTTCCGGGCTGAGAAGATTGGCTCCGCTACTCGGAGCTTTCCCTTCCGTGGCAGAGTTCGTCGATAGTTTGGCGGAAGTTCTTCATCACGCGGTCGCGACGGATCTTCATGGTCGCGGTCAGTTCGCCGTCGTTGATGGTGAAATCGCGCGGGAGGATCCGGTAGCGGCGGATCTGCTCAAAAGGAGCCAGTTGTTTGTTCACCCGCTGCACCGCCCGGTGTACTTCGGCCACGACGGGCGGCGCGGAGACGATTTCGCTCGCCGGCCGCCCCTGCCATTCCCTCATCCCGTCGAGCGATTCCGCCGCGTTCGGATTCACGGTCAGTAGCGCGGCCACGTACGGAAGCCCGTCGCCAATGAGCAAAACATTGTTGACGATGGGCTCCATGTCGAAAAAGCTCTCAATCCGCGAGGGAAAAACCTTCTTGCCGTTGGAGGAGACGATCAGCTCTTTCTTCCGGCCCGTGATGTGCACGTAGCCGTTCTCGTCGATTCCTCCCAGGTCACCCGTGTGCAGCCAGCCGTCCACCAGGATCTGGCGGGTTGCCTCCGGATCCTTGTAGTAGCCCGACGACAGGCACGGCGCGCGCAGGAGCATTTCACCATCTTCGGCGAACCGGACCTCGGCGCCGGGCAAAACCTTTCCGATACTTCCCGCGCGAGGATTGTCGAGAGGATTGAAGCAGACCACGCCGCCCTCGGTAAGACCGTAGCCTTCGATCAGCGGCATCCCGATCGCCTCATAGAACTGCATCAGGCTGCGGCCGAGGGGCGCGGCGCCCGAAGCCGGGATGCGCATTCTCCCGCCCAGCCGCGTACGCAGCTTGCGGAACACCAGGCGGTCCGCAACCGCCAGCGACGCCCGCATCCATCGTGGCGCCGTCTTGCCCTCGTGCCGCAGCCGGGCTGCTTCAAGCGCCAGCCCGAGAGAGCCGTAATACATCTTTTGCGCGTAGGGCGGCTGCTTGCGGATCTCGGCGCAGACGCTCGTGTAGACGCGTTCCCACAGGCGGGGTGGAGCGAGGAAGATGGTGGGCCGGATCCGGCGCATCTCCTCCGGCAGCCGCATGAGGCTCTCGGAAAACCATACCGGGCTGCCGGTGTACAGCGGCACCAGTTCCATGACGAGCCGCTGGGCGAGATGGGCCGAAGGCAGAAACGCCAGGAAACTGTCCCGCGGCGTGGCCGAGGCCAGGCTCAGAATCATTTCGATGTTGGCCACCAGCGCGCCGTTCTTGACCAGGACCATCTTCGGGTCTCCGGTGGCGCCGGATGTGAGATAGAGGATGGCGTAGTCTTCGGCCGTGACTTCGTCGCCCATGCGCCGCCGCAGTTCTTTGTCGTGCCGCAGTGCTTGACGTCCGAGCTCGCGTAGTTGCCTCAGGCTGAGGGCGCCCTCGGCCTCGCCGGTCAGGAGAAACCACATTACGCGCGGAGAGTCGGCTGCCGCGCGGAACGCCTCCAGAGTCTTGGCATCGCATACAAAAACGGCTTTGGCGTCGCAAGCGTGGATACGCTGGATCAACTCCGGCAATGGATAGGTGGGGTACAGGGCAGCCGAGATGCAGCCGGCAGCCATAACTCCGAGATCCGCCAGATAGAATTCGCCCCTTGTTTCCGAATTCAAGGCGATGATGTCGCCCTTGCGCAAGCCGAGCTGCCGCAGGCCGGCGGCTATCTCTTCCACCGCGGCACGATATTCGGCCCAGGAGTACGTGTGGTACTTGCGGACCCCGTTATCCGTAGCCGGCTGGTGCAGCGCCGGGAGATGGCCGTATTTGACAGCGGCCTGCGCCAGGGCCCCATAGACCGTGCGCGGGCTCATTCAATCAGATCGTAGCACGGCGGCGCGCCGCACTGCGTTTGATTTCCCGTCCGTCTGGACGATAATTGAAGATTCACTCTATTTCCGGAACCGCGTGAGGCAATCCAAGTGAATCGTAAACCGATCCGGCACCTGCGATGGTGGATCGCAGGACTGCTGTTCACGTCCACGATCATCAATTACATCGACCGCCAGACGCTGAGCGTGCTGGCGCCTTTCCTGAAAGTGGAGTACCAGTGGACGAACACGGATTTCGCCACGGTTCTGATTGCCTTTCGTATTGCATACACCATTGGTCAGGGCGTCTGCGGCCGCCTTCTCGACTGGATGGGAACCCGCCGCGGCTTGACGCGCACCGTTTTGTTCTACTCGGTAGTGGCATCGCTCACGGCTCTGGCGCAAGGCTTGTGGAGCTTCCGTGTGTTTCGCTTTCTGCTGGGCGCGGGCGAGTCCGCCAACTGGCCTGGCGCGACCAAAGCGACTTCGGAATGGTTTCCGGCAAAGGAACGCGCCTGGGCCGTGGCCATGTTCGACAGCGGTTCTTCGATCGGCGGGGCCGTTGCGCCGTTCCTCGTCCTGTGGTTGCATTACACGTTCGGTAGCTGGCGTCCCGCGTTCCTGATCACGGGATCCCTGGGCTTCCTCTGGCTGCTCGCCTGGCGAATGCTTTATCACACGCCGCGCGAGCACCCGCGTCTTTCGGCCGAAGAACTGCGCATCATCGAACAGGGCCGTGAACCGGCGGAGGCGAGCACCGCGGATCTTCCGAAGGTGGGTTGGGGCAAACTGCTGCGCTACCGCCAGACCTGGGGCATCATGCTGGGCCGCTTCCTGCTGGATCCTTACTGGTTCCTGATTTCCGAGTGGTTCGCCCTCTACCTGATGAGCAAAGGTTTTAAGATCGAGCAGAGCATCCTGGGTTTCTGGGCGCCGTTCCTGGGCGCGGACCTGGGCAACTTTTTCGGCGGCGCGCTGTCGAGCTGGTGGATTTCGCGCGGCTGGCCGGTGGGCAAGAGCAGGCGGACCGTGATCTTGATTTTCGGGCCCAGCATGCTTTTGCTGCTGCTGTCGGTAACCGTCAAGAGCTACGTGCTCCTGATCCTGCTGTTCGCCTGGGCCTCGTTCGCCTATGCCGCCGCCTCAACCATGTTCCTGTCACTGCCGGCCGATGTTTTCCATACGCGCGCCGTAGCCTCGGTGAGCGGCTTGAGCGGTTCCGCGGCCGGCGTCGGCACGTTGATCTCGACCTACCTGATCGGCCGCATCACGGACAGGTTCTCGTTCGAGCCGATCATCATCGCGGCTTCCGTGATCCCTTGCGTCGCCACGGCCGTGTTCGTCTCCATGGTGCGTGCGCGCAAGGGTCCGGACCCCCAGGGCATCGTGCAGAGCTTCTAGCCGGGTCAAGCAGCTATTTGCGGGTACACGAGCGATCCGCTAGATTGGGAATTGACAAGCGGAGGAATGGCCGAGTGGTTGAAGGCGGCGGTCTTGAAAACCGTTAGCGGGGTGACTCGCTCGGGGGTTCGAATCCCTCTTCCTCCGCCAGTTGCATCCCACGGAAGCGTCATCGCTAACTAATTCATCTCTATCACCTTTGTTGTTTCTGGTCATGCGACGAAAAGCTTCCTCGCCGCTTTACTTTCAAATCTGAACTAACTCGTCTGAATAATTAGCCCGCTATCATTGACCGGACGCGCCGCAGGGGTATATAAGAGGAACGAGAAGGTGGGTGGAGTGTCCAGCAACGGACGCTAAATGCAGTCTCAAGAATTAACAGCCGAGAGGTCTTGTTTATGTTGTACAGAAAGGTATTCCCGCTATTTGCACTTGCAATGGCGGTTCTCCTGCTCACGCCTATCGTTCTCTGCGCGCAGGATGCGCGCGGAAACATCGTGGGCCGTGTTACAGACTCCACAGACGCGGTAGTTGCGGGCGCGGAAGTGCGCGCCACGAACACCGCGACGAATGTCTCAGCAGTATCCAAGAGCAATGAAGCCGGCAACTTCGTACTGGCCTATCTGCTGCCAGGCACATATACGATAGAAGCCGAATTCAAAGGCTTCAAGAAGTTCGTGCGCCAGGGCATCCAAGTGCGCATCGGCGACCAGGTGCGGGTGGACATCCCGCTGGAAGTCGGCAACCAAACGGAAACGGTCCAGGTCACGGCGGAGACCCCTCTGATGGACACCGTGGATGCCAGTCTGGGCCAGGTGATCAACGAACGCCAAATCGCGGAACTGCCTTCGTTCGGCGGGGCGCCGTACAACCTGGCCCTATTGTCGCCCGGCATGATCAACACGACCAATCTTCGCACGCGCTATGTGGGCACGCCTGCCGCGCAGTCCGACTTCGCGGTGGACGGCACGGGCCAAAGGAACAGCGACTTCACCATTGACGGCGTCCCCAACAGCCTGGACAAAGGCATTGTCTTCGTCCCACCGCAAATGTCGGTGAGCGAATTCAAGGTTCAGAGTCTGTCATATGACGCCTCCATCGGCCACACCGCCGGTGCGTTGGTGAACGTCAGTCTGAAGAGCGGAACCAACGATCTGCACGGCGAAGGGCACATGTTCTACCGCAACAAGGTGTTTGATACGCCGACAATCTTCCAGAATCGCGCCGGACAGAAAGTAGCCCCATTCAAGGACAACCGTTACGGTGCCAGCGCGGGCGGCCCGGTGTACATCCCGAAGGTCTACAACGGCAAGAACAAGACCTTCTGGTTCTACCTGTGGGAAGAGAACTATGTTACGTACAGCTACGACTACACGAACACGGTTCCCACAGCAGCCATGAAGCAGGGCGACCTTTCCCCGCTTCTGGCTTTGGGCGGCACGTATCAGGTGTATGATCCGTTCTCGACCACAGCCCTTGCCGATGGCCGTTTTCAGAGGACTCCGCTGGCGGGAAACACCATTCCCAAGAACCTCATCAACCCCGTGACGCAGAACCTTCTCAAGTTCTGGCCGGAGCCGAACCAGACCGGCACCAAGGAGTTCAAGAACAATCATTTCGTCAGTTACGCGGGCCCGTTCCCGGTATGGACACACCTGGCTCGCCTGGACCATGCTTTCAATCCCAACCACCGCGTGTACTTCCGCCTGATGCGCGAAGGTTTCTACAGCAAGTCCAACCGCCGGTTCCTGGATGACAACGACGGTTTGGATTACCGGCAGGACAAATGGGGATTCGCGCTGGACGATGTGTATGTGTTCAATCCCAACTTTTTCATGGACGTCCGCTACGGCATGGCTTACCGCTGGGGATGGCAGGGAAGTTTCCGGAAGGGCTACGATCTGAGCCAACTCGGCTTCTCGTCCAATTTTCTGTCGCAGCTGCCTGAGAAGGACGTCTTGAACTTCCCGCGCGTTGCTGTATCCCCGTTCACATCGCTGCAAGGCAATGCCGGAGTCGGCACTTGGGGTGGTCTGATCCACTCACTGGACGCCAGCTTTACCAAACTGCAAGGCAGGCACAGCATCAAGTTCGGCTTTGGAGGGCGTCTGACGCGCGAGTCCTCGAACATCAACACGTTCGATGTGATGCCGTATTTCACCTTCGGCAGCACGTACACCAACGGCCCGTACAACACTTCGTCGGCGCCTACCATGGGCGGCGAAATCGCGGCGTTCCTGTTCGGCCTCCCGTCTACATCCAGCTATGTATCGAAGACGGCCAGCTATGCCGACCAGGAGATCTACACTGGCCTGTACGTGCAGGATGACATCAACCTGACCCGCAAGCTCACCTTGAACCTGGGTGTGCGGTGGGAGTATGAGACGCCGGTCACGGAACGCTACAACCGGTCGGTGGCAGGCTTCGCCTATGACCAGGCGAGTCCGATCGCTGCTCAGGCCCAGGCCAACTACGCCGCCGGCACCCAGATACCGGAATTGCCGGCCAGTGCCTTCAAGGTGATGGGCGGACCGACGTTCGCGGGCATCGCCCCCAATTCTCGCGGGATCTGGAACGGTGAGAAGAACAATTTCATGCCGCGAATTGGGTTGGCCTACCAGATCCGGCCGACCACGATCCTGCGCACCGGTTACGGCATATTCTACGATTCCATCGGGATCAACGGCTACAACTCGATTCAGACCGGTTTCACCAGCACCACGCCGGTGCAGGTTTCGATGGACAGCGGCGTGAGCTATGTCGCCTCCCTGACGAATCCCTTCCCCAACGGCTTGATCCAGCCCCTGGGCGCCGCCGGCGGATTGGCCACGAACCTGGGGCAAGGGCTCACCCTTTACGGGCGGGATCGCAAGAATCCGTATAACCAACGGTGGTCGCTGGGAATTCAGCACCTGCTGCCTGGCCAACTCAAGGCCGAGGTCACGTACGTGGGCAACCGCGGCACGCGTCTGCAGGTAGCGCGGAGTCTGAATACCCTTCCCCAGCAGTACCTGAGTAAGTCGCTGGTTCGCGACCAGACTACCATCACCTACCTGGGGGCGAGTTTCCCGAGCCCGTTCTATGGCATCAATTCGATCTACGGCAAAAACATCTCGCGGCAGGGTTTGCTGTATCCGTATCCGCAGTTCGGCAGCATCACGATCTATGAGCCGGTTGGGTACTCCTGGTATCACGCCCTGCAAGCCTCGGCGGAAAGGCGTTTCTCGAAGGGCTTCATGTTCATGTTCAACTACACCTACTCGCGCTCGATGGACGCCTCTGCCTACCTGAACGCGAGCGATGCCAGGCCGTACGAGTCGCTATCGGCACACGACCGTCCGCACCGCGTGGTCATCAGCGGTATTTATGAGTTACCCTTCGGGCGCAGGCGGCCGATAGGCGCGAACATGCCCGCGGCGTTGAATTTCTTCGCCGGCGGCTGGCAACTCAACGGCGTGATGCAGCGCCAGAGCGGTCAGGCGCTGGTGTGGGGCGACGTCTGGACGCTGTTCACGGGCGATTCCACCAAGGTGGGTCTGTCCAAGAATGAGCGCAACGTGGACCGGTGGTTCAATACCGACGCAGGCTTCAACAAGGTCAGCAGTCAGCAGCTCGGATCCAACGT
>CAZLOS010000056.1:0-30358 GCA_964561215.1 uncultured Solibacteraceae bacterium | reverse complement strand
CGCCAGGATTTCGGAGAATGGCCCAATACGCAGCGCCTGTACGCGCTCAACGACGAGAAGGGCCTGGTGCTCTGCAGTTGGCCGCGCGGCAAGCGTCCGGCGCTCCCGTTCCCATATTCAGACGAGGTTTGGACCGGCATCGAATACCAGGTGGCGGCGCACTTCATTTACGAGGGAATGATCAAGGAAGGACTGGCCGTGGTGAAAGCCGTGCGCGACCGTTACGACGGCATCAGCCGCAATCCCTGGAACGAAATCGAGTGCGGCCACCACTACGCGCGAGCCATGTCGAGCTGGTCGCTGCTGCTGGCGCTGTCCGGCTACCGCTATTCGGCCCCGTCGCGCGAATTGGGCTTCCATCCCGTGATCAACGCGGAGAACTTCCGTGCGCTTTACACGACCGGGTCGGCGTGGGGCAGTTACTCGCAAAAGCTGGCGGCCGGAAAACTCGACGCGGAGATCCATGTGGAAGAAGGCGCACTCACGCTCGCCACGCTGCGCCTGCCCGCACCGAAGGCGGAAGTGAAGCTGGTGTCGAAGCACCGTGCGAAGGTCCGCGTCGAAAAAGGCGAAGCGATTCTGACATTCGACAAATCGGCGGAGATCCGGGCGGGGGAAAAGCTGGCCGTGACGCTGGCGTGACGGAATTTCCGAGCGGCGGCCGTTTCCTTACGGCAGAATCACGAGCCGCTTGATGTAGTCGAGGCGGGGGAACGCGCTGTCCAGGTACGCCTTTCCCTCCCTCTCGATTCGCTTCGGGTCGGGACCGTTGCCGCGCGGAGCCATTTCGCCGTAGCTCGAATAGAGCAGCTCCACCACTTCCATTCCCTCGACCACGCGGCCGATGGGAGCGAAACCGGATTTGTCGAGTTCTGTGTTGTCCTTCAGGTTGATGAACAACTGCGTGGTTCTGGAAGCGGGTCCCTGGGCGGCGAACGTGAGCGTGCCCTTCTTGTTCTTCTGCTTCACGGGGTCGTCCGGGATGCGCAACTGACTCCACAGGTTGGATGCGGCCGCGTCGAAGCTGATGCCGAATTGAGCGACGAAGTTGCGCACCACGCGGTAGAACGGCACGCCGTCGAAGTAACGGCTACGCGCGAGTGTGTAGAAGTGCTCGGCGCCCCGCGGCGCCCACGCCTTCGAGATCTCGGCAACGAAGACGCCTTTCGTGGTTTCGAACTTGACGCGGTACACCTCCGGTGCCTTCTCGGGCAGCGCGGGCTCGGCCTTCTTCACGGCGGCGGGCTTGTTGGAGCAACCGGCGGCGAACAGCAGTACGGCGGCGATGACGATAGCGTTTCGCATAGGGCAGACTGTCTTACTTTACCTCGGGTACGGATGGCCGCGGAGGGTGGTGAAGGCCCGGTAGATCTGCTCGGCCAGCATGGCCCGCGCCAGTTCGTGCGGAAAGGTCATCGCCGAGAGCGACAACAGCAAATCCGCGCGACTGCGCCAGGCCGGCGGCAGGCCGTCCGCGCCGCCCACAACGAATACCAGATCGCGCGCCTCGGTTTCGGCCCGGCTCACAAGAGCGACGAAGGCGGCGGTGTCCATCTTGCGCCCCGCGGGATCGAGGAGCACCTTGAGCGCCGAAGGGTGCTTCACAAACGGGTCGTCACGGCTGGGCCGGATCTCGCGCATCTCCATGTGCGCCCAACGCGTGGTGCGCTTCACGTACTCGCCGGCCATGGAATTCGCGCCGGGGTCACGCGCTTTCCCGATGTAGTAGAGCCAGATGCGCACCTCAATCCAGCATAATCAAAGCATGCGAATTTTGGCTGCGCTCCTTGTTCCGATTCTGGGCTCGACTGCTCTGGCCGCGCCAGCACCGGTTGTGAAGAACCGCGCACCGTTCCCGTCGAACTCCTTCTACCTTCTGCCGCTTGGGGCCGTGAAGCCCGACGGTTGGCTCAAGCGCCAACTCCAGATCCAGGCTGACGGCTTGAGCGGCCATCTCGACGAGTTCTGGCCCAGTCTGGCGGTCGACAGCGGCTGGCTGGGCGGGCAGGGCGAGAGTTGGGAGCGCGGCCCATACTACATGGACGGCCTGGTGCCGCTGGCTTACCTGCTTGACGACGCGCGCCTGAAAGCGAAGGCCGGCAAGTGGGTACGCTGGACACTCGAAAACCAGCGGACCGACGGTGGGATCGGGCCGGAAAAGAACCAAGACTGGTGGCCCATCATGGTGATGCTCAAAACGCTCACCCAGTACCAGGAGGCCACCGGCGACCCGCGCGTCGTGCCGCTGATGCAGAAGTACTTCGCGCACCAGTTGGCGTCGCTCGAAGGGCGGCCGCTCGACAAGTGGGCCATCTACCGCTGGCAGGATGAAGCGCTCAGCGTCGCCTGGCTGTACAACCGAACGGGCGACCGCCGTCTGCTCGATCTGGCGCGGCTGCTTTCGAAACAAGGCTATAACTGGCGCGCGCAGTTCGAAAACTTCCAGTTCCGCGGCAAAGCGCTGAAAGGCGAGACGGCTCTGAAGACGCACGTCGTGAACAACGCCATGGCGCTGAAGACGTCGGCTGTGTGGTGGTTGTTCAGCGGCGACGCTTCGGACCGCCGGGCCGCGCTCCAGCAACTCGATGTGATGGACCGCTTCCACCTGTTGCCGAACGGCGTCCATTCCGGCGACGAGCACTACGCGGGCCGCAACCCGTCGCAAGGGACCGAACTGTGCGCCGTGGTGGAAGGGATGTTCTCGGTGGAGCACATGATCGCCATCCTGGGCCACGCCGCGTTGGGCGACCGCCTGGAGAAGATGGCCTTCAATCCTCTGCCCGGCACCTTCAGCGGCGACATGTGGTCGCACCAATACGACCAGCAGCCCAACCAGGTGCTCTGCACGCTGGCCAGGCGCGATTGGACCACCAACGGGGACGAATCGAACCTGTTCGGCCTGGAGCCGAACTTCGGCTGCTGCACGGCCAATTTCCACCAGGGCTGGCCGAAGTTCGCCGCCAGCCTGTGGATGGCGACCAGCGACGATGGACTGGCCGCGGTGGCCTACGCGCCCTCGCGCGTGACGGCGCGCGTCGCGGGCGGCGTCGAGGTGGAGGTCGTCGAGCAAACCGAGTACCCGTTCCGGGACAAGATCCAGATGGCGGTGAATCCGGCTTCGCCGGCGAAGTTTCCCATCGTCCTGCGCGTTCCAGGTTGGGCGGCCCAGGCGCGGATCGCGGTGAACGGCAAGCCGGTCGCAGGCGTGCGCGCGGGCACGTTCCACCGTGTTGAGCGCCGCTGGACGAAGGGCGATCGGATCGAGTTGCTGTTCCCGATGAAAGTTCGCGTCTCGCGCTGGCATCAGGACTCGGTGGCCATCGACCGCGGACCGCTGGTCTATTCACTCCGTATCGGCGAGGACTGGCGCAAGTTGCGCGACAAGGCGCCCGCGGCCGACTGGGAGATCTATCCCACCACGCCCTGGAATTACGCACTGGCGATAGACATGGCGAAGCCCGAGGCTTCGGTCGAGGTCATCGAAAAGCCGGTAGGTCCGATGCCCTTCAGCCCGCAGGGCGCGCCGGTTGAGCTGCGCGTGAAAGGACGCCGGCTGAAGAGTTGGACCCTCGTCGACAACTCGGCCGGGCCCATGCCGCCCAGCCCGGCAGCCAGCCAGGAGCCCGTGGAGACGCTCACGCTCATCCCTTACGGCTCGGCGAAACTGCGTATCACGGCGTTCCCGTGGCTGGCCCGGTGAGCCGCTTTCCACTACTACAACTTGGGTATTGACAAAACCGGCCTCCAGGCTTACTCATTGAGTAGCTGGAGGTGCACCATGCTGGCATCTAAACTGGTTTCACTGATCGAGGGCCACTGGGAAGGAATCGCGTCGACGACCATCAGGAAACTCCGCCAGGACCGCGCCTTCGAGCATATCGGAGGCCTGCCGGATTCCGAGCTCCTGGAATGGGGTGAGGGCATACTGCGCAACCTGAGCCGCTGGATCCTGGAAGGCCGCGAGGCCGAAGTCGCGGAACGCTACGAGCACATGGGCAAACTGCGGTTCCACGAAGACGTGCCGTTGCACGAAGCCGTGCGAGGACTGCAGATACTAAAGGACATCATGGTGGAGTTCGTGCGCAACCAGGGCATCGGCCACACGACCATCGAGATCTATGCCGAAGAGGAACTCGAACACAGCGTGGGCAAGTTCTTCGATTGCCTGGTTTACCACCTGGTTCACGGCTACGAAGCCGAGCTCCGCAAGGTGGCGCACATGATGGCATAGGTCTTCGGAGCGAACGGTACGGCGCGGGATTTCGGCGTACAATCTTCCTGAAGGAGCAGTCATGCTTATCGTTCAAGTGCATGTCCGCGTGAAGCCGGAGTGCGTGGAGGCGTTTCGTACGGCCACCGTCGCGAACGCGGGTGCGAGCGTGAAGGAACCCGGAATCGCGCGCTTCGACGTCATCCAGCAGAATGACGACCCCACACGGTTCATCCTGGTGGAGGTCTATCGCGATTCGGAAGCACCGTCGCGCCACAAAGATACGGAACACTACCAGACGTGGCGGGACGCCGTGGCCGACATGATGGCCGAGCCGCGTATCAGCTACAAGTACTCGAACGCTTTTCCCGGCGACGAGGGCTGGTAGGCGCGGCATGAGCTTCGAATTCGCCACCGCTACACGTGTGATCTTCGGGGCCGGGGCCGCGCGCGGGCTGCCGGATCTGGCCGCGGCGTTCGGGTCTCGCGTCCTGGTGGTGAGCAACGCTTCGCAAGCCTGCCCCGCGCTGCCCGAACGCGTGGAGCTGCGCGTCGAGGGCGAGCCGACAGTGGCGTTGGCTCGCGATGGCGCGCGACTGGCGCGAGAGCGGAGTGTCGATGTCGTCATCGGATTCGGCGGCGGCAGCGCGATCGATGCGGCCAAGGCGATCGCCGCGTTGGCCGCCAATCCCGGCGATCCGCTGGACTACCTGGAGGTGATCGGCCGCGGGCAGCCGCTCGAGTGGCCTTCGCTGCCGTTCATCGCCGTCCCCACCACCGCTGGAACGGGCGCGGAAGTGACCCGAAACGCTGTGCTGGCCTCGCCCGAGCACCGCTTCAAGGCGAGCCTGCGCAGCCCGCACTTGCTGGCGAAAATCGCGCTGGTCGATCCGGAATTGACCCTCGGCTTGCCGCCGGCCGTCACGGCGTCGACAGGGTTGGACGCGCTGACGCAGTTGATCGAGCCATACGTTTCCTCGCGCGCCAATCCGCTCACCGATCCGCTGTGCCTGGATGGCATGCGCCGCGCGGCGCGGGCGCTGCCGGTGGCCTTCCACGATGGCGGAAACATGGAAGCGCGTACGGCCATGTCGCTGGCGAGCCTGTTCGGCGGCATGGCTCTGGCCAACGCCGGTCTGGGCGTGGTGCACGGTTTCGCCGCGCCGATCGGAGGAATGTTCCCGGCGCCGCACGGCGCGGTTTGCGCGTCCCTGCTTCCGCACGGCATGGAGGCGAACATCCGGGCCCTGCGCTCTCGCGCACCTCAACACGAAGCGCTGACGCGGTATGCGGAGGTGGCGCGGCTTCTTACCGGCGATAGTGCGGCTGAAGCGCAGGACGGGCCCGCATGGGTGGCGCGGCTGACGCGCGAGTTTGCCATTCCGCCGCTCGGCGCTTATGGCATTAGAGAGAAGGACGTAGCCGAGTTGGTCGAGAAGGCGTCCCGTGCCAGCAGCATGAAAGCCAATCCCATACAACTCACGGATGAGGAGTTGCCCGAGGTTCTGCTGCGAGCGCTCTAGCGATCGACGGCTACGTAAAGCTTCTGCGAGCCGCTGATACCGCCGAGCGTGAACGTCAGTGCCTGATTACCGCTCTCGGCAACCGTGGGCACTACCAGGTTGATCTGGTAAACGCCGACCGCGTTGGGGGCCAGGCCCGCGTACGTTACCGCGGCCCGTGCTCCGCCCACGTAGACTTCCAACGGATACTCGGTGGAGTTCAATGCCTGAACCACCTCGCCCGCGGTGAAGCTGGGAGTGACCGGTCCGAAGCCCACGCCGTAAAGGGTAATCGCCTCCCCAGGCCGGGCTGGACGCGCGCTGATACCCTGCACGGCGCCCGAAGGCAGGGCGAAGGTGGCGCCGTCCGGAAACACCGCGCCGGCGAACTGCATGCTGCTGAGCTTGAACAGGTTCGGAGCATAGACGCCAGGCTGCGTGGAATTCACTGTGACCGAATAGGCGGTACTGGTTCCCGCCGAAGTCGTCACCGTCATTTGCTTCTGGCCCGCGGCGAGATTGGACGGCAACTGCACGTTCAACTGGCCCGGACTGACATAGGCGATGTAAGCCGCTTGACCGTCGATTGTCACTCGAGTCCCTTCGAGCGACGTGGGCGCCATTCCGGAGCTGAAGTCGCTGTCGGTCCAGGAACGAGCGCGGGAGGCCAGGTTCGTGCCGTAAATCTCCACCCAGGCTCCAGGAGCGACGGAGGAAAACGCCCCGAATTCACCGGCGGTCACCACGCCCGCCGCCTTGATCGTCGGCACTGCGCTGCCGCCCGAAGTGCTGGTCGAGGTAAGCAGGCGGATCTTGTTGTTCTGCGTATCGGCAAGATAAAGGTTGCCGGCCGAATTCATCAGGATCGCGCCTGGAAATCTGAGTGCGGCGCTGGTTGCCAGGCCGCCATCGCCCGTCGAACCGTAACGGCCGTTGCCGGCGATGGTCCGAATGATGCCGTCCGAACCGACGTAGCGCACGCGGCTGTTGACCGTATCGACGATATAGAGGTTGCCGGATTTGTCGACGTACACGTTGTTCGGATATCCCAGCGTGGCCTCGGTTGCCAGGCCGCCATCGCCTGAAAAGCCATAAGCGCCGCTGCCAACCACAGTGGTGATGATGCCGCTCTTATCGATCTTACGGATGACGTGGTTGTTGGAGTCGGCTATGTAAAGGTTGCCTGCGGAATCGAACGCGAGGCCTTCCGGATACCGGAGGCGCGCTTCAGTAGCAGCCCCGCCGTCTCCTTTGTAGCCAGCGGTATTATCGCCCGCGAAGGTGGTGATTGTGCCATCGGTGGCCACCTTTCGGATGACGTGGTTGTACGTGTCGCCAATGAAGATGTTCCCGGAGGAATCGACCGCGATGCCTGTCGGGTAGTTCAGATAGGCTGAGGTAGCCTTGTCATCGTCGCCGTAATAGCCCGCGTCGCCCGTGCCGGCTACGGTGCTGATGTTACCGCTCGACGCGACCAGGCGGATGCGGTGATTGACCGTGTCCGCGATGAGAAGACCACCCGAAGAGTTGAGCGCAACGTGCGTGGGGTAGCTCAATCCCGAACTGGTGGCGGCCACCGCATCGGCCGTGTACCCGCAAGTCCCGTTGCCTGCGACGGTGCTGATGGTGCCGTCCGCGATCTTCCGGATACGGCAGTTGACCTGGTCCGCGAAGAACAGGGTCCCCGAACTGTCGAGCACCATGCCCCACGGTTGGTTGATGCCGGCCTCGGATGCCTTCCCGGAGTCGCCGGAGAACTCGCCCGTGCCTGTGCCAGCAAATGTCGATATCGTATACTTCGGCGCCGTCTGTGCCGGCAGCACCACCGGCAACAGAGCCGGAATGACGGCCAGGAGCAACGTCAAAAGTATCCGGCCTGGCCGGATCTCAAAAACTCTTTCAATCTTCATGGAACCGCGTCTCACCTGTGGCTTTGCCCTTTGCGGACACATTACGCCCGTTTGCACGTGAATCCTTCTGGACGAAGGATTCGGGCTGAAGGTTTCCCGATCTTTGAGGATAACACGCGCTCCCGGGCTGCGGACCCGGCCCCTATCCCGTTGATTTCACGCCACGATGTCCTGCGATAGAATTCATTCAGATATGGTTATGAACCGCCGCAACTTTCTTGCCGCTTCGGCGGCCCTCGTTCCCGCTTCCTCGCTAGGCCGCGCCGCGGCCCCGCCTCCCAGCGACCGTTTGAACGTCGGCTTCATCGGCGTAGGCGGCCGCGGTAACGGTCTGATCACGGATTTCCTGCAACACGCCGATTGCCAGTGCGTCGCGGTCTGCGATACTTTCCGCGACCGCCGGGAGAGCCGCGCCCACCGGATCGACGAAGCCTACGCCAAGAAGAGTGATGCCGCCTCGTACAAAAGCGTGGCCGTGTATAACGATTTCCGCGAACTACTGCAGCGCAAGGACATAGATGCGGTAGTGGTCGCCACGCCCGATCACTGGCATATCCCCATCCTCCTTGCGGCTGTGCGCGCCGGGAAGGCCGCGTACGTGGAGAAGCCCCTGAGCCCGTCGATCCGGTGGAACTTCAAGGCTCGCGACGTGATCCGCCAGACCGGACGCGTCTTCCAGTACGGCACGCAGCAGCGCGGCGCGGTCCACGTGCGCTACGGCTGCGAACTGGTCCGTTCGGGCGCCATCGGCCAATTGCGCAGCGTCGAGGTTGTTGCACCCACCGGCCAGCCTGGCGGCGTCACCACGCCCATGCCCGTCCCGGAAGGCTTCGACTATGAAATGTGGCAAGGCCCCGCGCCGGTCCGGCCCTATACCGACGACCGCTGCCTGCGCCCCGGTCACTATCACATCTACGACTACTCCATCGGGTTCCTCGGCGGGTGGGGCGCGCATCCGCTGGACGTCCTGGACTGGGGTCTGCCCCGGCCCATGGTCCCGGTCGAGTACGAAGGCACGGGCCTGGTCCCCAAGGAGGGCCTCTACAACACGGTCATGAACTGGAATGTGCGTTGCCGGTACGCGGACGGGCTCACCCTGACCTTCACTGCCGGTTCGGACTCGACGACCTTCCACGGAACCGAAGGCTGGCTGCGCATCTGCCGCAACAAGATCGAGTCGGAACCCGCGTCGCTGGCCGCCGCCGCGCTCCAAGTCAGCCGGTTCGGGGTGATGGGGCGCAACCACACGCGCAATTTCCTGGATTCCATACGCGGCCAGGCCACGCCGGAAAGCCCCATCGACTGCGCCGTCCGATCGGATCTGATCAGCGGCCTTTCGGACATCGCCGTGCGCACCGGCCGCAAGATCCGTTGGGATCCCGTGAAGGAAACCATCGTGGGCGACGCCGAGGCCGCCAGGATGCTGGACCGGCCGTTGCGTAAACCCTGGAAGTTGTGACTGAAACAGACGCTGGTGTTATCGTTGGGGCGTCTGGACTGGCCGAACCGGCCCGGCGGATCGCAGTTCCCGCGCGGTGCGGATACCGGACCTGATGACACCCCATTCCCGTTTACGTTCCGGATCGAGCTTGTCGATCTCGCTGGCGACCTGGTCGAGGACCGCGTCCGCCCGAGGAGATCGAAGATCGAGAAGTTGGGTGACTGCCCATGTCATCAACCGTCGGTCGAAAGCTTGGCCGGTACTCCGCAACGCGGAGGCAAGCGCCGTCACGCGATCCGGAGCACTTTGCACAATCCGCATGCGGTCTTCACAGAACTTCACCTCTTCCGCGAACCGGACCGGATTCCCAGTGCTGAATCGGATCCCCTGATAGATTACGTTCCACGACATCGACGCTCCTCTGTCACAGAGTTGATTCCGCCCCCAGCCCTTCACCGCGCTGTTGGATCCTGCATCGTGCCGCTGTTGCACTGTGCGCTCGAGAAACGCAATTTTCCCAGCCTCGTCCGGGATCTGGTTGAGCAAGGCTTCATGCAAGGCGATCCGGGCCGGCGGCCAGACCCGATACATCTGGCCGCGCTCAACGTCGAAATCCTCCGGAGTGAGTTTCTCCAGATACACCAGGGACTCGGGTAGACCGAGTTGCCCGATCTTCCGCAGCGCATGAGCCCGAACGGAAAGGTCGCGGTACACGGGTTGGAGAAGTCTCTCCGGCTCGATGCCGAATCGCACGGCGGCATCGCTGTCGATCTTGTCGGGCATGCCGCGCGCGACAAGCTTCAGGAGTTCGAAGGCGACCGGCGCTCTGCCCGGATCGGCTTTCACCTGGTCGACGACCCGGTCGAGTTGCTCGCAGGGATATGCGGTCCCGGGTACAGTCGTAGCACAGGCGGTAGTTGCTATCAAGAGACTGAGATAGATTGTCCGAAAATACATAAATAGTCGCTTAGGGCCTGTTGTCATGGTAGTCTGCCTTCTAATGGTCGTGAGCGGCGGCGAATGTCCAGGCATCCATTTCCCAAGCATAGGATGCAAAGTCTGGACTGCCCGCTTGATCGTACAGATTGTCACCATGGTAGGCCAGTGATTGGACCTGGCCCGCTTTCTGATTGCATACATTTCGCGGTGCGGTCGTGTCGATGAAGATGGTCATCGGAGCGATCGGGATGTTGACAACAAGGAAGTCTCCGTCTTGGTCGTTACCGCTGGCCGCGGCTCGTGATGCCTGATAGGCGTGCCGTGCCTCATGGAGCAGCACATTCGTCATCCAACGTGTAGGTGTGCTCCCGCAATTAACCGGGCCAGCGGAATCGGTCCGGATCCCATCGCAGTATGGGCTCATCTCAATCGGTGATTGTGCGGCACGTACCCAGTTCGTCTGCCCGCACTGCTGGTCGGAGTATGCGTGTACGGAATAACTGCTGACGGCGGCCAACACGGTGTATTTATCTCCCGTGGCCGATGCAAAGATGTCTCGCGTTCTGGCCTGAAACCAATCGTACACCGGGCCGGTCGAGCGCGGGTCAAGCCGTGAGCCGGAAATGATCCATTGCGGGATCTCGAGCGATGTTCCACCATGGACTGGATAGTTGGTTGTCTTTAGGTACGCAGAGTCCGGCGGGGTACTGCTATCCTGGGGGCCTGCAAGCGACTTCGCCACAAAGGTTGCCGTGCCCCCCGCCGGAAGATCTACCGAAGCCGGGAGAACTCCGCCGTTCATGGTGTAGATCTGCGTTCCATCCTCGGCGATGTTCACCGTGCCCACGAAGGACGGCATCGAGTTTCCCGTGTCGGCCCGCACCGCGGTCACCTGAATGGTTGAATCCTCCGAGTATCTGCCGTCTACACTGATTGTGGTACTCACAAGTGCCAGGTTCATGGCCGGTGTCGCCACCGTTACGTTGGTAGGGTTGCTGTTGCCGTGAAATGTTTGCACGCTAATCGTCTGCGAACTGGTTGCATTCGCAGCGGCCTGAAATGTCGCGGTGATGCGTCCGGTGCCGTTGGGGTCATTGCTGTAATAAAGAAAACCTGTGATGGTGACCCCCGTTCCGGAGAGTGCGACGCTGGTCGCTCCATTCAAGAACTGTCCATCAATGTTGATGAAGCCAGAGGTGCCGGCGGGGATCACGTCGGAGTTCACCCCGTTTACTTTGATACCTGATATGACAGGTGGAGGATCGCTTACCGGAAAGTCCGCCGGATTACTCACGCCAAACATTGTAGTGACCGTGAGCGATTGCGACCCGGCGGCCGTACTCAAAGGAATGCTGTAGGCAATGTTCACTTGGCCGGGACTCAAATACGTGGTCTGGACCGAGATCCCACCGCTGATCGATATGCTGGTTGGCCCCCAGTAGTTGGTAAGGTCGCTGCCATAGATTTCGACATAGCCCGAACCGCCACGCATTGTTGATCCAAGCACCCTGATGCCACCAATCCATGGGGCATTGGTCGTGCTACCCACATAGGTGCTACCCAAGTAGTAATCCTCGGAATATGTCGTGGTGTACACATTTGGAGGATCATATGTGTCGCTACCTCCGGCATTTCCCGTGCTAATGAGGCTAAACCCAAAGGGATCCTCGTAAATAATAGTACTATCCACGACCTCGTAAAAGTACGCGCGAATCCAATGGTTCGTCTGTATCATGTAGGAGTTATTAGGAAGCATGGGAGCCGACATGTAACCGTCGGCTTTCGGACAGCCGAGGGCCGAGCCGCTGCGGATCACGCTGTTCCCTTGCCAGAGGAAACCGTCCGCGATGGCGTAATAGTAGAGACTCGCGTAGTTGTCCAACTCGGTATCGGAATAAGTATCAACCGACGTGGGAGTGATCGTGAGAACTGAAACGCCCAGTACCTGCTGGGCATTCGTCGTACAAAGGCACATGATCCCAAGAAGAAAGACGAACGTGCAGATTCTCATTTGTGGGGTTCCCCCTCGATTTCCGGGAATGGACTGTTCGGTATTCGTTTCTTTGGCACCGGAGAAACAACAGAAACTATGGTGACGTGAGGTGCGAACTTGTCCTGGACGAATTCGTCGAACTTCAAAGACGCTTCGTCGCCAAGGGCTTGCTTGAGCCTGTCAATATGTCCTTTGATCAAACCATCCCGCTGGACTTGAAGATCCTTCAACTCCTGCGGCAGTGCGGGCAATGCCGATCTCGACATCAGTCGCCCGTTTGGATAACTTGACCGAACCCGCAGAATAATCTGCTGTGACTTTTGGTCCAGCGCCCGGACCACGTTATTGCATTCTGTGGCAATCCGCTTTAGCGACGCCTCGTCTCTGTCGCTAAGTGCGGCCGAGTGCTTGTAGTACGATCGCAAACTATCGCCATTGCGCCCAGCCGCATCCTCCTTTGCCGCAGCCTCATCCAGGTGCGCAACATGCCTGAATAACGCCCTGTAAACAAGGTGTTGCGGCGGAGGCGTTCTTGAGCGTGTAACCGGAATGGGTTCTGCCCCGAGCAGTACTATCGGTATAGCGAGCGCAAGTGTGTACTTGAGCATCGTAGTTGCTTTCCTCTCTGCAAAGTCCGACCACAGCTTATGCTAATGAATCGGCCAAGGATCACGGCTACAGCAACGGCGCCGCGCGGATGCGAAAACGCCTGCAACGCTCGATTGGCACTGCTACTCATGCAGCGCGGAGGTGCATGGCCGATCCGGCTCCATTACCAGCGCAGCCATAACATCTATGGGAATCATAAGAGGTCAAGAGCGGAAAGCCAATACGAAAACGAATCAATAAAACACTTAAAAGCGAAACAGAGCTTGTAACGTTGCAGACATTATCTCGAAAGAATACACCAGCCGGTGGCTTGCCTGTGGGTTGAAAGCGTCGAACTGGTAGGAATTGTCCGGGGTCTGGAAGGATAACAGCGCTGAATCATGCTCAGCGGCTGCGCATGTGGCTGCGCATCTGCCGCAACAAGATCGAGTCGGAACCCGCGTCGCTGGCGGCCGCCGCCGCGCTCCAAGTCAGCCGGTTCGGGGTGATGGGGCGCAACCACACGCGCAATTTCCTGTGGGATCCGGCGAAGGAAACCATCGTGGGCGATGCCGAGGCCGCCAGGATGCCGGACCGGCCGCTGCGCAGGCCGTGGACTCTCTGAGGCTGTGCGCTCAATGGCAGCGCATGTGGGCGGCGGCGTGCGCCATCCCGCCCAGGATTCCCTTGCGAACGAGCATGGCCGCCATGGCCAGCATCAGGGCGCCCGTGAGCCAGTGAAGCCGGCGTCCTGCCATCGGCGCCAACTTTCCTCCGGCGATTGAGATGACCGCGAGCGGCAGCGCGCTGGTCAAGCCGAGCACCAGCATGGTCGCCGAGCCCCACATTGGGGAACCCATCGACGCTCCAGCGGCGACGAAGGCGTAAGTCATCGGGCAGGGAAGTAAGCCGTTGGCCATGCCGGCCACCAGTTTTCCGCTGGGTCCTCCGGCGTGCGCCAGTTGTCCGAATGCACGCCCCGCCGAGCCGAACCAGCGCGTGGCGGCCTCGGGCCATCGCCACAGGCCGAAAGTTTCGAGTGCCACGAAGATGAGCACGGCGGCGGCGGCGAAAACCAGGATGCGCCCGCCCGTGCGCACCGGAGCCGCGCGCAGGATCGCCTCGCCCAGCGCTCCCGCAACCGCACCCATCAGAACGTAGGCGAAGCTCTTGCCCACGAAGTACAGAATCAAGGACGCCGGACGTCCGGGCGGACGGCTCGATGTGATCAGGAGACAGAATCCGCCGCACATGCCCGCGCAGTGCAAGGTTCCGGCCAGCCCCATGACGAACAAGGCCGGCAACATTGCGAGGAAGTGGTCCATGATCAGTGTTCGCGGTGCGCGGGAAGTTCAGTCACCCCGGCGATCGGGTAGCGGCGGTTGTGCAGGATCCAGCACCGGAGGAACGCGCCGGCGAATCCCAGGCCGATCAATGTTTCGATCACAATGGGCGCCCCGGGACCGTGCGAAACCGCGGGCACGATCCACACATAGCGTTCCAGCCACATCATTATGAGAATCCAGACACCGACCCACATCAGACGCCCTGGCTGCCGTTTAAGCGACTTGCTGAGAAGGATCACGAGCGGCACCAGGAATCCGCCGTAGGTCATGACCCATGCGTAGGGCGCGAAGGGCATCTCGTAGTAGCGGCGAATAACGTAGGCAATCTCTTCGGGGAGATTCCCGTACCAGAACACCAGCCACTGCGCCCAGAACAGTCCGCCGCTCAAAAGACAGAAGCCGAACAACAAGCGGCCGAGGTCGTGGCTCTCGTCGGGTCCGATGAAGCGCTCCAGCCCCCACACGCCGCGGCACACCACGCTCGCGACAACCAGCGCCGCCAGCATGGCGTAAAAGGCGCAGACGAAGGAATACCAACCGAACAGCGTCGAGTACCAGTGCGGGTCGAGCGACATCACCAGGTCGAATGCCAGCAGCGTAAAGACCAGGCCGTGGCCGATCAGAAGCACCGGGGCGAGAAAGGCTGTGCGCCGCCCACCGCATCGCTGCGAATCGTAGACAAAGAAGAAGCTCAGGCCGAACAGCGCGGCGCAGGCGAAGATGTCGCGCGCGGCCAGAAACGGCAAGTTCAGCCAGAGCTGCTTCGCCGCGATGGGATGTGCCACCCACGGAAACACGCGCGCCGCGCCGAACAACAAAAAAACGACGAGCAGCGCGAACGAGATGGGCAGGAAGAAACACATGCTCTCGCCCAAACGCCTGTAAGCATCGCCCCATCGCCCCTTGCACACAGTGTAGGCGGCGGCGAAGGCCACGCCGGATTGCGCGATACCGGTGAAGAACAACCAGTTGAGAAGCAACGCTTCCCAGGCGCGTTGCGCCTGGCCGGTCGCGAGCGCCGCCACGAACGCGGCCACGCCCGCCAGCGTGAGAAGCTGCGAGATGCGGACGATCTTCGAATCGGCGGCGGCCTGGGTCATTTTTTTTGCAGTTTCCGGACGTAGTGCACCACGTACCAGCGTTCAGCCGGGGACAGGTTTTCGGCCTGTGACGGCATGATTTCGGTGCCGTATCGGATGGTGTAATAAAAGAATCCGTCGGCGGCGTTCAGGTACTTCTCATCGGTGAGGTTGGCCACCCTGGCCAGCTTCGGGGCCACGGGCCCGTCGCCGCGTCCCGCCGCGCCATGGCAAGGCGTGCAATAGATGCGGAAGAGCTTTTCGCCCTGTTCGACGCTCTTCGGATTCGCGGGCGCCGGGTTGGTCAGAGTCTTTTCCGCGTCCGCCTTGGCGAGAGGTGCTTCGAACTCAGTGGACACCGCGCCCTCGGCGAGCGGACGCGGGTCCTCTTGCGCGCGGAAAGAGGGCTGACTGGTCATGTCGCGGCGGATGCGCAGGTCGCCGCCGGTGGGGTAACGTTCGCAGGAAACCAGCAGGGCCAAGAGGAGGAACGCGCTAAACTTCCACATGCTTCACCTCCTCGGCCCCGAATTCGCGCAGCAGGTCGCCGGCGCCGGCGCACTGCTCGCTGGAACAGATCACCTGCAGCCCGAAGCGATTCCCTGTGAGCCGCGCGTCGTAGCCGCGGCCCACCTGGATGCGGGGCAGACGCGCGTTGAGAAGCATGCCGCCCACTGTGAACAGGGTCCCGAACAGGATGGTGCACACGTAGGCGATCACGCCGAAGGGCGTCAGCGACATGAGCGGCTTGCCGCCGACAATGATCGGGTAGTGCGCCGCCGAGCCCGTGGTGAGCGCCCAACCAACGGCAAATCCGATGAGCCCGCCCGCCAGCGTGAAGAAACGCACCGGGCTGCGTTTGTTCTCGATCGCTTCATCGACCCTGGCGAGCGGAACGGGCGAGATGACCTGCAGCCGCTCGTAGCCCGCCGCGCGCGCGCCCTTCACCGCATCTTCGAGCCGGTCCACTTCGGCGAAGAAACCGATGACGCTGTGTCCGCCATTCATGACGATTTCCTCCGCGGCAGAGGCAGCAGTTCCTTGACCTCCCACATAGAGACCACCGGGAACAGCTTGGCGAAGATCAGGATCAGCAGGAAGAACCAGGCGAAGCTGCCGAACAGAATGCTGATCTCGGGCCAGCGCGGGACGTACAGCCCCCAGGCAAACGGATCGAATTCGCGCGCCAGCGACGTGACGATGATCACGAAACGCTCAAAGAACATACCGACGTTCACCAGCAGGCTCAATACCACGAGCCAGGGTGTGCTCTCGCGGAAGCGCTTCATGAAGAAGAGTAGCGGCGCGCCCACATTACAGGCCACCAACAGCCAGAGCGCCCAGGCGTAATGCCCGAAGGCGCGCCAGAAGAAAATCTCGCGCTCGAACGGATTTCCCGAATACCAGGCGACGAAAAACTCGATCGCGTAAGAGTAGCCGAGCAGCATGCCGGTGAGGATCATGAGCTTCGCCATGCTGCCCAGATGGTGCTGGGTAATGTAGGCGTCCAGCGAGAACAACCGCCGCATGGGAATCAGGATCGTGATCACCATGGCCAGGCCCGAATGGATGGCGCCGGCGACGAAGTAGGGCGGGAAGATGGTGGTGTGCCAGCCGGGCACCACCGACATGGCGAAGTCCCAGCTGACGATGCTGTGCACGGATATCACCAGCGGCGTGGCCAGCCCGGCCAGGAACACGTACGCAGCCACGTAGTGCCGCCACTGGCGATTGGTGCCTTGCCACCCTTGCGCCAGCAGGCCGTAGATCTTCTCCCGCCAGCCCACGCTGCGGTCGCGCACAATGGCCAGGTCCGGCACCATTCCGGTGATGAAAAACAGCGCGCTGACCGTAAAATACGTCGAGATGGCGAAAACGTCCCACACGAGCGGCGAGCGGAAGTTCGGGAACAGCCCGCCCATCTGCGGATAAGGCATCAGCCAGTACGCCACCCACGGGCGTCCCAGGTGAATAAAGGGGAACAGCCCGGCTGTGGCCACGGCGAATACGGTCACGGCTTCCGCGGTGCGATAGATGGAGCTGCGCCACCGCACCCGGAACAGGAACAGCACGGCGGAAATCAGGGTTCCCGAGTGCGCGATGCCGACCCAGAAAACGAAGGTGGTGATGTAGACGCCCCAGCCCACCGGATGGCTGATGCCCGCCAGCCCCAACCCCTCGCGGATCTGCACGCTCCAGGCGTAGCCGGCCCAGCCGACGATGGCGGCCAGCATTGCGAGCACCACGTAGTAGGCACGTCCGGCGGGCTGCATGGTGCGCACCAGGTCCGCGTCGATGCCTGTGTAGCTGGGAGGCTTGGTCATGCCCGGTTCCTCCTGGTGCGTTCAAGATAGGCGACGGCGGGACGCGTGTTCAACTCCTCGAAGACGCGGTAGCGGCGCGGGTCCTTCGACAAGCGGCTCACGCGGCTCGACGGGTCTTTCAAATCCCCGAAGACAATGGCGCGCGTGGGACAGGATTGCGCGCACGCCGGGACGATTTCGCCATCGGCAACCGGCCGTCCCTCGCGCCGGGCGCGGTCCTTTCCCTGCACGATGCGCTGCACGCAGAAGGTGCACTTCTCCATCACGCCCTTGCTGCGCACGGTGACGTCGGGGTTGAGCTGCCAGTCCTGCGGCGCCGGGAATTGCCCCGGATACCAGTTGAACCGCCGCACTTTGTATGGGCAGTTGTTCGAACAGTAGCGTGTCCCCACGCAACGGTTGTAGACCTGGCCGTTCAAGCCTTCCTCGGTGTGGTAGGCGGCAAAAACCGGGCAGACGCTCTCGCACGGCGCGTAGTCGCACTGCTGGCACATCATCACCGTGAGGTCCACCTGGAACGGGCTCGAACCGCCTTTGCCGGGGCCGAAGAACCGCTCGAGGCGGATCCAGCTCATCTCGCGCCCGCGCCCGACTTCCGTCTTGCCGACGACGGGGATGTTGTTTTCGGCATAGCAGGCCGTGACGCACGCGCTGCAGCCGTTGCAGGCGTTCAGGTCGACTACCATGCCCCACCGGTGTTTCTGATGTTCGTGCGGCGGGTAGATGGAGAGCTCCGGATGATGCTCCTGGTGCGATTCGGCATGCTCGCCGCCCGGCCGCGAGCGCGCGATGCCGCGATCCTCCTGGTAGTCGTGGCCGGCCACCGTCACCAGTCCATGCGCGGCGCCGAGCGGTTGGATGTCGACGCTTTCGCCGCTCCATGTGACGCCGCCCGTCGCCGCATTCGGAGCAGAATCGACGAGGGCCGCGGCGTTGGCGCCCGTTCCGCTGGCGTAACGGCCGAAGGCGGTGTGCCCTTGCCCGAGCGGAATGGCCGCCGCGCCCTTTTGGATACCGGCATAGACGAACGCGCCAGTCTCGATTTCGCCGTGCGCCGAGCGGACGCGCACGCGGTCGCCCGTGCGCACGCCCATCCGAGTCGCATCCTCCGGATTCAGTTCGACCCAGCTATCCCAGACGACCTGCGTGATGGGGTCGGGCAGTTCCTGCATCCAGGGACGGTTGGCGGACCGCCCGTCAAAGTGCGCGAGCGACGGGTAGGTCTCCAGGCGCAGCCCGGGCCGCGCCTGCGCCGGTTCGAGCAGCGGCCTGAGCTTCGCTTCCACCCCTTGCGCGCTCCAGGTGACGCGATGCCCGCCGACATCGCGCCAGTGCCCGCCGCGCTTCAATGCCGCGATCCAGAAGGCCTCGAAGCTGTCCTTGATTCCGGCTCGCTTGTGCAGCGCCTGCCAGCGCGCGCGCACGAATTCGCGGAAATTGATTTGCCGCGCCCGGGCGGCTTCGAGCAGGATCTCTCCGGCATGGCGCGTGTCGAACAGGCGCCGCATGGCAGGCTGCGAGAGCGAATGCACGCCCGTCCAGGGTTCCGCGTCGTCCCAAGATTCGAGCGGCGTGTCCACCGGAAGCACGACGTGCGCCGCAGCCGTCGTCTCGTCCGTTTGCGCCGCCAGGCAGGCGATGAACTCCGCCCTCGCAAGCGACCGGGCGAAGGCCGGCGCATTGTAGACAGGGTTCGGGTCCAGGATCACCAGCGCTTTAACCGAGCCTTCCTCGACGGCGCGTCCCAGGGCGATCAGTTCGGCGTACGTCGCCGCGTTGCTGAGCGCGGAGATGCGGTCGAAACGCACGGTTGTGTTAATAGCGCCGGAGGCGAGGTTCAGCAGATTCACGGCCAGGGCCGTGGCTGCGGCGCGCTCGTCGCAGACAGCCGTCCCGCCCGTTACGGCAATGGATGGACGGTCTTTCAGTTCCCGCGCCAGCTCCTGGACAAGGCTGGCATCGAGCCCGGCGCGCTGCGGCGTGAACGGCTCGGCCGCGGCTTTCAGTCTGGCCCGCGCATCCGCCGTCAGCTGAGTGCCTCCACCCAGGGCGAGCAACTCGCGAACCAGCGCCATGGCGGCAAGTCCTTCCGCGCCTGGGGCCAGCGCGACGTGCTGGTCGGCATGGGCGGCCGTGAGCGAAAGCCGCGAGCCGAAGTTCACCATGCGCGCGCCGTTCGAGCGGGCGTCGGCGATGCCGCGCGCGAAGCCCACCGGCGAAAGGAAGGTTTCGATCACGTCCGCGCCGAAGACGTAGATCGCCTTGGCTTCGGCAAAACGCAGTTGGGGCAGGCGGGGCTCGCCGAACGCCGCGCGGTTTGCCTCGCGCAGGCTCTCGTAAGCGATGGGCTCGCAACGGAGATGGCGCGTCGAGTTCACGCTCGTAAGGAAAAGCGCGACAGCTTCGTCCATCGCCCCGCTGGTAGCGCCGCTGAGGACGGCTACAGCGTCCTTCTTTGCCGCATACCTGGCGATTCCCTCTTTGAAGCGCGCGAGTGCGTCGGGCCATGCGGCCTGCTGCAACGCGCCCTTGGAATCGCGCATAAGCGGCACGCGGAGACGGTCCGGGTTGTAGAGCCCCTGGACGGCGGCCTGCCCGCGGGCGCACAGCCCGCCGCCATTCACCGGATCGACCGGGTTACCTTCCAGCTTATGAACGCGGCCCTCGCGGACCCGCGCCAGCGCGCCGCAGCCGGCAGGGCACTCGCGGCACGTGGTGGCGAACCACAGCGCGTGCCCTTTCACCATCTCTTCCGGGGGGATGGCGTAGGTCGCCAGCGCGTCGGGCGCCGTGCGCGAGCAACTGGTGAGGCCCACGGCCGAGCCGATGCCGAGAACTTTCAGAAAGTCCCGGCGGCCGGCGCCGGAGGGGATCGATTCTGGCTTGTTTCTCTTCATCGGTGGCACGTGTAGCAATCGATGGAAACGCGCTCTCGCCGGTGGCATCCGACGCAGCGATCCATGTTGAGCGTGTGGTCCAGGCGGATCTCGCCCATGGTTTCAACAGGCCCGTGGCACTCCTGGCAGCGTATGCCGCGCGCCACGTGCGGAGAATGATTGAAAAAGACGTAGTCCGGTTCCCACACCACCCTGGTCCAGCGGATCGGCTGCTTCTTGTCCCAATAGCCGCGCAGCCGCACGATCTCGGGTTTCGCCGCCGCCACCAGCTTGTGGCACCCCATGCAGAGCTGCACGCTGGGGATCCCGGAGACGGGCGATCGGCGAGCGCCGGAATGGCAATAGAGACAGTCGATCTTGTTATCTCCGGCATGGATCTTGTGGCTGAAAGCGATGGGCTGCGCGGCGCCCGTGGCACCGGCGTTCCGGCAGCCGGAAGAGGCCAGTGCCAGCAACAAAACGGCGAGGAGCGTCGTCTTCATTTGCCGGCCTTCAACCTTTCCGCCGTCCAGGGCCCCAGCGACGCGGTGCTGTCGCGCAGTTCGCGCACCAGTTTCGCGTCGGCCGGCGGCGCTTTATTGCCGAACGAGGAGCGCACATGAGTGACCACCGCCGCGATCTCGGCGTCGTTCAACTGGCTGCCGAAGGCCGGCATCTCGTTCACGATGGTCTTGCCCTTCACTTGAATCGGGCCGGTCAATCCGTTCAAGACGATCCGCACGGGGATGGACGCGTCGCCCGCCAGCCATTCCGAGCCTGCGAGCGGCGGGTACTTGCCTGCGACGCCCACGCCGCCATCCTGGTGGCAGGTCTGGCAGATGGCGGAGTACAACTGCGCGCCGTCGGCCGGCGGCTCTGCAACCGCGGCGCCCGCGGCGAGAGGCTGCTCCAATTCGTGCGCGCGCGGGGAGAACGTGCCGCTGTAACGGCCCACATAGTAGCCCATGGCGAACAGCATCACTACCGAGACGGCCCACACCCACCATGGCGTCGGTTCCAGGCCCTCCTTGGGCTCCTCGCGCTCGCAGCGCACCAGCGCCTGGTGGACGTCGTCGACGTCGGTGCGGTCCGTCTCACCGAGCAACGGCGGAAGTTCGCCCGTGGGCTCTCCGGAAACGGGATTTGGTCTTTCGCCGGCCATGTTTACTCGTGCACGCGGTAGCTGCGATCCATTCCGAGCAGGTAGTTCACCAAGTCGACCGCTTCCGGCCCGGCGACCACCGCCACGCCCGGCCGCGGCCGAGACTTCTCCGGAAGATCCACCACGACGTCCAGCGGTCCGGTGCTGGTCCTCTCTTCAAACAGCCATGGAAACGGCGGCATCACCGATTGCGGCGTCACGCTGCGCGGGTTGTAAAGGTGCGACATGTGCCAGTCGCGGCTGGGCTGGCGTACGCCGATGTTCAACAGGTCGGGCCCCGTGCGGCTGGTGCCGAGCAGGTGCGGCCTGTCGAAGAAGTAATCGCCCGGCACCGAGGCGCGGCCCCAGCGCCTCGTTTGATCGGAGCCGAAGCCCGTGGAACGCGTCTGTTGCGAGTGGCAGTAGACGCAGCCTTCGCGGATGTAGATTTCGCGGCCGTGCGCTTGTTCGAACGTGTAGTTGCGCAGTCCGGGCTGCGGCGGCACCGTGCCGATCTGGATCCCCGGCACCCCGACCAGCGCCGCCCAGCCCAAGAACAACGTGGCTAACACGCCCAGGAAGAACAGCCACAAGCGGATGAACATCATGCCTGGCTGCCTCCCCAGCGCGGCGATCCCTGGCGCAGCAGCACTTGCATATACAGCAGGGCGAAGAGGAAGTGTCCGATTCCCATCAGGATCCCCGATCCCGTGCGCGCGGCCAGGAACGGCTTCACGAGCACGGTGGAATCGATAAAGGGCCGTGCGGACATGTTCAGCACGAGGCCCTGCCACCACCCTCCGGTGCAGGTGGCGATGGTGTAGAGCAGCACGCCCGTGCCCGTCACCCAAAAGTGGACCTTGATGAAAGCCGGCCGCGGCCAGTCCCAGCACGCCACGCGCGGCACGATGTAATACATGGCGCCGAACAGAATCATGGTGAGGAACGCGTGCACGCCCAGGTGCGCGTGGCCGATGGTGTAGTGGGTGAAGTGTGCCACTTGCTGGAAGCCGCGGATCGCTTCGAGCGACCCCTGCAGGCTCACCGCCGTGTAGCACATCGCTCCGAACACCGTGAAGCGCAGCACCATGCTTTCACGCAGCATCTTGAAGTGGCCGATGGTGGTCATGTGATGGTTCACGGCCACGGCCATGACCGGGATGACCATCAGCACGCTGGCGACGATGGAAATGGTCTGCAACCACGTCGGCAGAGGCCCGCCCACCAGGTGATGAATGCCGTTCCAGTTGTAGAAGAGCGCGAAAGCCCAGAAGCCCAACAGCGACAGGTAATAGCTGTAGACCGGCCGCCCGATCACCTTGGGGATGAAATAGTAAGCCAGCGCCAGACCCGTCGGGGTGAACCACACACCCAGCGCGTTGTGGCCGTACCACCAGTTCACCGCTCCGTGCACCACGCCGGAGTAGATGGGCAGGTTGGCGATCACGTAGAGGAAGGGGAACCACACCACGCACGCCACCGCGTACCACAGGCTCACGTAAAGATGTTCGACATTGCGCTTGGCGAAAGTGCCCAGGATGGATGCGGCGAACAGCAGGAATCCGGCGGCGACGAGAGCGGCGGCCGGCAGTGGAAATTCCAGCCACTCCACGCCCTGGCTGTAGCCGAGCAGGATGGCGCCGATGCCGTAGATGAGGCCGGTATTCCACAGCGCGGCGGACGCCAGCAGCGCGCTGGGCCACCGCGCCCGAGCGCGGGTGAGCCTCGATACCAGCCACACCAGGCAACCGCAGCCGGCCAGGGACGCCCAGCCGTAAGTCACGGCGTTCAGGTGCGCCGGCCGGATGCGCCCGAAAGTCAGCTCCGGGATCGTGCCCAGCCACTCCGGCATGTCGAACTTGAGCGAAGCCGCGATACCGAGCAGCGTGCCGATGAGCAGCCAAAACACGGCGCTTGTGAAGTAGACCAGCACCGGCGTGGAGCAAGCCCCGTCCAAAGTGGCGCGGAAAGCAGGCAGCTCGGCGGCGTGGGCCGGGGCTTGTTCGCTCATTGCGGCCGTTCCTCGTCGTCAAAAATCACATTCGCGCCCGAATTGGAAGGATCGAGCTGGCCGTGCCGCACAGCCCAGACGAAACCGGCAAGGGCGAGGGCGGCCCCGCCGGCGGCCACAGTGATCACCAGCACCACAGCCGAAGGAATTGGCATAAAAACCCAGTATTCAACGCCGAACCATTTTACCCCGTTGCGGCGCGCTGTCAACAGCGATTATGAATCCACGCCGGATTGAACTCCCACCGACGAGTCGTAATAGTTCATCCCAGGTTTCCCACTACATTCGGCGACCGCACGGACGAGTCCCACGTAGCGGCCGTGGTCCTTTTCGAGCGCTTCCAACTCCGAAGGTAAAACGCTCTTACCGGAGAGTTGCAGCGCAAGCTCGCCATCGCGCCAATGGCGCCACCCATCCTTCTGGGTGCTGGTCTGGACCTTGGTCACCTTGTCGCAGCGGCTCCAGTGGTCCTGCCACCAGCCGGCGGTGTGGAAGCACCGGCATTCATCCGCCCAGAAACACTTGCCGTTCGTCTGCGGCTCCAGGAGGTGCGGCGGCACAGTATCTCCGATGGGCTCAGTGAGGCCCGCCACCACGACTCCGATGAATCCGCCGGGCCGGACAAAGCCGGTCAGGTAGTTCAGGTACAATTCATCGGTCCCGAAGTACTGGTAAGCGTCAATCGAGATCACGCCGTCGAAGAAGCCTTGCGCGAAGGGCAGGGCGTGGGCCTCGGCGCGGAGAGGGCAGACCAGGTCTTCGACCTGGGCGTCCACCACACGCTTCCAATTGTGGTCCGGGCTGATCCAAAGGTCCGCCGCCCACACGCGGGCGCCGAATTCCTTGGCCAGGAAGATGCTGCTCAAGGCGCGGCCACAGCCCAGGTCGAAAATGCGCATGCCGGGTTGGACGTTCAACGCCTCGCACAGCCACTCCGTCAGCCAGACCGCGTTGGGCCCCATATAGTTGTCGAGCATCCATTCCGGATCGTATCGGCTCGACCGGGGAAACTCGGGTTTTGAAAACAGGGCTTTCACCTCATCGGATGCGTTCATATGGAAACCTGAGAAGGCCAGTCAACATTCTAAAATAACTGCACGATGAAAAGACCCGCGCTCGCCGCCTGTTTGCTCACCCTGACAGCTCTCTCCGCCTTCGCGGCCGATACCGTCATCGTCCGCCCCAAAGAGATCGACGATGTGCTGGTTAATCCCGGCATCGGTTTTATGACTTTCCAGCGCTTCAATGGCGATACGCTCAACCAGGGCCTCAAGTGGACGGAAGGATTCCCGATCGTCTACCAGGAGTACAAGGGCAGTCTGAAGAATCCGAGCTTCCCGGACACCTCCATCGCCTACTTCCGGATCTATTGGAAGTTCATCGAGCCCGAGCAGGGCAAATACCGCTGGGATCTGATCGACAACGCCTTGCGCACGGCCAACGACCGCAAGCAGACGCTGATGCTGCGCATCGCACCGTACGGCACCACCGCCGACAACGACGTCCCGGACTGGTACCGGGCGCTGGTGGGTCCGGAAACCGGAAAGACGGCCATATCCAAATGGCGGACCGATCCGGAGAATCCGCTCTACGTGCGCCATTTCACGCGTATGATCCGCGAACTGGGCAAGCGTTACGACGGGAACCCGAACCTGGAGAGCGTCGACCTTTCGATCGTCGGCGCATGGGGCGAAGGCGCGGGCTCGACCGAGTTGAGCGACGCCACCCGCCGCGCCCTGGTCGACAGCTACACGGAGTCCTTCGACCGCACGCCGCTGGTGATGCTGCTCACCGACGAGAAGACCAATAAGTACGGCCTTTCACGGAAGCCCGTTGGGTGGCGCGTCGATTGCCTCGGCGACATGGGCGGTTTCGCGAATCCGCAGTGGTCGCACATGCAGGATTACTACCCGCAGGGCATCATCAACTTTGGAATGCAGGACGCCTGGAAGAAAGCGCCGGTGACCCTGGAAGTCTGCTGGGTGATGCAGCACTGGATGAACAAGGGCTGGGATGTGGACTACATCATCGACCAATCCCTGAAGTGGCACCTCTCTTCGTTCAACGCCAAGTCCTCGCCGGTGCCGGAGGCCTGGTGGCCGCACGTCAACCGCTGGCTCAAGAAGATGGGCTACCGGTACGTGCTGCGCAAGTTCACCTATCCTTCCGAAGTCTCCCCGCTGGGCAAACTGGCATTCACGACGTGGTGGGAGAACAAGGGTGTCGCGCCCTGTTACAAACGTTTTCCGCTAGCCTTGCGGCTGAAAGGCGCACGGCGCAGCGAGGTTTTCATCACCGCCGCCGACATACGCCAGTGGTTGCCGGGAGACGCGGTCTATAACGATGCCGTCTTCCTGCCGGCCGGAATGCCGGCGGGCGAGTACGATCTCCAGGTCGCCATCGTCGATCCGCAAACCTCCGATCCCAAAGTGAAACTGGCCATCGCCGGAGTGAAGCCAGACGGTTGGTACACGATGGGAAAGCTCACCGTGAAGTAGCCTGCGCACCGTGGGGTACCATGAGGGCATGAGGCTCTGGTTGCCGGTACTGCTGGGCGCGGTGGTGTGCGGTGCGCAACCGCTCGACCATTACCGGGTCGAGAAGGTGGTCACGGGATACCGATTCACCGAGGGGCCCGCGTGGTCGCGCGAGGGCTACATGGTGTTCAGCGACCTGCCCAGCCAGCGGATCTACAAATGGATGCCGGGCAGCGCGCCCGAGGTGCTACGCGACCATTCCGGACGGGCCAACGGCAACGCGTTCGACAAGGCGGGGCGGCTTTACACGTGCGAAGCTGGCGGGCGCCGCGTGGTGCGCACCGGCCGTGGGGGCCATCTTGAAGTGCTGGCCGATAGCTTCGAGGGTAAGAAGTTGAACTCTCCCAACGACCTGGTGCTGCGTCACGACTCGCAAATCTATTTCACCGACCCGGCCTTCGGCACCGCCGACGACTCTCGCGAGCTGGATTTCTATGGCGTCTACCGCATCGCCGGCCACGACAAACTGGAAGCCATCGCCCGCTGGAAAACGCGACCCAACGGCATCGCGCTATCGCAGGACCAGAAGACGCTCTACGTGGCGAACTCGGATGAGCGCACCGTCACGGCGTGGGATCTCGATCGCGGCGGCGCCGCCACGAATGAGCGCGTCGTGGTGCGAGGCATCGATGGCGCGCCGGACGGCATCAAGGTGGACGGCAGAGGCAGTATCTGGGTGGCTTGCCGCGCGGTGGCCGTGTATTCGCCGCAGGGCGCTCGCATCAAGTTCTTCGAAGTTGGTGAAATGCCGGCGAATTTAGCGTTCGACGCGGTTGGCGCGCATGCGTACGTCACCGCGCGCACGTCTGTCTACCGGATCGGACAGCTCACGAAGGGAGCGGAGAACCATTAATCGCAGGAAAGATTCCCGCCGCTATCCCCGGCGCCCCATTCTGGGTGTGGGTGCGCTGATCATCCGGCGGGATCGTGTGCTGCTTGCCGAGCGCGGGCACGAACCTTTGAAAGGGGTGTGGTCGCTTCCGGGGGGCGTCGTCGAAATCGGCGAAACACTGGAGACGGCGATTCGCCGCGAGGTGCGTGAAGAGACCGGCCGGGTAGTGAAGGTGACGCGGCTGTTTGAGGTGTTCGAACGCATCATGCAGGATGAGACAGGCCGCAGCGAGTACCATTACGTTCTGCTCGACTATTTGTGCCGCCCGGCCGGCGGCGCGCCAGTCGCGGGAGACGACGTAAGCCGCGTCGAATGGGTCGCCGAAGGGCATTTGAACAAGTACCACATTACGGAAGGGACTGAAGCCGTCATCCGGCGCGCCTTCCGCGCAACGAGGAAATCATGATCCAGTGGAGTACCGCGCTGCTCGAATACGACGCGCTGAAACGCCTGATTGAGCGATACACGCCCAGCGCACTCGGCCAGGCCGGGGCGCACAAAATCGAGCCGTCGACGGACCGGACTCAGCTTGAGAGCCGCCATGCCGAAGTGGCGGAAGCCATGGAGTACCTGCGCGCGGCCGCCAATCCGCAACCGACCTCGCACACCACAGTAATCCGCCTGCGCTTCGCCGAAATGCCCGACCCGGCCGAATCCGTTCCGAAGTTGCGCATCGAAGGCGCGGGGCTCGAAGCCACGGAGATCCTGAAGCTCACGGAACTGCTGGACCGCGCCAGCGACATGCGCGCCATCCTGCAGACCGCGCGCGAGCACTTTCCGCTGCTCGGCGCCAAGGCGGACCAGTTGGGCGATTTCCGCCATATAGTGCGCGATCTGGCAGGGAAGATTCTGCCGGACGGCACGCTTGCCGATAACGCCAGCCTCGCCCTGGCACGCCTGCGCCGCGACATCGAGAAACAGAAGCAGCACATCCACGACTCGCTCGAGCGGTTCTTGCGCACCCACCATGAGGACGGCGTCCTGCGCGAGGACTTCGTCACCATCCGCAACGAACGCTTCGTGGTACCCATCGTGGCCGGCCAGCAGCGCAAGATCGACGGCGTCATCCACGGCGCGAGCGGCAGCGGTCACACCATGTTCGTCGAGCCGCTCGAAACCATCGAGCTGAATAACGAACTGGTGCGGCTGGACGAAGAGGAGATGCGCGAGGTTCACCGCATCCTGCGCGAGATGACCGACCGGCTGCGCGCGCAGGCCGCGCCTATTGCCAGGACCATCGCCATGCTCGGCGAACTGGAACTGCTGTTCGGCATCGCCCAGTTCGGCGTCGAGTTCGGCTGCGTGGCGCCGCGATTCAGCGCGGACGGGACGCGGCGGCTCGAATTGCGCGCGGCGCGCCACCCGCTGTTGGAGGACGTACTGCGGCGGCGCCATGCGGCGGCGGTGCCCGTGTCGCTATCGCTTGATGAAGGGCATCGCACGCTGCTCGTCAGCGGTCCCAACACGGGCGGCAAAACAGTGACGCTCAAAACCGTGGGGCTGCTGGCGCTCATGGCGCAAAGCGGATTGCCGGTGCCGTGCGAAGCGGCGGAGTTCCCGCTGTTCGAAAAAGTCCTGGCAGACATCGGGGACAATCAATCCATCCAGGAGAGCCTCAGCACGTTTTCCGCGCACATCACGCGCGTCAAGGATATGGTGGAAGCGGCAGACGGGGCGTCGCTCGTGCTATTGGACGAACTCGGCCGCGCCACGGACCCGGAGGAAGGGGGCGCGCTGGGCGTGGCGATTCTGGAGCGCTTTGCCAGCCTGGGCGCATTCACGTTGGCTTCCACGCACCTGGTCGCGCTGAAAGTTTACGGCGCGAGCACGGAAGGGGTCGTGAACGGCGGGATGGGCTTCGACGAAACCAGCCTGCAGCCCACCTACATTCTGCGCCTGGGCGCGCCAGGCAAGAGCGCCGGCCTGGACATCGCCAGGCGCCTGGGCATGAGCGAAGAATTGCTCCAGCGGGCGCGCGCCGCGATGAAGTCGAGCGATCGCGACATCGCCGCGTTTCTGGCGCAACTGCACGAGCGCATCGACAAGACGCAGGCGCTCCAACAGGAACTCGAGCAGGCGCGTGCCGCTCTGGTGGAGCGGGAACACGCCCTGGCCAAGGAGTGGGCCGCGAAGGAAACCGCCAAGCTCAAGGAACTCGACCGCCGCGCGGAACTGGTCCTCGCCCAGTTCGAAGGGCAGGCCCGCGAGGTGATCGAGACGATCCAGACCGGGGCCGATCAGCGCAAGGCCGCCGACCGCGCCCAGCGCCGCGTCTTGCAGGCCAAGCGGGAGTTGCGCGAGCAGATGGAAGTCAACACCATCTCGACGCTCAACGAAGCGCGCCAAGGCGATCTGGAGACTCCCACGTCGAAAGTTGTGGAGGGAGCGCGCGTGCGTTTGAAGGGCGTCCGGGAGCCGGCCCGCGTGCGCCGCAAGCTCGGCAAAGACATCATCGAGGTCGAAGCCGGCTTCCTCAAACTGCAGGTGCCGATCGACGACGTGCTGGAGGTGCTGCCTGACGCGCCGGAATCATCCAAGCTGCCCAAAAACGTCTCCTACCGCGCGAGCTCGGACCTCTATGTGATTTCGCGCGAGTTGAACATCATCGGCAAGCACGCCGAAGAGGCCTGCGAGGAAGTGGACAAGTTCCTGGACAGCGCGGTGATGGGATCCGTTTCGCGGGTGCGCATCGTGCATGGCCACGGGATGGGTGTATTGAAGCGAGCCATCTCCGAGTTGCTGGCCTCGCACCCGCACGTCGAGAAATTCCACGAAGCGCCTCAGAACGAAGGCGGCTCGGGGGCCACCATCGTCGAGTTGAAGGGCGCCTAGCGCCCTTCCTGTTGCTTCAGACCACAGTCCACGCAAAGGCAATCGAGCGGCTTGCCGATGGCCGCGGCCAGGTCCTCGAGGGTGTTGTACTCCAGGTCCTCGACGCCCAGATACTTTGCCCGGTCCGCAATGGCTGGAATGCGGTCCGCCAGGACCTCGCCCTTGCGGGTCGTCTTCCCCCACTTGCAGTGCGAGCGCAACTCCGGATTGGATATCCGGAAGTGAATTGCCTTGATACCCGCCTGCCGCAGTTTCGGCACCAGGTTCATCTGGGTTTGCGTACCGCGTACGATGGAATCGTCGCAAACCACCACCGTCTTTCCGGCGCAGTCCTCGCCGCTTGCCAGGAGCTTGATGCTCGCTTCCTTGTCGCGCTGCTTCTGATCCTGTGGGATGAAGCTGCGGCCGGCGTACGGGTACTTGAGCAGCAGTTCGTCGTACATCGGGATCCGGTCGACTGTTCCCGCCATCATCTGCCGGCAGAACTCCTGGTGATAGCCGATAGCGTGGAACCGGCCTGAGTCCGGAACGGGAATCACTACGTCCGGGATAAACCCGCGCTGAATGTCCCTGGCCGCCAGCGCGGCGCCCAGCCGTTTGCGGACCAGCGAGTCCGGAATATTCTCAAACACATTGCTGGGGAATCCGGTGTAGACCCAGTAAAAGCTGCACACCTTCACCCTGCCGCCCTGGATCCTGCACTTCGACTCGGAACGTCCGTTCTTGAGCAGCACAAC
>CAZLOS010000055.1:0-31257 GCA_964561215.1 uncultured Solibacteraceae bacterium | reverse complement strand
GCGGCATTCGAAATGTAAGTTTCCAGACAGCCGGTTCTACCGCACGAGCAGCGCGGGCCGTCCGGATTCATGATGATGTGCCCCACCTCGGCGGCGAAGCACGCGTTGTGCCCCCGGTAGAGTTCGTCGCGGAGTATCAGGCCCGCGCCTACACCGTAGTCGCCGATGGACATGAACAGAAAATCGCTTTGCGCCCCCTCCGCGTGGGTCTCCAAGCGCCGCATTTCGCTGAGGGCGCCGAGGTTGCAATCGTTGTCGAGGGAAACCGGGATACCCGTATGCCGCTTGAGTTCGCCGGCTAGAGGACATCCGGAGTAGGCCGGCAGCGTGGTGACGCACGTGATGATCCCCGCCGTGGCGTCCACAAAGCCGGGGACGCCGACACCGATGTGCCGGATGGCTTTCGCATCCAGGTTCATCTCCACCCGGATCACATCCAACATGCGGCGGATTTCCTCGCAGAACGCCTGCGGGTCGGCCGGCGTCGGGATCGACCACGTCTTTTGGATCTCCCCGCTGAAGCCGGCGAACGCCAGGGTTGTTTCGGATGGTTGGACGTAAATCCCGACCACCCGGAAATACTCGTCCCGAAGTTCAAGCAGCATCGGCACCTTGCCCCGGCCGGAGGGTTTCGCCCGCCGCTCGGTGAGCAACCCTTCCGCGATGAGCCCCTCCACGATGCGCGAAACGTTGCTGGGGAAGATCCCGCTGCGGCGGCTCAACTCCGCGCGCGAGACCGGGCTGTATCGCCGCATGAGTCCCAAGAGTATGGAACGGTTCACCTCGCGCACCGATTCGGGTGTCGCTGTGTGCGGAGTTGGCGCCCCTAAGTTCCTTGACATGCGGCCACCAGAAATGATAATTCTTTTTAAGACTGAGTTGCAACAAAAAAAATTGTGACACGCAATCGTCCCGGAATCTTCTCTCTCGCCCTCGCGGCGCTTCTCTGCCAGCCGGCATTCTGCCGTTCGAAGGCTCCCGCCAGAACCGCGCTGGATGAATACGTCGTCAAACCCGACGCGCACTTCCATTGGGAGTGCAAGGAGAAGGCCGACACCGCTGCCGGCACTTACTATCTCCTCGCGATGACCTCCCAGCAGTGGCGCACCGAGCAGGAAGTAACCCACTCGATATGGACTCACTGGTTAAGCATCTACAAACCGGCGAAGATAACCAGTTCCATCGGGTTGTTGACGATCAACGGCGGCTCGGTCACGAGCAAGCCACCCAAGCCGGATGCGCGCTCCATCGAGATCGCCGCGCTCACCGGAAGTGTGGTGGCCGAACTGCGCGGCGTGCCGAATGAACCGGTGAAGTTTTCCGGCGATCCTTACGGCCTGCGCACCGAGGACGCCATCATCGCGTATACCTGGGACAAGTTCCTGAAGACCGGCGACGGCTCCTGGCCGTTGAGGCTGCCCATGACCAAGAGCGCGGTGCGCGCCATGGACGCGGTAAGCGACTTCGTGAGGAAAGAAACGGGGGCGAAGGTGGACCGCTACGTGGTTGCCGGCGCCTCTAAGCGCGGATGGACCACCTGGACCACGGCCGCGGTGGATAAGCGCGTGGTGGCGGCCGCGCCCATCGTCATCGACACGCTCAACCTCGTGAAGAGCTTCGTGCATCACTACCGGGTCTATGGATTCTGGGCCCCGTCGACCAACGATTACTTCGAGATGGGGCTCATGGATGCGCTCCACCATCCGCGCTACGGCAGCCTGGCGCGAATCGAAGACCCTTACTCATACCGCGATCACGTGACGATGCCCAAGTACATCGTCAATTCGACCGGCGACCAGTTCTTCCTGCCGGATTCCTCGCAGTTCTACTTCGACGAACTGAAGGGCGAGAAATACTTGCGGTACATTCCCAACACGGACCACTCGCTGCGCGGTTCCGATGTCTGGCAGACCCTTACCGCCTTTTACAACGCCATCCTGAACAACCAGCCGCGACCCCGCTTCGATTGGAAGTTCGGCAAGGACGGATCCATTCGCGTAACGACGGCCGACGCACCATCGGCCGTCAAGCTGTGGCAGGGGACCAACCCCAAGCATCGCGATTTCCGCTTGGAGGCGGTGGGCCCCATCTTCAAGGCCACCGATCTGCAGCCGGTGAAGAAGGGCGTCTATGTAACCAAGGTGGATAGGCCGGCATCCGGCTGGACGGCCTATTTTGTCGAACTGACTTTCCCCAGTTCGATCAAGTATCCGTTCAAGTTCACGACACCGGTGCGTGTGACCCCGGACGTGCTGCCCTTCCCCGATCCAGTGCCGGGAAAGACAAAGATCGGCCCGCAGAAGCAGGTGGACTGATTCCGCGGCCTGCGCCCTATTCGTAGGCGATCTTCAGCCCGTCCATGATGCCTTTCATGTAGCCGAAGGCGAAGACTTTCCCCATCATGGCGTAGCCGGGTGTCGCATTCGACTCGCCTTCCATGGTCGGGGCGTGGTCCGGGCGCATGGGCCCGTCGAAACCCGCATCGGCGTAAATCTTCAGCATGCGCGGCATGTCGGTGGGACCGTTGTCGTGGAAAGTCTCGCGGAAGCGTTCGCCCTGCCCTTCAATGTCGCGGAAATGCACGAAGAAGATCTTCTTCGCGGCGCACCATTCGCGCGCCAGCTTGTAGACGTCCTCTCCCATGGCCTTGAAATTGGCCTGGCAGAAAGTAGCGCCGTTCATGGGGCTGGGTGCGAAATCGAATACGCGCCGGTAGTTGGCAGCACTGGTGAGGACGCGCCCGATGCCGCGCAGGGGCGACAGCGGCGGATCGTCGGGATGCAGCGCCATCCTCACACCAGCGCGTTCAGCCACAGGCATGATGGCTTTGAGGAAGTATTCAAGGTTGGCCCAGATCTTCTCTTCGCCGATCTCACCCCACTGCGTCAGTCCCTGCTTCCGCGCTTCGCGGTTGTCGAACTCGCTAGTGAGCGCGCCGCCTCGCGCGGGCACGTCCACCCTGGTCCGGTACCAGCCGAGGCCCGCCATGAAATTGTTACAGACCATGGGGATGCCGGCGCGCCCGAGCGCATCGAGAGCGGCCTTGTAATTCTCAATCTGCTCGTCGCGGCCCGGCAGCCCCAGCTTGATCTTTTCGGTGGGCACGGGGTCGCTTTCGACGCCGGCAATGCGCAGGCCCGCCTGCTGGAATTCCGACTTGATGGCTGTAACCGTTTCGACGTACTGCTCGCGTCGCACCTTTGCCAGCGCGCCGGTCACGCCAGTGATGGCCCAGTTCACGCCCATCTGGCGCGCCAGGCGGATGCGGGAAACCTGCCCCGGCGAGAAGACCTCGCACAATTTGATGCCGCCGGCCGCAACCGGCGCCGACGCCAGCGGCATAGCCGCGGCCACACCCATACACGCACGGCGCGTCAACTTCGCCATGAGTTCACCTCGTTACTTGCAGAGAAGGAGCGTTTACGATCGTTATGCGCGGGGCGATCGAGGGGGGAGGCACCGGAAACCGCTGTTCCTCAAGAACCCGGATATGATCCAGCATCCCCCACTTGGCTTTGTAAATGCAATCTTCCACCGAGTGACCAACGCCGGTGAAGCCTTCCAGATCTGGCGAGTAAAACGAGAAGAAATCCGGTTCTTCGGTGGCTTCAATTACTAGTGAATACCTCAAGTCAATCATCGCCGGTCTTCCCCTTTCAGGCCAGCCGCCTTGAGTATGGCATGGCACGTGCCATACGGCACATCCTTGCTTCCATGGTAGTCGATCCGCACGAGGTTGTTCCATCCCGGCTTCGAGTAATAGCGGATCGAGCCCTTTTCGCGAACCACACGAAAGCCCTCACGTTCCAGCAACCGTACCAACTCGTTGAAACGCAGTGTTCACCTCCCGCGCGAGCTACCAGCTTACACCCGCACGGCGTTGTCGGACGTTTGCGCGGTAAGAGCCGGGGGAGGCGGCTCCTTGAACCGCACGCTCACCAGTTTCGACACGCCCGGCTCCTGCATGGTGACGCCGTAGAGTGCCTCGGCCGCCTCCATGGTGCGCTTGGCGTGCGTGATAACGATGAACTGCGTGTTCTTGGACATTTCCTTGACCAGGCGCGTCAAGCGAATGATGTTCGATTCGTCCAGCGGCGCATCCACCTCGTCGAAGATGCAGAACGGGCTGGGCTGGAACCGGAACACGGCCATCAGCAGGGCCATCGCCGTCAGCGCCTTCTCACCGCCCGACAGCAGCAGCACGTTTTGCAGACGCTTGCCCGGAGGCGACGCCACGATGTCGATGCCGGACTCGGCGATATTGGTCTCGTCGGTCAATCGCATCTCGCCATTGCCGCCGCCGAACAGCACCTGGAACATCTCTCGGAAGTACGTGTTGATGCGTTCGTAAGCCTCGGTAAACCGCTTGCGCGACTCGATGTCGATGTCGTGGATGGCCTTCTCGGTGTCTCGAATGGAATCGATCAGGTCCTGCCTTTGCGCGTTCAGGAAGTCGTAACGCTGCTGCGACTCCTTGAACTCCTCCAGCGCCTGCGGATTCACCGGCCCCAACGCCTCGATGCGCGCCACGATCTCCTGGTAGGCCTGTTCCGCCTCGGCGATGGCCTGCTCGTCGGGAATGGGTTCCTCGCCGGCAGTCAGCTCCGTGATCTGTGTATTCAGCTCTTTGCGGCTGGTTTCCTCCAGGTACTTCAGTTCGGCCTGCCGCTTCACCAGTTCGACTTCGATCTGCGATCGCTTGTCCTGCGCCGTCTGCACGTCCTCGCGAAGCTGCTTCAGCGCCTCTTCAATGGCGGTTACGCTCTCGCGTTCCGTGGCCTCGGCTTCGGTCAACCGCTTGACCGACTCCTCAATGCCCGCGATCTCCTCGATGAGCTTGCCCGCGCGGTGGTCGAGCTCGATGTTGTCGGCCAACAGCCGGGCGCGCTCGACGCCCAACGTCTCCATCTCGGCCGTGAGTTCACGTTTGCGGTTGGAAACTTCTTTCCACTGCGACTCCAGCCGCACCTGAGCCGCCTTTTCCGCCCGGCGGCGTTCATCGAGACCCGCGAGTTCGGCGCGCAACGCGGAATGTTCTTCGCCCGCGCGCGACACCTCGGCCCGCATCTTCTCGATTTCGGCGCGCGCAGCCGCAAGCGCCTCCTCCTGCTTCCGGCGGTCCTGCTCCTTTTCCTCCACCAGGCGCTGGCTGCGCTCGCGCTGCTCGTCCGAACGGCGGCTTTCCTCGTCCAGGCGCGCCAGTTCCATCTTGGCGACCTTCAGGCGGCTGGCCGCGCGGCCGCTTTCCTCTTCCAGCTTGCGGCGTTCGTGATCCAGCGCCACGGCCTGCTTCTCATGATCCTGCTGCGCGGCGCGCAGCCGCTCCAGGTCCGCCTCGGCCGCCGCAATCTCATTCTCAAGCTGCGTCAGCCGCTCGGCGGTGGCGTCCACTTCCTTGAGCTTCGCATCGCAGAGCACCTTTACTTCGCGCAGTTCGCGCTTGAGCGCCAGCGGACCGCTGGTGGACATGCGCCCGCCGCTGACTGCGTGCCCGTGATAGCAGACACCGTCCGGAAGCAGGAAATACACGTCCGGATATTCGAGAGCCAGCCGCTGCGCCGCGGTGCGGTCCTCAACTACGAAACAACGCGCCAGGCGCGGCAGGATCTCCGCCGGTGTCCGCGTCAGCCCGTTGGTGAACCGCAGCATGTCGCGCAGACGGCCCACGATACCGGTTTCCGGACCGATGGCCGGATCCTCCGGGTGCGGGCGGCCGTTCCGCAAGTCCCCGTCCGGATGGACCAGGAATGTGGCGCGGCCTTCCATGTCCGTGCGCATCAGGTCGATACCACGCTCTGCCTGCCGCCAGTTGTCCACTACGACGTATTCGAGTTCGTCGTGCAGAAATTCTTCGGTGGCCTTTTCGTAAGCCGGATCGACTTCGACAAAGTCGGCCAACACGCCAACGGCCTTCAAGTCCGCCGCCTGACCCTGCTCGATGGCGGTGAACAGGCGCTTGACCGATTCGGTGGTGTAAGCGCGGTGGGAGAGGATCTCTCCCAGCGAGTCGCGGCGCGCCTTGATGCGTGAAGATTCGGCGCGCAACTCATCCAGGTTGTGACGCGTCTGGCCGGCTTCGGCCTTCCGCGCCGCCAGTAGTTCCTCTACCTGTTTCCGTTCGGCCGCAACCTTGGCCAGTTCCTGGCGCCGTGCCTCGATCTTGGCGTTGAGGTCCTTGCCGGAAGCTTCAATCCACTCCAGGTCGCTCGCCGCCTGCTGTTCGTCCTTGCGGGCGCGTTCGCGGTTGCGCTCGATCCCGGCCAGGTACTCCTCGATCTGCGCTAACTGGTTGCGCAGCGCCGAAGCCTCACCGAGCAGCCGCAGCACGCTCTGGCGGCCGCTCTCGATGCCTTGCTCGCGTTCCCGCAGCTGCGCCTGCAGGCGTTCCCGTTCCTCGTTCTTGGCCACCAGGCGGGCCCGCGCCGTCTCGGTGTGCTTTTCGAGCTCGACGACCCCCTTGGCGTGCGCCTCCACCTCGGCCTGCAGCTTGGCCACGCGCCCTTCGAGCCCCTGGGATTCGGTCTCGCCCTGCGCGAGGCGCTGTTCGATGGAGCCGATCTGCCGGGCCTGGTACTCAAGGCGCCCCCGCGCGCGCTCTTCTTCCAGCCGGAGGTCCGCCAGGCGCTTGCGCGAGCCCGTAAGCTCGCTCTCGGTGCGGTAAAGCTGTTCGCGCAGGCGAGCTTGTTCCTTGTCCTTCTCGGCGACCGCCTGCGCGCAGTTCCGCGCTTGCGTGGTGGCTTCGTTCAGGTCGAGGGCGACCTTGGCAGTGTCCCGCTCAACGGCCCGGTAGCGTCCCACCAGGCTCTTCTTGAGCGCGTCCACAGACTCCGCCTTCAGTTCTTCGTAGCGCCGTGCCTTGGAAGCCTGGCGCTTCAGCGAGTTCACCTGCCGGCTGACTTCCTCGAGAATGTCGAAAACGCGCGTCAGGTTCTGCTTGGCGCTCTCCAGCTTGGCTTCCGCTAACCGTCGCCGGTTCTTGAACTTGGTGACGCCGGCGGCTTCCTCGATGATGGCGCGGCGGTCCTGCGGGCGGTTGCTGAGGATTTGGCCGATGCGCCCCTGCTCGATGATGGCGTAAGACTCCGGCCCCAGTCCCGTGCCCATGAAAATGTCCTGGATGTCGCGCAGGCGGGCCTGCTTGCCGTTCACCAGGTATTCGCTTTCGCCGCTGCGAAACAGGCGGCGGGTGACGGTGATCTCCTCGGAGTCGAGAACGCTCTTGGGCTTCATCTCCGCGGACGCGCCGTTCCCATTGCCGTTGGAATGGTCCGGAACCTCGGGCGCTACTTCATGCGCACGCGGGTTCACCAGCGTCATGGTGACCGAAGCCAATCCCGTGGGTTTGCGGTCCCGGCTGCCGGCAAAAATGACGTCTTCCATACGGGCGCCACGCAGGCTTTTAGCGGACTGTTCGCCAAGAACCCAACTGATGGCATCGCTCAGATTGGATTTTCCGCACCCGTTGGGACCGACAACGGCCGTGATCCCCGAGCCGCTAAACCGCATTTCGCTGCGGTCGCAGAACGACTTAAAACCTTGGAGTTCAACACGTTTCAGTTTCAGCAAGCGGCCTTACCTCGCAACTAGCTGGAAATCGGGGCACATTGGCTCCGTCACTCGGGGGATGCCTCTATCGTAAACGGGACCGAGGCAAAAGGCAAGCGCCTGATATACCCAATCCTGGGGTCTCGGAAAACGAACCCCCACATCTTGTGGTACCGTTGCTCCCGCTTCCCGCCCCTTCCCCTGTGATATGATCCTCCGCGCGGAGGGTACCCTTACCATGATGCAAATCGGTTTCCATACCGACGACTTCAACAGCGCCAACTGGAACTTTCCCCAATGCCTCGAGTGGGCCCAGTCCCACGGGCTGCACCAGATCGAATGCGCCGCCATCGACGGCGTCTATATGCTTCATTCCCTTGGTTATTGGCCGCACGTGGCTTTGTACGAAGACCCCATCCTGCTGCGCCGCAAGATGGATCACTACGGCGTAGCCTTCTCCGAAATCGACGCAGCCTTCCCGCTGACGGTTCCCGAAAGCCTGACCATCGGCGTGGAGTACATCCTGCACACGATCCGCTGGGCAGGTCTGGCAGGCTGTCCGCGAGTGGACACCACCGACGACAAGCACAAACCGGAGGGGATGACCGACAGCGAGATCATCGCGCACATGAAGAAGGTGCTGGGTATCATCCTACCCGTCGCCGAAGCGCACAAGGTGATCGTGAACGTAGAGCCGCACGGTTATTCGACCACCAAGCCGGAGTTGATGGCGGAGATCCTGAATCTGTATGACTCGCCTTACTACGGCATGAACATGGACACCGGCAACACGTTCATCGCCGGGCGCGATCCGGTGGCATTCCTCGACCAGTTCAAGCACAAGGTCAACCACGTGCACATCAAAGACGTGAGCCAGGAACTGGCCGCCGCCCTGCGCGGGGAATTGACGGGCATCGCGTTGAGTTCCTGCGCCATTGGAGAGGGCGTCAACGCGGACAGTATCAAGAAATGCGTCGCCATCCTGGCCAGGAGCGGCTTCCAGGGGACGCTCTGCCTGGAGTGCGACGCGCAGGGAGGCCCGGTGCTTGAGCGTAGCCTGAACTGGCTCCGCCAGGTGGTCGCCGCCGCGTAGGGGTCGAATCTATTCCATCCCTACGGTAGGATGGTTCTCATGTTAGGCCTGGACCGCAGCGCAGCCCGCGCGGGGTGGACCGTGCTCCTGATGCTGGCGGCAGCCGCCCTTATTTACCTGATTCGGGGCACCTTGCTTCTGTTCACCGTGGCGCTCCTGGTGGCTTACCTGCTCGCGCCGCTGGTGGATCTGGTGGACCGGCTGGCCTCGCGCCGCATCCCGCGCACCCTCTCGCTGGCCGCAGTCTACGTACTGCTGCTGGGCCTTATCATTACCGGCGCGGGATTCACGGTGAACCGCATCGTGGATGAGGCCGGAACGCTCGCCGTCAAGCTGCCCGAATACCTCAAGAGCCTGGACGCTCCGCGCGAGTTGCCTCTGCCGGCCTCATTGAAGCCTATCGAAGCGCAGGTACGCGCAGCGATGCGCGCCCAGATTGAGGCCAGCGCCACGGAGATCGTACCCCTCATGCAGCGCGCCGGGATGAAAGTCCTGGCGGCGCTCGGCAACCTAGGCTACGTGATCCTGGTGCCGATCCTGAGCTTCTTCTTCCTGAAAGACGCCCGCGCTTACCGCCAGACCCTGGTCGACCAGTTCGTCAATTCGGACCGGCGGACGCTGGTGGCGGACATTACTTCAGACGTCAACCTGCTGTTGGCACAATACATGCGGGCTGTGGTGCTTCTGGCGACGGCCACGCTGGTGTCCTATGGGATCTTTCTGGAGGTCATGGGCGTACAGTATGCTCTACTGCTGGCCGGGGTGGCGGGCGTTCTGGAAGTCATCCCGGTGCTGGGGCCGCTCACGGCGTCGGCGATCATCCTGCTGGTCGCCGGATTCACCGGCTATCCGCATCTGCTCTGGATTCTCGTCTTCCTGGGCGCATACCGCATCTTCCAGGATTATGTGCTGCAACCCTACCTGATGAGCGCGGGCGTGGCGTTGCATCCGATGGTGGTGATTTTCGGCGTACTGGCGGGCGAGCAACTGGGCGGGGTAGCGGGCATGTTCCTTTCCATTCCGGTGCTGGCCACCCTGCGCGTGGTCTATGTGCGCCTATTGAAAGTGTACCGAGCCGACCGGAGCGAGGCACTGTGACACGACGGCTTGCGTTGCTCGCAGCCATCGCGCTGCCTGTCGCCGCGCACATGGTGTCGATGAGCACAGGCGAAGCCCGACTGGAAGGCGCGCGGCTGGTCTACAACCTGAGCATTCCGCTTTACGAACTGACACACATCAAGAACCCCGAGCAAGCCCTGCTGTCGAATATCCATTTTTCCTCCGCGGGCGTCGAAGCGCGCGTGGTCGACAAGGCCTGCCGCGCCGACGTGGCCGACGCCGCTTACGTGTGTTCGGCGACCTACGAATTCCCCGAGCCCGTCGAGCGCTTTCAGGTCGAGTGTACCTTCCACGCCGTGACGGTTCCCAACCACGTGCACCTGCTGCGCGCGTCGATGGCAAGCAAGACCGGCCAGGCCGTGTTCGATTTCTCGTTCACCAAAGCCGACCTGCGCTTCGCGCCGCCGACGACCATGGAACTGATAACCTCGCAAGCGATGGCGGGAGCGTTGCGCGCCTGCGGCGGGCCGGCTCAACTGCTGTTCCTGCTGGTACTGGTTCTGGCGTCGCGGTCGCGACGTGAGCTGTTGGCGCTGGCCGGCATGCTCATCCTGGGCGAGGCCGCCGCCTGCATCGCGGCGCCACGCCTGGGTGTCCAACTCTCACCGCGCTTTGTGGAAGCCGCGGCGGCGCTCACGGTGGCGTATCTCGCGGCAGAAATCCTGCTGCTGCCCCAGGCTCGCAAGCGCTGGCTCATAGTCGGCGCCCTGGGTGTGTTCCACGGGCTGAACCTGGAGATGTTCATCCGCGCCAGCGCTTACCGCAGCCCCTTCGTACTGTCAGGGGTGATCGTAGCGGAACTGGCGATCCTGGCGGCGTTGGCGCTCCTTCTTGGACAGATCCGCCGGGCCACCACGTCTCCGCTCGTCATACGTGTTCCCGCGACCTTGTGCGCCCTCGCCGGCGCGGTGTGGTTCGGACTGCGGCTAGCCTCCTGATTTGCGGAACTTGCTCCAATCCAATACGCCGCAGCGCCCGGCCCACCGGTCGTAAGAGGTGATCATTTCCTGAACCCGCCTGGGCTCGCGCGCACCGAGATCGCGCAGTTCGGTGCGGTCGCGGTCCAAATCGTAGAGTTCCCAATTCCCCGGGTAGCGCGAAACCAGTTTCCACTTGCCCTGGCGCACGGCGCGGTTGCCTTCGTGTTCCCAGAACAGCGCTTCGTGCGGGCGGCGCTTGCGGCCTTCTATGATGGGCATCAACGTGCGGCCTTCGAGCGGCGTCACGTGCGACGGATAGACCGCCCCGGCCACATCCAGGCACGTGGCCATGATGTCGATGATGTGGCCGGGCTGGTGGGTGAGGCCCCCGGCCTTGCGTACCACGCCGGGCCAGTAGGCTATGAGCGGCGTCGCTATGCCACCCTCGTGGACCCAGTGCTTGTAGAGGCGAAACGGCGTGTTGCTGGCGTTCGCCCACGGCAGGCCGTAGCTGGTGAAGGAATCGGGCGTGCCGGGCAGGGCACCCGCCTTGCCGCGCTCGATTTCCTCGGCGCAGCCGCCGTTGTCGGCCAGGAACAGGACGAGCGTGTTGTTTTCGACGCCCATCTCCCGCAGCTTGGCGAGCACGCGGCCGACGTTCTGGTCCATGCGATCGATTTGCGCGGCGTAGACCGCCATGCGCAGGTCGCGCATATCGGGGTCCTTCACATCCTTCCAGGCGGGGGCGGACGCGTCGCGGGGCGTTAGCGGCCAGCGGCGGTCCACCAGCCCCATCTCGATCATGCGGCGGTGGCGGCGGAGCCGCAGTTCATCCCACCCAATCCTGTAGCGGCCCCGATAGCGAGCGATGTCTTCCGGCCAGGCGTGTAAGGGCCAGTGCGGAGAAGTGTAGGCGAGGTAGAGAAAGAACGGAGCTTGACTCCCTTTCTGCTCGTCGAGAAACCGCAACGCGTAGTCGGTGAACGCGTCCGTCATGTAGAACTTTTCGGGCGGAGTGAACGGCTCGTTGCCGAGCGCCATCTGGCGGCCGGGATCCAACCGGAAATAGTTGCTTCCGCCGCTGATCAGGCCGAAGTACCGTTGGAAGCCGCGGTCAAGCGGCCAGTGAGGACGCTTCTCGCCAACGTGCCATTTGCCCGACATGAGCGTCCGGTATCCGGCAGGGGCGAGCGCCTCGGCGATGGTGGCGCAGCGGTTGTTGAGGTAGCCCTGGTATGCGGGATAGCCGCGGCCGTTCACCATGTGACCGACGCCGGCCTGGTGCGGATAGAGGCCGGTGAGCAGCGAGCTGCGCGTGGGACAGCAGCGCGCCGTGTTGTAAAACTGCGTGAAGCGGACGCCGCCAGCGGCCAGGCGGTCCAGGTTCGGCGTAGCGATCTCCGAGCCGTAACAGCCCAGGTCGGAGTAGCCCATGTCGTCGGCCATGATAAGGACGATGTTGGGGCGCTTGGCGGTCGCGGCGCGCACGATGCCCGGCGTGCCGCACAGCCCGGTCAGAAATTGGCGGCGGTTCATCGGCATGGTGCAATTCTACCCCTTGCGGTGCGTTATCATGGCGGTGGAAATGGGCTTGGTCACGGTTTCGGGCGAACCTGGCTGCCGCGTCGACGAAGCGGCCCGGCTGGCGGCGCAGCGCCTGCACTTCGAGCTGATTACCGAAACGCGCATGCGCGCGCTGCTCGAGGAAGAATTCGGCGAAGAGGGTCCGTTTCCCGATAAGGCCTACTCGGCCATGGTGTCCTCGATCATGACGCGATTGACCACGGAACACCACCTGGTCTTCTCGGCCGACTATGCCGAGTTCCTCTTTACAAAGTTCCCCAACGTGTTGCGGGTGCACCTGATAGCGCCCGAGTCCCGGCGCATAGGCATGTTCATGCTGGACCGGCGCCTGGAACGCGCCGCCGCGCGAAGTGCCCTCGAAGAGGCAACCGTTGCGCGGCGCGCAGAGTGCCAGAAGCGGTTCGGACGCGCGACTGTGCCGCCCACCCAGTTCGACATGGTGTTAAACACCGAGTGGCTGGATCCGGACCAGGCGGCGGGGATGATCGAATGCATGGTGGCGGCCAGGGGCTTGCTGGAACAGGGCTTGCTGAGCCCAGCCGCGGAAGCGCAGCTCCAGTTCCAGGTACGCTACGAACTCTCCCGGCACGGCATCCATCCCCCGGGCAAAGCCAGCTTGAAGCCGGTCATCTTCACACATCCGAGCGAGCAGATCTTCGCCAATCTGCTCGATTTCTATCGCATCGTCTGGGAGTACGAACCGCACAGCTTCGCCGTGCAGTGGGACAAGGACGGTAAGGTGCTCGAAGCGTTCACGCCGGACTTCTACCTGCCGGAATTCGACATGTACGTGGAGTTGACGACCATGAAGCAGTCCCTGGTCACCAAGAAGAACAGAAAAGTAAAGCTGTTGCGGCAGATCTATCCGCACATCAATATCCAGGTGTTCTATCAAAAGGATTTTCAGAACCTGATTTTCAAGTACGGCATCTCGGAGCGGCCTATTAACGCATGAGCAAACCTATCGCGCCGGAAATCGACCACGTGCTGTTCACCGAGGAGGAGGTAAACCAGCGCATCCGTGAAGTAGCCGCGGAGATCTCCGAGAAATACCGTGGGAGGGACCTGAAGCTGATCGCGGTTTTGAAGGGATCGGTATTCTTCCTGACAGCGCTGGCGCGGGAAATTGAAATCCCCATCAAAATAGACTTCCTGGCCATCTCGAGCTTCTCGAACAAACGCGGCGCGCCGGGCGTGGTGCGCATCGCCAAGGACCTGGACGAAGGCATCGAAGGGGAGGATGTGTTGCTGGTGGAGGACATTGTCGACACCGGCTTCACGGCCCGCTACCTGTTACAGACCCTGTCCGGCCGGGGGCCCAATTCCCTGGCCATCTGTACCTTGCTGGACCGCACGCCACGGCGAATTGTGCAGGTGCCGGTCGAGTTCCGGTGCTTTGAGATTCCGGACCGCTTTGTAGTGGGCTGCGGATTGGATTACAAACAGCTGTACCGCAACCTGGGATGTGTGGCTGTGATGCACCCCTCTTCCTGAGCGCGCGCTGCGTCACGCCTTGGCGGATCCGAACAGCCGCGCGAGAACGGGATCCGGACGCGTCCGTTTGTGAGCGGTCCTTTCGCGGATACCCGCCCACTCTTCCCGCTTGACCATAAGGAAACCGCGCACTACCGCGGGATCGTACTGGGCGCCGGACCCCGCCTCGATCTCTTTCCGAGCGCGTTCATAGCTCATGGCCTTGCGGTAGGGACGGTGCGAGGTCATGGCGTCGAACGAGTCCACGACAGAGAATATGCGCGAGCCAATGGGAATGGCATCGCCCTTGAGGCCCTCCGGATAACCGGAACCATCGAAATTCTCATGATGAGTCAGCACGATCTGGCAGGCCGGCTTCAGCACTTCGATGCCCGACAGAATCCAGAAACCGATGCGCGGATGCTTGCGCATCTCCACCCACTCCGCAGGGTCGAGTTTGCCGGGCTTGAGCAGAACGTCGTCGGGAATGCCGATCTTGCCGATGTCGTGCAGCATGGCTCCCCGGCGGATGGCGTCCAGCAGGTCCGCTTCCACGCCCATCGCGGAGGCCAGGTGCGCGGCGTACTCGCTGACCCGTTTGGAGTGGGATTCCGGCTCGTGCTCCCGCGCGTCCAGGGCGGCAACCATCGCGTCCAATGCCTTGTCCCATGCGTCATGCAACTGCGCCAGCACCTGCCGCAACTCGCGTGCCTGTTCGTTGACCAGCGCCTCCAGTTCGGCCTTCTGCAGCCTGTCGCTGCGCCGCTTCCGATGGGTTGAAAGCGCGCGGGCGACAACGACCCCAAGCTCCTCCAGGCGGAAAGGCTTCGAGACGTAATCGAGCGCGCCGGACTTCATGGCGCGGACCGCGCTGGCAACGTCGTCGCAAGCCGTGATCACCACAACGCCGACGTCGTAGCTTCTGGCCTCGATTTGCCCCAGCAACTCCAAGCCTCCCATGACCGGCATGCGGATATCGGTCACCACCAGTTCGAAATCGCCTCCGGCCAAGCGCTCCAGGGCCTGGACGCCGTCGGAGGCCTGCTCCACCGCGTAGCCATGCCCGCTGAGGCAGTGCTCCAGGATGTCGCGGATCGGCGCTTCGTCGTCCACGACGAGGATGCGGGCATTCGGCACAGGCATTCCAAACCGGTCTATCACGATTGGGAACGAATTACCATCCCTAACGAGGTGTGATGAGTCCTCCGAGTTTGTCCTGCTGGCGGTCCCTTATGCGCGGGAAGCGCGTCGAGTAAGCTTCCAGGTACTTCAGGCCCGCGCCTGTGTTGTAGATCACGATCCGGCCGGCCGGATCGAGCGCGCCGCTTTCGACCAGCATTCGGAGAGCAGCGACGCACGCGGCGCCCTCGGGGGCGGCGAAGACGCCTTCCCGCCGCGCCAGCAAGGTGCCCGCATCCAGCATCTGCTGGTCGGTCACGGCGACGGCCAATCCTCCGCTTTCCTTCAGGATGCGAAGCAGGAGAAAATCGGCAACGGGCTTCGGAACTCTGAGCCCGCTGGCGAGGGTATGGGGTTCCACGCTGGCGCGAGTTTCCTGGTCGCCCCGCTCGAAAGCATCTGCCAGCGGGCGGCAGCCTTCGGCCTGCACGGCGATCATGCGCGGCCGCTTGCCCGGCACCACCCAGCCCAGCGCTTCCAGTTCCTCGAACGCCTTCCACATGCCGACGAGCCCCACTCCGCCGCCAGTCGGGTACAGGATGGCATCCGGCAAGGTCCAGCGGAACTGTTCGGCCAGTTCGTAACCCATGGTCTTCTTCCCCTCCACGCGGTACGGTTCGTGGAAGGTGCTCATATCGAACCAGCCTTCTTCCGCCGCACGCTCGGCCATGGCCTTTGCACAATCGCCGATCAGGCCATCCACCAGCGTCACGTGGGCCCCGAAGGCGCGGCACTCGAGGTAGTTGGACTGAGGCACGTCGGCGGGCATGAAGATGTGGGATTCCAGGCCCGCGGCGGCGGCATAGGCCGCCATCGCGCTGGCCGCGTTTCCGGCCGAAGGCAGAGCCAGCTTCCTGATCCCGAGTTCGAGGGCCTTGGAAACCGCGCAGGCCAGGCCTCGGGCTTTGAACGACCCGGTGGGATTCACGCCATCGTCTTTGAGCCAGAGGTTCCGCGCGCCCCATTCGTCACCCAGTCGTTTCAACGCGATGAGCGGCGTAAGCCCCTCGCCGAGCGAGATCATGGCGGCGGGCGAGTCGACGGGCAGTACCGGCGCATACCGCCAGATGTTGGATGGCCCGTGATCGATCCACTCGCGGCTCCAGCCTTCGCTGGCCCGGCCGAGATCGTAGCGGGCCATGAGCGGCCCGCCGCAATCGCACAGGTTGCGCGGCTGGGCGGCATCGTGGCTCACGCCGCAGCGGGTACACTCCAAATGGGTGAGCGTGGTCATTGTGGGGACGGATCTATGATAGCGGAAAAGTGACCGTTCGTTTGCACGCCTCGACTCGTGCGTGCGTCAATAGTTACGTGAGAGGATTGTGCGCCCTTCTGGCCGTGAGCCTGCCTGCTTTGGCCGGCGAGTACGCGGTTCTGAAGTCGGGCTTCCGGATTTACGCCGAACGCCACGAAGTGACAGGGACGGAGGTGTGCCTGTACACGCCAACTGGGCACATCGTCATCGCAGGCGAGAACGTTGCACGCTTCGAAGCCGAGGATTATACCCCGCCTCCCCCGCCGCCCGTCGTAGAGCCCCCCAGGCAGGCGTCGGATACAACGCCGAAGGAACTGGTCCGCCGGGCGGCGCGTGGCCAGGACCTCGAAGACGCCTTTGTGCCGCTGGCCGAGAGCGTGGCGAAAATCGAGTCGGCGTTCCAGCCCGAGGCCGTCTCGCCCAAAGGCGCGGTGGGCGTCATGCAGTTGATGCCGTCGACAGCGGCCAAGTTAGGCGCCGACCCGTATGATGCGGAGCAGAACGTGGAGGCGGGTGTGCGGCACCTGCGCGACCTGCTTGTCCGCTACCAGGACAAAGACGATCAGGTGCGCTGGGCGTTGGCCGCGTACAATGCCGGCGCGGGCGCGGTGGAGCGCTACCAGGGCATCCCCCCGTATCGCGAGACACGGCTCTACGTGGATAAGGTGCTCGACGAGTACCGCAAGCGCAAAGCCGCGCGAGCGGACGACTGAGCGTTTACACGAAAAGCAGTAGCGTCGAGATAAAGGTCAGTGCAATCACCAGCACTTCAAAGATGCGGGGCGACATCTGGTTCACCAGCCATCGCCCGGTAGCGGCTCCAACCAGGATCATGGGCACCATCGCCGCATCGAATAGCAGCGAAGTGCGGTTGAACAGACCATGTCCCGCATAGATGGGCAGCTTGGTCAGGTTGATGAGGAAGAAGAACCAGGCGCCGGTGGCTACGAACTCTTCCTTGGTAAGCCGCTTACCCAGCAGATAGAGATTCATCACCGGCCCGGCGGCATTGGCCACTGTGGTGGCGAAACCCGCCGCTACCCCATACGGGGCGGGATGCGCGGGAATGCTGTCGTCGCCTCGCCGCCGCCGGTACAGATACGCGAACATCATCAAAAGCACGATGACACCAACGACGGTTCGCAGGATGCGCTCGGGCAGGGCTAGCGCCGCGGCGCCCAGAATCATTCCCGCGGCGACCCAGGGCGCCAGCGAGAAGAGCTTGCCGGCGGCGGCATGGCGTCGCCACAGGATCACGGCTAAGATGTCCGCCGTGCAGAGCATGGGCAGCAGCCAACCGGCCGAGAAGCGCGCATCGCCCACCGTCAGCACCATGAGCGGCACCACCAGGATGCCGAGTCCCGGCACACCGGTCTTGGCGATGCCGACGGCCAGCGCGCAAAACGCGCCCAGCAACCACTGCCATGCTGCCAGGTGAGGAAACACCCGTTACTTCGCCATCTCGGGCGGAATCGGGAGCGTCACCTTGCCGGTGGCGGCCCATTCGGCGCCGCGCGTGTACGTCACCACGAAAGCAGGCGTCTGCACGGCAGGAATGTCGTGACCGAGGACAGTAGCGAAGACGCGTCCCTTGCCGTATTCGAGCGTCCACAACATAGGCTCGTCCTTGCCCGGCCCGGCAATGGGCTGCTTCGGGTTCTTGTAGCGCGAATGATCGTCCCAAGCCGTGGCCAGCACGTGATACGTCCCTTCGGGCTGCCAGCGCAGGTTGGCGTAGAGTTCGTCGTTCGGCTGCGGGAAAGACATCTTGAGGCCCTGGGTGATCGGATGCGACGGGTCGGCAATCTTCACCGTGAAATCGTGAGCCGGCGAATGATGTCCCTGGCCGGGGCGCCAGTTCGCGCCGGAGAGTCTTTCGTACTCCGTCCAGCCGTCGAACGCGGCGGTCGAGAAATGGTACATGACCAGGCCTTTTCCGCCGCGAACGAAATCGAGCAGTGCGTTGTCGGCCCGCTCGCCCCAGCGGAGCGCGAGCTGGCGCTTGTCGAAGTAGTTCACGACCACGAGGTCGTAAGGAGCGAGGGTTTCTGGCCCGCCGCCGCGGAACTCCTCAATGATGCGGACTTCGAAACGTCCGGTGTCCTCGAGCGACTTGCGCAGATAGGGCGTCACGCCGCGCCAATCGTGGCCGTTCTGTCCTGTGATGATCAGCGTCTGGATCTTGGGCGCCTGCGTTACCTTGGGCTGTGAAAAGGCCAACGGCAGAAACACCGCAAGCGCGGCGGCAACAAGAGCGAACCGCTTCATATGCGAACCTCCGTGAGTTTAGGACCGGAACATCGCGGCCACCATCATGAACAGGATGGGGACGACCCACACCGGAAGGATGAGCAGGAACGCCTTCGACCTGGAGCACTTCACCAAGGCCGCGAAGCCCACCACCAGTACGACAATGTACCAGATCTCGAAAACAGAGAAGAAATGCAGCGCCGCCTGGATGGGCTTGGAGAACTGCCCGCGTATGAGGAGATCGAGGCCGAGGGCAGGCATCATCTCCTCCATCGTCTGTATGTCGGCCGCCTTGGCCTTGATGACGGCGAAGGTGGCCAGCCCTTCCAGGAAGATGATCATACCTGCGTTCGCGACCAGTGAGAAGAGCTTCTTGAAAACGACGTCGAGACCGCCCAAGGTGGCCATGAGCTTCAGGATGCCGGCCAGGATGAGCAACTTGATCGCCACTAGCAGGGGCGCGGCGAGAGACATGATGCGCATGCCCTTTTCGATCATGGGGAGCGTGTTCTGATACTGCTCGCGCGGAACGTTGGGCGGCGGATTCATCGCCATCACCTGCACCGTCAGGGGCATCAGGAGGTAGCCGATCACCGCGGCTCCAATGCCCGCGATCAGGATTGGTACGAGCCAGGGAGCGCTACGATCGATCCGGCGGGCGGCGCTGACCGGATCGACGAAAACTTCCAACATCGTAAGGAACTGATCGGAACCTGTGGAATTGCCGGCGGAAGCAACTGGGTCTGTCATGGGAAAGCCTCCCGGGATGAGTCCTGAGCAAAATACCACACTTCGTGCAACAGTCACAAATTCCGAAACGGTTGTGAGAGACTGAATACGTTAGGAGCTGACGTGCGGGAATTTCTTCTACCGGAAACCACTGTTCGGGAAGACGGCGCGGGACCTGCCGTCGGACTCGGCCCCGCAAAGGGCACGTTGATCGACATTACCCTCGGCATCACACGGATTATTGAGCAGGAGAGCCTGGATGCGTCGATCTGGGGCTCGGCCGACGGAGCCAACTGGGGCTCGAAGCCGATCGCGCAATTTCCACAGAAATTCTACTGCGGGACTTATTCACTCCAGGTCAATCTCGCGGCCCATGCGGACGTAGCGTTCCTCCAGGTTCGATGGAAGGTCAACCGCTGGGGCCATGGTAGTGTGCCTCCGTTGTTCGGGCTATATGTGTTCGCGGAGACCGCCGCAGCGAATGCCGTTGAGATTTCCGCCGCTTGAAGCCGCGCCGGCTCAGAGCCGGTTGATCAGGCTCGCCACGTACGCGGCGCCGAAACCGTTGTCGATATTCACTACCGTCACGTTGCTGGCGCAGCTATTCAACATGCCCAGCAACGCCGCCAGGCCGTTGAAACTCGCGCCGTAGCCGACGCTGGTCGGGACCGCAATCACGGGAGCGGATACCAGCCCTCCCACCACGCTGGGCAGCGCCCCTTCCATTCCGGCGCACACCACCACCACGCGTGCCGCGGTGATGCGATCGCGGTTGCTCATCAGGCGGTGTATGCCTGCCACGCCAATGTCGAAGATGGCGTCGACGCGGTTGCCCATCACCTCGGCGGTCACCTTCGCCTCCTCGGCCACCGGAATGTCGCTGGTGCCGGCGGAGATCACGGCGATAATTCCCTTCCCCGTGACTGTCTTGTCCCGCCAGACCCGCATGGCGCCCGACAACGGGAAGTACTCGGCATCGGGAACGCGCTCGCGCACCGATTCGGCCATGGCAGGGTCGGCGCGCGTAATCAGGATGTTGCGGGATTCCGAGAGCAGGTGCTCGGCAAGCTCCACGACCTGCTCCGCGGTCTTGCCCTTGCCAAAGATCACCTCCGGCATGCCGTGCCTGAGCGCGCGGTGATGGTCGAGCTTGGCAAAGCCCAGATCTTCGAACGGCAGATTGCGCATGCGGTCAAGGGCGGCGCTGATTTCGACCTCTCCGTTTTTGACCTGTTCGAGTAATTTCCGCAACTGTCTCTGATCCATTAACTGCTAGTGTATCGCGCGCGGCGCCCTGTCCCGGCCGGCATCTATAATGGACACTCATGTCCGCGTCCGCCGCGCCTTCCCAACGCCTGCTCTACCTGGATGCCTTCCGGGGCTTCACCATGGTCGCCATGATCGGCGGAGGATTCGGGCTACTGCAACTGCGGCAATACCCCATCCTGAGTAGAGCGGCGCGCCAGTTCGAGCACACCGCATGGGAAGGCTTGACGGCGTGGGACCCGGTGCTCCCGTTCTTCCTGTGCGTGGTAGGCGCGGTGATGCCGGCATCGTTTGCCAAACGATGGGCCGCGGGCGAATCCTGGGGCGCGAGTTCCGGCCACGTGCTCCGCCGTTCGGCGCTGCTCATCGCCTGGGGCTTCTTCGAGCGCTCGGTGCAGACCGGCAAGCCTTTGTTCGACATCCTGAGCGTGCTGACGCACATCGGCGTGGTGTATCTGATCGCCTTTTTGCTGCTCAAGGCTCCATGGAAGACGCAAGCCGCGGCGGCGCTGGCCATCCTGGCCGCTCACTGGGGACTCTACCAGTTCGTTCGGGCGGATGGGATCGCCGGGCCGTTCGTTCGCGATGCCAACGTCGGGAGTCTTGTGGATCGCATGATCTTCGGCAAAACCTGGAGCGGCTCTTACACCAGCCTGAACATTTTGGCTGAAACGGTGAACGTACTGGCGGGCATACTGGCCGGACGCCTCCTCATGAGCGGCCTGCCCCGCGCGCGCAAGATGGTGACGCTCGCCGGCACAGGCTCGGGCTGCGTTGTGCTGGGGCTTCTGCTATGGCAGTTGATTCCGATGATCAAGCGCCTCTGGACCGCTTCCTACACCGTCTGCACGGTGGGCTGTTCGCTGCTTGCGTTGCTGCTTTTCTACTGGGTCTGCGAAGTGCTCCAGTGGCGCAGGTGGGCGCAGGTCTTCGTCGTTGCGGGTTCGAACTCCATCTTCATTTACCTCTTCCACGAGTGCAACGCGCGCTACTTCAACTCGATTGCCGGGACGTTCCTCGACTGGACCGTGCCCCGAATCGGCGCGTGGGGCCTGGCGCTCCAGGCATGGGCGGTACTGGCATTCGAGATTTGGGTCTGTTACTGGCTGTACCGGCGCAAGATCTTCTTCAAGCTTTGAACCGGCCCCGCGGTCGCATATAATGGCCGGTCATGGCTACCACGCAGGCCGCGCCCGCCGAACGTCTCTTTTATATTGATGCGTTCCGCGGCTTCACCATGGTGTGCATGTTCGGCAACGGTTTCGGGCTGCGGCACTTCAACCAGCATCCCGTGATCGGTGCCGTGGCCTATCAATTCACGCACGCCGCGTGGGAAGGGATGACGGCATGGGACCTGGTGATGCCGTTTTTCCTCTTCGTTGTAGGGGCGGTGATGCCCTTGTCATTCGCCAAACGCTGGGCCGCGGGCGAGCCGTGGCGGCGAAGCCTCGTCCACGTGCTGCGGCGTTGCGCCCTGCTGGTGCTGCTCGGCTTGTTCGCACGATCCATCCAGGCCGGGCAACCGGTGCTCGACCTCATCAACGTGCTGCCGCACATCGCCTTCGCGTACCTGGTGGCGTTCCTGGTGCTGCGGGGATCGTGGAAGCTGCAAGCCGGTACCGCCCTGGCGTTCATGGCGGCGCATTGGGCAATCTACCAGTTCGGCACCGCACCCGGCGTCTTGGGTCCTTACGTGAAAGACGCCAATATCGGCAGTTACCTCGACATGCTGATCCTCGGGAAGAACTGGCCCGGATCGTACGCGACCATCAACGGCATCTGCTCGGTTGCGAACGTTCTCGCCGGAGTCCTCGCCGGACGTCTCATGACCGGCACCCTGCCGGCGGCGCGAAAGATGGCGATCCTGGCGGGGAGTGGCTTGGCGTCGATCGGGTTGGGATTGCTGCTGTGGAACTGGATCCCGCTGATGAAGCGTTTGTGGACGGCCTCCTTCGCGATGGTCTCGATCGGCTACTCGCTCCTGGCGTTGCTGGTCTTCTACTGGATCTGCGAGGTGAAGGGCTGGAAGAGGTGGGCCGGCGTCTTTGTCGTGGTGGGATCGAATTCCATCTTCATCTACGTGTTCCATGAAAGTACGGGCCGCTACCTGCACTACATCGCCAAAACGTTCCTCGGCTGGATGGTGCCGCTGTGGGGACCCTGGGGTCTGTTCGCCGAAGCGTGGGCCGTGATCCTGTTCGAGATCTACGTCTGCTACTGGCTCTACCGGCGCCAGATCTTCTTCAGGCTGTAAGCCTGCCCTACCGCATGTAGAACAGGCTCAGGCGGGGGAGGATTAGCGATTCGAGCAGGCGCCGGTCCAGGTACTGGCGTTCCAGTCGGGCGAGTTGATCGGCGCTCATCTTGCCGCGGTAAGGCCGTAGTTCCAGGTCGAGCGCGCGCCGGGCTTCCAGCATGTCGTCCTCTGCCTGCTGCGTGCGCGCGAAGGCGATCATCTTCTCTTCCAGCACCGTCAGGCGGCGCTCCAGGTCTTCGAGGTCTTCATACTGTTTCTCCGCGTCCGCGGCCAGGGCTTCGAGCGAGGCGGCGATTTCCGCATACACCTCGCCCGCCTGTTTGCGCAGATCCGCGGCGTTGCGCTGCAGGTACGCGCGCAGCTCATCCAACTCGAACGGCGCCGCGGCCGGCCGCTTCGACGGCGCGGGAGCGATCCCCTGCATGGCCTCTGCCTCTTCGAGCACGGCCTGCGCGCAGTAGGCCAGCGAGTTGATGGCACGGATCTTGGAGCGGCCCGCGCGCCACTTCTCGAACGCGCGATCAATGCCGCGCAACACGGCTTCCAGCGGCACGCCGGCGTTCTTCCAATCCTCGATGAGCGCCCAGTCCAGCGGACTGAGCAGGAACAGCGCGGTGCCGCGCGCCTGCTGGAAACGCTCCTCCACTTCGGTGAAGTAGTTGAAGTAATTCAGATCCCAGTATTCTTGTTCCCCGTTCACGGCTTGCGGTTCCGTTCCCAGATGATCTGGAGCCCTTCCAGGGTGAGATCCTCGTCCACGTCCTTCAGGTAGCGCGAGCCGCGCACGATCATGTGCGCCTGGCCGCCGGTGGCGACGGCCCGCGTCCCCGGACCCATTTCGGCGATCAGCCGCTCCAGGATGCCGTCGATCATGCCCACGGCTCCATAGTAGAGCCCACTCTGCATGCTGCCGACCGTGTTCGTGCCGATCAGCTTCTCCGGCTCGCGAAAATCGACCAGCGGCAGGCGCGCCGTCTTGGCGAACAACGCTTCGATGGAAATACCGATGCCCGCGCAGATGAGCCCACCCAGGTATTCGGCCTGCGCCGAAATGGCGTCGAAAGTGATAGCCGTGCCGAGATCCACGACCACGCACGGGCCTCCGTGCTTGTGGAACGCCGCGACGGCATTCACGATCCGGTCCGCACCCACTTCGCGCGGGTTCTCGTAACGGATGGCGAGACCCGTATTCGTGGCCGGCGTGACGAACATGGCTTCGGTGTGGAAATAACGCCGGGCCATCTGCGCCAGCGAGGCGTCCAGCGGAGGCACCACGCTGGCGACGATGATGCCGTCCACTCCGTCCAGGCTCAAGCCGGCAAGCGAAAAGATGTTACGGAACAGGATGCCCCACTCATCCACCGTCTGATCGTGCACGGTCGAAAGGCGCCAGCGTCCGGTCAGCTTGGTTCCGTCGAAGGCGCCAATGGTGATGTTGGTATTGCCGGCATCGAGTGCAATCAGCATGTCGTTCAAGCCTCCAGGGGGCGAACACCCCCGCTCAGCACGAGTTCGCGCGAACCGGCGTCGGTGCGCAGGATGAGAAAGCCGGCCGGATCCAATCCTTCCGTTACGCCTGTGAGCCGGCGCCCGCTGTCCTCCACCGCCACACGCCGGCCGCAGACGAAACTGGAAGCCTTCGCGAAATCGTGCAGGATGGCGTCCGCGCCGGCACTAACGAGCTGCGCCGTCCGGCGGTCGATCGATTCGAGCAGCGCCAGCAGCAACAACTCGCGGCTTTGCTCGTGGCCCGTGACCATGCGCAGCGAGATGGCGACGGCGGCGACGGCCTCCGGAAACCGCTCGTGATTGGCGTTGATGCCGATGCCGGCGATCAGAGCGTCCGCATGGTTCTGCACCAGGATCCCGCCGCACTTGCGCCCGCGCGCCAGGACGTCGTTGGGCCAGCGCAGGTCGCACCGCACACCCGCCGCCAGCGCGATGGCATCCACCGTCGCCAGGCCCAGCGCGAGAGTCACCAGCGGAAGCTGTGGGGCTGGAAGCGGCAGGCGCAACACGACGGAGGCGTACAGCCCCGCGCCGGGCTCCGAGTGCCAGGAACGCCCTAAACGCCCCTCGCCGGCAACCTGTTCTCCCGCCACCGCCACCGAACCGTGAGCACAGCCCTCGCGCAGCAAAGCTTCGGCATCGAGCATCGTCGAACCGGTTCTATCGACGTACTCGATCCGCCGCCCGGGCAACCGGGCGCGAAGCCATTCGACGTCGAACGCCGTTTTCACTCCAGCTCCAAACGGAAATTGATGTCCACCGCGACGGCCGAGTGTGTGATGGCGCCGGCGGAGACGAAATCAGCGCCCGCATCGGCATAGGCACGCACGCTGTCCAGCGTAATGCCGCCGCTCAGTTCGACGGTAGCGCGGCCTCCGATCACACGGATCCACTCGGCAGCCTCGGCGGGCGCCAGGTTGTCGAGCAGCAGGTGGCGCGCCCCGCACTCGATCGCTTCCTCAAGCTCGGCGCGGGTGCGCACTTCAATTTCGACTTCCAGGTTGCAGTTTGAGAAGCGCTCCAGCGCGGCGCGCACACCGCCGGCCGCCGCAATGTGATTGTTCTTGATGAGCACCGCGTCGAACAGACCCAGGCGATGGTTGGTGACGCCGCCGGCGGCAGCCGCCATCTTCTCCAGACGCCGCAGACCGGGCGTGGTCTTGCGCGTATCCAGGATGCGGCAGCGCGTACCTTGAACGGCATCGACGTATTGCCGCGCCAGGGTGGCCACGCCGCTCAGCCGTTGCAGGAAATTGAGCGCGACGCGTTCGCATTCCAGCAGCTTCCGCGCCGGTCCGCGCACTTCGGCCAGCACGTCGCCCGGCTCCAGCCGGGCGCCGTCGCTGCGCAGCAGGGTCAATTCCGTTACGCCGCCGCGCTCCGCGTAAATCAGATCCAAGAGTCCGATGCCCGCGAGCACCAGTGGCTGGCGGGCGACAAAACGGCCGCGCGCCGTCGCATCCGCGCGCACGCAGGTGCTGGTGGTGACATCGCCCGAGCCAATGTCTTCGGCCAGCGCGCGCCGCACGGCATCCAGTACTTCCGGGTGTTGATAATTCAGCATCATGATGCAGCCAGATCACCCAACGCCGCGCGCTTGTTGGCAACCTGCGTGCGGTAATCTTCGAGCTTGGCGCGCATGGATTCGACCACGGCGGCCGGCGCGCGGCTGGTGAAAGCCTCGTTTGCGAGCTGGCGCTCGGAATTGGCGATCACCTTCTCCAGTTGCTCGATGTCTTTCGTCAGTCGCTGGCGCTGCGCTTCGACCTGCGACGCCGCCACCAGCAGGCGCATCTGGAACGCGGGCGCGTCGCCGGCGGCCTCACGGAGGTCCAGGTTGATGCGCGCGAGCGCCTCGATCTCCGCTTTGTGCGCACGCGCAACTTCCAGCGCCGCTCCGCGCGTCGAGAGCGCCACCTCCACCTTCTGCTTCGGCTCGATCTTATTCTCCGCGCGCAGGTTCCGCGCGGCGGTGACGGTCTCCTGCAGCAGCCGCATCTGCTCTTCGGCTGCGGCATCGGCCAGGGATTCGGGAACCGCCGGATACTCGCTGACGGCGATAGACGGCACACGGTCCGCAGCGCCTTCGGTGATCCGCTGCCAAAGCTCCTCGGTGATGAACGGCATCACCGGATGCAGGAGCCGCAGCGCCGCCTCGAAAACCGTGAGCAGGTTGCGCCAGTCATCGGTCAGACCGCTGGCTTCCTTGAACCTCAGTTTCTTCAGCTCGACATACCAATCGCAGAATTCGTGCCAGAAGAATTCCCACACCAGTTGCGCGGCCTCGTGGTAGCGATAGGTTTCCATCGCGCGGTTGGCCTGCTCGGACGCATAGCGCAGCCGGCTGAACATCCACCGGTCCTCGATCGGCGCGTTTTCGGTGATGGCGATCTTGCCGGGCTCCCAGCCTTTCACTCCCGAACGCTCCATGTTCAAGAACAGGAAGCGCGCGGCGTTCCAGATCTTGTTAGCGAAGGCGCGGGCGCTTTCGACACGCTCCTCGGTGAAGACGATATCGGTGCCCGGCGCGGCTCCTTGCAAAAGGGCAAGGCGGACGGCGTCGGTGCCGTACTTCTCGGTCATCTCCAGCGGGTCGATGGTGTTGCCGCGCGTCTTCGACATCTTCTGCTTTTCGGCATCGCGCACCAGGCCGTGTATGTACACCTGGTGGAAGGGCACGGCGCCCATGCATTCCATGCCCATCATGATCATGCGGGCAACCCAGAAAAAGAGAATGTCGAAGCCTGTGATCAGCAGCGATGTCGGATAGTACCGGGCGAGATCCGGCGTCTTCTCCGGCCAGCCCAGGGTCGAGAACGGCCACAACCCGGAACTGAACCACGTGTCCAGGACGTCGGGGTCCTGTTTCAGCTTCTCCGATCCGCAATGCGCGCACTTGGACGGCGTTTCACGGCTCACCGTCACTTCGCCGCAATCCGAGCAATACCAGGCCGGGATGCGGTGCCCCCACCAGAGCTGGCGCGAGATGCACCAGTCGCGGATGTTGTACATCCACTCGTAGTAAGTCTTGGTCCAGTTCTCGGGGATGAACTGGATGCGCCCGTCTTCCACGGCCTTGATGGCGGGCTCGGCGAGCGGCTTGGTTTTCACAAACCACTGCGTCGAGATGAGCGGCTCCACCACGGTCTTGCAGCGCTGGCACTTGCCGAGGCTCACCTCGTACGGCTCGGTCTTCTCCACCAGCCCCTGATCTTCGAGATCGGCCAGCACTTTCTTACGGGCTTCGTAACGGTCCAGGCCGGCGTAAGGCCCGGCGGCCGCGGTCATGCGCCCGTTTTCGTCGATAACCTGGATCTTCTCCAGGTTGTGGCGCTTGCCGGCTTCGAAGTCGTTGGGATCGTGCGCGGGCGTGACCTTCACGACGCCGGTGCCGAACTGCGGATCCGCGAGGTCGTCCAGGATGATGGGGATTTCGCGGTTCATCAGCGGCAGGATGACCGTCTTGCCGTGCAGGTCGAAGTAGCGGGGGTCCTTGGCGTTGATGGCCACGCCGGTGTCGCCGAGCATGGTTTCCGGCCTCGTGGTGGCCACCACCAGCACGCGCGAGGCGCCTTTCACGGGGTAGCGCAGGTGCCACAAGTTGCCGGCGGTAGCGTCGTGCACGGTTTCCAGATCCGAAATGGCCGTGTGGCAGCGCGGGCACCAGTTCACCATGTACTCGCCGCGATAGATGAGGCCCTTTTCGTACAAGCGCACGAAGACTTCGCGCACGGCGCGCGACAGTCCCGCGTCGAGAGTGAACCGCTCGCGGCTCCAGTCGCAACTGGCCCCGGTGCGCGTCATCTGGCGCTTGATGTTGTCGCCGTACTCCTGCTTCCAGGCCCAGACGCGCTTCACGAACTCTTCGCGGCCGATGGCTTGGCGGTCGATCCCCTCACTCCGGAGTTTCCTTTCCACCACCATTTGGGTGGCGATGCCGGCGTGGTCGGTGCCGGGCAGCCACAACGTGTTGTATCCGCGCATACGGCGCCAGCGGATGGTGGCGTCGATCTCGGTGTGCTCCAGCATGTGCCCCATGTGCAGACTGCCGGTGACATTCGGAGGAGGGATTACCAGCGAGAACATCTCGCCCGGCGTGTCCGGTGAGACCTGGAACAATTTCGACTCGATCCACCATTCGGCCCATCGCGGCTCAAACCGCTGGGGCTCGTACACTTTGTCAATTTGCATTGGAAAATACCAATATAACAAGGGGGCAGAAGGGTTGCCTTGTCGGCCGGAGAGTATCCATGACCACTTCCCGGCCTACCGCTTAGGACAGAGCAGTCTACGCCCAGTTTCGCCTTCTTCGACGCCTTCCTCAACCGGGAGGGCCGCGGTGGGTTCGTTTGGTATATCGACCTCAATTTCGACCTGGGTCTCGGGAACGTGGGGCGGGAGAACGGCGGTGGGTTCGTTTGGTATATCGACAGCATCGCCGGAGGAAGTTGTGGAGAGCCCACCGAATGATTGCATGGGGGAAGGGTCCTCGGCGATAGATGAGGAAGACTCCGGAACTGGAAGCGAGGGCGCATCTTCGGGCGGCGCGAGGACGGGGGCCGGGAGGGCATGGGTGGGTTCGTTTGGCATATCGCCGGCGCGCAGCAGGAGGAAGTTGTAGAGGGCGCGCTGGGAGATGGCGTGGAGGCGGGTCTCATAGCGATGGATGAGGGCGAGTTCGGGCCGGCAGGCGAGGGATTTGAAAGCGCCTGCGATGCGGCCTAGTTCATCGCCGGGGGGCTGACCCACGAGGGCATCGTCGATCAGGCGGGTTTCGATCGCCCAGGCGCGGCGGAGGCGCCAGTAGGCGGAGACCATCTCTTCGAGTAGGCCCTGTTCGACCCCATCGGCGGGACCGAAGCGGTCGACGAACTGGTCATGCAACTCCTGGAAACCGGCGGGGGACTCATTGGAGAGGACCACGCATTTCGCGAGGAGGCCGTGGCGGATCGAGTTGCGCGAGGAGCGGGCCTTGCCCTCGGGAGTGACAGGGCCCCGGGAGCGTGCTCCGTTGGCCCGGGAAGAGAGAATTCGACGTAATGAAGACATTTGTTCTCCGGATTGAGTGTAACCTACGAGGGGAAGCGATAATATGCTAGCGCGTTTAGAATCAATTACATGAGTGCTGTGACTGGGAAACACTGCTGTCCAAATTAGCCACTGAGCGTTGCTGGACGGATTGAATCCAGGCCACTTCTCCCTCCACTTGAGCGCCATCTCCAAAGCAGGCCCCCTGTTCAGGCAGTCGACTGCTGTCCAAGTCATCGAAGCTCCAGGGCAAGTTGCCCGGCCGCCACGGCTTCCGGCGGCGGTTGAAAGGGACAGTTCAGCCACGTCATCAAGTCCCGGTAGACAAACAGTTGCTGCCGCAGCAGCGCCACCAGGTTTGAGAGACTCCAGGCAAATGTGCTCCGCAGTTGCAGGTACCGCACCAGCAGCAGGGCGGTCAGTGCTGTCCAAATCTGAATGTGTACCGCGTTCGCGCTGGTGCCCACAAACGTCTTGACCCGCAACGACTGCTTCAGTGCCTTGAAGAACAGCTCGATTTGCCAGCGCTCCCGGTACACCGCCGCCACCGTCGTTGCCGCCAGCTTCAGATGATTCGTCACGAAGACCACCGTCTCATCGTTGTCTCCCTCGACCTCAATCCGCCGCAGCCGAGCCGCCGGGCCGTGCTCCTGCGTTTTGCTCAGCAGGATGACTTCGTCGCGCAGAATGCCCTTGGCCCGGTCGACCGGCCGTTGCTCGAGGATGCCGTACTCGGCGTTGTCCTTCAGCCGTGTCACGAACCAGACCTTGTCCAGCGTCAGGTGCAGCCACCACCGGAAGTCCTGAAAGCCGCGATCGAACACCAGCATCGTGCCCGGCTCGAAGCGCTGCCGACGGGCGACTTCGATCTCCGCGGTCTTGCCGCCGGTAATGACGGCGAACTGCGGCAGATAGCCGTCGTGGTCCAGCGTCAGGTGCAGCTTCACCGCCCCCTTACTGCGCCGGTACTGCGCCCAGTCGAACACGCTGAGGCAGAGGGGGATCAGCGTGGCGTCGAGGCTCAGTAGCTTGTGCTTGAACCGGAACTTCCTCCGACCGCGCTCCCAGGCCTCGGCTTGGCAGCGCTGATACAGCGAACTGAAGATAGCGGCGAACAACTCCCAGGGCCGATGCTCGTTGGCATAAGCCAACGTGGATCGTTTCGGTGCCGCACTCACGCCCAGGTGCTGCAGCCGCCCTTCGCAGGCAGCCAATCCGCCGACAATCTCGCGCAGCGATTGCGCCCGTCCGAGGTGACAGAACAGCATCGCCACCAGTTGGGTCCAGCACTGGAATCCGCGGGCGTGGCGCTCGGCGCGGTGTTCGCGAACGGCGGCTTCAAACTCCAGGCGCGGGATGAACCGCAAGACCTGGCTGAAAATGCTGCATACTCGATTCATGGCGGCGGGCTCCTGATCGGCTGACTGGGCTTCTGGCGAAACCTCACTCAACCTACCAGAGCCGCCGCCTCAATCCTCAATTGCTAATTTGGACAAGGGTGACTGGGAAATATGAAGCGTTGCGTGGGAGGGCACACATAGGAGCTTCGATCCGGCTCGGAAAAGTCAAGGACTTTCGCGCCATGCACGCCATGGGCTCGCGGAGGACGCAATGGACGGCGAACTGGGAATTCGCCACTACCGACTTTCCCCGAGAACTTCCCACCGCTAACCCAACCATCTCTCTGTGACCGAAAACGAAATCGCCCACCAGATCCTCGACTCCGCCTATCGCATCCACTCCAAGCTGGGCCCCGGCCTGTTTGAATCCGTCTACGAAGCCGCCCTTGCTTACGAACTCGCCCAGCGCGGCCTCAACGTCTCCCGCCAGTTCCCCATCCCGGTCATCTACGAATCCATCCAAGTCGAAGCCGGCTTCCGGGCCGACCTCCTGGTCGAAGGCAAGGTGATTGTCGAACTCAAATCCATTGAGGCAATAGCCCCGATCCACCACAAGCAGCTCCTAACCTACCTCCGCCTGTCCAATACCCGCCTGGGCCTTCTGCTCAACTTCAACGTGCCCCACCTGAAGGAAGGAATCACCCGCCTGG
>CAZLOS010000054.1:0-31597 GCA_964561215.1 uncultured Solibacteraceae bacterium | reverse complement strand
CAGGCGCGCTGGTCCGGTCCTTCTTCCAACCGGTCGCTGATTCCGCGGTGCGGCACTTGCCAGGTGCCGGGCCGTGCCGAGGCGCGCTCGTCCGATCCTTCTTCCAACAGGTCGCTGAGTTCGCGGTGCGGCACTTGCCAGGTGCCGGCCAGCGACGAGTGCACGCAAGCGCCCGCGTGCGTGTAGGCGCCCCGCGCCAGTTCCCGGCACATGCGGAACGCCCCTTCGATCCCCTGGTGCGAGATGCACTGCAGGTAGGGAAGCAGGGCCTGCGCGATGGCGATGCTGGTGCTGCGTCCCATGTCGGCGGTGAGATTGGGCACCGCGTAATGCAGCACGCGGTTGTAGAGGTACGTCGGGTCGGTGATGGTGGTGGGCCGGCTGGTTTCCACGCAACCGCCCTGGTCGATGGCCACGTCGATAATGATGGCCCCGGGTTGCATGGCGTCCACCATCCGCTTGGTGACTACGTGCGGCGTCTTGGCGCCCGCGACGAGCACGGCCCCGATGACCACGTCCGCCGCCATGACGGCGCGCGCCACCATTTCCGGATCGGCATACGCGGTGGCGATGCCGGGCGTGTGCTGGAGCAGGCGCCGCAGCTTCTCGGTGTCGACATCCAGGACCGAAACGCGCGCGCCCGCCGCCACGGCGGAACGCGCCGCGGCGGAGCCAACCACGCCCGCGCCCAGTATAACGAGGTGCGCCGGGGGCACTGCCGGGCTGCCGCCAAGCAGGATGCCCCGGCCTCCCGAACTTGACCGCAGCATATGCGCGGCCAGTTGCACCGTCATCTGGCCGGCGATCTCGCTTACCGCCGCCAGCACCGGACGCCGGCCGTGATCGTCCTGCACGATTTCGAGACCCACGGCCGTGATCTTCCTGTCGAGCAGTTTTTCGAAAACGGTGCGGTCGGCCACGGCCATGTGGTAGAAGGCCAGAATGGCCGCGCCTTCCGGGCAGAGGTTCAACTCCTCCATGGTCGGCACGGCGATTTTCACCAGCAGCCGGGCGCGGCGGACCACTTCGGCCGGCGAATAAGCGATTTGCGCTCCGGCGCGAATGTAGTCGTCGTCGGAGAATCGCGCGCCGAGTCCGGCGTCCTTCTCCACCCAAACGCTGTTGCCGCTCTCCACCAGTTGCCGCACCACCGGCGGCGTAAGCGCCACGCGGCAGTCGGAAGCTCGTCTTTCGCGGGTAAGCCCGATGATCATATGCCCCTCTATTCGACCAGACTCAATAATCGCACCGGGCCCAGCAGCCCGGACGGCAGCGGTTCCTTTACGCGGTCTTTCTCGCCGGGCTTGGGGAAGCGCAACGGCTCCAGGCCCCTGTAATCGGGCGTGGGCTCGCCGAGGATGCGGTTGATGAGCAGGTTCGCCACGCCGGCCTCGATGCGGTTCGTCCCCGGCTTCACGTAACGAGTAATGTCGATTCTGTACGGCGTCATCCAGACAGAGCCGGCGGACCGGCCGTTCACGCGGACGTCGGCCGCTTCGCGCACCTCGCCGAGGTCGAGCCACAAGCTCTTGCCTTTGCCGAGCCAACCGGCGGGCACCTCGACCGTCACGGTGTACACGCCGCGCCCTGAAAAGTATCTGCAGCCGTCGAGTTCGGTCCAGGAGCGCAACGCATCCAGTGTAAACCGGCGGCCGGCGGCTTCCAAGATCCATTTACCTGTAACAGGCATCTCGGCGGCGACCCGCCTCGCCGGCGCGCGAGTCGGGGGCTTGGCGGCCGGATCGAAGCAGACCAGCGTGCTCGCGTGCGGGCCGAGATCGATGGTCAGCTCATTGCCGCCCGCTGCGCCGTGCCTGCTGCCATCCATCGCGTTCCAGATTTGCGCCGTCCCGTGGGCATCGCGAAAAGCGGCGTGGAAACGCTTCGCAGTGGAAGCGGTATTCGCCAGGAAGTAGAGGTGGCGTTCTTCTTCGGCGCGGTGCAGGTAGACCAGATCGGCGTCCGGCTTGTCGAAGCGTATTTCCGGATTAAGCGCCCCGAGCGCGGCGGCGAACTGCCCGGTTTCGTCGGGCACATAGATGGCCGTCCCTTTGCCGTAAGCGCGGCGGCGCGGCTGGTCCGCGGGCCCCGTTCCGAATACCTCTTCTATCAGGCTGGCAACACGCGAGTGCAGGGTAGTTCGATCCTGAACTCCGTAAGCGTCGTCGGGCAGCCGCCTGGTGGCGATCAGCGTGCCCCCGGCCCGGCAGAAATCGCGCAGGCGTTCGAGGATTTCGATGGAGACGCCTTTGAGGCTCGGCAGGATGGCGATGCGGTAAGCCACGTCGCCCACCTCCAGGCGCCCGCGGTCCGTGCGCAAGGACGGCTGCAGGATGCTCCGGTCGAATCCGTCGAAGGTAAAGCCGCTCTCGATCAGCGTCCTGAGCAGGGGCGTCTCGGCGGAGAAGGCGGCGGGCAGGCTGAACTCCGGGACCTTCGTGCGGCCCAGCCAGCCCTTCGTGGTCATGTACAGGTTCAGGCCGCGGCCCGGCGCTTGCGCTGCCATCACGTCGTCTTCTGGAAGTAGGATGCCCACGTCCACGGCGGGCTTGCCGAGCGTAAGCGCGTAACTGGTGCGCCGGACGTAATCCGACAGTTTACGGAAATAGGGCCACCAGGTGTTGTTATCGTTCATCATGATGGAAGCGTAATAGCCCCATCCTGGGACGCCCACCTGGGGCGGCGAGTACGCGTAGCCGTGGGCGACGATCTTGTTCACGCCGCAGGCGAAGTGAAGATCGCTGCCGAGTTTGATGTCTTCCAACGTTGAGACATAGCGCGGGAAGCGCAGCCAGGTATAGGCTTCGGCGGAAGTGAAACGCTTCGAGTACTGATGCGCGGCCGACGAGGCCCAGCGCGAAGCCACGAACATCTTCCAGTCGTAACTCTCGCCCATCACCGAATCGACGGCGGCGAAGCTGGACATGTCCACCGGCGGCGAGCCATAGCTCTCCGCCTGCAATCCGACGCCGTTCGCACGGCACCAGGCGTGGAGCGGGCGCACGTAATTGTCAGTGGCGAGTTCGCTCAGCGTGCGCCAAAAATCGAAACGGACGTCCCCGGTGATGGGTCCGGCGTCGGCGACGAGGGCCGGCAAATAATGGCGTAGATCGTAGCCGCGGCGCCGGCGGAATTCATCCAGGAACGTAGGCGTCCATTCGGCGCCGAACACCTCCATGCTGTCGGAGTGCAGCGTGCGGATCGTGCCGCGCGGCGCGGCTGAAACGAGTTTCTCGCCCACAGCGGCTAGGTACGCTTTCAGGGCGGCCGGATCCAGGTGATCCATCACCAGGCCTTCAGCGCCGAGAGCGGGCCGCTTCACCCGCATCTTCGTGGGCGACATGAGAAAGGACATCAACACATGTCCCTCGGGGACACGGACAGGCGTACCAGCGCGGACCTGGGCTGTCACGTCGGCGGCGCCGGCGAGGTTCACCTTCTTCCCGTCGCCCTTCACGATCCAAGCGGCCTCCAGGCGTTCGCCAGGGCCCGCCGTGGCCGCGCCAAGTTCGACGCGCAGCCTCTTGGCGCTGGTCTCTAAAGTGATGGACGGCCCGCCGAACGGCCAGCCGGTGCCCATCAGCACGTCCACGGCGATGCCCATGCGGCGCGCCTCGCGCGCGGTGTGGCCCAGGACGTCGAGGAACTCCGGCGACAGGTACTTCAGGTTGCGGATGCCTTGAGACGGATCGTCCACGCTGATGGGATAAATGGGAAAGATGAGGACGCTCGATATGCGAGCATCGCGCATCACTTCGAGTTCCCGCGTCACTTCGGCTTTGGCAACCGCCGGGCCGAACCACCACCAATAGACGCCCATGTCATAGGATCGAGGCGGATCGGCAAACGAAGCGCCCCAATCCGCACACCAGACTGCCGGGGCCAGGAGAAGTACTGCCATGAGTTTCAGGCACGCGGCTCTCATGGTCAAATTGTGCCACGAGCAGCGCGGTGATGGTCAGCGCCCGCACGATAGACTGGGTGTTTGGCGAATTCCATGAACGAACAGGCGGGAAGACTGATTTTGAGCCGGCGCGGATTTATTGCCGGCGCGGTGATGGCAGGCGGCGCCTGCCTGATCTACCGGACGGCACGGTTCATGATGCCGTCCAGCAACGCCAACGCGCGCGTGGCGATTGTCGGTGGTGGGGCGGCGGGCCTCAACGTAGCGGCGCGTTTGAGCCGCGCGCTGGCCAAGCCGAACATTACATTGATCGACCCGAGCGAGGTGCACTACTACCAGCCCGGATTCACATTGATCGCTTCGGGCGTCATGGACGCGAGATCCGTTGTCAGGGCCGAGGCCAAACTGATTCCCGGCGGCGTCAAATGGATCCAGGACAGCGTAATAGAGTTGGCGCCGGACTCGAACCGGCTGCGGACCGCGCGCCACGGCACGGTGGATTACGATTTCCTGGTCCTATGCCCCGGATTGCAGATGAACTTCAATGCTATCGAAGGCATCCGCCGCGATTCGCTGGGGCAAGGCAACGTTCACTGTATCTACGACTACCAAGGTTCGCAGAATTGCTGGCAGGCGATCCAGCGGCTGGCCCAAACCGGCGGACGCGCCATCTTCACCGACACCTGGACGAAACTGAAGTGCGGCGGCGCGCCGAAGAAGATCAACATGATGGCCGAGGCCTATTGCCGCAAGAAGGGTTCACGGAGCAAGGTCGATTTCGGATTCTACTCGGCTACCGATCATCTGTTCGACGTGCCGCTATTCCGCAAGCGCCTTGAGGAAATCTACGCCGAGCGCGGCATCCCGGTGACGTTCAACCACAGGGTGAAGAGCGTCGACGTGGACGCCAGGAAAGTCACCTTCGAGAAGCGCGCGGCCGCCTCGACGGAGCCGGGCGAAACCGTGACGCTCGACTTCGACTTCCTGCACATCGTGCCGCCCATGAGCGCTCCGGATTTCGTGAGGCAATCGCCCTTGGCCTGGAACGCTTCCACGGGCAAGGCGGAGGATTGGGTTCCGGCGGAGAAGCACACGCTGGTGCACACGAAGTACAAGAACGTGGTGGTGCTGGGAGACGTCGCCGGAATCCCGACCAGCAAGACGGGAGCGGCGATCCGCATGCAAGCGCCGGTGGCCGCCGCTAACCTGATTGCCCTCATGGAAGGCAAGGAACCCAGGGAAAGCTACGACGGCTACACGGCCTGTCCCTTCGTCACCGAGTACGGCAAGGTGCTGATGGCCGAGTTCGGCTACGACAAGAAACCGAAGCCGACGCTGCCGTTCATCAATCCCGGCCGCGAGCACTGGCCCGGCTGGCTCCTGAAGGTGCACATTCTGAAACCGATGTACTTCGAAGCGATGTTGCGAGGCCTTGCCTGAAGCCGGTGGCGGTTAGGTGTAAGGCCGGTGCCGAAGCTCATCCCAGCGGTCGCCCGTGTGGCGCATGTGCGTTTCTATCTCACGGTCGAATCGCTCAACCATGCGAGTGCTCGACGGCGAGCCTACAAGGTTCTCCATCTCGTAAGGATCTTTTTCGAGATTGTAGAGCACCCAGGGCTTGTCCTGGAACCGCGCGTACTTGTACCGGCGTGATCGCAGACCGCGCCAGGGGCCGAACTCGTTGTTCTCGGTGCGCGTGTGTATGGCGAGGTGCGCGTATTCGGGCGTCTTCACGCGCGCTCCGCGGAGGTACGGCGCGTAGTTGAACCCATCCATCTCTACGGACGACTTTACGCCGCAAAGGCCCAGCAGCGTCGGGACTACGTCGACATGCGAGAACGCGGCGTCGGAGGCGAAGGCGCGGCGCAGGCCCGCGGGCCAGCGCAGCAGGCCGGGCACGATCGCGGACTCCTCCCACGGCTTCTGCTTGTGTATGCTGCCGTGCGAACCGAGAAGGTCGCCGTGGTCGGATGTGAAGAGAACGATGGTATTGTCGCGGAATCCCGCTTCGTCCACGCGCTTGAGCAGGCGACCGACCTCGGTATCGAGGCACGCGATGGCGGCGTAGTAACCGGCGATGTCTTTGGGCGCGCCTGCATACTTCAAGCCCGGGCGCCAGTTCCCGCGCATGGTGAGGCGTTCGGGCACGTACATGTCTTCGTATCCAGGTGGCAGCCAATACGGATTGTGAGGCGAGGGATGCTGCACGTAAAGGCAGAACGGCTTGCGGCTCTCACGGGCACGATCGAGGAATTCCAGGGCCAGGTCCGTCCAGGTGAAGGCGTCGTAGCCCTTCATGGGGATGGGCGTGGGATCGTCGCGGAAGTACTGCTGCTTGAAATAGTCGTGCGAGCACTCGTTGGCGGCCCAGAACTCGAAGCCCTGGCGGCGCGGGCCCGGAGGGATGAAGCCGGGAAGACGCTTGCCGCCCTCCAGGTGCCACTTGCCGACGAAGCCCGTGTAGTAACCGGCACGGCCGAGGATTTCGGCGACGGTCGTGGCCTCGTCCGGCAGGGGGATGTCATTCACGGGTGTGCCCGCGCGGTGCGCGTAGCGGCCCGTGAGCAAAATACCGCGCGCGGGCGTGCAGACCGGCGTGTTGGCCGTCATGCTGCGAAAGTAGACGCTCTCCTGCGCCAGCCGGTCCAGGTTCGGAGTACGGACCTCGCGGTTGCCTGCCACGCCCATGTCGCAGCCGCGCCACTGGTCCGGCATGATGAACAGAATGTTCGGTGGATTGCGCGGCGCCGCGGCAGCAGCGGACACACCGCCCATCAGGAAGGTTCTACGTTTCATGATGGCCTCGCTCGGCTAATATCCCTGTTCCTCCATCTTCACCTTCCCCGCGAAATGGCGGTAGACGAAGATCGTATATCCGCACGCCAGCAGGATGCCGGGGATGAACCACGCCAGGCCCACTTTCAGGCCGTAAGGGGGCGCGGAGGCGTTGTAGACCGTAAGTGAAAACTGTGGACCCGTGTTAGCCGGCAGGACGTTCGGGTACAGGCCGAACACCCCGCTGGTCAACATGCCGACGATGAACAGGCAGGAGGCCAGGAACGCGCGGCCTTCCGACGGCCATCCGTGCAGCCCGCGGCGCATGCCGATCAGGCCGATAATGGCGAGCGCGGGAAACACGTAGCCCCACCGGTGCGTCACATAGTTGAGCGGCACCTGTGGCTGCACGCGGAAAGTGAAGTACGTAGCCGCTACCATGCACACTGCCAGCACGTGCCAGCCGCCGCGCGCGATGCGCAGGGCACGGATGTTGATGTCGCCGTCATTCTTGTAAGCCAGCCAGAGCGAGCCGTGCACCATCAGCGTGACGAACGCGAACACGCCGATCAGCACGGTGTACCAATCCAGGATGCCCACCTCGCCGGTGACGCCGAAGTGCGTCCACAAGGGGAGAAAGAACATGCCTTTTTCATCGAGGGGCACGCCACGGATCACATTGCCAAGCGCCGCGCCGAAGAAGATAGCCAGCAGGATGCCCGAGACCGAGAAAGCCACGTCCCAGATGGGCGTCCAGGTGGCTGTGGAAAGATGGCTGCGCAGCTCCACGGCCACGCCGCGGGCGATCAGAAGCCAGAGCACCATCATCAGCGGCAGGTAGAAGCCGCTGAAACTGGACGCGTAAAGCGCCGGGAAGGCGAAATAAAGCGTTCCGCCGCCGGCCAGCAGCCACACTTCGTTTCCGTCCCACACCGGGCCGATCGAGCGCAGCACCTTGCGGCGCTCCTCGTCGGTGCGCGCTACGAACAGGTGCACGATGCCGGCGCCCAGATCGAAGCCGTCCAGCACCACGTACATCGCAATCATGACTGCTACGACACAGAACCATACTGTTTCCATTGGCGGCCTCCTGTTATTGATTCCCCACGCGCGCTGGCTGCGTTTCGGGCGGTTCCGGCCCGTGATCGATTTCGCGATGCACCAGGAACAGGAACAGGATGCTCAGCACTGTGTAGACGCCCATGAATCCGATCAGCGTGAACATGCCGTTGCCCGCCGAGACGTTTTGCGAGGCGCCGTTTTCGGTGCGCATCAGGCCGTAGATCACCCAGGGCTGGCGTCCGATCTCGGCCGTCATCCACCCGAACGTGTTCGCGATGTAAGGGAAGGGAAGCAACATCATCAGGGTCCAGAGCATGCCCTTGGAGTCGTACAGCGTGCCGCGCCAGAGCTTATAGGCACTCAGGCCCAGCAGGGCAATGAAGATGGTGCCCAACCCGATCATGATGTGGAACGAATAGAACAACAGCGGCACGTTGTCCGGCCACTCGGTGCGGGGAAATGCGTCCAGGCCTTTCACTTCCGCGGCCCAGCGCTGATAGCTGATGAAGCTGAGCACACGCGGGATGGTGAGAGGATTATCCATGCGCCGCTTCTCGGTGTCCGGCTGGCCCACGATAGTGATAGGCGCGCCCTGCTGTGTCTCGAACAGCCCTTCCATGGCCGCCAGCGTCGGCTTCTGGTGGTGTGCCACCATTTTGCCTTGGCCGTCGCCAGTGGGGGACAGCATCAGCAAAGCGGCAATGAAGCCGGCGATCACGCCGAAGCGAACGAAAGTGCGGCCGTATTCCTGGCAGCGCTTATTCAGCAGGTAGAAGGCACCGACCGAAGCCATCACAACGCTCGCCGTAAGGACCGATCCCGTCATCGTGTGCGTGTACTGCCAAAGTATCCATGGGTTCAGAATCAGCGCCCAGAAGTCTGTGAGAATGATCTCACCGTTAGCCCCCAGCGTGTACCCTATAGGGTTCTGCATCCAGGAGTCCGTGGCCACGATGAAGTAGCCCGAAAGCCAGGAGCCCAGGCATACCAGGAACGCCGTCCACCAGTGCGCCCTGGGGCTCAAGCGTTTTTCGCCAAACAGGAAGAGGCCGAGGAAAGACGATTCAAGGAAGAACGAGTACACTCCTTCGATGGCCAGCGTGTGTCCGATCACACCGCCGGCCGCTTTCGAGAAAGCGGACCAGTTCGTCCCGAACTGAAACTCCATGGGGATCCCGGTCACCACGCCCATGGCGAAATTGATGGCGAAGATCTTGGCCCAGAACCTCGCCGCGCGGTTGAAGTGATCGTCCCCGGTCGAGAGGGCGCGCGTCTTCAAAATCACGATGAGCAGCGCGAGTCCCATGGTCAACTGGGGAAAAAGGTAGTGGTACGTTACCGTAAACGCGAAGTGGAGTCTGTGGATGGCAAGAGCAGAGTCCATAGTAGGATAGTGTCCATATTCCCTCCTCCGAACTCAAGCGTTCCGGCGGAGAATTTTACATACAGGTCAAAAACAATCTGATGCGGCTGGTTCTCGTTTTGATTCTGGTATTCCGAGTCGTCTTTGCCGGTAGCCCCGGGTTGGACACAGGCTGGAGCGAGGAGTTCGATCGGGGAGCGGGCTGGACCGCTGCCGTGGAGGTGAAGGGAGGCGTAGCAAGCCTGCGGGCCGCGGGCGGCGAGACGCGCTGGATCCACACCACGGAGCCCATCTGGCTGGGCGAATACCCGCGGCTCCAGATGCGTTACAAGGCCGCCGGGCTGGGGCGCTCGGGCGTAATCCTCACCTTGCGGCCCGGGAGCGTGGGGCCGGTGACTCCCGGGGCGGCGAACCCGGAGAACCCCTTCGCCAAAGGCCTGCCGGTGGATGCGGTACGCGCGGGCGAACTCACGAGTGACGGGCAGTGGCACGTCTTCGAGAAGGACCTTACGCCGATGCTCGTTAATCCGCGTTGCGACCAGCTCACCCTGACGCTCGCGCCAGGCGCTGTATTGGACCTGGACTACATCCGGTTTGTGGCGCGTCCCGCCGCTGGACAGGCGCAAGTGGATGCACGTGCCGCGGCGCAAGCTCTTCGCGGACCGGCGAGTCAGTTCCAGCCGGTACGTATTCGCTCCCTGGCGAATACAACCGCCCGCACGGCGCTGGGCGAGTTGGGCATTGCATCGAAAAATTGGCTAAAGCCAAGCACGAAATTCGCCGGCTTGCCGTTCGAGACCGGCGCGGCTTGGGCGACCAGTTTACGGGGCAGGGAAGTCCTGTCCGTTCCGGTAGGCGTGGCGGCGAGCGAGGTGTACTTGCTGTCGGCGATGCGCATGGCGGGGACCGAATTCGATCCGAAACGCGGCGCGGGCGATGTCGAGCGGCTCCTGGCCGAAATCGAATACGAAGACGGCACGTTGGACCAGTTCTTTCCCTACGACGTGGCTGCCGGGGCGCACCGGATCGCGGATCGCGCGGTGGCGGCGTTTCTGCTGCCGGCGCGCGCGGGAGCGGCAATCCGCTGCGTGCAATTGCGAGACCGGGCCGCGAACGTGCTGGTGGCGTTGCTCGGCGTCACGTTGAATACGGGCCAGCCGTTGTTTCCGAACGTCGCCTGGGGACCGGCGCGCGAATTGAATGCATCGGTGACGAATGTCGAGCCGCCCGAAAGTCCCGCGGTGGCTAGCGTGCGCGGCGGCATCGTGACGCTCGAAAACCGTTACTACCGCTGCCAGTTCGATGCGCGCGACAACCTGCGGCCCATCCGGCTTGATCACAAGCTGGCCGGTCCGCTCCTACGTGAAGACGGGTCACGGCTGTTCGAATTAGGCAAGGAGTTCGCGCTTTCCGGCCTGAAGGCCGAAGACCGCGCGGTGACGGTGTCCTACTCAGCGCCCCCGCTGCGCGTTCAGGTGCGCCTGTCGACTGACGACTCGCCGGAGTTGGGGATTTCCCTTGAAGTGACGAACGCCGGTGCGAGTACCCTCGAAACGCCGCTGCGTTTTCCAGTGCTGGGTCACGTAACCGTGGGCAGCGCGGCCGACACGCATTACCTGTTCCCGCGAGCGGCGGCGGTGTTCGGCCGCGAGGACGTCGAGTTCGAAGAGGACTACTCGAGCGCGTTCCCCATGCAGTTCATGGATCTCTACAATCCGCGCGCCGGCGCAGGGCTTTATTTGCTCACAAAGGATCCGGACCTGGCGCCGAAACGCTACCGCCTGGCGAAGATCGGAACGGGCGCTTCCATGAGCGTTTCCTATTCCTACCGCGTGCGCGGCTCGGCCGAACCGCAACACGTGCGCCTCACGCCCGGCCGGACATTCCGCGCCGCGCCTACCGTGCTCGGTTTCCATGCGGGTGATTGGCGCGCCGCCTTCGATGCCTATCGCGCGTGGGTTCGCCAGTGGTACAGGCCGGTTTCCCCGCGCAAAGCCTGGTTCGAAGCCGCGTACAACTGCCGTCGCGATTACCCGCTGGGAGGCTCGGGCATGCTGTTCGACGTACGCCGGAACCATTACACGTTCGACAAAATCATCGACGAGGGCGCGCGCGAATTCGGCGGCGTCGACCTGGTGGATATTTCGAGTTGGGCGTACTCGGAGAAGTTCGGCCGTGTCGGCGAGTACACGCGCTACGAACTGGGTGGACTGGCCGATTTTCATCGCGGCATCGCCAGTGGCCTCCAGCGCGGTGTGCCGGCGGGATTGTACCTGGAGGGGTATTTGATCGACGTACGGTCGGCGATCGGCCGCACGCGCGCCCGCGATTGGCAGATACGCGCGCGCGACGGGGAGCCCTGGGCCTGGACCGGCGCGCCCACGGAGATCTTCATGTGCCCGCGCGTCGCCCAGTGGCAGGACTGGATGGCGCAAACGTATGCGAAGGTGGCCGCGCAAACCGGCGCCCGCGCCTTCTATCTTGACGAGTTCGGATTCGCGCGGCCGGACCGCGCCTGCTATAACCCGGCGCACGCACACGCGCCCGGCGCAACTGTTGGTCTGGGCGAACGGGAACTGATGCGCAAGGTGAGGACGTCGCTCGATGGAGTGGACCCCGGTGCGGTCATCTACATCGAGGAGATGCCGCCGGATACGAACGTGCCCTATGCCGACGGCGCGTTCTCCTACTCGATGAACCGGGCCGTCGAAAAGCAGTCGCCGGGCGCCATCAACCTCTATCGCTTTGCGTTTCCCGATTTCAAGCTGTTCGATATGGTGAGCGAGGGCATCGACGCGCGGGCTCTCACGGCGGCCGACATGAAGAAGTCCTTTTTCCACGCCAACGGCTTATGGCTGAAGGGCCATGCCGAAAGCTGGTACCCAGCCGAGGTGCGCGAGTTCATCCGCCGAACCCACGCCGTGCTGCGCGCGCACAGCGGCACATTCCAATCGCGCGATGGCGATCCGCTCGTGCCGACGCTGAATCAGGCCGTCCTGGCGAACCGGTTCTCGTCCGCGGGCGAAACCGTCTTCATGCTTTACAACGAGAGCTACCGCACAGTGCGCGGCGCGGTGTTGGCTCTCCCCACCGGGCTGCGCGGACGGAAGTGGACGGACCTGCTCGCGGGGAGCGCCATTACCCCCTGCCAGGGCGGCGCGGCGCTGTGCATGGAAATCGGGCCGCGCGAGGTCGCCGCCGTGGGCTCGCAAAATTCCGGTCACAATCCACGCTGAAGAATTTTTCGCGGGATTTCAAGCACTTACCAGTGCGGCGGTGAGGCAGCGCACGCTGCACGCCTCCATACTCGGGGCGGAGGAGCGGTTCGCCGCTAGGATTTCGATGAAAACCCGTATATCGATTCTTGTTCTCGCCCTTGTGCTTACCCAGGTTGGCTGCAAAACGGATCCGACCTCATCCCTGATCGCGTCGCTCAGTGCCGTTTCGGGCGCTTCCGCCGTGGCCATCGCCGTCTCCGCCAGCCTGGAAAGCAACGGCGAGATCGCGGAAGACACCGCACGGGAGATCGTCACGTACGCACAGGCGGTCAGCGAAGCCTGCGCCCGGTCGGTAGCCGAGTTGAAGGCAGGTACCGCGACGAAAGATAAGGTGCTGAACATCCTGAGCGCTGTGGCCGAAGTGCAGACGCCCGTCGTGATGACCTACGGGGATCCGAAGGCTCAAGCCGTCGTGGTGGCGCTGGATGCCGCGCTGGCGGCTCTCAAGGTTCAGTTGCAGACGGTCTCGAAGGACGCGAAAGCGAGCGGGAACGCCGTATGCCCCACTAAGGAACAAGCCGAGAGAATCCGGCTCATCGGCCGGGAGTCCGAAGGTGCGGCGCGCGCGGCCGCGTCCTGGGTGAAAGAACACCGCGAGCTTGTGGCGGCCCGTTAACGGGCCGCTTCGTGCTCGCAACTCCTTACACCCAACTTCCTCAGGAGCGACATCATCGGGCACCAGTTGGTGAACGCCGACTGGAACAGGTTCAACCCGACGAAGGCCGTGAAGTAATACCAATTGGGGTTCACCCACACGCCTAGCGCGAGTGAAACCAACACAAAGAACCCCGCGATCATGCGCAGGTAGCGATCCAGTGTCATGCTTGCCTCCTCTTACGCTTCATCATGAAGTAAACAACCGGGACCGTCATTCGCGATAACGCGAGCGACGCGACCTCGCCAGCCATCAGTGCGATGGCCAGCCCCTGGAAAATCGGGTCGAACAGGATTACCGCCGAGCCCACCACCACCGCGGCCGCGGTGAGCAGCATGGGGCGGAAACGGACGGCGCCGGCATCGATCACGGCCTGGTCGAGAGGCTCGCCCTCGGCCAGTCGCAGTTCGATGAAATCGACCAGGATGATGGAATTGCGGACCACGATGCCGGCGCCCGCGATGAACCCGATCATCGACGTGGCGGTGAAGAACGCGCCCAGGAGGCCGTGGGCGGGCAGAATCCCAACCAGGGAGAACGGAATAGCTGCCATGATGACCAGCGGCGTAAGGAAGTTCTGAAACCAGCCTACCACCAGGACGTAGATCAGAACCAACACCGCTGCAAAGGCGATTCCGAGGTCCCGGAATACCTCATAGGTGATGTGCCACTCGCCGTCCCACTTCATGGCGTACCTGGCTTCGTCGAACGGCTGGTGGGCGGTGTACTGCTCGATCTTGTACCCCTCCGCCGGCCGGATCCTATCGATCTCCGGACCGAGTTTCAGGATCGCGTAGACTGGGCTTTCCATGGCGCCCGCAACATCCGCGGTCACGTAAGTCACCGGCATCAGGTTCTTGTGGTAGATGCTCTTGTCTTCGATGGCCTTCTCCACCTTCACGAGTTCTCCGAGACCCACCATCCGCCCCGTGCGGCCCATCAGCTTCAGACCCTGCACGCGCTCCAGATCCGAACGGGTGGCGCGGTCCAGGCGCAGCATGATGGGGACATCTTCTTTTTCCGCTTCGGCGTGCAGCAGACCGGCCGCTTCGCCGGCCGAAGCGATGCGCATGGTGCGCGCAATGTCCTCCTCGGAGATGCCGTGCAGCGCGGCCTTCTCGCGGTCGATCAGCAGCTTGTACTTGGGTTGGTCGTCTTCCACGTACCAATCGACGTCCACCACGCCGTCGGTGCGGTCGAACAGGTCGCGCATCTGGCGGGCCAGTTTCATGCGCCCTTCCTCAGCGGGCCCGTAGACTTCGGCCACCAGCGTTTCGAGCACGGGCGGGCCCGGCGGCACTTCAGCCACTTTGATACGAGCGCCGAAGCGCCGGGCGATAGGCGTGAGATCCTGCCGGACCGCCTTGGCGATTTCGTGGCTCTGCGCGGAGCGGTCGTGCTTACCGAGCAGATTCACCTGGATATCGGCAACGTTCGAGCCGCGCCGCAGGTAGTAGTGACGCACCAGGCCGTTGAAGTTGTACGGCGAGGCCGTGCCGGCGTAGGTCTGCACGTTGACTACTTCCTTGTGCGTCATCACGCGGCTGGCCAGCGCCTGTGTCACCAGCGCGGTCTGTTCGAGCGTGGTCCCCTCGGGCATATCCACGATGACCTGGAACTCGCTCTTGTTGTCGAACGGCAGCATCTTCACCTTGACGAACTCGATGTAGACGAGCCCCATGGCGCCCAGCAACAGGAAAACCACGCCTCCCAGGAAGCTCCAGCGGACAGTCCTGTTGTGCAGCAGCGGTCCCATCACGTGGCGATACAGCCGGGTGAACGCGTCTTCCCGCTCGCCTTCGCCGTGTCCGGCTCCCGGCTTCAGCAACCGGATCGCCGCCCAGGGCGTTACCAGGAACGCGACCATGAGAGAGAACACCATGGCCGCCGACGCGCCGATTGGAATCGGCCGCATATACGGTCCCATCAGCCCGCCGACGAATGCCATGGGCAGGATGGCGGCGATCACCGTCAGCGTGGCGAGGATCGTCGGGTTGCCCACTTCATCCACGGCGCTGATGGCGATATCGACCATGGATCTGCCGGAGCCGCCGTGCAGTCGCCAGTGCCGGACGATGTTCTCCACCACCACGATGGCGTCGTCCACCAGGATGCCGATGGAGAAGATCAAGGCGAACAGCGTAATGCGGTTGAGCGTGTAGCCATACAGGTAGAAGACGGTGAGGGTCAGCGCCAGGGTCACCGGAATCGCCGTGAAGACGATGAGCGACTCGCGGAAACCCAGCACAATCCAGATGAGGATGCTCACCGACACCACGGCGATCCCCATATGGAACAGCAACTCGTTGGATTTCTCCGCCGCCGTTTCGCCGTAATGGCGCGTAGTGGTGACATTGACGTCGTTCGGAATAAGGTTGCCCTTCAAACCTTCCACGCGCGCGAGTACATGTTCGGCGACGGTGATGGCGTTGGTGCCCTTGCGCTTGGAGATAGCCAGGGTGACTGCAGGGTAAAACTTGCCTCCCGAGGCGTACTGCACGTACTGGGAAGGCTCTTCACCTCCATCGGCGACGGTGGCCACGTCGCGGACGAAAATCGGCTTTTCGTTGGCGGCGCCGATCACCACGCTGGCGACGTCGGACGCCGTGCGCAGGAATTCGCCGGTTTCGAGGGTGAACTCGCGGTTCGCACTGGAGAATTTCCCGGTGGGCAGGCGGCGGTTCGACGCGCCCAGCGCGCTGTAGACCTGCATGGGCGACATCGAGTAAGCCGCCAGGCGCGCGTCGTCGAGCGTCACCCGGATCTCGCGGCGCTGTCCGCCTATGAGCGTGACAGCGGAAACGTCATCCACTTGTTTAGCGGAGTCGTGCACCTGCGCGGCTACGCGGCGGAGTTGATAGTCGTCGTAACGCTGGCTCCAGAAGGTGAGCGCCAGGATGGGTACGTCGTCGATCGACCGCGGCTTGATGAGCGGCGGCGTGGCGCCCGGCGGAATCAGGTCGAAGTTGGCGTACATCTTCTGATTCAGCCGGACGATGCTCTTCTCTTCGTCCTCGCCTACCTTGAAGCGCACGATGGCCATGGCCTGGTTCGGCATGGACGTCGAATAGACGTACTCAACCCCGGGGATCTCCCAGAGCAGCTTCTCCATGGGTTTGGTGATGCGTTCTTCCACTTCGCGCGCCGAAGCCCCGGGCATGCCGACAAAAATGTCGATCATGGGGACGATGATCTGCGGTTCCTCCTCGCGCGGCAGGCGCCACACTGAGAAGGCACCGATCAACAGCGAGGCCGCGATCACCAGCGGCGTTAGCTTGGAGTTGATCCAGGCTTGCGCGAGACGTCCGGCGATTCCCAACCGTCCCGGCTTCGTCACGGACGCACCTCCACGCGGGCGCCGTCCACAAGGGCCGGCGGAACCGGAGATACGATCTTCTCGGAGGCGCTCAATCCCGACAGCACCTCCAATTGATCTCCTTCGCGCGCACCGGTGGTGATGATGCGGTTGCGCGCCCGGCCGTCCTCCACGACATACACCGACTGCACCTGGCCACGCTCGACCAGAGCCGGCGCGGGGATGGTGAGCACGTTATGCGAACCCAGCGGGAACCGCGCGCGGCCGAACAGGCCCGAGCGCAATTGCGGCACGCCGGCGAGGTCGATCTTGACCACGAAGGTCCGCGATGCCGCGTCCACCGCCGGGACGATTTCAGAAACGCGCGCCGCCAGCGTCTTATCCAGGCTGTCGATCGCAACCGAGACTGGCTGCCCCAGGCGAACGTTGGCCAGGCGCGACTCCTCCACCTGGGCCTCCAAACGGTAGACGCCCGCCTGCTCGATGGTGGCCAGCGGCATGCCCGGAGCGGCGAGCACGCCGGGTTCAACCTTCTTGTCCGTGACAATGCCCGCGAACGGCGCCTTGATCTCGGCGTAGCTCAACATGACGCCGGCCGCGCGATGAGCCTCCTCGGCCTGGCGGATCCTGGCTCCCAGTTGCTCGCGCTTGGCGAGGGCCATCGCGTGGCCGGCGCGCGCTACCTTGAGCCGCGCCGTGGCTTCGTCGAACTCCTGGTTCGAGATGGATTTCTTTTCGAACAGGTCCTTCATGCGGGCGAAGGTCTTGGTGGACAGATCAAGGTTGGCTTGCGCGGCCGCGACGGCGCTCGAAACTTCGGGCAGTGCGCCACGCGCCTCGCGGACGGCTGCTTCCGCCTGGGCGCGCTGCGCGTCCAGATCCTTGGCTTCCAGCACGGCCAGCAGTTGGCCGGCCCGCACATGGTCGCCGGCCTGGAAGCGGACCTCGCGCACGTAGCCCATGACTTTGCTGGAAAGCGTGGACGCGGTGCGGGCGCGCACTGTACCGGTGGCTTCATACACCGCGGGCCATTCGGCGGTGGCGGTTGTAGTGGTCTTCACAGCCACGGGCGCCGCAGGCGATTCTTCCTTGGCGGCGCGCTTTTCTCCGCCGCAGGACAACGTCAATCCCAACGAGAGAACCAGAACAGGAATCAGGTAGCGTCGAATGGTCATTTTTGTTCCTTTATTTCAAGACGTCGCTCGATGCGTTGAGCGTGCCGGCGGCCAGTTCGAGCATGGCGGCTGCCAGGCGCTGATCGTGCACGGCGGCCAGTTTCCGCGTGCGGGTTTCCAGAAGCGCCGTTTCGGTGCGCAGAAGATCTGTGACGGTGGCCAGTCCGTTGGCGTAACGGTTCTGGGTGATACGCAGGCTTTCCTCGGCGGCGGCCACGGTGGCGGAGGCCACCTCGATGCGCTCCTGCGCCGCTTTCCAGTCCAGGTACGCGCTCTCCACCTGCAGGCGGACGGCGGATTCGCCGCGCCTCGCCAGAGCCTGTGCCTGCCGGGTCTGCTGGCGAGCCTCCTCGATACGCGCCTTGTCTTCGCCGCCATTGAAGATGTTCCAGCGCATACCGACGGCGCCGAGCCAGTTGGCGCCGCCTCGATCCACGAAGCGCTGCCGGTCGGCTTCGAAGGCGGCCTGGAAGAACACCGTGGGGAGCAGGCTGGACCGTGCCAGCGAAGCCTGCGTCTCGCCGATCTGAGTGGCGAGGCGAGCCTGGCGAAGTTCGGGCCGTTCGAGCAGGCCGCGCTTGGAATACTCTTCCAGCGGTACGGCCGGCACCGGTACGGCCGTGAGCGGCGTCGAGAGGTCGTAGCGCTGATTCAGGGGAGCGCCGACAGCGTCGTTGAGGGCCGCGCGCGCCAGGTCGACATCGTTCGTGCGGCGGATCAACTGTTCCTTGACCGCGGCCAGATGCACCCGGATCGACAGCACGTCGGCGTCGGTGGACATGCCCGCCGCCCGTATGGTTTCCGCGCGCGCCAGGTCGGCTTCCGCGGACTTGCGCGCCTCTTCGGCCACTTTGAGCGCGTCGGCCGCGAGAACCGCGCCGTAGTAAGCGCGCGCCACCCCGGCGATCACTTCCATCGAGGTGCGGCGGCCCTGTTCGGTCGCCATCTCGCGTCCCAGTTCGGCGGCGCGCGTGGCCTTGCGCGTCATCCCGGCGTCATAGATGGGCTGTTCGACCGAGATGCGCGACTGGAAGTTGTTCATCGCGTCCGGGCGATTCAGCGGCCCAATCAGGAAACTGCTTTCCGTGAACTGGTGTTGCGTGAGCAGCGAACTGAACACGAAGACCGGATTGTTGCTGCGCTGCCAGGATTCCGTGTAGTTCAGCTTCGGCAGATAACCGGCGCGGGCCTGATCCATCTTGGTGGCGGCGGCTTTCACCCCGGCGTCGCTGGCTTCCATGGCGGGGTGCTGCTTAAGCGCCAGTTTCACGGCGTCTTCGAGCGTCAGTGCAGTCTCTCCCCACAATGGGGCGGCTATCGCGGCTAGTAGCAGTGCCAGTGGCCTCATGCGGTCTCCATTTCGTGTCACAAGTTGAAGGATGCAATCGGGTGGCGAAGGTTACCGGAGAGGAAGTCCCGGCCCATGTTGTCACCCTTCCGGATGTTCTTGCATCCATAGTGTGCGAGGACGAAGGCGAGGCTGGGTTTCGGGCCGGCCGCGCTTCCGGCTACAATCAGCCGTAGTGGCGGACAAGACGGAAGTTCAACTGGCGCGGGATTTGTTATCGGGAGATCTGGCGGCGTTTGACCGGTTTGTCGAAACGTACCAGACGAAGATCTTCCAGTACAGCTACATGATGTGCGGACAGCGCGAGGATGCCGAAGAAGTGGCGCAGGAGACGCTCCTGAAGGTCTTCCAGAGTTTGGACCAGCTTCGCGAACCTGAGCGGCTGAAAGCCTGGGTGTTCACGATCGCTCGCAACGCCTGTTACATGAAGCGGCGCAAGAGCGTCTTCGCACCCCCGCATGAGCTCTCGTTGGAAGAACTAATGCCCGCGACAGGCGACGACGGCGGCCAGCGGCGGATCCAGATTGCCGACTGGAACGCGCTGCCGGACGACGAGGTGCTCCGCAAGGAGTTGCGCGAGGTACTGGACCGCGCCATAGGCGAACTGCCGGAGATTTACCGTGCGGTGGTGGTGCTGCGCGACATCGAAGAGCTTACCACCGAGGAGGCCGCTGAAGTGCTGGGTGTCTCGATCGAGGTAATCAAGACGCGGTTGCACCGCGGCCGCCTGGCCCTGCGTCAAAAGCTGGACCGGTATCTGCAAACCGCCGCGAGGAATTGAGGATGGCCATGGAACAATCAGCACACAAGCACGGCCTGGAATGTAAGGAGATCTTCGCGCAACTCAGCGCGTACCTTGACGCCGAACTGCCCGAGGCCACCTGCGAGGAGATTCAGGCGCACATCGCCAATTGCCCGCCGTGCGTCGAATTCATCAATAGCCTGCGCCGCACTGTCGAGTTGTGCCACGGACACGCCAACGCCGAGCGGCCGGCCCCACTGAGCGAAGACGCACGAGAGAGGTTACTAGCGGCCTATCGTGAGATGGTTGAGGCACGGAAACGAGGAGAAAAGCCGTGCCCACCGCAAAGCTAGAAACTATCCTGAGCACGCCGCTATTTGGCAGCCTCTCGACGCCGGAAGCCCAGGCGCTAGCCGATCGCGCCATCGAAAAGCGTTACGCGCCCGGCGAGATCCTGGCTCACGAAGGAGAGCCTTCGCGCGGCTTGATCATCCTGGGGCAGGGAAGCGTCAAGGTATTCAAAGTCTCTCCCAGCGGCCGGGAAGTCATGCTGACCATCGAAACCGCGCCGTCCAGCGTGGCTGAAGTCCCCCTGTTCGACGGTGGGCCGCTGCCGGCTTCCGTGTCGGCGGTAGATGAGGTAGTGGCTTACCTGATCAGCGCGCGGGACTTCCAGCAGGTCTCCCGGCAGCATCCCGAGGTGGCCCTGAAGACACTGGCCGTGGTGGGCAGGCGGCTGCGCAGCCTTGTTTCGGTGATTGAGAGCGTCACGTTCGGCAGCGTGCGGCAGCGGCTGGCGCGGACGCTGGTGGAGTTCGGGCAGCAGGCCGGCGCGAACGAGTTCAGCCTCCCGGTCACGCACCAGGAACTGGCGCTCCGCCTGGGCACGGCGCGCGAAGTAGTGTCGCGGAACCTGAGCCGGTTCCAGGCCGAAAAGCTTATCCGGATCGACCGCCGCAACGTGGCGCTCCTGGACCGCGACGGACTGGAGCGCGAAGCCGAAACCGAGTTCTGAGCGGTTCGGGTTTACGATAACGGTGGGACCGGCACTCCCACGGATTCCGCCAGGCGCGCCAACTTGCGATCAGCAGTGAGCAGCGATGCCCCGCGCTTCCGGGCGAGTGCCAAGTATGTCATGTCATAGGCCGACAAACTGTGCTGGCAAGCCATTTCAAAGAAATCCATCGCGGATTTGCAGTGTCGGCACACAGTCATTTTACATGAAACTGCATGAAGTCATTCCGCGTGACGGTGGTCACAGCGGTGCTTCTGGATCTGTCCTAGCCTGGAAGTGGAATGGCCTGCGTGGAGACACAGACCGGTGCATGCGCCCGAAAGCGCATCAAACAACGCCGCGGGCGTGACCACTCGCAGTCGCTGCGCCATGCCGTGCAGTGGGCGTTTCTCGCCCTGAACATTTGGATCGGCATCGAGTTCTATCTCTGGGTGCGATATTGCGAAACGGGCGGCGCCGGCGTGTACGTTGCACGTCCGCCGGGTGTGGAAGGCTGGCTGCCGATCGCCTCGCTCATGAATCTGAAGTTCTGGATCGTTACGGGGGAGGTCCCGCGCATCCATCCTGCCGGGATGTTCCTGCTCGCCGCCTTCCTGGGCATCGCGTTCCTGCTGCGGAAATCGTTCTGTTCCTGGCTGTGTCCGGTGGGCACGGTTTCGGAGTGGTTGTGGCGCGCCGGGCGGAGCGTATTCGGACGCAATTTCCGCCTGCCCAAATGGTTCGACATCGCGCTACGCAGTTTGAAGTACATATTGCTCGCCCTGTTTCTTTACGCGGTCGGGAGCATGACGGCCGGGGCGATCCGGGCGTTCCTGGACGGCCCCTACGGCTTGATCAGCGACGTGAAGATGCTCAATTTCTTCCGGCACATGGGCGTCGCGACCGCATTGATCGTGGGCGCGCTGGCGATCGGCTCCGTCTTCTACCAGAATTTCTGGTGCCGCTACTTGTGCCCCTACGGTGCTTTGCTGGGACTGGCGGCGCGATGGAGCCCCGTGCGCATACGGCGCAGCGCGACCGTCTGCATCGACTGCACGAAGTGCGCCAAGGCCTGCCCATCGCTGCTCCCGGTGGATGTGCTCTTCACGGTCCGCTCGCCCGAGTGCACCGGCTGCTATGAGTGTGTGGCGTCCTGTCCGGCGGCGGGTGCGCTTGAGATGACGGCGGGGCGGCGGCGTGTTTTGCCGGCATGGGCCATGGCGACGGGCATAGCGCTGGTCTTCATCGCGGTGGCAGGCTACGCGCGGTGGGCTGGCCACTGGCGCACGGATCTTCCAAGCGAAGTGTGGTTCGATCTGGTTCCTCGCGCGGCCGAGTTCCAGCACCCGTAGGGCTGTCGGCCTAAGGCGCGATCCATTCGGTGGTTTCCACGACCGAGTTGCCGCCCGGCATGAACACCTCCAGCCGGAAACGCACCGCGTGGGTGATGTGCCTGTAAATGACGTTGCCGCTGCGCAAGGTAACGGAATCCAGGTCGGTCGACTGTTGCGCGTCTCCGTCAGAGATGGTCAACCTGGCTCGCTGCGCGGTCAGGATCAACGGCGAGCCCCGGTTCCAGGTCAACTGGACGTTGTTGCCGCGCTGCTTGATGGAAAGGCCCAGGCGGACGGCCTCTTCGACAGAAGCCGGTTGCGGCGCAGGCCTCATTTGAAGCGCGGCCTGGAATCCCAGCAGCACGCCCAGCAAGAGAAAGATGAACGCCAGCGGGAGCGGCACGCGGCGACGGGCGCGGCGCGGTGAGGGAGGCAGGGGCGGGGAAACGGCCGGTTGGGGCACCGCGACCTTCTGCGCCAAGCGCTCTTCGACGACGGAAGGGCCGGGCGAGGCGACCGCGAAACGGCCAAGCGTTCGGATGGGTACCGGGCGCGGCGGCGCTCCTCCGGAGTCGGTCGCCTGGAAGACCCGCTCGTGCGGTGGAGGTGCCTCCCTGGCCGGGGCAGTTTGAGAATGGCCGGCGGCCGGCGCTGGCGCTGAGGCGCTCCTGGGCGGCGCGCCGCCGCCTAGATCCTGGCGGCGGAAAGGGAAAACCTCGTACGGCGATTCGGCACGGACCTGGCCCTGTTCCCTGAAGAAGAATCCCCCCTGGCATGCTTTGGTGGCGAATGGCTTCACGAGGAGCGCAATGGTCGAGGAATCCGGCAGAAACTCATTCCAAAGCGCCAGATCTTCGTCGCTCAGGCTGAACTCGAGGCGCGTGTTGCTCCGAAAGTAGCCGATTGCGTAACGGTCCGGTCCATGCCCGCGCTGCCACTTCGCGACAGCGGCGGCGAACTGCTCGCGGTCGGCATCCGAGAGTAGGAAGGATGGTCCGTGGCGATGCTCACAGGGTACGGGGGCGTAATCGTCGATCGTGACCTCGATGTCCCCGTCCCCGGTCGAACTGCCCAAGAGCAGTCCTCCGACCTCGGCGCCCCGTTTGGGCACGGCGCCGAAGCCTTGCATCACTTCCACTTGCAGGCGGTCTACCACATCGTAGGACAGCCGGATCGCGATGGGCTTGCCTTCGGCTTTCCAAAGATAGTACTTCGGGACCGGAGTGTCTGCCGTCTCGCCGCTGATTGCGTCTTGCTGCATAGGAGAACGCTGCCGGCCGTGCCGCGGCCATGATCCATCGTAGATCCGCACCGATTCGGAACTCAAGAGCGGAGGCCCCTTTATCCGCGATTTCGCGCCCGATCCGCCCGGGGGTGCTGGAGCGCGATGTGGCGTCGGCATTAGAATAGTCTAAAAAGAGAGGAACCTCGGATCGCGAACGAAACGCCCACGCTCGGGGCGGCCGGCTTGTCCCTGCGCGCCAACTTCGCCGCCACGCTCGCCGGCAACGTGGCGTTCGCGGCCAGCCAGTGGCTGATCCTGAGCTTGCTGGCCAAGCTGGGAGACAGCGTCATGCTGGGACAGTACGCGCTGGCCCTGGCCGTCGTCACGCCCATCGCCATGTTCTCGCACCTGAACTTGCGTTCGGTGCTGGTGGGCGACGTCGAGCGGCACCACCCGTTTGGAAACTACTTCGCTGTGCGGCTCGGCACCACGCTAGCCGGGCTGGGGGCCGCCGCCGCGGCGGGTGTGATCTTCGGATACGCCTGGCCCGTTCCAGCGGCCATCGGGTTGTTGAGCGTGGCGCTCGGCGCCGACCAGGTCAGCGATATTTACTACGGCCTGATGCAGCGGCGAGAGCGGATGGATCAGATCGCCCGCTCCATGGCGGCGCGCGGGGTGTTGTCGGCGGCTGCGCTCGGCGCGACATTGTGGCTCACGCACAGCCTTGTGGCGGCCCTGGCGGCGCTTGCCGCCGGGCGGCTGATAGTGCTTGCTCTTTATGACCACCCCGTCTCCCTGGCACGGCGAGAACCGCCGGGGAAGGACTGGGACGGAGAGTACGCAATTTTGCGCCAGGCTCTGCCTCTTGGATTGGTGCTGATGCTTTCTTCGCTGACCGTCAACCTTCCGCGCTACGCGATTGAAGCGCGGTTCGGGGCGGCCCAACTCGGCGCATTCGCCGCGGTAGCATCGTTCCTGACTGTAGGATCGACGGCCGCGAACGCTCTGGGACAGTCCGCCATGCCGCGCCTGGCGCGCTACTACTCCGCGAACGAGGCCCGGCGGTTCCGCCGGCTCGCCTGGCAATTGATGGCGGTCGCGGGCGCGCTGGGCGTGAGCGGAGTCCTGGTGGCGATGACCGTGGGGAAACTGGTGCTGCGGCTGGTCTATCGCCCCGAGTACGCCGCCTATGACGGGTTGTTGGTGTGGATCATGTGCGCCGGCATGCTGAACTACACCGCGGTCCTGCTGGGCTACGTGATCACCGGCGCGCGCGTTTACGCGGCGCAGGCGCCGCTGCTAATCCTGGTGGCGGCAAGTTCGGCCGTGGGGAGCTGGTTCCTGGTGCCAAGGTTCGGTTTGAATGGCGCGGCGATGGCGCTGGCCGGAGCCTGGCTGGTGCAACTCGCCGGGGAAACGGTCATTCTGAGGCGCGCGCTCGCGCGGATGGGGGCTGCGGAATGAAAGCGCGGGCCTCGCTCCTGATAGAGCGCCTGGCGTGGGTGTCGGTATGCGCGATGGTGTTCTCGCTGCCGCTCGAGAAGGCCGTCATGCTGGCCGGATTCGGCACGTTGACCCGCATGATCGGCGGGCTCTGCCTTGCGGTGGGCCTGGCCGCCGTGGCGGCGCGACGTTCGATGCGACGGCCGAACGCGGGGCTGATTTTGGCCTCCTGCTTCGTCGCCTGGAGCGGCGCAACGTACTTCTGGAGCGTCGCCCCGCCATCGACGGCCGCGCGCTTTGCCACGCTCGTGCAGTTATTCATCATGCTGTGGCTGATTTGGGAATTCTGCCGCTCCCAGGCGCGCCAGTGGTGGCTGATGCGCTGTTATGTGTACGGTGCCGCGCTTTCCTCGGTTCTCACGATCCTCCGTTACGCGCGCAATCAACAGACCTATTACCGGCGTTATGCGACGGCCGGATTCGATCCGAACGACCTGGGACTCACCCTCGCGCTCGCGGTTCCCATGGCGCTCTACCTGGCTCCGCGCTGTGGCAGCGCGTGGCGGTGGCTGGCCTGGCTCTCCGGCTTGCTCACGGTCGCCGCGGTGCTGCTGACGGCTTCGCGCATGGCGCTGGTGGCCACGGCCGTGAGTTTCCTGTACGCCGTTCTCACATGGCGGGAGTCGGCGCCCGCCGAGCGTATCTTCAGTTTCGCGATGCTGTCGGCCCTGGTCCTGGGCGCGCTGTGGCTGGCGCCGTCCGCTTCCCGCGAGCGCCTGGCCACACTGCACACCGAACTCACGCGGGGCACGACGCTGCACAACCGCACCCAGATCTGGAAAGCCGGGCTAAAGGTCTTCAAGAGGCACCCGTTGCGGGGAGCCGGCGCGGGCGCTTATCCCGACGCGGTCTACCCGTGGCTGGGACGCCCGTCCGTTCCGGGACACCAGTACACGGCCCACAACACGTTCCTCTCCGTGGCCGTGGAAACCGGGCTCGCGGGCGCGGCTTGCTTCGGGCTGATGCTTGCAACGCTGGCGGCCTTCATCTGGATGCTGCGGGCCCCGGAGCGCGCTCTCTGGCTCACCACTTTGCTCGTCTGGGCGATCGGCGTGTCCACGCTCACCTGGGAGCACCGTAAGCCGACGTGGCTGCTGATTGCCCTGATCCTTGCGGCTTGGGCGACGGCTTTTGACCGGCCGGAAAAGGAGCGGCCATGATCGGCGTGCTGGAAGTGCTGGCCAGCCTGCGGCGCGCGGGGGCCGAGCGCGTGGCCGTGACGCTCGCCTGCGACCTGGATCGTACCCGTTTCAAGCCCGCCGTGGTGTCGCTCTACGACGCCTTCCCCGGAGGTTTCGAACCGGAGTTGGAAGCGCGCGGCGTGCCGGTCTTTCATCTCGGCAAGCGGCGCGGCTTCGATCCGCGAATGTGGCCGCGCCTGGCTCGCCTTATCCGCGAACTGCGCCCGTCCATCATCCACACACATTCGTACGTGCTGCGATACGTGATGCCGGCGTGGATGCTTGCCCGGCGCGGTCGCGTTGTGCACACAGTACACAACCTTGCAGGGCGCGAGGTGGAACTGGCGGGGCGCATGGTTCACCGCGTCGCCTTTCGCTCCGGCGCGGTGCCCGTCGCGATTTCGGACGAGGTGGCGCGATCGTTCCGGGAAACGTATGGCCGTGATCCCGCAGCCGTTATTTACAACGGGACGGACGTCGAGAATGGATTTCAGCCCGGGGCGCGAAATTCCTGGCGGCTGGCGCACGGTTTCCGCCCGGAGGACCTGCTCATCGTTTCGGTGGCGCGGTTCGAAGTGCAAAAGAATCCGCGGGGGCTGATCCGGGCGTTTGCGCTCGCGCTTCCCCGGCTGCCGTCAAGCTATCTGGTCATGGCGGGCGAAGGAACACTGCTCGGCGAGTGCCGCGAGCTGGCGTCTAGCCTCGGCGTCTCCGGCCGGGTTCGCTTCTTGGGGCTTTGCGAGGATGTGGCGGAGCTGCTCTCGGCGTGCGATATCTTCGCCCTGGCGTCGGACTGGGAGGGCGTTCCGGTGGCGGTCATTGAAGCCATGGCGGCGCGGCTGCCTGTGGTGGCCACGGCGGCGGGCGGGGTGCCCGAACTGGTCGAGGACGGCATTACGGGTGTGCTGGCGCCGCCCGGCGACATGGAGGCCGTCTCGATGGCGATTGTCGAACTGGCGAGGAATCCAGAGCGGTCGCGCCAGATGAGCGAGCAGGCCAGGCAGCGCGCGCAGCGGTTCGACTCCGCGGCCATGATCGAGTCCTACGCGCGCCTGTTCGAGCGGTCGTGCGGGGGGGCGGTATGAGACCGCGCATCGCGCTGCTTACGACCAGCCTCGACAGCGGCGGCGCCGAAACCCAAGTGGTCTCGCTGGCTGTCGAATTCGCGCGGCGCGGTTACAAAACCGCCGTGATCGCGCTCACCGAGCCCACCGCTTACACCGTTGAACTGAGCAACGCGGGCGTCGAAGTATTCTCGCTTCGCATGAGTCCGGGGATAGCGGACCCGCGGGGCCTTTGGAGACTGATCCGATTCCTGGTGCGCTTCCGCCCGCAAGTTCTCCACAGCCACCTGTTCCACGCCAACATTCTGGCGCGCGTGGCGCGGCTGTTCGTTCCGGTGCCGGTCGTCATTTCGACGCTGCACAGCGCATCGGAGAGCGGGCGCCATCGCGCCGGTACACGCGCGCGAGATTTCGCCTATCGCATGAGCGGCTGGCTGACAGATCAGGTGGTGGCGGTCTGCGAGGCCGTGGCCGCCCGGCACATCGCGTGCCAAGCGGTCCGGCGCGCGAAGCTCCGCGTGATCTCCAATGGCGTCGATTGCCGTGTGTTCCGTCCGGACCGGGAACGCCGCGCCGCCATGCGCAAAGAGTTGGATGTGGGCGATGCTTTTGTGTGGCTCGCCGCCGGGCGCCTGATGTGGAAGAAGGACTATCCCACCATGCTTCGTGCCTTCGCCAAGCAGCGCGGCAGCGGCAGCGTGCTCGTGGTCGCCGGGGCCGGGCCGCAGGCCGCCGAGTTGCGCGATATGGCCGCCGCGATGAAACTGAACGTTCGTTGGCTCGGCGCCCGTTCCGATGTCGCCGCGCTCATGAATGCCGCCGATGGTCTGGCGCTCAGCTCGGCGGTCGAAGGACTGCCGATGGTGTTGCTCGAAGCCGCCGCGAGCGGCCTCGTCGCCGTGTCAACGAATGCCGGCGGCGCCAGCGAAGCCATCTCCGAGGGCGATACGGGGTTTGTCGTGCCCGCCGGCGATGCGGAGGCGCTTTCCGGTGCGATGGCGCACGTCGAATCCCTGGACGCAAACCGGCGCGAAAACATGTCGCAAGCGGCCCGCGCGCGGGCCATGGCGCTCTTCGACATACAGGCCGTCACGGACGCCTGGGAATGCTGCTACCGCGACTTGCTCGAACACGGAAGACAAACGCAGGACGGGCCGGCATGGACGTGACGAACCGGTTCGTGCTCGAATTCGCCCAGCGCTTTCCCGGCGCGGCGATACTGGACTTCGGATGCGGAGCGGGCGAACTCGTCTCGGCCGCCCGGGCGATCGGTTTGGACATGCGCGGCTGCGACGTTTACTATGCCGGCTCGAATACGCGCGAAGAGGCCGCGGCACGGGGCCTGCTTGGCACCTATGTCATCGAGAGCGCGGAAGGATCGATCCCCTTCGCGGACGCCAGCTTCGACCTTGTGGTGAACAACCAGGTGATGGAGCATGTGGCGGACCTCGACCGGACGCTCGCCGAAATTCACCGTGTGCTACGGCCGCACGGAACGGTGCTCAGCATCTTCCCGTCGCGTGACGTCTGGCGGGAAGGGCACATCGGCATTCCGTTCTCGCACCGGTTCGCCGGGGATTCGCGCGCGCGGTTCTATTACACCTGGCTGTTGCGTTTGCTCGGCGCCGGCACGTGGAAAGAGCAGGCGCCGACCACTCGCCGGTGGGCCGAGGACAAGCTCGCCTGGATCGACCACTACACGCGCTACCGCACGCGCGAGGAAATCTTCCAAACGTACACGAAGTATTTCGATAATGAGTTCCGCGAACCCGATTACATCCGCTTCCGGTTGCGGGACCGCCCGTGGCGCGCTCCGCTGGCGCGCTTGCTCGACTTGCCGCTTGTGCCGGCCGTCGCCCGGGCCATCTTCCGCAAACTGGCCTTCCTGGTGATCGCCAGCCACAGGAGGGACGCGTGAGGATTGCCTATGTGATCACGAGGTCCGATGCCGTGGGCGGCGCCAGCATCCACGTGCGCGACCTGGCGCGCGAGATGATCGCGCGAGGTCACCGGGCGAAAGTGTTGCTCGGCGGCGTTGGGCCGGTGACGGATCGACTGGAAGACGCGGGGGTGCCGTATCGCGCGCTCGAGTTTCTCGGGCGCACCGTGCATCCCATCCGGGACTGGAAAGCGTTCCGGGAACTCTCGAACGCACTCACAGAAGTTCGTCCCGACATCGTCTCCACGCACACCGCCAAGGCCGGGTGGATCGGCCGCGCGGTTTGCGCGCGGCTGGGCATACCGGCCATCTACACGCCGCACGGCTGGCCCGCCGGAGACCGCTTTCCTCCCCTCCAGCGGCAGTTGTTCGCTGCCGCCGAGCGGATCGCGGCGCGCCGGGCCGGCGCCATCGTCTGCGTCTGCGAGCACGAAAAGCGGGTGGCGATCGAGAAACGGCTGGCCCGGCCCGAGCAACTCGTCGTTGTCTACAACGGTGTGCGGGATGTCGGCCCGGAGTTACGTGCGGCGCCCGGCGCGGCGCCCGTGCGCCTGATCTCGGTGGCTCGCCTGGAAGCGCCGAAAGACCACGCCACGCTCATCGATGCCTTGTCGCGGCTGATGAATCTGGACTGGCGGCTCGACCTGGTGGGCGACGGCCCGCTGCGGGACTCGATTCACGCGCGCGCCCGAGCGGCGCGGATCGCCGATCGGATCCAGTTTGTTGGCTACTCGGCCGATCCCGCGGCGCTGCTCGCGCGGTCGCAGGTCTTCGTCCTCAGTTCCCGCGCCGAGGCTTTCCCGCGCAGCGTGTTGGAGGCCATGCGCGCCGGGCTGGCAATCGTCGCTTCTTGTGTCGGCGGAGTCGGCGAAGCATTGGATAATGGAAGTAACGGGATCCTGGTTCCGCGCAAGGATCCGGTGGCGCTTTCCAAGGCCCTTGGCGAGTTGATGGAAGACGCGGACCGGAGGAGACGGTTGGGAACGGCAGCGCGTCTCACTTACGAGGTCCGGTTCCGGTTGGATGCGATGGTTGAACGTACAGCCGCGCTTTACGAATCCGTCTTGCGAAATGCCGCCCGATGAACAGCAACCCGATTCCGGCCTGAAAGCTCCGGAGACGATCTATTTCGCCTCCACGGAGACAGAACTGTTTCCCGAACTGGCGGCCGCCACGGGACTGCTGCTGCCCGATCCACAGCGGCTGAAGCGGGTCTTCGACATCCTCTTTACGCTCTGCCTGGCTCTGGCAGCCATGCCTCTCGGCATCCTGATCGCCTTGGCAATCGCGCTCGACGGCCGCGGCGGAGTGTTCTTCGCGCACTCGCGGGTCGGCAAAGGCGGAAAGACGTTTCGCCTCTGGAAATTCCGCTCCATGATCGCCGGCAGCGACGAAATCCTCGCCCGCTACCTCGAGCGGAACCCATCGCTGGTCCACGAGTGGGAGCTCACGCACAAGTTGAAGGACGATCCGCGCGTGACGCGCGCCGGCAGGCTGCTGCGCAAGACCAGCCTGGACGAGCTGCCGCAAATCTGGAACGTGCTGCGCGGGGACATGAGCATGGTGGGCCCGCGGCCCATCGTGAGCGAGGAAAGCGCAAAGTATGGTCCGGCGTTCGCGCTGTACACCCAAGTGCGGCCCGGCTTGACGGGACTATGGCAGGTTTCGGGCCGTAACGACATCAACTACAAGCGGCGCGTCGCGCTGGATTGCCAGTATATCCGCAACTGGTCGCTCTGGTTGGACACGAAAATCCTTCTGAAGACCGTGCCTGTGGTTCTTGGCCGTCGCGGCGCGTACTGAGAGCCTTACTCGATGGGGTCCGCGATCCCGTTGTTGTTCGCATCTGGGAAATCCGCCACGAAGATCTGCAGGAAATCGCGGCCGCTGAAATCCCGGGCCACCATGCCTTGCGCATTCTTGGTCGGCATGCGCCGGTTGAAAGCGATCAGTTTGCCGTTGTTCGACCAGACGGGCGCTTCCGCTTCCGGGAGGTTCTCGCCGTGCCGTGTCAGGAAGTGGACCTTGCCGAAGCGCGGCCCCGGTTCGACGCAGACGGCGGCAATGCCACGGTCGGTCGCGACGGTCACCGTGTTCCCGGAAGGATGCCACCGCAGGCCGCTCTTCGCGCCGCCCTTGAAGAAGGTCGCTTGCAGCGGACGCATGGCGGCGTTAGGATTTTGGTCCGAACCGTAGGAATCGATGAGGAAAACCTGGCTCACCCCGCTGGCGTCCTTGGCGAAATAGGCGATGCGCTTGCCGTCCCGCGAGCCGCGGGCGATTCCGGACGCCCATGTGTGCGTCAGCCTGCGCACGCGGAGGCCTTCCGGCGGCGCCATAAAACGCGTGCGGGAGCCGGAGAAGGACGTGGTGATATCCAAATCCTCCGGGATGTCGACCACGAAGAGCGAGTTGGTGTAACTTCCGTCAGCTTCCTTCACCTTGCCAATGAAAGCGCGCATCAGGCCTTTCTCGCCCACCCAGGAGTCGAAACCGGCGAATTCGAGTTCGCCCGGCTTGGCCTTGCCCATGGGAGCGATGGGGACCAGGATGGCCGCCCAATGGCTAACTCCTGTGGGCGCTTTCGGACTCGCCGTCATCATGCCGACGGTGCGCCCGTAGTCGGTGAGCAGATGATCGTCGTAAGTGAATCCGATTCGCTTGCCGTCGGGAGAGTACTCGTGGCGATGCGTGCCGCCGCGATGGGCGCCGGGCGTGGTGGGCTCGTTGACGACGTCG
>CAZLOS010000053.1:0-31959 GCA_964561215.1 uncultured Solibacteraceae bacterium | reverse complement strand
AAACATACACCTGTCATTCTGGTTTGTACAGGTTATTGTTTAACGACCCCTTAGCGCAACCCCCAATCTATGCTTTTCATTAAGCCCGGAGTTCGCATTACCGGCCTCCGGCCGGAGATCCTGCTAGCGGCGGTTGCCGCGGAGAGCGTGTACCGCGAGGCGGGCTACGTCCTCACCATCACAGCGGCAATCGACGGCAAGCACATGGCCGGATCGCTCCACTATGCGGGCTCGGCCATTGACATTCGGACGCGCGACGTGCCCGCCGATAAGATCCCTGCCATCCTCGCGAAGCTCAAGGAGGCGCTGGCGGGCGACTTCGACGTGCTGCTCGAAGGCGACCACATCCACATCGAATTCCAGCCCAAGCAGAGCATCACCAATGCCTGACTTCATCGGCAACATCACCGTTCCGGAGATCGCCGCCTCCGGCACGTTCCCCATCATTCCGGAGTTCCCGTACGGGCGCGCGAGCCATCCGGACGTCGCGATCCACCAGTTTGGATCGGGCAACGCGAAGATCGAGCAGCGGTTCCTGCTGGGCACGGGCGCCAAGCGTTTCACGGTGCGCCGCATGTGGATGAACGACACCCAGCGGATCGCCCTCCGTAACTTTTGGGAGTTGAAGTACGGGCCGTATGGCGCGTTCACCTACAACGCGCCCGACGACGACGGCAACGGCACCACGCCTTTTACCTGCCGGTTCGCCAATGAGCCCCTGTCGTGGGAGATGGTGGCCGACTGGGCATGCTCCGTGGGTGTCACGCTGATCGAGATCCCGTCCTCGACGCCGGCGTACCCGCTCAGTTCTACGGTCACCCGGTTCCCCTCCCAGGTGCTCAAGGATGCTTTGCTCTCGCAGGTCCAGCAGGTAATCCCTCTCATCAAGATCCAGCCTCTCCAGGCCGAGTATCCTGCGATCTATCTCTCCGACCGGCGCTGCGCGGTGGGCGCGCAACTCTATCAGGCACGGCTGATCGATTTCGACGGTATCTCGCAGGGCATGGGCAACGAGGCAGACGAGGCCACGTTCGTCTTCGGCAACGCCGACCGGGTGATGCGCGATCTCGCCAACGATGTGGACCTGTACCGCGCCGCCATCGAGTTCTCGCTGTTCCACGTTGGCCAGGGCATCAAACTCGATCTGTGGAAGGGCGATATCGTCAACTGGTCGCTCGATGCTGGCCCGGAGTTCAAGGTCACGGCGTCGGACGGCCTGTACGAGTTAAACCTGCCGTACCCGACGCGAAAGATCTCCCGCACGTGCTGGAAGGCGTTCAACTCGCAGGCGTGCCCGTACGCCACGGCCGGCGCGCTCGATTTGGTCCACTTCCCCGACGCCGTCGCCAACTCGTGCGACAAGAACTACGAGACTCCGAACGGGTGCCTGGCGCACGGGATGAAGAAGTACTACGGCGGCATCATCGCGGAACCGCAGGGCGTCCGGATAAAGGACAACTCGACCGGCGTGTGGGGCTTCGGCAGGTCGAGCCTCACCAGCGTCTCTCTGGTCGCAGATTCGATCTACGACCAAGTGCTGCCGGAGGTGTATACGGACACCGACATGCCGGTCAACTGTAAGATTGCGGCGGGCCGGGATGAGAGCGACTTCTACGAAGCGTTGGGGATCGTGGGCGAGGGCCCGCTGGTGGCGTACACGCCGACCCACTACGAGGACAAGGATGGCGACGGCAACGCCGAGACGCTGGTGGGCCATACGCTCGATGGCCAGGCGCACCACGGCTTCCCCAAGAACGACTATGGCCTCCGGACGGTGTTGGGCAACGATCCGGCCGGCGACACCGACTTCTTCTCTCTCGATCAATCCGGCGACCAGACGGGCGGCGATTTCCGGAAGATGTACTCCGGCAACTCGACTTACAAGGACAACTTCGCGGCGGGCACCTCGTTCATCGTGATCCGCAGGTCAGACTCCAAGGGCCTGCAACTCTCGAAGCCAGGTGACCACGCGATGACCGCGACGGTACAGCAGGGGCTGCGCGAGTGGGTGTGGACGAGTCCCGGCGTGCGCGTATACGGCCCCGCGCTCACCAACCCGGTCTGGATCGCCATCAATATGCTGTTCCGGGCGCGCGGCCTCCGGCTGGGCTCGGAGGCCACCACCCAGCAACTCGACGCCGCCGAAGCCATATTCGACGTCCAGGCGGCGATCGACGCCGCCGCCATCTGCAACGATCAGGTGACGAAGTTGGTCGGCTCCGGCAGCGAGACGCAGTTCGTGTTCCGCGGCACTTTGCAGGAAGAGAAGCCCCTGCGGGACTGGCTCCAGGAGGTGCTGATGAACTGCCTCGGCTACTACACGTTCGCATTCGGCAAGCTCCGGATCGGCATCCGCGAGAACAGCAGTGTGGTCGAGGCGTTCACGGAGGGCAACATCGTCTTCCGCAGCCTCCAGTTGGCCCCGCTCAAGCCCACGTTCAACCACCTGACCGCCAATTTCGCAGACCAGGACTTCGCGTTCGTGAACAACAGCGTGGCGGTGTACGACATCGACCACGCCACGCAGATCGGCGGCGCGGGTCCGATGTACCTGAAGTCGCAGGTCAACCTCTGCGGCACCTCGACCAAGAGCCAGGCCGCGCGGATCGTGAGCACCCGGCTGCGGGAGGAGTTGGGCGGGATCAATGCGACGGAGTGGAAGAAGGCCCGGCAGATCGGGTTCAGGACCACGGTGCTCGCGCTCAACACGGAGCCGGGGATGGTCTGCTCGATGGCCCACGAGGATATGCCCGGAGGCTCCGGCGAGTTCCGTGTCGTCTCGTGGAAGCTCAACAAGGACTTCTCCATCGACGTGCAGGGCCGCACGACTACGGACTCGATGTACGACCTCGTGGCAGGTCCCAAGCCGGCCGATGTGGAACCGACACCCGTGCCGGAGGAGATTCTGTACGACACCGGCGTTCCCGGACTCGTGAGCGGCACACCGAAGCTCGGGGATTACGGGACGTTCGCGTTGGACGAGATCGAGGTCGCGCCGGATGCGGCTGGCAACATGAACATCGTCTCGGCGCACGAAATCGCCATGTCTCTGTACTACGTGGACGAGTTGGCCGCGGATCTTTGGGCCAGCCTCGACACCGCGATGGACAAGGATACCGACCCGGTCACGGTGGCTTGCACGGTCAACCCGGATACCTCGCGCGTCTTCCGGGTGGGCGACTTCGTGATGTTCAACGATGAACACCAGAACCCCGACGTTGGATACATGCGCGCGTACGAGTGCATGCAGATCGTTGGTCCCGGAAACGTGGGAGATGTGGTGCCGACCGGCCAGTTCCAGTTCGCGCGGAAGTGGGACGATGACACGCGCCCCGGCATGGCATGCTTCGAGACGCTGAAGTGCGCGCACCCGCAGGGCATGCGCTTCTTCAAGATCGACTATAAGACGTACACGTACTCGGTGCAGAAGGGCTTTTTCCGGACGCCGGGCCTTCCGGCGCGGATCGAGGCCACGCTCCCCTCGGCGTGCATCGTCGCGGCGGTTGTCGGCGTGGCCAACCACTTCGGCTACGGCCAGATGAGGACGTTCCCACTGGCCCACCACAGCGAACCGTTCATGCCTGGCGCCCGGACCTGCAACGGCGGTGCGTACACGTTCCAGATCCCCGGTCCTCTGGCGGTGGCGGACACGGTGGTGATCCCGATGCGCGTCCACGATAGCGCGTCGATCCGGTGCATCTTCGCGTACGTGCAGGCGCCCACGACGGACGGCCAGAGCGCGTTCATGGTGAAGTACTCCCGCGACGACGGCGCTACGTGGTTCCCGTTGGAGTACATGGGCATCGCGCAGATGCTTCCGGACGGCGCAAAGAACACGTACGACTTCCTGGTGGACGGCGCAGGCTACGGTAAGCCCCAGACGCGCCGCCTGCCTTACGACGATTACGGCATCGTGCTCTACCAGGATGTGGTCGCCGGCCCCGGCCAGCAGACGGTGAACACCGCATCGTACGGTGCGAACCGGCTGGGCTTCGATGTGGGCGAGTTCGTCCACATAAACCTCGGGCAGGCCGATGAGGAGTATGTCCAGATTGTCGCCGCCGATCCCGATAATCAGACGTTCACGGCGGTCTTTACCAAGGATCACTCGCTCGGCGCGACGGTGCGTCCGACCATCTGGCCGACACCGATTCTCAACGAGGGCGACAGCCTCGCGTTCGATATACTGGCGGTTGCCAACCCAGACCCCGGAAGCGATCTCACGTTAGTGATTCAAACGTAGGAAGATCGGTATCCGATTTGGTGCCGTGCCGAATTTCAACCGCAATCCGGAGAGTCCCCGACGACCGGAACCGCTGTAGCTGGGTAGGCGTGGACCGAGCCGGTGTCCGGAGTACGCGCCAGCAGCACATCGCCGCTAACCAGGGTCACGAAGTGCCAACGGATCAGATTCCTGATTCGTGCGGCCCACTCCTGCACTGTGTACCCGATGTTGATGGTGGGATCGCCCTCCTTGTATGGGTTCCGGGTATGCAGCACTTCTGAGGAGTTCTTGTACAGGCGAGCGAATTCTTCCCGCGTCATGAATCCATCGGACAAGAGATCAAAATGCTTGAATCCGGGAGCGGTCTCCTTCGGTGGCTGCACTGGGACCGGATAGAAGGCGGGGTTGACCTTTTCGAGTTCGTTCAGCATGTCATTCGCCCTCCAGTGCGCCGCGAACTTCGCGTGGACGGCAGAGTAGACATCCTTGTTGGCTGAGAGCGATGCAAACGCAAGCTCCTCAAGCGATTTTCGGAACTGGATGAAAATCACCTCCGCCATGACGTCGTTGTTACTGTTCGTGTTGATGCGCCCAGCGAGTACGTCATCGATGGCATCCAGTCGGCGCCTGATGCGTGCCATGCAATTGCAGTAGATCTGAGCATCACTGGACATGCTTTCAGCCTATCCCGAAACTGGCACAAAACATGTCTTCTGAACCCGTCCGCATCTTCGATCCCCGCCGCAACTTCCAGTTGCAGGGCTTCACTGGCCGCGGCGCGACGACCACGATCCACGACGCGTCCGCGACCGATGTGTCTATCTCCGGCATCTTTCAGGCAGCGGAGGACTTCGCGGTCCTGGGCATCTACAACGCCTACGATTGCTTCGCCCACCTCCGACTGAAGCACCTGCCTCGAACGGACCTCTCTGGCCTCACGCTGGCTTTCGATATCGAGTACGACCACACGCTTGACGGCGCGATGCGCCTCGATGCCGCTAAATACCCGTCCGTCTCCTGGGACGCGATCTCGTTTGTCTGCGGTGAGGCGGGAGAAGTCTACGAGGTTCGCCTCCTCGACTATGCGACCGTGCTCTCCGGCAGCGAGACGCCCGCAAGCGTCACCTGCGGCATCAGCGAGAGAACGCCGATCTGGGGTACCGACGTGCTCCACCTGTATTTCCGCGACACGCGATACACCGTCTCCCAGGCCGACTGCCGATGGGAAGGTACGATGGCCGAAGACCTAATCGGCTCGACGGAAATGCAGTGGATCACGGTCGACGACCCGACCGGCAATATCGCCCACGCGCAGGAGGTCATCATCGAACAGACGGGCACCAACGAAGAATGGTGCCATGTCCTCGACTCCCGGCCCGGTTCCGGAACATGCGAGTTGGCGGTGAATCCCACCCTCAATCATCCGGCCGGCTCGTACGTGACGACCGTGCCCTATCCCTACGATCTCTCTCGCAAGTTCATGGAGATCATCAACACGTCAGGCGATCCGGTGGCGGGCAGGTACGGCCCGGACCAGTCCAGCGTGATCGAGGCTTCGCTCGATCCGGCCACGCGCGCCCTCGTGCTCTCCTTCAAGGCGCTCGACGCACCGAACGCGAACTACGGCAAATTGGGCAACCTCGATGTGGTCCTCACAACGGCGGGCCACATCGAGTTGACGCCGGAGGAGCAATCGGGCGTCACGACGTACGACACTGGCGCGGACACGCAGGGGTTCTTTTGGGACGCCGACACCCGCCGCTTCTCGGGCGGTGATTGCGATAAAAAGTACCGCATCACGCTCCCCTTCGACGCGCTCACGGATAAGCTCGGGCGCGCGGTCCCGACGAACGATTGCCGGAAGATCTACATGGTCTTCGCGCCCCGGTTCGAGCGCACGGAGGAGGAGTTGGAGGACGGCTGCTTCCTCGCTGCCCCGGTGGGTGAGTTCGACACCACCTGGAGCGTGGACGACAGCTCGCGGCTTACGGGCGGGCGGTACTTCGTGGGGGACCAGTCGAGCGAGGAGCGCGTGCTGTTGACGCAGGCGTTGCCGGGGCAGGTCAACGTGCAGCGCGGGTACGAGGGCACGACGCCGCAGGCGTGGCCGGCGGGCACGCGGATCAGTAAGCTCTCACCGAAGAGCGGCTTCTCCTCCGACGTGGAGTGGCGCGCGGTTCTCTCCAACATCGCGGTGACAGGCGATGCGAGCCTCAAAGTGGGCGGCGCGGCGCCGCGGATCCAGGAGACGGACGCGCGGTGCAAGTACACCGGCTATTGGGAGGATTACAAGTACGGCGCGGCCGGATGGCCCTCCCAATGGTGGAGCGGCGGTCACGCCCGGCGCGCGGCCCCGTCCGATGCCAGCGACGTTCGCAAGGTCGTCCTCACCTACTCGCAGACCCAACAGCACGATCTCTACCTCGGAACCTTCCTCAACACCGATTGCGGCAAGATCACCGTCGAGGTGGACGGCGTGGCGAGCACGCACGACCTGTATTTGAGCGAGTACGGCGGCACGACCGCCAACCTCAAGGTCCGCGGCAACGTGGCGGCGGGCAACCACACGGTCGTCATCACCGCTCTGTTCGACAGGAACGCCGCCGGCAGCGGGTACTGCTTCTACTTCGATTACCTGTGGCCGTTGGTCCCGCAAGACGCTCCGGACGCCCCGCAGGAATATTCGAACGTGTCGCTGGCCATCGACTTCGACACCGACCACGGCTACAAGAAGCCCCCGGCCTGGCACCTGTGGCAACTCCAAAAGCTCGGCTTCAAGGGCCACGCCGACGTGTACATGGGCGTCTTCTGGAACAACAAGCGGCAGCGAATCGGTGCGAGCTATCCGTACGCCACGGTCGTGTTCTCCGGCACTCCGGCGCCCGGCGACGTGGTGTCGATCTCGATCAGCGGGACCACTATCGCGCACGCCGTCGGGTACGGCGAGACGCTGCAGGAGATCGTCTCCCACTTCCGCGCGGCTATCAACGGCATGTTCTCCGGCGTCTGGGCCAACGACGGCTTCGGAACGAGCACCACGCTCCTGATCCAGTCCAAGGCTCCGTCGTACACGTTCACCGGTCTGGCGGTGAGCGCGCCCAACTCCCTGACGCTCACGCTGGACGATCACATGGGCACGGCGGGCGACGAGGGTGATTGGGAGATTCTGGACTCCGCTTCGCCCGTGATGACCGAGGGCGCACGGAAGTGGATTCGCGATCTGGCTGGCGAGTTCCTGGCGGCGGGGATGACCGCATCGTTCGCCTTCTCGATGGAGGTCTATAACCCGCCGGCCGCGATGCGCGCCAAGTATCTCCGGCTGAACGGCGGCGTCGTGGCGCCCGGCGAGGACGTGTACCTCGACGTGCCCTCCTACCAGATGCACTTCGGTTCGCGCGTCCGGACCTATCTACGGCAGATGTACCGGGAGTGCGCCGACGAGATCGCGGCGGCGGGCCTGCCGGTCGTGCTCCAGTTTGGCGAGACGCAGTACTGGTATTTTGACAACCGCGCCAGCGACCCGCTGGGCGGGATGCCGTTTTACGACCAGGAGACCCTCAATGCGTTCGCGGCGGCGAAAGGTCACCAGATTTGGCCGTTCGTTTCGAATACGGAGGATCCAGCCGGCGATCCGGCGCACCCGTACGAGACTGCGGCGTTCCTGCGGGACCGGATCTGGTCGTACTGCCAGGACGTGATCGCGTATGTGCGCGCGGCGCATCCGGCGGCGGTGTTCGAGTGCCTGTGGCCGCTCGACGCCAATCAGGGGAAGCCTGCCCCGAACGCCGCCTATAGGCAACTGCTGATGTACGTGAACCTGCCGGAGCAGTGGAAGACCTCCGGCTTCGGGGTCAAGTACTTCCGGTGCGAGGGGTTCGATTACGACATCTGGCAGAAGAACGCCACGCTGATGCGGCAGACCATCACGTTCGCCAACAAAACGCTGGGTCGGTCCCCGGAGGAGTGCATGTACCTCGCGGGCCTGTACGGGCCTCCCGACCCGCCCATCGCGCAGGCGTACGGGATGTGGAAGCAGACGAAGCTCTACTCGATGTGCTTCTGGGCCTTCGACCAGTTCTGTTTGAACAGCCGGCCGGTCCCGCTGCCTACGTGGACCCAGGCCACCGGCGCGGTGTACCACAAGCCTCGCGCCGCCCGCGCGGTGGAGACGGCGACGGCGGTTGCCGTGATCGTGCCCGCAGCGGGCGCGCTCAATCGCTTCAAGTTGAACGAGAGGAAGCTCAATGGCTAACTATCCTGGCGCAATCGACGGCGCGGCTAACCTGTACAGCCCGGTGGATGCGTTCTCCGACCGGCCTCTGGAGACGACGACCACGGTGGCGGTGCTGGCCGGCGACTCGACCATCAACGTGTCATCCACGTCCAGAGGCTTTGCCACGAGCTACGGCATCCTCTCGATTGATGACGAACTGATCGTTTACACCGGGAAGAACGCCACGCAGTTTGCCGGCTGCCAGCGCGGAGCGTTCGGGACGACTGCCGCCGCCCACAACAAGGACGTCACGGTGAAGGCCAACATGGTCGCGGGCTTCATCACCGCGCTCCAATCGGCGGTCGTCGCCATCGAGACGGAGCTGGGCACCGCCGCGGCGCGCAACTACGTCCGGAAGGATGGCGCGGTCACGGTCACCGGCCTCAAGACGTTCCAGGACGGCGCGGAGTTCGGCGCGGGCGCCAAGGCGGCCACCGGTCTGGTGCGCCTGCCCAATACCGCCGGGATCAAGTGGCGCAACGCCGACGACTCCGGCGACCTCGGGATGGCCCTCAACGCGAGCAACCAGCTCGCGATGGATGCCATCATCGATTGGGCGCCAGGCCAGACGTTCGGCGCGCTCACCGTTCCCGACGCGACGACGCTCTCCAAAGGCGTCGTGCAGATTGATCCGGTTGGCGGCCTCGCCATCAATGCGGGTGTGGTCTCGCTGGCCGGGAGCGGCGTCACGCCTGGCACGTACACGAAGACCACGGTGGACGCCAAGGGGCGCGTCACGGCGGGCGGGCAACTCGGGGCTGCGGATCTGCCGTACCACACGCACGTCGCCGCCGACATTACCTCCGGGTCGCTGCCGTTCAAGATTCAGAAGGCGGGCGCGGACATGGGCACCCGCCATGCGTTGAACCTGATCGAGGGCGCCAACATCGGCCTGACGGTCGCGGACGATGCGGGCAACGACCGGGTGAACGTGGCCGTCGCGCTCGCCTCCGTCCCGGCCCACACGCACGCGCAGGCTGACGTGACGGGCCTCGTTACCGCTCTGGCGGACAAAGCGCCGCTCGCCCACGCGCACGCCGAAGCCGATATCACAGGCCTCACGACCGATCTGGCGGGCAAGGCGGCGGTGTCGCACACGCACCCGTCCTCGCAGATCACGGACGCGACCGCCGCGGCCACGCCTGGTACCGTTGTCCTGCGTGACGGGGACGGCGGTGCGTCGTTCGCGTACGCCGCCGCCAACAACCTGTGGGCGTACCTCGACTCTCACCTCAACTCCATCGAGTGCGGGCCGTTCGGGACGGTGGGCGGGCCGTACGAGAACATGGCGAAGTACTCCGAAGACTTCTCCGTGGCGACGTGGGACAAGAACGGCGGGTCCTGCTCGGTGAGCGCGAATGCTGCCGCTGCGCCGGATGGCAATACGACCGCCGACCAGATCACTGCGAGTACGGCAGTGCCGGTCCTCCAGCAGCAGATCGCGGGCCTTACGGCTGGCGGGACGTACACGTTCTATGTTTGGGCGCGCGTGGCCTCCGGCATCCGCAAAGTCTCGATCGCCATCGTGGACAACGGGTACGCCGCCTACCTCGCTGGTCCCATGCAGGTGACGCTCATGACCACATGGCAGCGGTTCCGGATCGCCGGGACGCTGGCGGCTGGCCAGACCGGGCTATGGATCGTGGTGCGCCAATTCGACGGTAACGGAGACGACTGGACCAGCGGCACAATCCTGCTGTGGGGCGCATGCCTCCAGCAGGGCAACGACCCGAAGAAGGCGTACGCGCGCACGTGGGGCTACCAGGCGACGCCGGTCGCAGCGGGCTTGGCCTGCGGCGCGTTGCTCGTAGTCGGCAAGGACACCAGCGAGTCGCCCTTGAAAGTGCGCGGTCCCGGTTCGAACCTCGCGGACCACACGCTCCTCGAAGTCACGGCGGGCGGCGAACTGATTATCGCGTCCGGGTCCGGTAACGGCTATCGCTTCGCGGATCTCGTGGGCGCGAGCAATCCGTCCGGATGGTCCGGTTGCATCAAGGTGAAGAACCCCGCAGGCGTGACCGCAGGGTACATCCTGCTCTACTCCAACCCGTAGTTCAAATGAAAAAGGAGATCTCTATGAAGTTGACGCTGGACCATACCCAGCGTCTGAACCTGCACGCCTTGCTGGGCGCGCAGCGGGCAGACGTGGGATCTATTCGCGCGATCTGGAGCATCCAGGATCGCATCGCGCTCGCCGCCGACGAGGAGAATGCCGTCGAGTTGAAACGCGAGATGGTCGCCGGCCAGGAGGGCGTGGTCTGGAATCCCGCGCTCTCGCTGCCCGCCAGAGAGTTCGAGTTCACCGATCCGGAGGTCGCGCGCATCAGGGCGGCGCTCCAGACGTGGGACTCATATGGCGCCAATGCCGACAGGCGCTGGCTAGAACCCCTGCTCGAGGTGCTGTTCCGGACTGACACCACGACGTCCTGACCAGAAGTGCGTCGGCCGCGAAAACACATTCGTTGTTCTCGTGCCTCCGGCTCGTTACATCAGTCCTAGTGCCGAGAACCGCGCCATCTTCTTTCGCGCCCAGGGGTCCTCGACAGCCAACCGATTATAGGCCTTCAAGAACGCTGCCGCCTTGCCGGGATCGCGCATCTGCTCGTACACGAGTACCAACCTCTTCAAAACCTGAGGCCGTTGCGGGAAATCCCGATTGAGGTGCATTAGGATTGAACAGGCCTCTTCGTAACGAGCCTGCAGTCCCAGGATGGATGCCCGCTGCAGGAGCAGCGAGGGTGATTCGCCTTCTTCGGCAAGGCAGTGATCGATCGTGCGCTCGGCGTTGCTGACCTGCCTCGTTTCGAAATAACACTTCAGTGCCAGGTACCTGAGATCTTTTCGAATTGGCGACCCCACAGCCATCATCTCGGGGTGGCTGTCAATGTAATGTAGAGCTTCAAAATACCGCTCATCTTTGCATGCAGCAGAAACCATGCAGAGAAATGCGTGGGGCTCTCTGGACTGCTGATATAACTGCTCCGCAATTTGTTCCGCCTCTTTATAGCGTCCCTCACCCATGAGGCGCACGGCCCGGCTGGCCCAATCTTCGCCCACTTCAGATCGGGACGCAATCGCGCGCACGGGCTGGAAATCGATTTGGGCCCGACGCACCCGCTCAAAGCGGCTCTGCATCTCCGCAACCGACTGCCAGCGGCTCTTGGGCTCTGCCTCCAAGCAGCGAAGTATAAACTCCTCGGTCATCGGGGACACCGTCGAGTTAACTTCCGATGGTCGCGGGAATGGTGTGTGCCTGGCGACTTGGCTCAACGTTTCATGCGGGAGGCGCGAAGTAACGAGGTGGTACAGGAGCACACCGAGGCTGTAAACATCGGCTGGGAAACGCTGATCTCCTCCTCGACCTCGCAAGGACGAGCCGACTACTTCCGGTGCGGAGTACAGAACTGTTCCCCCGTTTTCTCGAGTCTTGGCATACAGATCGTCCGGGAGAAAGCTGCTACCAAAATCCGTAAGCTTGAGATCGTCTTTGGCGACCAAGATATTGTGAGGCTTAATGTCGCCGTGGCAGAGGCCAAGGCCGTGCAGATGGCCGACTCCAGCAAGCACCTGGGAGTAGAGGCTGAACAGCCGCTCGTAGCTGGTCGTGAAGGCCGGATCGTCGCATTCAAGAAGTTGGGCAAGTGTGGCGCCTGGGAAATACTCCATCTCGATCACGAACCACTCGTATTCCGGGGGCACGCGGCCCATCCAATAAATCTGAATTACGTTTGGATGGCTCGGCTTGTCAATAAGCCACTTGCCCTCCTCCAGATCGCTTTTCTTTGAGGACTGCGATTTTGGAATCTTCAGCGCAACAGTCGTGCCGTCCGCGATCCTCTCAGCCCGCCATACCCAACCGTAGGACCCCTCACCCAAGCACTCGACCAGTTGATAGCAGTCACCGAGCCTCATGTCGGGCCGGGGAATAAACAGCCTCCTGCTCGTGTTCACCTGATACCTCGTTCTTTTACCTGATCCAGGCGCCAGCAGCCTGGGTCAGCCTCCCTGAGGATGAACTGATAAACCAGCAAAACGCCACTGGACGATCCATCGACCGGTTCCATTGCGCTTGTCTGAAAGCCTCGGCGGAATCTGTAAGCTAAGCTGTCATGGTCAGGCAGATCGCGAAGACTCTTTGTCCAGTACGCGAGGACAAGACATTCAGGCTTCTCTCCCCAACGATGATGCGCCAGGAGCAGGTTTTCGACTTTCGCCGATAGCTTGCTCTCGTCGATTTGCCCTGAGTATCTTTCGAACTCCGCCAGTAATACCGGGCACCCGGTGTTCCGATCGAACCACGCCGAATCGGATCGCACATCGCCTCCGATGTACGAGTACGGTCCTTCTCGAGGCGCTGGCATCTCGCAATAAGCCTCACACTGGAGGGCCTGCCCTAAGGATGTCAGCAGCGAAACCCCTGCACTATGGATTGTGCCGTCTGGCAGCCCACGCGCTGTCCATAGAGGAAACGACGCCCGCGCTTGCTGCAGTGTCAGCAGTTCGGCGTTGACGCGATCTGTCAGTCCATCACGCACCGAAGCGCCCCCACACTTTGAGCACTTCCGGCGACTCGCCTCCGTGCACAAGCGCCTTGGGACCGATCTTCACCAGCAGTGGCGCTGTGATCGAGCGGCCTACGATCAGCGCTTCACCCGTCGAGAGGCTGGGCAGTTCATCAAGGTCGGCTTTGCTGATCATGTCTGATGTCTTTGCAATAAACCGCTGATCGTCAGGATTCTTCAGACGCATTGTGATCAGGGTATTGCACTGTGACGTCACGTCCGGGTCCAGTTTGGACGGACGCTGGCTCACGATCGCGAAGCCGACACCGAACTTTCGGCCTTCGGCGGCAATTTTCTTGATAATCCGAAGACTCACAGCCGATTCGCCCGCCGGCGCAAAGTTGTGGCCTTCTTCAAAGACCACGAAGGTCGGCCTACTAGGGTCGGTCTTGCTCGAAGCGGCGCCAAGGATCTCGCTACTGATCAATGCTGTAATGATCTGCTTCGCCGTGTCACTCAAGCCTTGAAGGTCTATGATTGACAGTCTTCCACGCCGGTCAGCGGGGCGACCGACTAAATCGTAGACGTTCGTGGGCTGAGCGAGGGCGGCGGAGTAGAAGCTCTGAGCCTCATTCAGGACGCGGGATAGCTTCATCGATGCGATGGCCGCACTTCGGTTGCTCAGAGCCTCCGATTCTGGCTTGCTCAGTTGGTCCCACTGCTTGAGCTCGTCGATCCCCTCGCCCAGGAGATTTCGAAGCCGATTTATGTCGCGTGGCTCAGCCTTGTCCACCGTTCGCCAGTAGCGCATCGCCACGTCGAGCACCCGCTGCTGGGGCTCAGTGAGTCCCGGCAGAATTTCTGCGATATCATCCATCTCAAAGTGGTCAAACTGCAGAGCTAGCTCGTTGTTCTTTCCTGCATATTTCACGCGGAACGACGGATTCTGTGGCGTGTACACCGAGATCCCGGCGCCAGCGGCCTGCAGCCGCTGAATCGTGTCCTGGATCACCGGTATTGCTAGTTGGTCCCGTGCGTCCGTCACATTGCCGAGATCAGGGTTAAAGTGAAGGCTGCCGCCCTGGAGGGCCCGACCGTACTCTCCGTGAGGATCAAAAACAACCACGGTCCCGTTGTGAAGCGCCACCAAACGCTCGATGATTCTTCCGACGGTGTATGACTTGCCGGAACCCGTCATGGCCAAAATTGCTACGTGTTCCGTTACGAGCTTGTTCACTTCGAGGAAGACCGGGACGGTGTCTTCACCGCGCTCGTAGCCGACGAGGTTCCCGATATGGATGCTGGTCTGTTCGTCGAACCTGTAGAACGAGCTCAGGAATTGGTAGTCGACGGGCAGGACGCAACTTCCAGGATCTAGAGGCCGCCGTGGAATGCGGACCTCGTCGGTAATCGGGTCGCGGTAGCCGATCAGCTCAATCTTCGCGGCGATGCTCTCGCCTGTCACTTGAGCGCCAGGCATCAGTTCGAGGCTGGCAGCCGAAGAGCCGAGGCCGGCGTTATATAGGGAATTCACGCGCGTCAGGCTGACAATGCGTCCCAATACATCGGCTTTCGGTTCTTCCTCGCGCTCCTGGTGGCTGATGCGCACGAATTCACCCCGCCGGGCGGCGAACGAAGACGCTAAGACCATTGTCAGGTTGTTGGGATCGCCCGTATTCCCCACCAACCTCCCGAGCACACTCTTTTTCATCTCAATCTTTCTCCGGATGGAATTCTTCAATCCCCGTCAACCAATCGGTCTCCAACTGGCGCCTGCGAATGTGGTCCTCGACGTCGCCGCGGTAGGCATCCACGAAGTTGGGAATCGTACCTGCGACTTGACTCGCCAAAAATAGAGGAATCGGCGCTGGCTGCTTCCCGTTGGAAACGGTCAGCGCTGAGATTTCGGCGGCCAGACGATCGAGGCGATCTCTTGTCCACCCCGGCGCATCACCGATAAGTTGGACGAGTTGCGGCGAGTTCTGGTCGATGGATCGGACGTGGAAACCGATGACTCCGCTGGCGGCGACGGCTGCTGGCTCCATGCGGGGCATCTTCACGTTCATGCGAAACGCCGCCGTTCGAGTCTGCTGCTCCAGAATTCCATGCAGAAACCGGCGTGCCCCAACTCCAGAAATCGCACCCTGGGATTCAGTAAGATGCCGGACTTGCTCGTCATCAATATCCTCGGTGCCGAGGAGATTCCGGCGTCCCTCCTCTGTGCGCAGATCTTGCTGCGCGGCGTAGATGATGGCGCCGAAACGGTCGGAAGCCAGTGAAGCGACGACCGCCCCCTGAGGATTCCATGGGAATAACGCAGCTTGGTGTTCATCCCAGAAGCGGGTGATCTCTGCAATCGCCGACTCGTAAGCTTTCCGGTATCCTGGATTCTCGGCTGCCTCTCCGGTCGGCACCATGCTCCGGTTCAGTACCAATGGACAGTCCAACAAGATCAAATCTGGCCGGTCCTCGCTGCGAATGGCCGCAGCCGCCATTTGATAGGCTTGTCGCACTCCTATAAGCTGGAATCTTTTGGACTGGTCTTCGTAATCGATGTCGTCGATTTCACAAGCGCTGTCCTGTCCAGTTGTGCGGATCGCGCTGCTCTCGACGGCCAAATCGACTCTCACGGCTGCGGAGGCATAGAGGAGCCCGCCCCAGACCGGCCTAGTGGCAACGGCGGTTGCAATGCCGGCGACCTTCAAATCGAGCCGTTCGGGGATGCGGAAGAATCGCACCAATCCCGCCTTTTTGAAATAAGGCGCGATTGCCTCGATATCACGGTTCTGTTTGAGGATCCGCCCAACCGTTCCCGGAAGGTGAATTTGCGTCATTACAGCGAGACGCTGAGCCAAGGACGCTGTGGGGGGAACTCCTGATTCATTCATCGGCTTATGGCCTCCAACTCCGCTGCGTAAGGTTCATACGAGCTCTCTGCCAATGCGCGTCTACCCATCCGCGTCAGACGCCCCGCTTTTGCCAGTCCGTGCGTTTCCAGATCGGTCAGATACTGCCTTGCCGGAAACGCCGGGAGCCGAAAGAATTCGGACTTTGACAGCGCCTTTAGGGCTTCGTCATCCGAAGAGAATTGTCCTGAACACAGATGGAGCAGAAGGCCATAGTGCTCAGCCTTCAGATTGAAGGTAGCAGAGGGCTCCGTTTGGCCGTCCTCAGCAGGCTTCCCAGCGAGCGCGGCCAAGTCGGCCAGCCACTCCTGCAGTTCCACCTTTGCGTCGAGGAGCGCGAGCGACCACAGCGGAAGGCACGTGGCCGCGAATAATCCAGCATGCGGATGGCGCCGGTAGAAGCACGTGTTCACCGTACCGTTATCCCAGGCTCCCGCTGGCTTGGCTGGCACCTGAAACGTGCCTTTCAATTGAAAGCGGACTTCGCCGCTCAGCCGGCGCGCCATCGGAGGAGCCGTCGCGTCGGCCACAGATCCCACGGTGAGAACTTCCCAATCGAGTAGCGTCGTGACTGGGCCATGTTGAAAAGGCGGCAACAGGAGGAACACCCGCCCAGGCGCCTGGGACCAGTCGAGCCATTCGCTCTGCGCCGTTTTATCGAGTTTCTGAAACTCACTTCCGAAGAAAAGACACAGGCCATTCCCTCGCTCTGGAACGTCTGCAGGTTTTCCACCGGTGAGATCGCTGACGCGGCGGCCGCGCGCATGGTTCTTCAGGGAGCCGGCCAGCCAGACTGCGGGAGTCATCTGGTCGGTCCTCCGAGGGTGTAGGTCCGCCTCAGGAAGCCACCCTTTACTAATTGGTCGGCTTCCGCTGGGCTGATCTCCGGATCTTGATTCTTGTCGAGTGCGGCAATCACCGTCCGCCAGCGCGTAAACGAGACGCCAGTCGGATTCAATAACTGTTCGCCCTCAGCAGCCCAGGCATCTCGACGATCCTGTATCAGGGTTTTCGCCGCCTTGAGACTCTCGGCGGTTTCCAGGTCTGTCATGTCGAGAGGTTTGTACGGTTGCTGCCCGCGTGTCGCGCGGAGACCACTAAGGGCCTTCTGCGTCTCCTGAAGTTGGGTGTCACGAAGAAGGCGCGCGCGGTAGTCCGCCACCTGGTTTTGGATGGTTGCGACGTAGCCCCCGAGCTTATTCAGAGCGACCGTTGGTCCCCGGAGGAGGTCCTTCGCCGCCGACATGAGTGGCTGGAAGTTCCCAAGCTGCGCCGCCCGCTCGTGTTCTTCGAAGAGCGTTTCAATATCGTCGAAGATCGACTCTTCCAACTCCGACCGGATCTCGGGGGGTTGCTTCACCACTGCAGCAAAGTCGGGCACATCCTTTGGATAATTGAAGTCATCTGGCGAGTTCTTTAGAACTCGCGCCAGCACGTCCAATTCCGCCGTGTAATTGCCGAGCCGGTCGTGCAATTGCTGATACGCCTTCTGAAGCTCTCGGAATCCGGCTGCGATTTGCCCGTCAATCTCGTCAAGCTTTAGCGCAGCGCCACCCGCGCCATCCAGGCCCACTTCCTCGGCCAACTGTTGTAGTTTTCCCAAGGCCGCGGCAATCCGGAGATCGCGAAGCAACTGCTTTAACGTCCCAGGCTCTGTTGCCTGCAAATTCTGCGTTGTGCCGAGAAGCTCCTTCACCTCTAGCGCACCAGTCAGGATGTCCTGGATTTTGCTCAGGCTGCGCTTAAACAGGGCCATCGGGAATTTCGGCCACTGTTTGACAGCGCTTTCCATCTGAGATGCGACGGCCCCGGCCTGCTCGATGATCCGATCCTTGAGCCGAAGCGCGTTGTCAGCGAAGATCTCAGCCCGCCGGATGCGTTCCCAAAGCGGCCGCGTGTCATCCTCGAAGTTGAGAGTCTTCAGATTCGCTTCATCGGAAGGTAGTTTCTGGTATTGATCCTTGTCATAAACCATTTCGACCAAGCGACACGCCTCGACGCGCAGCTTGGCGCCGCGAATCAACTTCGCACTGTCACGCCCAGGAGCGGCCTCGATCACGTCCAACTCATCGACCAACTCACGGGCGGCATCGAGCTTGTTCTTCGCTTCGATCGTCTTCGACCCGGGCTTCTTGGTGTTGAGCGGTCCAAAATAGTCCCGAACCTTGCCTTCCCCAAAAACTTGCTCCATCTTGTCGACGATTCCGCTGAAGTCACCCGTGAGCCAGTTCTGGGCCTCCCGGATACCATTCCGAATCTTAGGCCGTTCAATCAACTGGTATTTTCGGTCTGACTTAACGCCGGTGGACGCAGCGGGTTCTGCATAGCCGGCCTTGCAGGCTAGTGCCATCCACTGCTCAAAGACATCGGAGGGCCGGCTGCCTTCCCAGGCATACCCCCAGAACCATTCGCGCTTGGAATCAGCGTAGGTCCAAGTGCCACCCTTCAGCAGCCGTTCCACCAGTGCCAGGAGGAACGCTGGCACTTTCGGCTCCGCACCGTCGTTTAACGGATCGAACAGACCCGCGCGTTCATCCTCCTGATATCCGGCCGAAGCTGCGCGAGGTGAGATCGCCATCTTTTTGAGTACAGACAGCAGATCTTGGGGTGAGATGCCATCTTTGCTGTCCAGGTCCTCCAACCTGCGCGGTTGGGCTGTTTCGACAAGCAGTTTCTTCCACGCGTCGATCAGCAGGTTTCTGTCGTCCTCCGCCATCAGGGCGCCCGGGCGGAATGGCCATGCAATTCGACCCGCGTCGTTGAGCTTCCGCCGCCACCGGTAGATCTCGCTCTTCAGCGACCGAAGCAAGGACTGCAGACGGTTGGAGAACTGCGTAGTGAACTTCTCGGGCCGGTAGACGAGCTGTTTGGCCAAGGATCGAGGCAGGCCGATCTGCTGGAGGACCTGCTCCTCGTTCTGGTTCAGCCAGTACAGGGAAAGGAACTCCTGGGCATTCTTCAGCGGTCCGCTGGGTGCGCTCGAAAGCCGGTCGCCCAGTGCACGCGACGACGTGAATGCGAGCACCGGCGTCCGGCCCTCGTGTTCAGACGGTGCCGCGGCCTGCGAAAGCTGGATCAGTTCCTGCTCGCTCCGGACATACGCCAGGATGACGCGCCCTTCCGGATGCAGCTTCAGGCCATCGAAGCGAACCAGCCCCTTCTCTTTCCCCTTGCCGCTCTGAGTCACAATAGCGGCAACATCCGCCTGCAAACCTGGACTGATGGGCTCGTAGTCCCAATTGTCATCGAGCGACCGCATCACTCCCGTGAGGACTTGCCGCGCCCGCTCTTCCTCGGGTTGGCCCTTTTGCGCGGCCATTGCCTCTTCCAGTGCCGCCGAATCGGACGGATCGCGGAAGATCAGCGAATTGTGTGTTTGTCTGCGATAACGCAGGTTGAGGCGCCCCAGCATGGCGACGCTCGGACCGATAAACGATGCCGAGGTAGCGGCGATCTCCTCGCCGACAAAGGCGGCCCACAACGCGCGCGCGACGTCCGTGCTTGCCGGATGAGGATAGAGCATGGCGACGAGCTGCACGAAGTCACTGGATGCTAATGGAATCAGCAGCGTGTACCGGCCTGGCTGCTGCTGCTTCCCCTGGATTTCGTGAATTGCATACGTGCTGAGGTTGGCTAGAAGCTGCCGAAGGTCCAGAGGCTCGTCGACGCCCGGAATCAACCAGCGGTCCTTCTCCCGCTTGGCCTTGATCGCGCGCAGAGCGTCGGAGCACGCCTTCTCTTCCCACTCCACCCGTGTATAGAGCGTCGCCAGTGGTTCGTCGTACTCGTTCCGCGCGCTTAGGAGGGCGTCCCGCTGGTCCGCCGAAAACGTCTTCAACGGGACGGGCAGTTGGCCATAGGCCAGATCACGAGCCGCAGGTGTATAGGCCCTTGCGATCTTCAGCTCCTCCAGAGCGTTATAGTCCAATACGTGTTGCCGCAAGCGATTCGAAACGCGGACAGCGTTCTGAAATAACTCGCCGATCGTCGCCGGCGCGTTCTTGCCCTTGAACTTCGGATCGCGCAGCAGACCGTCAACGTTGGCCATGATCACGTTGAACCAGCCGAAGTTGCCGGCGCTCATGGTATACGCCGCTTCGACCAAACCTGGCAGGTATTGCTCCTGGAGCCGCCCGGAACTGCGAAGGCGCTCCACGAAATCGCTGACGTCAGCGAAGCTGTTCGGGGTCAGGTCGACCAACTCGAACCGGCGTGCCGTGGACTGCAATTCACGTAGCTCATCGCCAATAGCCGGTGAACAGAGCGCCACGTAGCGCAGCCAGGGAAGTTTGCGGCGCGGGTCCTCTTCCTTGATCGCTTTCCCAAGGAGCTTGATCGCGCGCCCGTCCAAGTACGTCAGATCCTCGCGCTCCAGACCGAATGTGGCCGCCTCCGCCGCTGTCTCCAATTCATCAAGCACGATCACGAGGTAACGAACTCCAAACTGCGAAAGGTACTTGTATGCAGCCTCGCAAAGGCGGGTCACCAGCTTGTCGTCCTCGTAAAGCGCTTCGTCGGAGTGGCCGGCAGCCACCTCGAGTGCGTCCGCAAGCTTCGACGCTTCGAACCCGAGCACAATCAGCCGGTCGTATGCCTCCCTGGCGATCTGTCCTTGGATCGAGTTGTCAAAGGTCTCGTGAGTGAGCGGCAGCAGTGCCTTGTAGAGCCCATAGCCGAACCAGTTATCGACGTTCTGATATTCGTTTGCGATCTGCGAGTAGCGGAGATAGAGACCGAGGTACTGGTCCCGATCCCGGTCGTCATAGAAGAGCTGCGCCTCCTTCAGTTCACCCGCCGAGTCGCGAACGAACCAGCCGCGGGAGGCGTCGTTGATCTGGGCCACGAGTTCGTAGCCGAGGCGCGACTTGCCAATGCCCCACGGAGCTACGACGGAGAAGACGTGCGCGAAGCCCTCCTGTTCGGCGTCCACGATGTGGATGAACTGCCGGAAGGTCTCAAAGAACAGTCCCTGCCCGACAATCGGATGCGTCAATGGGTAGCCGGAGACGCCTGTCGCCGCCCACTGGTGAGCCTTCATCTGCTCTGGCGAAATCAAGTTCTTGGTTGCTTCGCTCATCTTGCGGTTCCTCTACAGCGCTGTCTCACTACCCTCTTGACTACGGACCGCTGGCGATACGGCATGCACCGCCCGCACGGCGACCAGCTTCTCCTCCGCCCAACGCTCACACTCCGTGCGAATAGCCGCAGTGACCAGGCTCCCCATCCGGCTGAAATACCGGTTTCCAAACGATCGATAGCAGAGATTCGAAAACTCCTCGTCGATCAGGTAGCCGCGCCGCGGCCGCAACCCGGAGAAGTCGGCAATTCGCCATACGCGCTCGCGCAGCAGCCGGTTGATCACCGGGGCGAGGCGCGCGTCAAGGTCCAAAGGCTTGGGCGCTCCCGGAGGCGCCAGGAGCGTGACACCCAGCCTACCGAGCACTTTCCCAATCAACTCCCCGAGAGTCCCGCACTGGACCTCCTCGCCACTCGCGAGGGTGACGAAAACGAGTACCTGCCAGGGTTCGTGGGCGTGATGGAACTGGTCTTCCGGAAGTTCCAGGGTAAGCTGACTACCGGACCGTTCCGCCGCCCATGCTTCCTGTGTGAAGACAACCTGGGCGAGCAGGAAAACCCACGGCCGCGTCAGCGCCCAGCCGATGGTGGACTGGAGCCGTGGATCACGTGCTGTTTCGCCCTCGGACAGAGGCGCTACCGATCCACTCAAGACCGCGTGCGCCTCGTTCGGCGCGGGCTCGTCGAGATCCGGTAAGCGGAGTAGCCGGCCCTGCTGCCAGCAAGTCTGGGGACTCAGCGGGTCAACATCTGGCAGTGGCTTGGCGCTGGTGCCCTGGCGCCCTTCGATCAGTGCGGCGGTCGAAGAGACCACCCGAACCAGACGTGGATAGGCTACTGCGTGCTCAGCGGGTGCTCCGAACAGGGTCAGCTCAACGTCGTGGAAACCGGTCGCTTCCAGGCGGGACTCTGACAACAGGTTCCTTAATGCCCCAGTTGCGTACGTCAGCTTTCCAATCGTGGAAATGAGCTCCCGCACGTTGCGGCCGGCTCCGTACTCCTTCAGCCGGGCAGCCAGGATGGACAACCACGCGGCACGAAACTCTGGCACGCACGCGAAGACGGAGGCAATCGCTTCCTGTTCGTTCAGAGTTCCTGCGACAAGCCGTGCCAGCGCTGGCGATGCGACCAGGCGGGAGCCGTCGGTGGACTGGTACCACAGTCCGATAGCTTCGCCGGGGATCCAGGCATCGAGACTCGTGTTGGGCACTTCGCCCGACGTTAGCAAGGCCAATACGGATTCAGTCGGGAGGGCGTGGGACTTCTTCATTTGGCCTCCGCAGTCACCAGAAGCTCGGTTTCGGTCAAGATCTGGTAAAGCCCGTCGAGGTTGGGAAACATTACCGGAGCCCCCTTAACGTCCAAGCCTTTTCGAGTCATTCTCGACAGTAGGGACCGTTCGCCCTGTGAATCGCCGCCTTCGAGAGCCTTTTGGAGCGTGATCAGATCGGACTCGCTGACATGGCGCTCAATAAGAGCTTCGACTAGGAACCTCGCCACCAGCGCAAGGTCTTTGGCAATCGCGGTGGCGGTGTGATGTCTTTTGACCAGACTCGCAATTCTGTTTTCGTTCACGCACCGCGGCACCTGGAGCCTCTCAATCCATTCCTGCGTGATGTGAGGCTGGGCCATTCCGGTGGCGAAGCTGCGGATTTGGATCTGCAGTACATCGTGGTTGAGAGCATGCTCCAAGTAGTAAGGATCTATCCCGCTGTTGTCACGTAATCGCAGGCGCGCGACCGTGGAGCCGACAGCCATCTCCTGGGGGAGATCGGGAATCACAGCCGCCTTCCCGATGGTTCCGTCCTTGCTGAGTGCCACATCGCCCTTCTGCAAATGAATCTGTGGCTGCTCGTCGTACTTGTCTTGGGCGACCGAAATGAGGGCATCGAAATCGATGACACCATCGACGATTTCGACTCCTCTGAGAAGCCACGGCCCACTGTCGGTATAGTGCTCCGTGGTAAGTCCTTTCCAGCCAATCATGGCTGAGACGTCCGCGAGCTTCGGTGAGAGTTGGTCCCGCCTTATTCCGTAGCCATCCAGGTGGTCCATCATAGAGAGGCGAGCCGGAGAATTGAAGTTCCCATCGAGGCGATCGGCCAGCTCGACAACCTTCAACCTTCGAAAGCGGTTCGATTTCGCGAGCTTTGATTCCCAGTGGAGACAGTTCTCCAGAAGCGAGGTGGCTTCGTTCAGCGCGCTTGCTCCGACATTCCGCAGTCGCTCAGCCTGCCGGATCTTGTCGCCGATATACGCCTGTACGGGCGCAGCTGGATAGGGCAGAGGGATTGAATAGAGATCGCCTTTCGCGATGTAATCGATAATGCTGTTGCTAGCGAGTCGCTTCTTGAGTACCTGGCCGTATGAGCTCTTGAAGAAGGCGAGGACAAAATGCGCGTCAAACTCCTTGTTGAGAAGAGCCTTGTAAAAGGAGCCACTGATCATCAGTTCCGTCGGTAGGAAACACGGTAGCACCGTAACCTTCGAGACGTTACCCTTTACTTCTATCAGCAATTCACCCGGTTTACCGATCCCCTTTGGATATCGGGTTGAGTAATAACGGGGCACCTCGCCGCAGCCGGAGAACTCGATTGCGCCAGACTCGTCCACGTTACTCGGCGCAAGAAACTTGAGCCTGTCGGCTGGCACCAGCGCGCTCACCGGGTCGACACCGTGGTATACGACACGGTAGCCACTTGAGACGAGATTTCCAAACGCCTGGTGGGACCGAAAAGACAGTACTGCTTCCTCAGCCTTCAGTGCCGACGGCGAGTAGAACTCCGCGTCAATTCTGTTCGCGAGCTGGTTGCGCACCCTGACGCAATACATCACTCCCCCCTCACATACGCCCCTACGATCGCGGCCAGGTCATTCGGCAACCCCTTGCTATAGTCCTCGACGTTGTTTTTCACCTCGTAACCCAGGCTGTCGGCCACGCCCATGAATACATCCGTCTGCGGCTCGTCTTCAAACTGGTTCGCGTCGTCTTTCCGTGCCTTGCGCTTCTGCAAGTAGAGGATGCTGGTCTTGGCGCCGGTACCGGAGAGCTTGAAGGCGTCGTGCGGCAGACTGATCACCGCTTTCACGATCGCCTTGCCGCCATGGAAGTGCCCGGTCTCCTCATCCTTCTTGCCCATGATGTACTCGCGCACGTAGCGGTCGCCCGAGTTGCACAATACGCCGTCTGGGACGATGATCAGCAGGCGGCCACCCGGCTTCAGCAACTGGAGGCAGCGGTCGATAAAAATGACAGCGGGGTCGATACTCGACGGACCGACCGGCTTCCAGATGCCCTTGTTGTTGGGATTGCCGCCCATCGCCAGTCCCTTCACTGTCGGTGAATAAGTGAACTGATCCTGCCGGCCGTCGACCGGCATCAGATCGCTCCGGTAAATGTGGAGGATCTTCTCCATGTCCTCTTCATACCGCCGCCGTGCCTCTTCCTGACCTTTTTTGAACTTTGGCGTGCCGAACGGAGGATTGGTGCAGATCAGGTCGAAGCTCGCCGGCTTGAGCTGCGGTGTGATCCGCGAGTCCGTGCGCAGATAGAGAACCTTGGGAGCACCCAGCAGCGCCATGTTAACCCGCGCCAGTATCACCATGCGCGGCGAGTTATCCGCTCCGACGAAGCTATACCGGCACATGTCTTCGAAGAGCTTTTCGCGCCGCACGTCGGCGGAGGTCTCCTTGCCGAGCAGTTCGCCAAGGGTTCGTTCCAGATAGCTGAGCGCGACAACGCCAAAGCCGAATGTGCCACCCGCCGGGTCGCAGAAGCGGAACGCCGGCGTGCCGTCGGCATTGCGGGCGGTTAGCAGTTCTGGCGTTTCCTTCACGATGTCGTTGAACGCGATTTCGAGCATCGCGTGCTTCACCGGGAATGGCGTCAGGTAGACGCCGAGGCCACCTTTCGAGTCAAAGTTCGCGCGCAGGAAGACATCGAACGCGCGCCCAAGGGCGTCAGCGGCAACGTCGGCCAGCGTGCCTTGGGGTTTCACCACGCGCCCGCTGTTGTCGGTCACCGGTCCGAGATTCTGGATGAGATCCAGTAGCGTCTCGTGGTTTCGTGGCTGGTCGAGTCCCAAGTGCGTCTGGTCGTCGAAGATCGGGTGGGTGTTGCCGTCGCCGTCTGTCACCACGTAGTCGGGGTGAGCCTTGAAATGGTCGAAGGCAACCTGGATTAGCTTGACGGCCTGCTTGCCGTGCTGCCGGACATATTCGGCGGTGAAGACGTCGCCAAGGTTGTACCTCTTGCCCTCGAACGTGAAGTTGAGCCTATCTTTCCCGTTGTGAAGGCGGAATGACTCCAGGAACAGGAACTTGGCGACCTCCTCGATGATGTCGTTCTTGTCGTTTACCCGGTCCTTAACGGTCTGGTAGACCTGCTCGTGGAAGGTATTGAATCCGCTCTGGAGCCGCTCAGACATACGCATCGACCAACGGTAGGTCGGGTCCGCCGCGATGCGCCTGTAGTGAATGCTCTCCTTGGCATTGGGCAACTGGTCAATTTCGTGGGCCGGGTACTGGAGGTCGAATACCCGCTCTTTGGCGCCGTCAGAAACCAGACCGAATTTCGAATAGGCGTTCGCGGCCGTATCCGGCGGCGTGAGATCCCACATTCGCTGCTGGACGTTTTCGGCGGTGGCCTTCTCCCAGGCGCCGGCAGGCAGCGCCATTAGGAATAACCGGGGCGTCTCCTCGCCGAGGTAGAGGCCATAGGCGACCGAGGCCGCCGAGTCCTTCTCGGAGCCCAATTGGAGCGCGACCTTGCGATCGAAGCCTAGCCCTTTGGCCTTCTTTTCCAGCGCGGTGAGCGTGTTTTTCAAATCCGATTTTTCTTTCATTCCGTTCTCCACCTACCTTTTCAGACGCAGCAGACCAGGGCCGAACACTTCGAGGTTCGGCGCTTCGCGGGCAACCGCCAGGATCTGCGCCACCGAGGTCACGAAGTCCGACGGTAACAGCGTAAGCACCTTTTGTGCAGGAACTGGCCGGCCTGCTTCGGACCGAACCACCTCGGCAATGGCATCCTGAAGCTTCTCCTTGGGTGATCGGTCACCGAGGCTGATGGTCGGGATGGATGTTCCGCCGCCCTCTCCCTCGACCCGAAACCCGTCGAGACAGGCGAGCAGCAGCCACAGTTGGTCCATGCTCCAGTTACTCCCAGCCTCGACAGCCAGGGCGTGCAATTCATCCAGCTTTCGCGGCTTCGCTCTTAGCGCATTCGTCAGCCGGTCCAAGATCACTTCGGTCATAAGCCAACGCCTCCGTCCCGGGCGTCTGTCCTGGAGGGCAGTACCACCCCGGCCTCCCGATGTGCCCGGTCAAAAACGGTGACCGCTTCCTGCCAGAGATTTCGCCATGCATCTTCCAGTTCAAGCCTGTTCCGCTGGTACTTGAGTAGGGCGCGGTCCCATGGCAGTCGCTCCTCGCGCGGTGGCACTGGAACGAGCACGCGGCTTACGGTGCCAGTACTCAGGAACTGGCGCGCTGAACCCTGGGCGAGTAGCCGGAGCTGAATGCTCACCATTGGGCTGCTGAGGATCATCGCCCAAGCACCCGGCGTTTCCCGGAAAAGCAGGCGTTCCCAATGGTCGGTGACGTGGATGTCCGTGCGAGGAATCTCGCCGGCGTACGCCACGGTCGGACTCGAAACCAGGAGAGACACCAGCACCTCTTCCTGCCGAAGCGGGAGACGGTAAATGCGACCGGGCCAAGCCACCTCCTCTTTTGGGGGCGCCTGCGTCACGGTCAAATCGCAACCAACATCGGAGATCCGCAGACACCGGAGTGTGAATGGCTGTGAGGACTCATCTGCCAGCGGAAGCCTCGTCCGGGGCGGCTGCTCTTTTTCGGGCGCCAGGCAGCGCTCGAGCGGGACCCAGCCAAGGTTCGACTGCAACTCCTGTTTCAGGAGCTCGAACAATGAGTGGCCAGGCAGGAGCGAGTCGGGGATTACGTCGACCGGAACGCGTCGCCACCATGATGGCGTGGCCAGGGAGGCGAAACGTGCATGCCAGAAGCGAAGCGCCTCGGGCGGACAGATGCGATCTTGCACGTCGGCCATGATTCGGTGGAGGTTTTCCTCCTGGGCGAGGAAGCTGTCGATCAGTCCCCACGTTCGCTCAGCCAGGCTGCGGGATTCCTCGGGCGGTGTGAGCAACGGCAAGTCCCGTAAAGCGCGCATCGTTACGCGAGGGAGGATGGAAGCTCCGGCCAACCGGAGCAAGTACTCCGCGTAGAGTGGCTGGTTCAGACAGAGCGCAGCCCAGAGTGCGACTGAGGGCTGCATCCCGCGGATCAGGTAACAGTTGGAATCCGCGGGGTGGCGGTAGAGCCGAGAAGTGGCAATCGCCGCACGGATCGGGGCAATCTTGTTCACCACAACGTCGCCGGGTAAGACGCAGGTGCGGTCAATAAAGGTTGGCTGCTTCCAGTGTTCTGCGGATAGCTTCCATCTCAACGCTGCCAGGTTTGCCTGTCGGTAGACGGGCATCGGTTCGCTGTCTACATCTGGTGCGGTATCTCTTTTCCCTTCAATAACTTCACGGGCCATCCCACCCAGGTCTACTCGCGGTCCCGCGGCCCACACCAGCGCAGAGGCAGGGCTTAGGTACAGCGCCGGATCCAGGGTGGAGACATGGAGGCGCTTCGCCTTCAGTCGCGTTGTGAGCCTGCGTTGATCGTGAATCACCAAGGACCGAGTATAACCGAGGAAAACCGATAAATGCAATATTTGTGTGTCCACATGGAAGTACTATTGACAGCGCTGCCGGTTTAGAATACAATCGCTCTTGTTATGGCGATTGTGATATCGCATGGAATCGAATCAGACCGTGTTGAGATTGCGTGAAAGGAAGAAAAACAGAAATGGCGGGAGCTTAGAAAATGAAAATTCTTCATTTTGCAGATTTACATCTGGGCCGCGGTCTTTACGGACAAGCCCTAATAGAGGATCAATCCTACGTCCTGGACCAACTCGTCACGCTCGCGCGCGAAGCCGCGCCTGACGTGATCCTGATCGCGGGTGATGTTTACGACCGGGCTGTTCCGCCGGCTGAGGCGGTGGCGCTGCTGGATGATGCTTTGAGCCGGCTCCTCATCGACTGCCACGTGCCCGTCGTTCTGATCCCCGGAAACCACGACAGCCCCGAGCGGCTGACCTTTGGCGCGAGGCTTCTAAAAGCGGGCAACCTTTATCTTTTCAAGGACTTCACACCCAGCAACGTCGTCACGATAGCTGACGCCCACGGTCCGGTCGACATTTACAGCATTCCCTACGCTGAACCGCCCATGGCTCGGCAGGAACTGGATTGTCAGGCTGTCGTGGACCACAACTCGGCCGTCCAGGAGGTTGTGCGCCGGATTCGGGAGGTCAAGGTGGCCGGCCGACGATCAGTACTCCTCGCCCATGCTTTCGTCGCAGGAGGCGAAGCCACCGAGTCAGAGAGGCCTCTGGTCGTCGGCGGAGCTGGAGCGGTGGAGCCAGTCGGGCTGGCTGGGTTCGACTACGTTGCCCTCGGGCACTTGCACCGGGCACAGAGTGCCGGCCAAGACAACATTCAATACTCCGGTTCCATTCTGGCTTACAGCTTCGCCGAGGCGGACCACGTCAAGTCCGTGAACCTGGTCGAGATCGGCCCGTGGGGCGACTGCAAAGTGGAGCGCGTTCAACTGCGGCCGCGGCACGCAGTCCGTTGTGTGACCGGGCTGTTCGACGATTTGCGGAAAGGCTCAGCTGCGGCCGACGCCGTGGACGACTACCTAATGGTTACGCTCGAGGACCACGGCCCCGTGCTGTATGCGATGGGGCAGCTCCGGCAGGTCTACCCGAACCTGCTCCATGTTCAACGCGCACTACCGGTCGTGTCGGGTGAGGCGGCGACCGCGCGGCTGGATCACCGGCGCACAGCCGCGGACCAGTTGTTCTCTTCTTTCTTCCGCCAAGTAACGGGGGAGGATCTCAGCGAGGCCGAGGTCGCGGCGTTCGCCGACGTGTACCAGCATTGCCAGAACGAGACGAGGGAGGCAGCATTATGAAGGCAGTTCGTTTGACTGTAAAGGGATTCGGGCCGTTCATCGAAGAGCAGGAAGTCGACTTCCAGCAGCTCAAGGACGCTGCCCTGTTTCTGATCACTGGCCCGACGGGATCCGGAAAGACCACCCTGTTAGATGCCATCTGCTTCGGCCTCTATGGGGATACCTCCGGTGGCGGACGGGACGGGCGCCAGATGCGCAGCGACTTTCTGCAGCCGTCCCAGATGACCGAGATCACCTTCGACTTCGACATCGGGACGGATTCGTACCGGGTCCGGCGCACGCCGGTTCAGGTGAGGCCCCGCCGGCGTGGTACCGGGACTACGGAGGAACCGGCAACGGCAACGCTGTGGCGCCGGACCGGTGTCACCGACCCTAATAATGATGGCGAGGTCATCGCCTCCCAACCGACGAACGTCACCGACAAAGTCACCGAGTTGCTCGGCTTCGAGTGCAGCCAGTTCCGCCAGGTTGTGCTTCTGCCGCAGGGCGAGTTTCGGAAGTTCCTCTCCGCCACATCGCGCGAGCGCGAACAGATCCTCGAGGTCTTGTTCCAGACTGAAACGTTCCGCCACATTGAAGAGGAGCTGAAGTCCACAGCCAAAGGGATCGAAGAAGAGATCCGGACCGGCCGGCAGCGGATGGACAATTTCCTCGAGGCTGCTCAGGCTCAGTCTGAAGACGAATTGCGCCAGCGGCGAGATGACGCGCAACAGCGGCTGCAAGAGCTTGATGGCCAGCTTGCGGTGGCACGCGGCGTGGAGATCACCGCACAGCAGACTTACGAAACCGCGCGCGCCACCGCCCAGAAGCTCACCGAACTCGACGCGGCCCGGACGGCATTCTCGACAGTGAAAAGCCGTGAGGCTGGAGTCGAGTCCGCCCGGCAGAAGCTGGCATCCGCCAGAAAGGCGGAACAGCTTCTGGACCTGGAGCGCTCCGTTCGCAACCGCGTGCAGGAACACGCTGACGCCCAAGCAAAGTGCAAAGACCGTCAGCAGGAACGTGCCACTGCTGAGCACGCTGAGACGACGGCACGGGGACGCCTGGCAACCGAAGAAGGCCGCCGTGAGGAACGCGGGGCTGCTGGCCGTGAGGTTCAGCGCCTGTCCGAACTGCGGGATCGGGTCGAGAAAATCGATCTTGCAGCGACCGAGGTTGAGGCGGCGGAGACGCAGGACCGGGAGGAGACCGCCGAGTGTGGTCGCCTTGATGCCAAGGTTCGTGGCCTGACTCAGAAGGTCGAACAGCGTGATCAGCAGATTACGACTCTTCGGGCTTCAGCGCAGCGGGCGGATTTCCTGTCGCTCAGCGAGCAGAAGTTGGATGGCCTGCTTCAGAACCGGCAGCGGCTGGACCAGGTGAATGCGGGGTTGGACAGCGCACGCAGTCAGTTCGAGCGGGCTAGCGCCTCGCTCGCGATGAAGAATGAAGACCTGAAGGAAACCCGTCAGCACTCTGATCAGTTGCAGTCCGACTGGATCTCGGCCCAGGCCGCCATTCTTGCGGCCAACCTCGTAGCTGACGGTCCGTGCCCGGTCTGCGGATCGACGGAACACCCGGCGCCGGCAAGGTCTGAAGCCCCGCTCCCGGAAGAACAGGAGCTGAAACGGATTCAGAACAAGGTCCGCGATCTGGAGGTCCAGGCTGAATCCCTGCAAAGGCAGGCGGGCTTAGCGCAGAACGAAGTCACCCGCCATGAGACGGAGGCTGGCAACCTCGCTACTCAGCTCGGGGAAGCGGCGAGCACAGCGGTGTCCCAACTCACGGACCAACTGGAAGACACACGCCGAGCGCTGGGTGAATCCCGCCGCGCTGCAGACGAGGTGGCCCGTGCCGCAGAAGAACAGGAGCGCGATCGTCGCGAACTGGCCGGCGTTTCAGCGCAGTTGGCCGCCGCCAAGTCTCGCCTGCAGGACGCCTCCAACCGTCTGGCCGCGGCTCGCCAGGCCCTCACGGAGCGTCAGGCCGGAGTACCCGAATCTCTGCGGACCCAGCAGTCACTGGAGGCTGCGATCCAAAATGCCTCCGTCCGGCTGGAAGCGCTGACACGGGCTTACGAGGCTGCACGGACTCAGGTCGAAGAAACCAGCCGTGAGACCGCTCGCTGTGCCACCGCCCATGACTCGGCCGTCACCATTGAGCAGACCGCCGCGGAGCTGGCGCGAGGCGCCGAAGCCGAATTTGCCGGCCGTCTTGCACAGGCCGCGTTCGGCAGTCCCGACGATTTCAGCATGGCGAAGGCTGCGATCTCTCGCGTCGTCCAAATGGAAGAGGAAATCCGGCAGTTCGAAGCTGATCTCTCGGCCGCACAGTCGCGGCTCGGGCGGGCGCAGGAAGGGGCTGCTGGTCTTCAGCCGCCGGACCTGCAGGGCCTCGAGCGGGACTTGACCGCGGCGAAAGAAAAGGTCGCCACCCTGGTAAGGGAACAGCACCAGTTGTCGGAAAGTGCGAAATCCATGGACCGGTTCCTGGTGCAACTCAACGAGACGCGGGAGAAGCTCCAGTCGTTGGAAACAGCCCACGGCGTTTATGGAAAGATCGCCGACGTTGCCTGCGGCGATAACCAGTTGCGGATTACGTTCCAGCGCTTCGTCCAGGCCGCCCTATTCGAAGACGTGCTCCAGGCGGCGTCCCTGCGGCTGCGCAAGATGAGCAAGGGCCGCTTCGAGCTTCAGCGCGCTCTCCGCACTGCCGACGGGCGTCAGTCGGGTGGTTTGGACATCGTTGTTCTGGACAGCCACACCGGGACTACCCGCCCCGTGTCCTCGCTTTCCGGTGGTGAGGGCTTCATGGCATCTCTCTCCCTCGCCCTGGGCCTGGCCGACGTAGTTCAAAATCACGCCGGGGGCGTGCGTCTGGAGTCACTGTTTATTGACGAGGGTTTCGGCTCGCTCGATGCTGAAGCTCTGGATCAGGCTCTCCAGGTCCTTACCGACC
>CAZLOS010000052.1:0-32020 GCA_964561215.1 uncultured Solibacteraceae bacterium | reverse complement strand
TCAGGTACGCCATGGTTGCCGAAGGGATTTGTTCGCGACGGCCGGCAGGACCGGAGGTCGCGCTCATAAGACCGCCAACGCTCGGCGGCCTCCAGTATCGCTATGCACTTGATGGAATCATCCATTACTTCATGGACATTTTGTGCCTTAGCATTGGAGCGTGAATTGCTTAGTTCTTTCCCTTGAGCGTTCATAGGCCCCCGAAAGGGGCTTCTTGTGGCCGAGCGCCATACTTAACGTGTAAATATTGCCGGACGCGGTAAATGTTGATCGGCAATATTGACCGGGCAGCCGGGTGCGAACCCTTAGTCCAGGGGCGGCAGTGCCTGGACTGCACACTAATAGACATGAGCGAAAGCGTCGATGTAGTGCACCTGAAAGCGAAGTTGTTCCATGTCTTTCGTCTCGGATGCCGAATTTGCCATCCTACCGCGAACGAGCGTGAGCATCACAGGTTCCTGCGCGAATCAGTATCTCCTTTGCATCTTCTTCCGGAAACACGCCGCGATTGGACGCACACCGATCACCCTGTTGGCGAGGCGACGATTGCTTGTCGGATTGCCATCGCGACAAAAGAAGTAAGCAAAATGGGAGTAAAAAATGCGAATATTGAATTGCATAAGTTCTGCGGGCCCAACCTCGAAATGTGTTCCAAAGTGGGCGCTCTTCCGCCGGACTGTCAAGATGTGCTCTCTGCTGAGCATCCTGCTTTCCGTTTCAGGACTGGCCCTGCAAGCCGGCCCAACCCTGCAGCTTTCCAAAGTCAATCTTAATTTCCAATCCATTGGCTCGTCGGCGGCACCACAGTCGATCAGTGTGACGAACGCCGGGTCGGGAAGCATGTCCTGGAGCGCTGTGTCCGACCAAGCATGGTTGACCTTATCGCCCGCCTCGGGGATCGCGCCCGGGAGCATCCAGGTGGCGATCAAAGCCGACGGGCTGGCGGCGGGCTCATACAAAGGCAGAGTCACGGTTACCGCGCCCGGTGCCCTGTCGTCGCCGGCGACCATTTCGGTGTCTCTGCTGGTTCCCAGTCCGACGCTGGTGCTTGCCTCCAAGGTGCTGAAAATCACCACCGGAGCAGACGGCAAGGGAAGCGGAGCGTTGATGATAAGCAATTCAGGAGGTGGCATTCTGAAATGGACGGCTGACGCCTCCAGCACCTGGATTCGACTTCCTGTTACTTCCGGGTCGGGAGCGTACACCCTGCCGGTGCTTGTGGACATGACCGGGTATAAGGCGGGCACCTACCTCGGGGCGATGACGATTCACGCGCCGGGAGCGAATGGGGCGCCCGCTTACATCAGCGTGACAGCCGTGGTCGGCGCCAGCGTTCCAGCGACGCCGGTCACGGTTTCGATCAATTCCGCGCCGGCTTCGGTCGCGTCGGGATCGACAACGCAGATGAGCGCCACCGTTTCAGGAAGCAGCAATCAGCAAGTTGCCTGGACCACCACGGCCGGCTCGGTCAGCAGCGCCGGGTTGTTTACCGCTCCGGCCGTTACGGCAAACACAAACGTCACCATCACAGCACGGAGCGTTGCGGATACAACCGCTTACGCTACAGCCCAGATCACGGTGGTTCCGCCCAGCAGCCAGTCGCAATCGGCGGTGTTCAGCGAACTGAACGGCTTGGTCGTGATGGAAGCCGAGCACGGGGTTATCGTGAATCGAACCGCTTCCTGGGCGTTACGCAATTCGCAGACAGGATTCTCGGGCAGCGGCTACATGGCCGCCGAAGCGGACCTTGGCGTTAACCTCGCCGCGGACTATGTTGGCGTGGCCCCTGAACTACGTTTCCGCGTCAACTTCAGTCAAGCCGGCAACTACTACGTCTGGATTCGCGGCCTGGCGCCGAATGCCGCGGGCGATTCCCTTCACGTCGGGTTGGATGGCCAGCGCGTTCCCACGGCCGAATGTGTTAGCGAACTTCCGCTGGACAGTCCGGTCTGGGGTTGGTCCTCCTGGGTGATGGACAAGACCGCTCGCGCTTACATACAGGTGCCGACCGCCGGTGAGCACACTGTGAACGTGTGGATGCGGGAAGATGGCATCCTGCTCGACAGACTTCTGCTTACAACGAGTTCGAGCGTGACGCCGGCCGACCTGGGCCCGGCCGAAAGCGCCTACGCGGGGATTCTGCCCAATGGCGTTCCGGCCTCAACGACGCCGACCTTATCCGTTTCCCAGACTTCGCTAACCTTTACGGCCACGGCCGGACAATCCAGTCCCGCCGCGCAAACGGTCAACGTTTCGACCGGCGCCGTGGCGGCAAACTGGACGGCCAGCACCGCTCAATCCTGGCTTTCCATTTCGCCCAAGAGCGGTTCCGGAACCGGAAGTCTCCAAATCCAAGCCGTTACGGGCTCGCTCAGCCAGGGAACCTACTCCGGATCGGTGGCGGTGACCTCGACGGGCACGGCAGGTTCGCCGCAGACGATTAACGTAAAACTGACTGTACAGGCGGCAGCGGCGGTAACGCCCACCTTGAGCGTTACCCCGACACAACTTTCCTTCTCCGCGGTCAACGGCGGCTCGGCACCATCCGCGCAACGAATCTCAATCTCGAACTCGAGCGGCAGTCCGTTGGGATGGACGGCGACGGCAAGCCAGAGTTGGATCAGCCTGTCCGCTTTGTCGGGTTCCATGCCCGCGGACCTGACGGTGCAGACTGTAGTCACCGGTCTTTCCGTTGGAACACATCAGGGCACTGTCACCGTTTCGAGTCCTGGCGTAACGGGTTCGCCGGTGACCGTGGCCGTGGTACTGACCATCAGCGATTCGCAGCAGCTTCCCGGTAGCGGTAACCAATTCTATGTCGCGCCGAATGGGAAGTCCACCGGAAACGGCAGTATTTCAAGCCCTTGGGATTTGGCGACAGCTCTTGCTCACCCCGCCGCCGTCAAGCCCGGAGACACAATCTGGCTGCGCGGCGGAACGTACGTCGGCAATTTCACCAGCAAGCTCAAGGGTGCCGTTGGTAAGCCGATCATCGTTCGCCAGTATCCTGGTGAGCGAGCCACGATCGACACGTCCACGATCACTACCGGCGCGGGAATCACGGCAAATGGCTCCGATACCTGGTTCTGGGGATTCGAGATCATGAGCAGCTATACCCAGCGTCGAACAGGAGCGGCCGGATCTTTCTCCGCGCCAAGCCGCGTGGATGGCATCGATACTTACGGCCCGCGCAACAAGTTCATTAATCTCGTGGTTCACGACACCGCCCAGGGCTTCGGCTATTGGACGCCTGCCGAGGACAACGAGATTTATGGCAGTCTGATCTACTACAACGGTTGGTCCGGTCCCGATCGCGGACACGGCCATGGCGTGTATGGGCAGAATCTGAACGGAACCAAGGTCATCGAAGACAACATTCAGTTCGCGGGTTTCGGCATGGGCCTGCGGTGTTACGGCAGCGAAAACGCTTACGCCAAACACTTCCGGTTCCTGGGTAACGTCAGCTTCAACAGCGGCTACCTGGCCGGAGGACCGACCAACCACTGGTCCAACTACATGGTCACGGTTGGCAGCGGAGCCGAGGATATCGTCTTCGACGACAACCACAGCTACCACACCACAACCGAGGACGGCTATTCGCAGCTCGGCTGGTCGTTCAGCGGCGTGGAGAAGGACCTGAAGGCGCGCAACAACTACTTCATCGGCGGCGAGTCCGCGGTCGAGGTCTGGAATTGGAATCAGCTCACGTTCACCGGCAACGTCATGTATGCCAGGGGCAATACCGACTTCGTGATCAACTTCAACCACCTCTCCAACCAGAACAAGGCGGCTTACGCATTCGACGACAACACCTACTATGGCTCAGGCCTGTTCCGCTATCAGAAGTCGAACACTGCCTGGAGCAACTGGAAAAACCTCACCGGCCTCGATAAGGACAGCAAGTTCATATCGGGAAGGCCGACGGGCGTTTGGACCTATGTCCGGCCGAACCGGTACGAATCGGGACGCGCCAATCTCATCGTCTATAACTGGGACGGGCTTCAGAGCGTCAAATTCGACGTCTCCGCCGTGCTTCGAGCGGGACAGAACTACGAGGTGCGGGACGCGATGAACTTCTACGGTACCGCGGTGGCCTCCGGGGTCTACTCGGGTGCGGCGATCAGCGTTCCGATGACGGGGCTCACCATCGCTCCGCCGGTCGGGAACGTAAACTTCCAGCCGAAGCACACGGCGCCGGAATTTGGCGTCTTCGTTCTGCTGGGTAAGTAGAAAGCAGCTCGGGGGGCGGGACGGCGGTTTTGGTACCGTCCCGCCCCTTTTTTGTGCCCGCTTGAAGTTTACGGAGCCTGGCAAGTCACCGTGAAGGCGGACCTGCCGGTGGCTACATCGCGCGCGCTTACGAAATGAACCTCGGTGGACGGCAGCGCGGGGAAGAGGAAGGAACCGCTGTAGGACCCGTCGAGGCCCGTCGTAGCGTTACCCACCGTCATATCGTTGACCAGGATGTCGAAGGCCGAGCTGGCAGGCATCCGCACAAGCGAAATCGCCATGGGCTGGCCTGACTGCGGCACGCAGTTGCTGGTGATGGTCAGCTCCGGTTGCTTCTGCCAGTAGAGCAGGTCGAACACGAGATCCGCCTGGTCCGCTGTGAAGCCCCCTTGCCGCGACGCGACGTGGATGGGGATCTGAGTGGCCGCGGTGGTGTCGAGACCGACAAGGCTCTTGGCGAAAGTCAGAACCAATTCGTCAGCGACGTGCACGGCCGGTATATTCGCGCCGAACAACTGCTCGACAGGTTCAATCTGCGGGGCGCTCACCAGCGGCCGAGTCAGGTTGTCGAGCAGCCGCCTGGCGACACCTGAGGCCGAATAGATGCCGCCGCTGCCGGTAACGGTCAATTCCAGGACGTACTCGATGCCCGGAGTCCCGTCGAAGGTCGCGCCCGTCAACGCGTTGTTATCCGCGTCCAGCGCGATCACATATGCGGCATTTACGGCAAGGTCGAACTTGTTTGCCAGGGCTATGGATAACTGGATCACCGGCGCATCGAGATCGGAGATGAGCTCGATGCGGTCGAGATCGAGGTGGCCCACCGCCGGCGAGGCGTCTCCAATGAGATCGGAGGCGTAGCCGAATTGCTGCTGAATCGTGACAGCAGGCGACTTCGAAGCCTCCACGGTGGGTGAGAGGCTTCTGGCGCCCTTCTTGATCTCGGATATCTGGTCGGGAGTCAGCTTGGTGCCGGTCCTGTCCGGGTACGGCACCATCCAGTTATCGGGGAAGGCGGCATTGTTGGTATGCCCACCGTTGCTCGCCGTGTGTGTTGCGTCCAGCTTGTGGCCGGCACCGAGCGTCAATGAGTGCATAAGCTCGTGACCGGACGATGCGGGCACCTCGCCTCCCGCGGGCGTGCGCCGGTGCATGAACGTCACCCTGCGCTTGTGGTAAGTGAATGGAGATCCTTCGTCGGTTCCCGTGAAGTAGCTGAATTTGTATCCCTTTCCGGCGGCAACTTTGCTATCGAGTTCCTTTTCGCCGTTCTGCCTGATGGAAGCGTACTCGGCACCATCGGCATCTCCGTCGTTGTTCGCATCGCCCATCGACTTGGCCTGATCTTTGGTCAACTGCCGAATGCCCTGGCAATCCACGCGCAGTCCGTACGGTTTCAGAAGCTCATTCAGGGACGTGATCCAACTCTCGATCTCAGCATCGGTTGCGGGATAGTTGCCCGCCGCGTTCGGGTACAGATTCACCAGGCAAGGGATGGAGGCGAACTCCGGCGTGCCCGCCGGGACTTGCGGCCCTCCCAACCGGATGTGCGGGAAGTTCCTGTTGGCGAAGGTGTCGTTGAACCCGCCGTCCAGGACTCGAACAGTATCTTTGACATCATAGGGGTGGTAGTACTTGAAAGCCGGGTCCCAATTCCAGAAGCGCATCCGGTTGTTTCCGTCTCCCCATGGCGCCGGAGTCACGGATTCGAACCCAATCACATAGCGCTTGCCTTTCTCGAACCGGAACTCGATGGGCACGTCGTAAAAACGCTCACCCTGGGTGAAGACGGCTTGGCTTGCGGTTTTCAGCAGCGGCCCTCGCTTCCAGGGCCAGACCCCGCCGGCTGGATAGGCGAGCGCTTCATAGATGTTGACGCGGACAACCTGCGCACCCTTTTTGGGCGGTTTGAGGGGCTCGAAGTAGATACCCGCCCGGCTGATGTCGAACGTCTCCAACGTTTCGATAACGAGATTGCGTTCCCCATTGCCGATTGCCGTACCCATCGTCGGGGCGATGCCGGGGTCCGTCACACCCAGGTAGAACTCCTCGCCGGAGGCTGTCGCGGCCGCCAACAGCAGTACCACGAGAGCCATCCGGCAACCAATTCGGAATACTGGTTTCATCGTGTTGTTCCCCACTGATCCGGCGCGGTTTGAGGATCTTCAGGCTTGGAACACGGACAAGTTCGCCTGCCCAACGCTCAGCCGGCTCGCAGAGCGTTGGTGGAGTCGGTTGACACGGGTCCCAAACAGAGGATCCGGCTGAGAATCACGCCGGGGCCGTTTGCCGATCCGCAGGAGATAGCTCGCCATCGAAGCGGTCAGGATGCGTGGATGGCTTTGCATAGCCAGTTTCCGCCTGCGGTTCAGGTACGTTGATCGCGCTGAATCCGTGGGGCCTGAGCCGCCGTCCCAGCGTTTGGCGTGCGAGCCACCGGAAGCGTCATGTCACTCATCCCAGGTCTCCCGGAATTCAAGCCTCGCGAGAGCTAGCGCTTCTTCCCGGTGCTTGGACGGACTCTCGATTCGCTTCAGTCGATCTCACTGTAAATCCGTTCCTCGGGAAGGTCAATAGATATCTCGCGCTTTTCACGTTGTTGTCGTACACTCTTCAAATAGACCACTGAGCCACTGGGGGTGGAATAGGCTATGTCCAACATGAGGCATGTCATGGCTTGGATCAGGCAACAAGGGTTGTTTGCGCTGGTAGCCCTGATTTCGATGTTCGCCTATGGCTACTTCCTGCCCAAGGCTCCGTTTGAAGTTACAGACACCGCAACCTACGTCCGTGCCGCACAAGACCTGGCCGACGGGCATCTTGACGAGTTGCAGCTCCGCACGCCCGGCTTCCCGCTTCTGCTGTTAGCCACAGGCATCGGCCACGGGTTCTTTTACACGGCATTCGTGCTGCACGCTTTGTCGGCGTGGTTTCTGCTGTTGATTCTGGGGTGGCTCAAAATCAAGCTATGGCAACGATGGCTGGTGTTCTTGTTAGCGCTATCGCCCCCTTACATACAATCGACCCTTTTCGTTGCAACCGAGGCGCTTGCCGCTCCGTGCCTTGTAGCGGCTGTCGTTGCGCTCCACAAGACCGCGGCTGGCGGCCGCCTTGCGTTTGCAGTCCTCAGCGGCGTATTGATCGGGTGCGCCACCATGGCCCGGCCAACCTTTGCTCTATTTGGTCTCGTCGCGGCGGCGATACTGCTGCTCTGTTACCGGCGACAACTTCTGCGGCACGCTGTGCTCGTCGGCGTCGTGTCGCTGCTGTTTCCGGTCGGCTACTCCGCCTTCAATGCGTTTCGATTCAACTATCCCGGCCTCACCTATGGTATTGGCTTCCATTTCGGCACGCGGATCCCGTCGCTGTTCCCGTACATTCCGGATGCCAGCGTCCGAAAGATCCTGCTCGACAAACGCAATGAAATGTTCGCACGGGAAGCCAACTACTATTGGACGGTGTGGCAGTCGCGCCCCGCACTGAGGGAGAAGCTGGGAATGTCGGAAGTCCAATTGGCCAACTACATGTTACGACTCGAGATGTCGCTGGTTCTCCACCACCCCGTGATCTACATCCAGCAGGTCGCGCGAACCCTCTCAACCTACTGGTTTCCCTACCACACCGACGATTTGGCTTTCCACCCGTTGGTGAAGCCTCTTTCTTACGGGCTGCAATTTGTCGTTACCGGCCTTTTCTTCGCCGGACAGTTCGTGATTTGGGGGACTCTGCTGGCCAGTAAAATTCTCCGCTTGCGTCGTCCTATGCGGACCGAGCCGCTATTTGCCTTCAGCCTGGCGACAAGTGCCGTCTTTTATGTGGCCCTCGTGTCATGCGCAGTGGATTGGGGCGAAGCGCGGTACCGGAGCGTAACGGAGCTGCTCGCGATTCTGAGCGTGGTCCTGGCCGCGAATTGGCTGTGGGAAGTGCGAGCTTCCGAGGCCGCGGAGCGGAACTGACGGTCCCAGTACGGAGTGCCGTCGGAGAATGTCCGAGGTGCAGTTGCTGGTGAACCTGAATCAGATTTTTCCTGTGCGAGTTGTGTAGCGAGAGTAGGACTATAGTACAAGCTTTTCGCCTGCCGTTCGCTTGACACCAGACCCGATAGGCCCCAGAATCTATGCTATCGGTAAGCTGGGTTCCGCTAAGCAAGAGTTGCAGGAACCGGATTGAGGCCGGAAATGGCGGTAGCTTGTTCAGACAGCCATTCGCGGCTCATCAGGAATCTTCTTTGCTGGGATATGCCCACTTCTCCCTCACTCCTCTCTATCCGCACAAGTCCATCCACCTGCTCGTCCCGAACTATCGAAGCGCAGCCGGAGCAGATCGTCTGTCGATTCGTGCCCGCCGGGTAACGGTAAGCCGTTCATAAGGCTTTATCAAATAGCGTTACAAGATCGGTTCGAGAACTTATCGGGCAGCTCGCGTAGCGAGGCCGGATCGTCCGCCGGGATGCCTCCAGAAGGCGACTTCTGACGGGCGAGCCAGCCGGATGGCAATCCGCAGTTAGCTGTTTCAACCCCACAACTAAAGCCGTACTCGTGTCGCGTACCGGAACGGACGGACGCAGCGGCAAGCCAGTTGGGGCTTACCGTACTTATGTGGAAGAATTCGCAAGGCGTTGGTTGGTACGTCCTTCGGGTCCGCACAAAATGTGAATACAGCGTTGCGCGCGTTCTTCGCGAGCGCGGATATGAAGAGTTCTCGCCCGCCTATCGGGATGAGGGCGCATCGGGCGCCGCGCCGCATCCGTATTTTCCGGGATACGTTTTCTGCCGGTTCGATCCTCATAACAGACTCCCGATCCTGCAAATTCCCAAAGTGCTTTACATCGTGGGCTTCGGTGAAGGTCCAGCGGAAGTAGACCAGGAAGAGATCGGGGCACTGAAGAAGCTTGTGGACCTCAACGTGGAGCCGGAGGCTTGTCCGTACATAGCCTGTGGAACGCGGGTGAGAGTCATCGAGGGTCCGCTCAAAGGCTTGGAAGCCATCGTGCTCGGCGACCGTCGCCGGGCGCGTCTGGTAATCAGTGTTAGCCTCCTGATGCGCTCGGTATCGGTTGAGATCGACCAACGATCGGTGACGGTCATACGGCGCCCGCCCGGCTTCGAATCCGCCTCCGTGGGTGGCCGCAAATACGTGCGCGCTGCCGGATGAGGCATGGAGTGAACGATGCAACAACGGATCAATCACCGTCACAAACGGCACCTGGTCAGTCTGCTCACGCTGCTGATGTGGGCCGGACTGCCAGCGGTCGAACGAGCCCAGGTTTCCGAGCAAGGCGGGGTTCCCGCACAATCCGCGCCGGCCGAGAGGCTTTCGGTTCGTCCTCCAGCCGAGGTTGGAGTGGAACTTGGGCCTGGCGACAGCATTTCCATCCGCGTGCTGGACGAGGACGAACTGTCGAAGGACTACAGGATTTCGGAAGCCGGCCAGTTGCTGCTTCCGATGTTGGGGACCGTGCGTGCCGCCGGCATGACGGCGAGGCAACTGGAAGTGGATTTACGGGAACGGTATGCGCGTTTTATCCAGAATCCGCAATTGAACGTCACTGTCATCGAGTTGCGCAGCAGGCCGGTTACCATCAATGGAGCCGTACGAAACCCGGGAATGTACCAACTGAAGGGCGGCTCGACGCTGCAGGAGGTACTGGCGATGGCCGGCGGTGTGCTGTCGGCAGGGACGACCGTTTCGCTGACGCGCAAGAAGGCCTCCGGCATTATTGAGTTTCCCGGAGCCAAGTGGTTGCAGCAGGGCGAAGCAATGATGGTGACGTTTAATCTTCAAGCCGTAGTGACGGGAGCCGGCCGTGAGGCGGGCTTTGTGCTTCGCCCCTATGATTCGATCTACGTCAGCGAGAGCAGCACGCGCTTGGTCTATGTGGCCGGTGAAGTCAACCACCCCGGCGCTGTGCAACTGGTCGCTTCGGACGCGATTCCTATGACGGAAATAATCGCCATGGCCGGTGGCTACAAGAGTTCGGGGCGGATTGACAAGGTGCTGCTCTGGAGCAAGCGCGGCGGCGGCAAGGGTGAGTCCACGGTGGTTGACCTGAAGGACATCCTGCGTGGCAAGGCCGAGGACCGCATGCTCGGCGAAGGCGATTACGTGATTGTTCCTCCCAAAGGCGGACTCGTGCCTGTCATGGCATCAGTCGCGGCGATGTTGAGTCCGATGACAGCCGTTTCGGTCATCATCGGCCGCTACTGACGCTCGTTCGATCAGAGTATTCTCACTCAACTTCGAGATCGGAACATGGAACCAAACAGCAACTTGCCTGTCAGACGACTGGGGCAAGTACTTGCGCCAGACAGTGGCCCCCTTCGCAATACCGCGGACGTTTACTATTTCGAACCGTTGTCCGGGAACCGTCCGGGGGGAGATAGCGATCTTGTCGGAGTCTGGAGGATCATACTAAGCCGGAAGTACACCATCCTGCTCATTGTGATGGCCGGCGCCCTGTTGGGATGGGCTACGGCAATCCTGCAGAGGCCGATGTACAAAGCCCGGACGGCCATCGAGATTCAAAGTATGGCTGAGTCCGACGCCTTGTACCGGATCATCGACGGTGGGTGGAGGGGAACAAGTGGAAGTTCCCCATCGGTCACAGCGGAAGCCTATCTGGAGACACAACTCCACGTTCTGCAAAGCCGGTCGTTCCGTACGCGTGTGGCCAACCGGCTAATGGCGGCCCCAAGGGCCGGGGAGACCCGGCGGCTCAACGCGGCCCAAACGCTGCTTTCCAAAATCGGCCTCGCCCCGCCCGCGACCCCTCCGGGTGTGTTACCACCGGTGACTCCGGCGATGCGGACGCTCAGCAACACACGCATCGTAGAGATCACGTGTGACTCTCCGGATCCAGACTTCGCAGCCGAGTATGTGAATACGATGGCCGAAGAATTCATCGCCTACAACCTCGAGTTGCAGTCGGAAACCGCGGAACGAACCATGACATGGTTGACCGGCCAGCTCCAGAACATGAAGAGCAAGGTCGAAACCTCCAAAGTCACACTGGAGGCCTATAGCCGGCAGACCGGTCTCAAGTTCGAAGCCGAAGAGCCGGAAGCTGAGAAGGGCAAGCTGAAGGACCTCGAAAAGGAACTGGCGGCGGCCCACGTAGACGTCCTGGCCAAACAGACCACTTACGATGTCGCCGTGAAAAACGCCGCCGCGGGCGGTCTATCGGACGATCGTGCCGTCGAGTATTCGGCGGAACTCGTCAAGCTCCGTGCACAACTACAGCAGCTGGGACAGAAATATACGCCGGAGCACACGCGGATGCGGGCCGTACAAGCCGAGATCGCCACCATCGAGAAAATACTCTCAACCCGAAATACCGCGCAGACCAGCCGCCTCTACGCTGGCCTGGAAGCCGCGCGGATGAATGAGCAACGGTTGCGCGACGCGGTCAATCGTCAAACCGAAATGGCGTCCGGTCTGGCCAAGAAGCGCATGGAGTATGACAATCTGCGGCGGGACTTGGATCGGAACCAGAAACTTTACGAGGATTTGCTCCAGAAGGCGACCGAGGTCAGTCTCAGCACTGCGATGCGCGGCAGCAGTCAAATCCGGATCGTGGACCGCGCGGTGACTCCCGCCGGGCCCTACCGCCCGGTCATGTGGAAGAACCTTGGATTGGGGATCCTGACCAGCCTGTTTCTCGGTGTGGGCCTTGTGGTGGTGGCGGCGCGTGCCAGCCACCGCCTCCGGGTTCCCGGCGAGAGCCCACAGCACTTGGGGGTGCCGGAATTATCCGTCGTTCCTCGCTGCCGCAGTATCGCGGTTCTTCCCGGCGGGAATGGGACGCAGAAGGGAGACGGCGCGATCGGCGACCGGATCAAAGCTCTTGTCCGCCGGCGTTCCGGCTACCACGTCACGGAGCTTACCGAACAACCTCCGATTGTCGCGGAGGCCTTTCAAAACGCGACGACGTCGATCTTCGCGGCGCTGAACGGCAAGCACGGGGCCTGCAGGATCATGATCACCAGCGCCTTCCATGGAGAGGGAAAAAGCACGGTGGTCATTCACCTTGGCGTCGCCATAGCGGAGCTGGGCCACCGCGTGCTCCTGGTGGACGGCGACCTGCGCAAGCCGCGGCTTCATACTTTGTTCGATCTGCCGAACACCTGGGGCTTTTCAACTTTGATCACGGAATCGAGCGACCTGAAGACTCTGCCGCTTGAGGCCCTCGCTCAGCAGACCCCCATCGAGGGGTTGTATCTGCTGACGGCCGGGCCAGGCCCCGGAAACGTAACCCGGGTCCTGCACTCGGCGCGCACCGCCGAGCTGCTCCAGCGGCTCTCCCAGGACTTCGAGTTTGTGTTGATCGACTCGTCGCCAGCGCTGCAATTTTCCGACGCCAGAATCATCGGCCGCTTCGTGGATGGGACCATCCTTGTGATTCGAGCGGGCAGCACGTCGCGGGAGGCTGCCGTCAGCGTCAAGGAGAGGTTGACCACAGAGAACATCCCTGTCTTAGGTACCATCCTGACCGATTGGAACGTTCCGCTTTCTCACGCTTACGAGCAATACGGATCCTGACACGGCTGTCCGATACTATGCACCGACGCGCCAACTTTCCATTGCGGGGTGCTGGTCGAAACCACAGACAACAGATTAGCCCGGACCCGACCGGACGCAGCGCTTGCGAGCATCTTCCAAGCATCCAAGAACCCAGATGAAGCCAGATCCAGACGTCATCTCAAAAAGTCTCTTTCATTACCGTCACATCGCCAGGAGGATCATTCTCGGATTCGCCGTCGTCTTCTCCCTATGCACGGCGTTTCTGTTGCGTTTTGAATTCTCCATTCCGCAAGAGCACCTGCCGTCTCTGCTCTATGGCTTACTGCTGGCGCTTCCCGTGAAGTTGCTGGTCTACTATCTGCTCAAACTGGATCGGGGCGGGTGGCGTTACCTGGAACTCAACGATCTTAAGTCGCACGGGTTGGGCAACCTGCTGGCCAGCGGCGCCTTCGCGGCTCTGGCGTACAACATCATCGGGACCCATTTTCCCCGATCGATCTATTGCATCGATTTTGTGACCTGCTCCGCAATGGTTGCCGCCGTCCTCCTTGGCGTACGGCTGTATACGGAGCCGCCGCTTACATATCCCATTCCCGCGGGCGCGAAGAAGGTGTTGGTGTACGGTGCCGGAGCCGCGGGCCGCAGCCTCCTGCGCGAGATACAGGCACACCCGTCGCTTGGCTACCACGTGCTCGGGTTCCTGGACGATGACATCGGCAAGAAGGGAATGCGATACCTCGGAGTGGCCGTGCTGGGCACAGGCCGGGAAGCTTCGGCGATCGTTGACAAGATCCGGCGTCATGGAAAGAACGTCGAGGAGATCATCATCGCGATGCCTTCGGCCAGCCCCCGCCGGGTGAGCGAGGCCCTGGCAAACTGCCGTGCGGCATCCGTAAGTTGCCGGACTGTTCCCAGCCTGGCTGAGCAGCTGATGAACAAGGCCGCGACATCCCAGATTCGCGATATCGCGTGCGCCAACCTGCTCAGCCGCGAACCGGTGCGGCTTGATGTGGCACGGTTACGCGCGGCCATGGGCCAGAAGTGCATACTGGTGACCGGCGGCGGAGGTTCCATCGGATCCGAACTATGCCGGCAACTGGTCAGCTTCTCCCCAGCCAAGCTGGTTATCCTGGAGCAGGCGGAAACCGACCTGTTCAACATCCACCGCGAGCTATCGGAACAATGCCATAAGACCCAGATCATCCCGGTCATGGGCAGCATCCGGTCCCCGCAGCGCGTGATGGAGATCCTCCGCTCGCACCGGCCGGACTCCGTTTTTCACGCGGCTGCGTACAAGCACGTGCCCATGATGGAACTTCATCCGTTGGAGGCAGCGGAGAACAACGTCGTGGGCACTTACAATCTGCTGCAGGCGGCGATGGCGTGTCACGTGTCGTCGTTTGTGATGATATCGTCCGACAAAGCCGTCAATCCTACCAACATCATGGGTCTGACCAAGCGCGTGTCGGAGATTCTGGTTACCGGCATCCCGAGCGCCTCGAACGGGAACGGCCATAAATTCATGTCTGTCCGGTTCGGCAACGTGCTGGGCAGCAGCGGCAGCGTAGTGCCGGTGTTCCGCACACAGATCGCCGCGGGCGGTCCGGTAACGGTCACTCATCCGGAGATGCGCCGGTACTTCATGACGATCCCGGAAGCCGTGCAACTTGTTCTGGAGGCGTCGCAGATGGGCGCCGGCGGTGAGATTTTCGTCCTGGATATGGGACAACCGGTTCGTATTCTCGACTTGGCCGAGACCATGATCCGGCTGGCGGGACGCGATCCGGAGGAGGTGGGAATTCGATTCACCGGCGTGCGCCCTGGTGAGAAAATGTTCGAGGAACTGAGCACCAGCGGCGAGGACGTACTTCCCACTCACCATCCCAAGATCAAGATCTTCCGTAGTGGCGAGAGCCTGCAGGGCGAAGCTGTGTGCAACTGGGTAGGCCGGCTCCAGGAACTCATCGAAGACCGGCAGGAGGCCGCGGTTGTCGCTCACATGGCCTCCATTGTTCCGGAATACACTGCTTCGGCGCGATGGGCCGCAGCCGTGCAGAAACCCCGCCAAGCCGCATTCGCCGGTTGATTAAGAAGGAGCAAACCGTTGGCCATCTCAGACGCAGCCGAAGCGAGTCAATCGGACAAACTGCCGGGTACGTCCAAACCCCGCGCCACGGAAGCAGCCCTGCGCATCGAACCGAGCCATGGCTGGGCATCCCTGCGTTTGGATGAGCTGTGGCGATATCGGGAACTGGTCTATTTCCTGACCTGGCGGGACATCAAGGTGCGCTACAAGCAGACGCTGCTTGGAGCCGCTTGGGCCATTCTACAGCCGCTGTTGACCATGCTGGTGTTCAGTCTGTTCCTGGGGCGGTTGGCGAAGGTGCCCTCCGATGGAGTCGCCTACCCTCTGTTCTGCCTGACGGGATTGATCCCTTGGACGTTTTTCGCTTTAGCCCTCATGCAGTCCTCCAATAGCCTTGTGGGCAGTGCGAATCTGATCACCAGGGTGTACTTCCCCCGGCTCGCGGTTCCGCTGGCTTCCGTACTGGGGGGTGGCGTCGATTTTCTGGTGGCGTTCGGGTTTCTGCTGGCGATGATGGCGTACTTCGGCGCGGCTCCCACCTGGAACGTGCTCTATTTGCCGTTGTTCTTTCTATTGACCGTGGTCACTGCGCTCGGCGCGGGCCTGTGGCTGTCAGCACTGAATGTACAGTTCCGCGACATCCGCTACGTCTTGCCATTCCTGAGCCAGTTTTGGATGATTGCCACGCCGGTGGCTTATCCGAGTTCTTTGCTCGGCGAGCCTTGGCGGACGCTGTACGCGCTCAATCCAATGGCAGGCGTGGTGGAAGGATTCCGCTGGGCGTTGCTCGGCACGCACACGGCACCGGGTCCCATGGTGGCGGTTTCGTCGTTGGTAGCGGCCGGCCTGCTGCTCTCAGGAACCATCTACTTCCGTTACATGGAGAAAACATTCGCCGATGTGGTGTGAGCAGACAGCGGAGGCCGAATCACTATGCATCACCATCACATGCGGGAGGATGGCGAAATGGAAAGGCCGTCGGTGATCATCGCCGAGGTGGCACAAGCCCACGACGGAAGCCTCGGCACGGCACATGCCTACATCGACGCCGTGGCCAGGGCCGGCGCCGACTCGGTGAAGTTTCAGACCCACATCGCTGCGGCAGAAAGCACGCAAGCCGAACCCTGGAGGGTCCACTTCAGCCCCCAGGACGACACGCGCTACGACTATTGGCGCCGGATGGAGTTTACTGAGTCCCAATGGGCCGGCTTGAAAGCGCACACCGAGGAAAAAGGGTTGCTGTTCCTGAGTTCTCCGTTCTCGATCGAAGCGGCTCAGATGCTGATGAGAATCGGCGTACGCGCCTGGAAGGTTGCCTCCGGTGAAGTCAACAATCCGCTGCTGTTGCGGATGATCAAGGAGTCCAAGCTTCCGGCGTTCGTGTCCACGGGGATGAGCTCGTTCGACGAGATCGAGCGGACAGTGAAGAGCTTGCAGTCGGAGCAAGTCAACTTCACATTGATGCAGTGCACATCGATTTATCCGTGCCCGCCCGAGAAAGTCGGCCTGAATCTGATCGAGGTTTTCAAGCGTAGGTTCCGCTGCCCGGTAGGGTTGTCGGACCACTCGGGCAAGATCTACGCGGGGTTGGCGGCTGCGACACTCGGCATCGCCGCCCTGGAGGTACACGTCACCTTCAGCAGAGAATGTTTCGGGCCCGATGTTCCTGCATCTCTGACTACCTCGGAACTCGGGCAACTGGTCGAAGGGGTCCGATTCATCGAGCGCATGCGCCGGAATCCGGCGGACAAGGACGAGTTGTCGAGCGAACTGGAGCAGATGAATCGCACGTTCCGCAAGAGTGTCACGGCGGGTCGCGACCTGGAGGCAGGCGAGACGCTTGAATCCGAAGTCCTGGCTCTGAAGAAACCGGGCTTCGGCATCCCAGCCGAGAGGTTGCCTGAGGTTGTCGGCCGGAAGTTGCGGCGAGCGGTGGCTGCCGGCACTCAGTTGTGTGAAGACGACCTCGCCTGACCGAAGACTCCCATGCAATCCCATGCCGCAGTGGATTTGCCTCCAAGCTCCAGGACGTTCGACGAGATTCGGGTAGGCGATAGCGCGGAGATACAGCGAACGCTTTCGGCGGAGCTGGTGGAAGCGTTCGCGGAGTTGTCCGGCGACCGAAACCCGCTTCATCTTGACGAGCGGTTCGCGCGGGAGAGGCAGATGCCCGGAGCAGTGTCTCACGGGATGTTGATCGGCAGCCTCGTGTCGATGCTGATCGGGATGGAACTGCCGGGCCCTGGCGCGCTCTGGGCGCAGCAGTCGTTTCGATGGCTGAGGCCCGTTCTGGTTGGCGACACGGTGAGGGTCGCGTTGCGGGTTGTCCACAAATCGACAGCCGAGCGGTCGATCAAAGTGGAAGTCGAGGCCATGGACCAACACGGGAGCAGAGTAATGCAAGGAGAAGGCGTAGTGGTGATGACCGAGCGGCGGGCGGTTCCTCAAGACGCGGCACCGTCGCAGCCGGCCGTGCTGGTGACGGGCGGATCCGGGGCCATGGGGGCGGCGATTGCACGCGCTTTTGTCGCCGAGGGCGCGGCGGTGGCGGTCGGATATCATGACCGAGCCAACGCGGCGGAGAGCCTGTGCCGCGAACTCTCGAACGGCAAGGGACTCGTCATCGCCGTGAAGCTGGATGTGCGCAACTCTGCCAGCGTGGGCACGGCCGTGGGCGAAGCCGGCGACAGACTCGGAAAGCGGATCGACGTTCTGGTGAATTGCGCGGGACCTCCATTCGTTCCGAAGTCCTTCCAGGAGTTGACCTGGCAGGAGATCGGCGACGCGCTCGATGTCCAGGTGCAAGGCGCCTTCAATTGCGCGCAGGCCGTGCTCCCGGCCATGGTTGAAAGCCAGAATGGAACTATCGTCAACATAGGCTCGGCATTCGCGGCGGGTGTTCCGCAAGTAGGCTGGACCGTGGATACCGTCGTCAAGTCCGCACTTTGGGGGCTTACCCGAAGTCTGGCAGCCGAATACGGGCCCAAAGGCATTCGGATCAACATGGTCTCGCCGGGCTTGAGCGATTCGGCTCCGGCCATGCAAGTCTCCGAGAGAGTGAAGAAAGTTCTCGCGCTCCAAACGCCTATACGCCGTCTGTGTTCACCGGAGGATGTGGCCGGGACGGTCCTGTTTTTGTGCTCAAACAAGGCTTCCTTCTTGACCGGCCTCGACATACCCGTGTGCGGTGGAATCCGCATGTGAGCTATGCCCGACCCAGTTGAACGGATACGAGACTCCGTGGAGGCCTGCATCCGCCAAGGAAAGATGGCGGAGGCCCGGTGCGAATTGGAGAGGTTGTGGAGCGCGCAGCCACGCCTGAACGCGGCGCAATACATACTCTCCTGTTTGGGAAACACCTCCGACGAGCGTGCATTGGTACGCCGGAAGCTGGCGATCCTGCGGTCGTTCACGGTGGAACCGTTGATCCCGCTGTTGCGGGCGGAATGCCTGCTGCGGATGGGACTTGATCTGGAGGTGCGGACCGGCGATTTTAACACTTACGCGCAGGAGATTCTCTCTACGGACAGCTTTCTGGATGAGTTCAAGCCGGACGCTGTAATCCTGGCCATCCAGACCCGGGACCTGGTTCCGGAGCTTTGGGAACACTTTGCCGATCTTTCCGAATCCGGCATTCGGGATGTTGTAGATCGGACCCTGGCCGACATCGAGAACTGGATCACACAACTGCGGCGCAGGACCAACGCGGGCCTGTTGATACACAATCTCGACGAGCCGGGTCAACCACGGCTGGGAATTCTGGACCGGGTGCTGGAGCACACGCAAGCGCAAGCGATCGGCGCGATCAATGACGGTATCCGGCGCATCGCGCGCTCGACGCCCGGCACCTATCCGTTCGACTATCACGCACTGGTCGCCCGCTGGGGCAGGGAAGACTGGTATGACGAGCGCAAGTGGATGCTTGCGCGCATGCCGGTCGCCGCGAATCACTTGACGCACCTGGCCCAGGAATGGGCGCGCTACCTCGCGGCGATGTTCGGCCGGACGGCGAAGGTCGTAGTGACCGATCTGGACAATACGCTATGGGGAGGCATCCTCGGGGAAGACGGTGCGGAAGGAATCCGGTGCGACCGGGAGTACCCCGGCGCCTTTTACCGCAATGTGCAGCGGACGCTGCTCGACTTGAGCCAGCGGGGCTTCCTGCTGGCGATCGCCAGCAAGAACAATCCGGACGAGGTCCTGCAGGTCCTGGAAAAAAGCCCGGAGATGTTGCTGCGGCCAAGGCATTTCGCCTCGATCCGGTGCAACTGGCTGGACAAGGCGACCAACCTGCGCGAGATCGCGGCTGAACTGAACGTGGGACTGGACAGCCTGGCATTCATCGATGACAACCCTGTCGAACGCGATCTCATCCGGAAAGCAATTCCGGAGGTGGCCGTGATCGAGTTGCCGCCCGAAGCGGAGGGTTACGAGCGGGCGATTCGCGATTCTCCTCTGTTCGAACGGCTTTGGATCTCCCAGGAGGATCGGGAGCGTGGCCGTTATTACACGGATCAAAGAGACCGGGAGGAACTGAGGAGCCACTCCAAGACGCTGACAGAGTTCTTCCATGGGCTGCGGCAGGAGGTCGAGATTGGCCCCGTCACCCCGGACATGACAGGCCGCGTGGCGCAGTTGACCATGAAGACGAACCAATTCAACCTGACCACGCGCCGTTACTCGGAAGCCGAGATTCGCGCTCGACTCGGGAGCAACGGATGTGACGTTTACCAGGTCAGGGTCCGGGACAGGTTCGGGGACAACGGGGTTGTTGGAGTTTGCATTACAGAGAGAGCAGACGCCGCCTGCGAAATCGATACTTTGTTGCTAAGCTGCCGCGTCATCGGCAGGACAGTGGAGACAGCGCTTCTTTCGGTGATCGCCAAACAGAACCAGGCAAGAGGCATCCGGTACTTGCGCGGGTGGTTCTTGCCGACGAAGAAGAACCTGCCCGCCCAGGACTTTTATCGATCGCACGGTTTCCACCAGGTACGGGCGAGCGACGAGGGCACACTTTGGGAGCTTGACCTGACGAAGAATGCGGTCGAGTGCCCGAGTTGGATCTCGCTAACCTGTCGTCCCGAGGTTATGGAACGTGAACTCAACTGTGCCTCCTGACCGGCTGCGGCGACTGTTCGCCGACGTCTTTGAGATTCCGATCGGGCAGGTCGAGCCCATGTCCTCTCCGGATACGGTAGCCAGTTGGGACTCCCTGCACCATCTGAATCTGGTGCTGGCCCTGGAACAGGAATTCCAGGTGCAAATCGACCCGGAGGAGATTGTACAACTGCTTTCCTTCGAATTGATCGAGATGATTCTCGCCGAGAAGCTCGGCAAGAACGGGACTCACGCATGAACATCGAATATCGATTCGCCAAAGACGACGAGTACCCGGCCATCGCGCGGTTCCTGAACGATCATTGGGCGGCTGGGCACGTGTATGTGCGTTCGGAAGAACTATTCCGGTGGACCTTTGCACGAGACCATGCCGGCGACCAGCACGGTTTCACCGTCGCGGTCGCTGTCCTGAATGGCGAATTGGCCGGCATCCTGGGCGGAATCCCGTTCGGACTCAACTTATTCGGCAAGTCTTTTCGCGGGGTATGGATGGCAAACTACGTGATCCGGGAAGACTGCAGAAGAGGACCAGCGGCCCTGAAGCTATTGAATATGCTTCGTGGAGGCGAATACGATGCGACGGTAGCGTTCGGCATCACCGCCGCCACCACGAATATCTACCGGTTGCTTCGTGGACAGGTATTGCCTCCCGCTCCCCGCCATATTCTCATTCTGCCTGAAGCCATCGACCGGGCCGTCGAGTTGCTACGGATCGCCCACCCGGACTGGACCGGAAACGCCGCCGAGGAACTGGCGCGGCGCTATGCACAGGAGCCGAGCATTGAACCTGCGAGCCGGATCGGCGACACCATCCCGGATGACTGGGATGAAACCAACTGGGCGTTCATCGCGCCGGGTACGGTGGGTGCGAAGCGCGATCTGACTTACCTGCACTGGCGCTACACCCGGCATCCCGTGTTTCATTACCGCGTGATCACAGTTCCGGCTTCGCCCCGCACCGGGCTCTTGATTTGGCGGAGCGAAGTCATCCATCGCGCGTCGGACGGCGGCTTATCGCCGGTGGACCGCATCGCGCGTCTGGTCGAATTCCTGCCGGCTTCCGAAGAAAACGCGCGAGCCCTTGCCGGTGCGTTTTTGGAACAGATCCGCCTGGAGGGAGCCTTGGGCGCCGACTATTACGGTTTTCACGGGCCCACCGGGGCCATCCTCGAGCGGCTTGGGTTCAGGCGTGCGACTGTCCCGGACGCCGATGCATTTCCCAGCCGCTATCAGCCACTGGACGGCAAGAGCGGAAACATACTAAGCGCCGCATTCCTTCCACCCGGGACACCGGAGTGCACAAACGAATGGACATGTCCATTTTATTGGACCAAATCGGATTCGGACCAGGACCGGCCGAACTGAGAGCGCGGAAACCATGGCTGCGTTGAAAGTCGTGATGTACCACTACGTGCGGGACCTGCAGCGGAGTCCATTCCCGCGGCTCAAAGCCATGCCGTTCGACGAGTTCCGCCGCCAGGTGCGTCAACTGCGTGCCGCTCACGAGATGGCCACGCTGGAGTCGTGTCTGGCTTTCCTGCGCGGAGAATACTTGCCGGCGCGCGACTTATGTTTGCTCACCTTCGACGACGGGCTTAGGGATCATTTTGAGAATGCTATGCCGGTTCTTCGCGAGGAGCGCATTCAGGGTGTGTTTTTCGTCATCAGCTCGTGTATGGACAACGGCCATGTCGCTCCCGTCCATATGAATCACTTCTTGATGGCCGCGCTGGACTTCAAGGAGTATAGCGAGTCGGTCTTGGATGGGCTGGGCTCATACGCGTCCGAGGCGAGGCAGGTAATGTCCGAGACCGGACAAGAAGCCGAACGAACATACCCCTGGGACACGGCGGATGTGGCCCGGTTCAAGTACTTCTTCAACTTCCGTCTGGAGCCGCAGCTGCGGGACGAAGCCGTCGCCCGGCTGTTTCGTCGCCGCATCGGGCCACCGGAACAATTTGCACGCCAGCTTTATCTGACCTGGGAAGAAGCGTGCGCGATGCAAGCGGCGGGGATGGTAATCGGAGGGCACACCCATTCGCACCAACCGCTCGCCGCGATGCCGCCGGAGGCATGCGATGCCGACCTTGCCCAATGCCGTGAGCTATTGGACAGGAAACTCGCACGGCAATCCTCCTACCCTTTCAGCTACCCCTACGGTAAACGGAGTTCATTCACACACGGTGCCGTTGCGAAGCTGCAGGCGCTGGGCTTCGACTGTGCTGTTTCCACCGAAGCCGGCTTGAACGCTCCGGGGACTGATCTTTTCTGCATACGCCGAGTCGACTGCAAAAACGCTCTCTCATAGGGAATCATGCGAGCTATTCGCAACCAGGAGGCACAGGAGATTGGAACCTATCGATCGTAAGCGCCGAGTTTGCGTGATCTTGGTCGACCGTGCCAACTACGGAAGACTAAAACCTGTAATGGACGCCATCCGGGCTCACCCGGCACTGGAGCTGTCCGTGATTGCGGGCGGGACCATGGTTCTGGAACGGTTTGGCCGGACGGTGGAAGTCTTGCGCCGGGACGGCTTTCCCGCGGCCGCGGAGGTCTACATGGAGCTGGAAGGCTCAACTCCGCTTTCCATGGCCAAATCTGTGGGCTTCGGTGTAATCGAATACGCCAACGAGCTAAAACGTCTGAATCCGGATCTGGTGTTGCTGATCGGCGACCGGTACGAGGCCCTAGCCGCAACAATCGCCGCGGCTTACATGAACCTGTGCATCGTGCACATTCAGGGAGGCGAAGTCTCCGGATCCATCGATGAGAGCGCGCGCCACGCGATCTCGAAATTCGCGCATTTTCACGTCCCCAGTACCAAGCGCGCGGCTGAGTTCCTGATCCGGATGGGAGAACGGCCGGATTCCATACTGGGCATCGGCTGCCCCAGCAGCGACATTGCGCACCGGCTCAAGCCGGACCTCACGCCACAGATGGTGAACTCCACTGGAAGCGGGCACCTGATCGACGTGACGAAGCCGTTTCTGCTGGCGATCTTCCACCCGACCACGACAGAGTACGGTACGGAACACCGCCAGATGCAGCACTTGCTGCGCGCACTCGACACCCTGCGCATGCAGACGCTTCTGTTATGGCCGAACATCGACGCGGGAGCCGATCATATCAGCAAGGAGATCCGGATCTTTCGCGATCAGATTGGACCGCACTGGCTGCGTACTCTGACCAATCTGCCGCCGGAAGACTATCTCCAGATACTTGCCACGGCCGCCTGCGCCGTCGGCAATTCCAGCAGCTTCGTGCGCGACGCCGGCTATTTCGGCACTCCGGTGGTTCTGGTTGGCGACCGCCAGGATGGACGCGAGTGCGACGCGCATGTTCTACGGATGCCGGTCCGCGCCGATGCCGTCACCAATGCAATCCGGATGCAATTGCTGCATGGCCGCTATGCTCCCAGCGACCTGTATGGCGATGGGCATGTGGCGGCGCGCGTCGCGGAAGCTCTGGTTGCGTTGACTCCGTACGTTCAGAAGCGGCTTCATTACGTGGCGGAAGCCGAAAACGCGCCCGTTGTTCTCACCAAAAAGGAACCGGAAAGAGTCTGCCATGAGGACGCCCTCCGCAGCGCGTAGCTGCCAGCCGCGGGCTGCCGCCGAATTGCCATGCTGGTGCGGATCCGGCCCCTGGACGGAATCATTCCGGACGCGTAGGTTCGGCCTGCTGCGGTGCACCGGGTGCGGCAGCTACCGGATAGACCCGCCTCCCATTACGTCGGCAGGGGAGAGCGAGGAGTTCTACACTGGCTATTACCGGGACGGCGGTGCCTTCGCACCGGTTCCCAACGGCCACGGCTGCACACGCCCGTCTTGGTTCTCGAGTGTGGCAGGCAAAGTGCCCGCGCTCGCGAAAGCGGGTCGAAGCGTTCTGGATGTTGGATGTGGCGACGGGCACCTCTGTGAGCAATTGCACCGGCAGGGCTGGGACGAAGTCAGGGGCCTGGATATTTCGAAGTCGCGCATCGAAAGAGCGCGTATGAGATACCCGCATCTGCGTTTCTACGATTGCGCGCTTCCGGAAACTGATATCCAGCCGGGGTCTCTGGACCTCATCATCATGGAGGCGGTGGTCGAGCACCTGCCGGAGCCTGTGCGGATTCTGGAACAGATCCGCACGTACATGGCCACCGGCGGACGTGTGGTGTTGACGACGCCGAACATGGAATCGGGCCACTTCAGGCTGATCGGCCGGCGCTGGACTGGCATGTTGGCGCCCCATGCCCACATCTTTCTCTTTACCGCAGCATCGATCAAGACACTTTTGCGCGCCGCAGGCCTGACGCCGGAATGCGCGGGGAGCTTCCACACACCGCTTTACAGCCCGGCGGAGTATCTGCGCCGGCTCCTGCGCGGCGATGTGAAGGGAACAGCGTGGCGGGCGCACCAGGAAATGGGCGCGCTATACGGACGGCTGGTTCATTCGGGACCTATGCTGTTTGCCGTCGCCAGCAAGGGACTCTGAGTTGCACGGTTTGGAGTTTGGGACTATGAGAGTACTGGGAATTATACCCGCAAGAGGCGGATCCCGCGGGATCTCTCACAAGAACATTGTTCCGTTGATGGGCAAACCTCTGCTGGCCTACACGGCCGAGGTTGTGGCGAGTTCGAGACGCCTGACGCGGACCATCCTGTCCACAGAAGATTCTGAAATCGCCGCCGTCGGGCGCCGGCTGGGATTGGATGTCCCCTTCATGCGGCCGGTTGAGCTGGCGCACGACAACGTCCGAACCATCCCCGTGTTGCAGCACGTGGTCCGCACACTGGAGAACCACGGGGAGATCTACGACGCCATCTTCACCCTCCAACCCACCACCCCGCTACGACAACGCGACGATATTGACGGAGCAGTGGAACTGCTGGAACGTACCGGGGCCGATTCGGTCATTTCCTTCGTCGAGGTGGGCGAAAAGCACCCGGCACGGATGAAGATGATTGACGGTTCGCTTCGCGTCTGGGACCCACCCTTCGCGGAAGCATTTGAAGGTCAACCGAGGCAGAGTCTGCCGAAGTACTACCTGCGCGAAGGCTCGGTGTACTTGACCAGACGCGATGTACTGATGAAGCACGACTCGCTGAAAGGTTCCGATTGCCGCGCCTGGCTCATTCCGCAAGATCGCGCCTGCAACATCGACACGCCGTTCGACCTTTTCCTGGCGGAACAGATGCTTCGTTATTACCACTATTACCATGCGAAGAGCGCTTAACATTCTGGTTGCCGAGTCAGTGGGATTCCCGCCCGCCGCCGCCGAACAACTGCGGTGCGTGGGCCATCTCACCCGGGCCGACCTCCAACAGGACGAACTGTGTGCAAGCGTGCATGGCGTCGACGTTCTGTGGGTACGTCTGCGTCATTTCATCGGGCCGAAGGTCTTGCAGGCGGCGCCCAGACTTCGTTGGATCGCAACACCAACCACAGGCCTAAATCACATCGACCTGGAGGCGGCCGATCGACGAGGAATTTCCGTCGTTTCGCTGCGAGGCCAGGCCGCGTTTCTCCAGGATGTAAGGGCGACCGCGGAATTGACGATCGCTTTGATGCTCGCCCTGTTACGGCACCTGCCGGCCGCCATGCAATCCGTGAATCGCGGCCAATGGGATCGAGACCGGTTTCGCGGAGGGGAGTTGTATGGGCGCAGCGTAGCGATTGTCGGGTACGGGAGGCTGGGCCGAATCGTCGGCCGGTACTTGACGGGGTTTGGCGCGACGGTCCTGGCCGCGGATCGACAGCCAGTGGCACCGGAACCAGGTGTGACCGTCGGTGAGTTGCACGACGTGTTGCGGCACGCCGATATCGTCAGCCTGCACGCCGACTCGCGCGACGACAACCGCGGTTTCTTCGACCGGCGCTGCTTCCTTTCCATGAAGCGGGGATCGCTGTTCGTCAACACTGCGCGCGGTGAACTGGTGGAAGAGTGCGCGCTACTGGATGCGCTCATGTCGGGTCACCTGGCTGGCGCTGCGCTCGACGTCCTGAGCGGCGAGCAGTCGGAGACTCGCACCGGCAACCGCCTGTTGCGGTATGCCGCGGAGAACGAGAACCTTTTGATCACGCCTCACATTGGCGGGTGCACCGCGGAGTCGATGTCGAAAGCCGAGGTCTACCTGGCACGGTTGGTCGTGGAGGCGGTGATCAAAGCGCAAGAAAGCCTGTTACCTCACCCGCCTGAATCCGCCGGCCGGCCGGCGGTCTTCGCCCAGGAGGCGTCGCGCGGTTAAGGAGCGGAAGCAACCATGTGTGGTATCTCAGCCATTATCGGCACCGATTGGGAAACCTCCGATCTGGAGGCGATGGTTCGCAGCCAGATGCACCGGGGCCCGGATCACTCGGCGATTTATCAAGATCCCGAGAATCGTCTGGGACTTGGCCACAACCGGCTGAGCATCATCGACCTTTCGTCGAACGCGAACCAGCCCATGTCGAACGCGCGTGGGGACCGTTGGGTTTGCTTCAACGGGGAAATCTACAACTATCGCGAATTAAGGACTGAACTGTCCGGCTACCCGTTTCGAACTCAGAGCGACACGGAGGTGTTACTCGCCGCTTACGACAAGTGGGGCGAGGCCTGCCTGGACAGGTTCTTTGGAATGTTCGCCTTTGTTTTATGGGATGAGGGAGAGCGGAAGTTGTTCGCCGCCAGGGATCGCTTCGGAGTGAAACCGCTGTACTTCGGTTGGCGAGGGGCTTCGACTCTGGTGTTGGCCAGCGAGATCCGCGCGCTGTTTGCGGCAGGGATCGAGACTGTCCCCGATAGTGAGGCGTGGGCGACATATCTTTGCTACGGCCTGTACGACCATCGCGCGCGCACCTTCTGGAAAGGGATCGAGTCGCTGCCGCCGGGACACAAACTCACATACAGAAACGGCTGCATTGAGACCCGCCGTTGGTACGATCTCGCGGAACGAGTGGGGCCCGAGTACGACCAACGGAGCGAAGAGTGCGTCGGGGAAGAGTGCTTAGCGCTGCTCCAGGAAAGCATGCGCCTGCGGTTTCGCTCGGACGTCCCGGTTGGGGTAAACCTGAGCGGCGGATTGGATTCGTCCATCGCGCTCGGTTTAGTCAACAGCCTGGGTGGAAAAGAGAACACCACGGTGTTCACCTATACAACCGGCGATCCACGGTATGACGAGCTGCCTTGGGTGGAGGAAATGCTGGCCGCGACGAGCCACCCTCTTGTCGTTTGTGAACTGAAACCGGAAGACGTTCCCAAACTCGCCGCTTCCGTCCAAGCCCACCAGTCGGAGCCATTTGGGGGCTTGCCGACGTTGGCGTACGCGAACCTGCTAGACTGTGCGCGCTCGCTTGGAATTATTGTGCTCTGCGACGGACAAGGGCTCGACGAGCAATGGGCGGGATATGAATACTACCGGCAGCCCGCCCAGGTTCTGACCCACGGACCGGTACAGGGATCCCGCAAGGCGGCCACGCGTCCGGACTGCCTCACGGACGCGCTAACCAGACAGGCAAGCCGCTTCAACACTCCGGTACCTTTCCCGGATGCTCTTCGCAATCGACAGTACTTCGATATCTGCTACGCCAAGATTCCGCGAGCGCTGAGGTTCAACGACCGGGTCTCCATGCGGGCCTCCACGGAACTCAGAGAGCCGTTCATGGATCACCGCCTGTTCGAATTGGCCATGCGACAACCACCGGACCGCAAAATCCGCAATGGAACAAGCAAGTGGCTTTTGCGCGAGGCGACCGGGGACATCGTGCCTTCCAGAGTCAGGCAGGCGCCCAAACGGCCGGTGCAAACGCCGCAACGCGAGTGGCTGAGGGGCCCTTTGCGGGTGTGGAGCCTGGACTGCACCGAGGCCGCTTTGCGCGAATACGGCGGGAGTTGGCTGAACGCGGATGCCGTGAATTCCGCCTTTCGCGAGTACTCCCTCGGCCAATTGGACAACAGTTTCTTCCTGTGGCAGTGGATCAGCCTGGGGCTCATGCTGTTCGATTTCCAAACCATCCGTGACCAAAAGCGGCTATGGAAGATGCCGGAGGACACAATCATTCCAAGCGTCGAATCGAAGATTCTGGCGACCGGAGGCGCTTCATGAGCCGCATTGCGCTGCGAGCTGAGAACCTGGGCAAGGAGTATCGTATCGGCGGCCCGCAAACCGGTTACCACACCTTCCGCGAAGTGGTTTCCTCCGCTGCGCGGGCACCGTTGCGCCGCTTGCGCAGAACCGGACGGCCGCGCTCGTCCGGAGACGGCCAGCGCCCCAAGATCTGGGCCCTGCGTGACGTATGTTTCACGGTCGGCAAAGGCGAAGTGATTGGCGTCATCGGACGCAATGGCGCCGGCAAGAGCACTCTGCTCAAGGTTCTGTCGCGCATCACCGAGCCCACCACCGGATGGGTTGAGATCGCCGGCAGCGTGGGATCGCTGCTGGAGGTGGGGACGGGATTCCATCCGGAGCTGACTGGACGGGAGAACGTCTTTCTCAACGGTGCGATCCTGGGCATGGCGCGCGTGGACATTCAGCGGCAGTTTGACGCCATCGTCGGTTTCGCGGAAGTAGAGAAGTTCATCGATACCCCCGTGAAACACTACTCGACGGGCATGTATCTACGGCTGGCGTTCGCCGTCGCGGCGCATCTTGAACCTGAGATTCTGCTGGTCGACGAAGTGCTTGCGGTCGGAGACATCGCTTTCCAGAAGAAGTGCTTGGGAAAGATGGGCGAAGTCGCGCACCAGGGACGCACAATCCTCTTTGTGAGTCACAACATGGGAGCGGTGCGGTCCCTTTGCGAGAAGGGGATTGTTCTGGAGCAAGGCAGAGTGGTTGAGTATGCCTCCATCGGCAAGGCCATTGAAACATACCTTCAGTTGTCGGCGCGGAGATCGGAGGAGAGGGAGTCCGCGGACGAGGGTGTCCGCGCCGGCCAAACCGGCTTCGGTCCCGTATATCTTGCCAGTCACCCGTCTACCACCGTTGGTCAGCAGGAGCCATTCGAAGTCGGGACCACCTTGCACATCGGATGCGAAGTGAGCGGGTTCACGCTGCTTTGCTTGCTCGAAGACATGCATCAGCGGTCGGTCTTCCACCTGCGCATCGACAGCTCAGATGTGGATGCGGATACGACCCGTCCGGGTTCCTACAGGATCCGTCTAAAACTCCCGGCGCTTTGGCTGGAGCCTGGCCTCTATACGCTCTATTTCAAGGTTCTGTTTTCCGGCGCGCTCGCCTGCGCGCGGCATTTGTCGGACACTCTGCATCTGGACGTGGGAGGCCGGTGCAGCGGTTGGGGCGCCGTCCTCACCCCACACGCGGTTTGGGATGTTCAGATGAATGCGCGCTCCGGCGCGGGTTCGACTGCGGGAATCCAATGAACAGCATGATTCTGATTGTCCCGGACGGAGTAGGAATCCGGAACTTTGTCCTGGGCCGGCTGCTCAGGCAACTGCCCAGCAGAATGCGGACGCACGTGTTTCACGACGTGCCGGACGAGATATTACCTCGCCTGCAGGCCGGCACGAACGGAGAAGTCGGGTGGCACACACTGCTCAGGTTTCATCCTGGCCGGCTGACCGAACTGCTGCAGGGCTCGCTGGCCTACGCGCAAATGTATTGGGCCGACACGGTAGCTATGAGACATACCCTGTCGGTGCCGATCAGAGGTTCCTGGGGCCGCCGCTGCATTCAGTATGCCAAGCGATGGGGGGGGCGGCTCACTTGCTCGCCTCGCCGAATGCGGTTCCTGGAACGGCGTGTGGTCGCGGCAGTGCGCCGCGCACCGGAAACGCGTTTCTGGCGGGAACATTACCAGCGGCTCCGCCCGGAGGTGATCTTCTGTTCGCAGCAACTGTCCCTGGACGCGCTTCCCGCGATCGTAGCGGCCCACGATTTGCGAATCCCCAGCGTGGCTTTCGTCTTCAGTTGGGACAACCTGACCAGCAAGGGCCGCATCCTGGCGCCTTTCGACCACTACCTGGTGTGGAGCGACCACATGGCGCGTGAGTTGCTTCACTATTACCCCTCTCTGTCGGAGAATCAGGTGCATGTGGTGGGGACTCCCCAGTTCGAGCCGTATGTGGACGAGAACCTGATTGTCCCTCGCGAGCAGTTCTTTCAAGAACTGGGCGCCGATCCGCGGCGGCCGCTCATATGCTATTCGGGAGGCGACGCAGGCACTTGTCCAGAGGATCCGGACCATTTGGCTGTGCTCCTGGAACTGATTCGTGCCGGGCGCATCCGCGGCAACCCGCAAGTAGTGTTGCGGCCGTCCCCGGTCGACGATGGCAAACGATTCCAGCCGGTGAGGGAGCGCTTCACGGAACTGCTCTGTTCGCCACCCCGTTGGACGCCGGGCAGAAACGGAAACTGGGCGCGCTTTTACCCGCTTCCCGAGGACTTGCGGCTGTTGGCCAACCTGACGCGGCATGCCGACATGAACGTCAATCTGGGTTCGACGATGATCCTGGATTTCTGTATCCATGACAAACCCGTGGTGAATGTCGCTTTCGACGTTGCGGATCCTCCGATATTTGGAATGCCGGTTTACGACTTCTATTACCGCTACGAGCACCTGCAGCCTGTCCTGGAATTGAAGGCCACGAGGATCGCCCGCAGCGTGGACGAGTTTGCCCAACACATTAACGAATATCTGGAGGATCCGTCTCGGGACCGCGACGGGCGCCGCCGCCTGGTGCAACTATTAGTGCACGCTCCGATCGAATCGTCCACAGACCGATTGATCGAGACCTTGCGGGTCCTTGCCAAATGAACCTCGAGCAGAGAGTGGGCGGCGGGCATTCGCCGGAGGTTGAGATGACGGAGCCTGAGCGGGCCGCGCAGGCGTTGGAGGCGCTTATGTTACGCGAAGGCGCGGTCATGGGACGGAGCCAATTCATCGAGAGTGTTGCCAAGGCATACAAGAACGCGCGACGCAATCTCGGGCACGACTCTTACGCGCCACAGTTTCTGCACGAACCATCGCATCGGGTTTTCGAGGCTGCGCTGCGGCACGCGGCGGACATGCTGCCCGAAACTGCATCAGTACTGGTATTGGGATGCGGCGACAGCTACCTCGGCGGCGACGCCTCGTACGCCATGGAGACGGTGCGCCGGGTGATAGGAGAGAAACAGATCCGGCTAGCATGTTGCTTGAATCTATCGCGTGCCGGCCCGCTCGAACAAGGGCAGTGGCAATCTGACGGCGTCTACGATTTGCTGGTAAGCCACTCGTTTTTGCACTTCATCCAGGATCTTGCTCCAGTCCTCCGCCTTGTTGTTCGATCAGTGAGCAGCGCCGGCTACTACTTGATGGCGCACGAGCCTAACTCCAGATTCTGGCGCAACCCGAAACTGCTGGCCGCAAGAAAAGGAATGATCCAGAGCCGCGCCAGGCGAAATCGGTGGACGAAGTGGTTCAGGCCCCACTGCTACAAGGACAAGCTGCAGTCCGCCTTTGGACAGCGAAGGCCGGACGGTCTCGAAGTGAACGTAAACAAGTCGCTCGTCCAACGCTATGGGCTAAAGGGTGGTTTGAGCCTGCGGGAGATTGTGCAGCTAGCCGACCCGCACCGGCCGTCGGAGGCGCCAGGGGAATTCCGTCTGGGTCTGTCCGGCCTGGATGGTAAGTCGCTGGCGGACACCGGTTTCTCCGACATGTCCTTAGTTTGGCAGCGGACTTACGAACACCTCGGCCCCACGGACTACACCGCGATGGGCGGGCGATGGCGGCGAGTTAATAAGGAACTGGAGGCTTGCTACCCCCTCGACGGGGCATATTGGACCGCGCTGTGGAGCACACCACGTTGAAGATCTGCTTCATTTGCGACGAGTATCCGCGCCCCGGTTGCGAACACGGAGGCATCGGCACTTTCACCCAGATCATGGGGCGTGAACTGGCACAACGAGGACACGCCGTTCGCGTGATCGGCATAGGCCGCAACGATGCGGCGCCACGGGAGGAATGGGATCAAGGCGTGAAGGTCGTACGGCTGAGATCCACAAGGATTCCTCACATCGGTTGGATACACAACCGGTACAGACTGTATCGACAGGTGGCAAGTTGGGCGTGGCGCGGTGAAGTCGATTTGTTGGAGGT
>CAZLOS010000051.1:0-32626 GCA_964561215.1 uncultured Solibacteraceae bacterium | reverse complement strand
GGTGCTTGTCGATGTGGTGCTCTTCATCGGCGGGCGTCAGAACTTCGCTCTCGTCGATGTAGTCGACCTTCAGCGCGTCCAGAACGCGGGCTTCCATGAAATGGCCGATGCGTGCTTTGGCCATGACGGGAATGCTCACCGCTTCCATGATTTCGCGGATCTTGCGAATGGGCGCCATGCGTGCCACGCCGCCTTCCTTGCGGATGTCCGCGGGGACGCGCTCGAGCGCCATCACCGCGGCCGCGCCCGCCTTCTCTGCGATCAGCGCCTGCTCGGCGTTGGTGACGTCCATGATGACGCCGCCCTTGAGCATCTCGGCCAAGCCGACCTTGACCCTGAAATCCTCATCCATGAACTGCATCTTATTTCTCCTAATCTCGCGCCGGTTGCCCTTCGGCCTCCGGTCTCCCATCTCAAACCATCGCCGTCGCGGGTTCCGGCCGCGATCGGCATCGCTCCCGCTCCAGCTCCTTCCTGAAAACCCTGCCCAGAATAGCGATCCCTTCCGTGATTTCGGCCGGCGCCAGTCCGGCGAAGCTCAACCGCAGCGCGCCCGGATCGCGCCGTGTAACCTCGAAGTAGCGGCCGGCCAGGTAAGATACGCCTTCGCGCTGCACCCGAGGCGCCAACTCGGCCGCGTCGAGCGGCTCGGGCAACCGCACCCAGAGGCTCATTCCGCCTTGTGGTTTGGTGAAGCGCGTACCCGCCGGCAAATACCTCTCGCAGGCCGCGACGGCCGCCGCAAGCCTCTCGCGACCCGCCGCCACGATTCGCCGCCGGTGCGCTTCCAGGCGGCCGGATTCGGCAAAGCGCAACAGCGCGGCCTGGGAGAGCTGGTCCGTGTGCAGGTCCGTCCACTGCTTGGCTTCCACCATCCGCGCCACCAGCGCTCGCTGGGCGACGATCCAGCCCACACGCAACCCCGGAAAAGCAATCTTCGAAAAACTCCTCAGCAGCGCCACGCCGGAGTTTTCGTCCATCCGCTTGAGCGGTGCCGCGCGGTCACCCTCGTAGCGCAGTTCGCCGTAAATATCGTTCTCGATCACCGCTGCCCGCGCCTTGCGCGCCGCGCGCAGCAGCGCTGCACGCGATTCGGCCGGCATCGATTCTCCGGTGGGATTTTGAAAATCCGGAGTCACCACCACAAGGCGCACGTTGTCCCGCCCCAGCGCGCGCTCGATCGCCTCGACGTCCATGCCGCGCGGCCCGACCGGGATGCCCACCAGACGGGCGCGCCGCGAGAGAAATGTATTTTTAAGGCCTGGATATACGGGATCTTCCACCGCCACCGCATCGCCCGCCCGGATCAGCACGCGCGCCACCAGGTCCAGTCCCTGCTGGCAACCGCTGGTCACCATCAGGTCGTCGTCGCCGGCCAGCACGCCCTCCCGGCGCGCTTCGCCGGCCAGGTAGTGGCGCAGCGGCGGGTAGCCGCCGGGCGAACCCAACTGTAGTATGGACGAAGCGTGAGGCGCGCTCAACGCTTCGTCGCAGCATAGCCGGAATTCGTCCACAGGGAAGAGTTCCTCGGCGGGGCGCGATGTCGCGAAGCTGATGTGTTCCTCGCCCGGCCGCGGCAGCGTCGCACCGGCAATCTCGTCGAATTCTTCCGTCAGGCGCGCCCAGTCGAGCCGTGAATGCTCTCCCGCCGGCCGGGCGGCGACAAAACTACCCCGTCCGACGTGCCCGCGAATCAGCCCTTCGTTCTCCAGTAGCTCATAGGCGGCCGAAACGGTAGTCCGGTTCAGGCCGAGCAGGCCAGCCAATTCCCGCGTCGCGGGCAGCCGTTCGCCAGCGGCGATGGCTCCGGATCTGACGCTTTCCTTAATGTGGTCAGATAGTTGCCTGTAGATTGGCAGATCGGAATTCGGATCGATCTGAAATAGGGGCAACATGCCTTGGCCTGGCATCACCATACCATATTGGATGGTCCCGAGCAAGACGTCTGCTTTCTGCTACAATCATGTCCTCAACAATGACCAGAGCCTTTCTCGCCGTCCTGCTGCTTGCCGCTCTCATCACGGACGGCTCCCTGCTCGCGCAGAAGCGCCGCAAGAAGAAGGAGAAGGAGCCGCCCACCCAGGTACTGCAACTGCCCAAGGAACTGCCGCAAGCCGTCGTGGCCGACGCCGGCCGCCTGGTATTCCACACGGTGCCGCTGTCGGGCCGCGGGCTCCTGTCGCAGCAGGTGCGCGACGCGCTGAAGGCGTTGGACCGAATGAATGGGGGCGCCACCCTGGTCAAGCTGCGCGCGTTCGTCGCCGGCACGGGAGATATGCGCCGCGTGTCCCAGATCGTGAGCGAGACCTTCGAGGACCGCCGCCAGCCGCTTCCGGTCTTGAGCGTCGTGCAAGTGGGCGGATTACCCATGGAGGGCGCTCAGTTGGCGCTGGAAGCCATTTCGGCGGACCGCAAGGTGGTGAACCCCAGCGGTATCGCGTTCCTGGCCGGGCAGCAGATAGTAGCCGAGAGCCCCACCTCGCGGATGCAACCCATGGTTGAGAAATCCGTGGCGCAGATCTCGACAGTACTGGCAGCCGCCGGCACGGGCAAGGACAATATGTTGCGCGTCACCTGTTTCATGACGTCGCTGGAAGACGTGGACGCGGCGCGGCAGACAGTGGCCCGCGAGTTTCCGAGGGCGGGTGCCGCTTTCATACAATTGCAGAGAGAACCTCGGACGTCGCTGGTGGAGTGCGAAGGCGTGGCCCGGCTGGCCTCCGCACCTGTGGCTTCTCCCACTTTCCTGAACCCGCAAGGGCTCTCCCTCTCACCGAATTACGCGCAGGCCGCCCTGGCCGGGCCGGTGAGGCTCGCCTTCACGGGCAGCCAGATGGCGTTCGGCCACCGCAGCGAGGACGCCGTGCTCGCCTTCCAGAGATTGGAGAAAGCCCTTGGTGACGTCAGATCGTCCTTGCGGGACGCGCTCTGGACCAGCTACTATCCGCTTTCGAGCGCCAGCGCCGGCCTGATTCGCGCCGTGCGCTTCGGTTTTCTGAACAAAGCCGCGCCGCCGGCCGCTACCATGGTGCCGTTCGAGGGCTTGCCTTCGCTCGACGCTTCCTTCGCCGTGGAAGCGATCGCCCGCGTCGCCGAGTGACGAAACCTTCCCGGACGGTGCGCCGTCAGAAGCCCTTTACAGCGGAATCGCCGGTCTTCAGCGATAATGGGAGATTACGGCGAGAATCGACAACATGAAGATTTCCACCCTGCTCTTGTTTGCTCCGTTTTTGATTTGCGCGACTGTTTCGGCGCAGAAGTACGAGGTGTCGGTGGGCGCCAACCTCATACGCCTCGACGGTAAACCCCTCGGCTCGATCGCCACCTCCGGCGGCTCCGACAACGATACGTTTTTCAAGAAGGTGAGTTTCGAGGGTGGCTCCCTTCGCCTGACCATGAACACCAAGGGTTACTACGGTCACGAGATCGGATACTCTTACAACCGCTCCATGCTGAACATCGTCACCCGCGTAACCGACGAGGACGACAACGAGACCGTCACCCACCATCAGCGCAAGGTGCCGGTCAAGCAGTTTACGTACAACTTCCTCATGTATATGATGCCGGCCGGCGAACGAGTACGCCCGTACGTCACGGTGGGCGCGACGGTGCAGGACTACGGCGCGCCGAGCCTGGACGAGTGGACGCACGGCAGTTCGCGCAATTACGGCGGCAACATCGGCGCCGGCATCAAGATCCGCATGTTTCCCCACGCCCAGTTCCGTCTCGACCTCCGGCAGCACTTCGTCGGCACGCCTTACGACCTGTCTTACGAGGATCAGCAGAAGCTGAGCGGCGGCGTCATGAAGAACAGTAGCGTTTCGGCCGGATTCGGGATTACCTTCTAACCGCGCGCTCCACCTACCTGCCCAGCCAGGCCACCAGCAACTGTGCCAGCACGATCTTGGCGATCATGGCGGCGGGGTAGACCGCCGCGTAGGCCAGGTTGGGAGCCTCCGAGGGCGACGCCATCTCGCTCGCGTACGCCAGGCAGGCCGGTTGCGTCTGCACGCCGCTCATCAGGCCGAGCAGCGAGTCATAGGGCATCCTGAGAACCTTGTGTCCGAAGATCATGGTCCCCAATGTTATGCCGAATGTGAGGACCGCCCCGGCCGCCAGCATTTGCATGCCGTTCGAGCGCAACGTCCCGGCGAACGTGAAGCCCGCTCGCGTGCCCACGCCGGCCATGAACAGCAGCAACCCGATCTGGCGCAGCGTGAGGTTGGCGCTGATAGGGATCACCCAGGTGACGCGCCCGCTGCGTTCGATCTTGCCGAGCAGGAGCGCCACCAGCAGCGGTCCGCCTGCTAAACCGAGCCGCGCCACGCCGCCGCCCGGCAGCGGGATGGGCAGCATGCCCAGAAACACGCCCAGCACCATGCCGATGGCCACCGAGCCAAAATCGGTTTCCACGGTGCCGCGGATGGAATCGCCGAAGAAATGCCGCGCGGCCGGGAGATTCACCAGGCGCGTGAGCACGCGCAGGTGGTCGCCCGCCTCCAACCGCGTTTCCGGTGCCGGCACGATGTCCACGTCGCCGCGTCGCAGCCGCGTGATGGTGGCGCCCAGGCGGTTCTGCAAGTCCAGGTCGCGGATGCGTTTGCCGACCACGTCCTTGCTCGAAACATAGATGCGCCGGAAGTCCAGCTGCGACCTGTCGAGTTCGATTTGCGCTTTGCTGGATTCGCCGAAGATCTGCCGCGCGCGGTCCAGCGCCGTCTCCTCGCCCACGACGGCGACGATATCGCCTTCATTGAGCGTGGTATCCGAACGCGCGATGTCGGTCACGCCGCCCTTCTGAATCCGGCTGATGACGAAACCCAGCTCCTTGTGCAATCCCAGCACGTCCCCGATAGTGCGCCCGGTGACGCCCGGGTTCCGCACGACGAAGTCGCGCACCAGGATCTCGCCGCCATCTTCGTGAGGTTCAAACTTGACGCGCCAGATCCTGCGCAGAAACTGGAAGCACAACAACACGCCGATGACGCCGACCGGGTACGCGATGCTGTAAGCCACGACCGGTTCCTCGGAGAGCCGGCGGGCCTCCTCGGCAGGCACGCCCGTTGCCACGGCGCGCTCCCGAACGAGTTCGCGCGTCGCCGCCAGGGCCGGCGTGTTCGTGACGGCGCCGCAGAACAACCCAGCCGCCCGGGGCGCCGGCAGCCGGAGCAGGGGCGCGATGCCCAGGGTCAGCAAGGCCCCGAAGACCAGCACCGCTACCGTGAAGAGGCTGTCCCGGTATCCCTGACGACGGAACGATTCGAAGAACGCCTTGCCCGAGTGAATGCCTACCGCATACACGAAGATGATCAGGCCCAGGCTGGGCACGACCTCCGGCAGCGCCACCGCTGGACTCAATGCGCCGATGGCCAGACCGACGAACAGCACGCCCGTGACACCCAGGCGAAACCCGAACAGACTGACTTCGCCGAGCAGGTATCCAAGGCCAATCACCAGGAACAACGTAAGAATCGGGAACTCGGTCAGCAGTGCGATCGCGGATTGGGTCATGTGGAAGAAGGATTCGCCAACAGCTCCTCAATGAGGCGCGCCGCCCGCCATGCGTTTCCTTCGGCTTCATCGCTGAAGCCGCCGCCTTCGGCGAAATCCGCGCCGGGAACGTGGCAAAGCACGCACGCTCCCTTCCAATCGTACAGCTTGCTCGCGAGCGCCGCGACCTCGGCCGCGCCTAACTCGTGACCGAGAGCGGTGGGGCGATCCGGTTCCGGGACTTCTTCCAGGTATGCTTCGCCGGGTTGGAGATCGGCGTCGATCACGATGACGACCTCGTGCCGGGAAAAGTCTTCGGATATTTCGGGGGTGAGTTGATGAACGGCCAGCGCGGTTGCGCGGGCTGCAAGGCCGGGATCGAGTATATCGAGAACGCGATGGGCAATCCCGTCATCGCGACGAAGCGGATTGCCCACCGCAATCAGGAGTACTCGCATTTTGGTTTAGCGTTGGTAGCGGCTCAGAACATCACCGCGGCGGTTGCGCACTTCCAACACCATGGGCATCTTGCCCAGGGCGTGCGTCGAGCAACTCAGGCACGGGTCGTAGCAGCGGATCCCGGCTTCCACCCGGTTCAGCATTCCTTCCGTGACGTTCTTTGGATCGACGAAATGCTTGGCCGTCTGCTCCACCGTCCTGTTCATGGCGATGTTGTTCTGCCCGGTGGCGATCAGCAGGTTAGCTTTCGTCATCAGCCCGCTGTCGTCCACCCAATAGTGGTGGAACAGCGTGCCTCGCGGCGCTTCCGAGCTGCCGATGCCTTCGTTGCGGTTCTGCCCGGCGCGGGCGCGCGTGTGCTTGTCGAGCAGCGCCGGATCCGACACCAATTCGTCGATCTTCTCCACGCAGTGCAACATCTCGATGCAGCGAGCCAGGTGATAGTGGAACGACTGGTTCACGGTCGGGCCGAAGCGCTGCTTGAATTCGCGCAGTTCGCGGTCGGCCAGAGGCGTGCCGGCATGCGTGGCGACGTTCAGGCGGGCCAGCGGTCCCACCCGGTACGAGCCGCCCGGGTACCCCAGCGGCTTGTAGTAGGGGAACTTGCAATAGCTCCACTCTTCGCTCGCCTCACCGATGAACGTGTGGTAGCGCTGCGGATCCAGACCCTCGGCGACTACGTTGCCTTCGGCGTCCACAATGCGGATCGGGCCATCGTAGTATTCCAGGCCTCCGGTCTCGCTGACCGTGCCCAAGAACAGCGATGGGAAATTGCCGATGTTTTCGATCTCCTCGGGGAACTGATCGATGAGCGCCTTCATCCGCGCCAACGCCATTTGCACGCTGGAAAGCGCCTCGGGGATCCAACCGGCAATCTCGTCGCGGGCGCGGCCGTCGATCGGGTTCAACACGCCGCCCGGCGTTCCCCACGCGGGATGAATACGCTTGCCGCCCAGCAATTCGATGACACGCTGTCCGAACTGGCGCAGGCGCACGCCGCGGCGGGCCATGTCCGGGTCGCGCTCGGCCAAGCCGAGCACATTGCGCTGGGCGGGGTCGGAGTCGAATCCCAGCAGGAGATCCGGCGCCGACAGGTGGAAGAAGCTCAGCGCGTGCGACTGCAGGATCTGGCCGTAGTTGATCAGGCGGCGCAACCGCACAGCCGCCTGCGGAACCTCCGCTCCCAACAGCGCATCGCCGGCCTTGGAGCTCGCCAGCACGTGACTCACCGGGCAGATGCCGCAGACGCGCGCCATCAGGCCGGGCATCTCGTGGAAAGGACGCCCTTCGCAGAACTTCTCGAAACCACGGAATTCCACTACGTGGAACTGCGCGCTCTCCACCTGGTTCGAATCGTCCAGATAAATGGAAATCTTAGCGTGACCCTCGATACGGGTGACGGGACTGATAAGTATGCGTTCGGCCATGGCTATCCAAACCTCCGTTCGTCGAGCACTGGCTCGCGTCCCGCGAGCAGGTCGACCAGCAACTTGTAGATATCGTCGGCCGAAGGCGGGCACCCTTGCAGGAAGTAATCCACCTTCACAACCTCGTGCACGGGGCGCACCTGATCGAGCACCTTGGGCACCACATCGCTGCCCCCGGGAATCCCCACCACCGTGGTGGAGTTCTCCCGGTAAGCCCGGTCGAGCACATCGTTCACGTTGAAAGCGTTGCGCATGGCCGTGACGTTGCCGGTCACCGCGCAATCGCCGAAGGACACCAGAATCCGGGTCCGCTCGCGGACCTTCTGAATATGCTCCAGATGCTCTTCATTCGCCACCGCGCCTTCCACCAGCGTGATGTCTACTTCCGGAAAGTCCTTGTAGTCGGTGATCGGCGAAGCGCACAGCTCAACCCGCTGCGCGAGATCGAGCAAACGCTCGTCCATATCCAGAAACGACATGTGACATCCGGAACATCCGCCCAACCACACCGTGGCCAAGCGGGCCTTCTTACTTACCGCACCCATTGATGTTTCTCCCTGGCGGTGACAATGTACTTCAGGAAACCGCGATCTTTTCTCATTTCGGCTACCGATTTACCCTTGGCGAACAGCGCGCCCGTGGGGCAGACCTGTACGCACTTGCCGCATCCGGTGCAGCTTTCGCTTTCACCCCACGGTTCGTCAAGGTCCGAAACCACGTGGCTCTTGGAGCCGCGGCCGGCCACGTCCCAGGTGTGCGCACCCTCCACTTCGTCGCAAACGCGCACGCAGCGCATGCACAGCACGCAACGGTTCTGGTCCATGCCGAAGCGCTCGTGGCTGGTGTCCACCTTGAGCACCGGGAACTGGTAGCGCAGCCGCACGTGGTCGATGCCTAGTTCGGAGGCCAGGTCCTGCAATTCGCAGGCGCCGTTCATCACGCACACCGCGCAGACGTGGTTGCGCTCGGCGAACAGCAGTTCGACGATGAGCCGGCGGTACTTGCGCAGCCGCTCGCTGTCGGTGTGCACCACCATGCCTTCCTCAACCTTGGTCATGCAAGCGGCCTGCAGCTTGCGGCGGCCTTCCACCTCGACCACGCAGAGCCGGCAGGAGCCCACGTTGCTTACTCCGCCCACATGGCACAGCCGCGGAATGTGTATCCCGCTTTCCCAAGCCACGTCGAAGATGGTCTGCTCGGGCAAACCGGTCACGGCCTTGCCGTCGATCTCGAAACTTCTGACGCTCATTTACCGCTCTCCTTGCTCCCCGCCGCCAGCGCCTGGCACTGGCCCGCGGGGCAACGGTGATCCTGAATGTGCGCGGCGTATTCTTCGCCAAAGTACTTCAGCGTGCTCAACACCGGATTCGGCGCGGTTTGGCCCAACCCGCACAGGCTGGTCTCCCTGAGCAGCTCGCACATCTCCTTGAGCAGCTCGACGTCGGCCTCGGTGGCCTCGCCTTTCGTGATGCGCACCAGCGTGTCGTGCATCTGCACGGTACCGGCGCGGCAGGGGATGCACTTGCCGCAGCTTTCGTCCATGCAGAATTCCATGAAGAAGCGCGCCACGTCCACCATGCAACTGGTATCGTCCATGACGATCAATCCGCCCGAGCCCATGATGGAGCCGATCTTGGACAGCGATTCATAGTCCACCGGCGTGTCCAGATGTTCGGCCGGAATGCATCCGCCCGACGGGCCGCCCGTCTGCGCGGCTTTGAACTTATGCCCGCCCGGGATGCCGCCGCCGATCTCGAACAGGATGGTGCGCAGCGGAGTGCCCATGGGGACTTCGATAAGCCCCGTGTTGTTGATCTTTCCGGCCAGGGCGAAAACCTTGGTGCCCTTGCTCGTCGCCGTCCCGACCGAGGAGAACCACTTGGCTCCGTTATTGATAATCGGCGGAATGTTCGCGAAGGTCTCCACGTTGTTGATCAACGTCGGCCGTCCCCACAACCCGGCTTCGGGCGGATACGGCGGACGCTGCCGCGGCTGCCCGCGCCGTCCCTCGATGGAGGCCAGCAGCGCGGTTTCCTCGCCGCAGACGAACGCTCCGGCTCCGATGCGGATATCCAGGCGGAACTGGAGTCCGGACTCGAAGATGCGGTTGCCGAGCAGACGCTCGCGCTCGGCCTGTTTGATGGCTGTTTGCAGGCGCTGGATAGCCAGCCCGTACTCGCCGCGAACGTAAATGAAGCCCTGCTGCGCGCCCACCGCGTAAGCCGCGATGGCCATGCCCTCCAGCACGCGGTGCGGATCGCCTTCGAGCACGCTGCGATCCATGAACGCGCCCGGGTCGCCCTCGTCCGCGTTGCAGACGATGTACTTGATGTCGGAGCGCTGCTTGGCCACCAATTCCCACTTGAGACCCGTGGTGTAACCGGCGCCGCCTCGCCCGCGCAACCCGCTGGCTTTGACCTCTTCAATGACTTGCTGAGGCGTCATCTCGGCGATCACTTTCGCCAGGGCCTGGTAGCCGCCCTCGGCGATGTAATCCAAAATGCGCTCGGGGTCCACCTTGCCACTGTTGGCCAGCACCACCTTATGCTGCTTGGAGAAGAAGTCGGACTTTTCGTCCAGCCGTTTCCCGGCGAGCCTGGCCTTGTCGGCGGGCGCGTCGCTCACCAGAGCCGCCGCGTCTTCCGGGGTCACGTCGCCGTATAGCGCCCCATCCGCCGAAGTGCGCACCATGGGGCCCTTGCTGCAAAGCCCCAGGCACCCTGTTCCGCAGACTTCCACTTTTCCTTCCTTGCCGGCCGCTCTTACAGCGTCGGTGAGCGCCTGCTTGACGGCTTCCGCGCCGGCCGAAATGCAACCGGCCGCGGTGCAGACGCAGATGCGGTTCTCCAGCCCTCGCTGGCGCTCCTGTTCCTGTTCCTGTTGTTCAGTCAGTTCCTCGATGGTCATTTCACACCGATCCGATTCAGTTCCTTATTTAACTGTTCTTGAGTGACGCGGCCCATGATGCGCCCATCGTAAATGACGGCGGGCGCGATGCCGCAAGCGCCGATGCAGCGCGCCGCGCCCACACTCACCTTGCCGTCGGGGCTGGTCGTGCCGGCCTTGGCGCAGCGGTGCTCGAGGGTGTTCATCAAACCGAGCGATCCGGCCACGTAACAGGCCGTTCCCAGGCAGACGGTCATGGAATGCTCGCCCTTGGGCGCGAGCGAGAAGAAATGGTAGAACGTTGCCACGCCCAGCACGCGGCTGGGAGGCAGCTTCAATTTGCGAGCGATGGTGTTCAGCAAGTCGGGCGACAGGAAACCGTACAGCTCCTGAGCCGTATGCAGAACCTCGATGAGCGCGTCGCCGGAATAGTGGTAACGCGACATGGCCCGCTCTAGCATCTTTTCGCGGTTGTCTCTTGCCGCCGCCATTGGGGCGGCCTGCGGTTTTGTTTCTACTGGCATGATTGTCTCAATGAATTACGTGCGCGCACGGGGGCCGGATTTCACCCCTTGGTTTCCTTCCATGCGGCTTCCCGGGAAGGCCCTCGGCTGATAAACGCAGAATGGCTCTTCCGCAAGGTAATTACCGGTCATCCCGTAAGCCCGGGCCCGGCATCCCATACAAACCTGTTTGAATTCGCAAGGGGAGCACTTGCCCTCGAGTCGTCCGGTGTCGCGCAAGGTGGCGAACAGTTCGGACTGCTCCCAAATCTGGCGAAGCGAAGTCTGCTTCAAGTCGCCCGCCGAAAGCGGCAGGTATCCGCAGGGCTGCACTTCGCCTGTGTGCGAGATGAAGCACACGCCCGAGCCGGCCAAACAGCCGCGGGTCATGGCGTTCATGCCTCGCGTCGGCAACTCGGGCACCTCCATGCCCAGGCGGCGCGCGTCGGCCCGCCGCTGGCGCACAATGCGATAGTAATGCGGCGCGCAAGTGGCCTTCAACTCCAGGCCGGAATCGAGCGAACGGTCGTAGAACCAGTTCAGGATGCGTTCGCTCTCCGCGCCTTGTATGGACTGGTCCTCCGCGATGGTCAATCCGCAGCCCACGGGCACCAGCAGGAACAGGTGGAACGCGTCCACTTTGAGCGACTGCGCCAGGCGCAGTATGCCCGGAAGCTGGTGCGCGTTGTGCTGGGAGGCCGTGGTGTTGATCTGGGTGGAAATCCCCAACTCCTGTAAGCACTTGAGCCCGTACACGGCGGCGTCGAAAGCGCCCGCGTGCCCGCGAAAGCTGTCGTGCGTCTGCCGGTCCGCGCCATCCAGGCTTACGGCAACCCGCTGGATGCCGGCATCCTGGATCCGGTGCGCCATGGCTTCGTCCACCAGCGTGCCGTTGGTAGCCAGCGCTACCCGAATGTTCTTCGAAGCGGCACGCTCAGCGATGTCAAACACATCGCGCCGCCATAACGGTTCTCCTCCGCTCAGAACCAGGATCAGTGGGGCGTATTCCGCAATCTCATCGACGATCCGGGCGCATTGCTCATAGTTCAGATCCGACGGACTCATGAGCTCGGTCGCGTTGGCTCTGCAGTGTATGCACCTTAAATTACAACCGGTTGTGAGCTCCCAGAAGACAAGGCGGGGGCGGTCGGTGCCGGTTTGCCCGTGACCGTGCATGCACTTAATCTAGCAATTTGGAGGCCAAGATTGGCCATTGATATATAACGGCTTACGCGTCAAAGATATTCAATAGTGGGGCATATCACCCAAGGAAGCAGGTGTATCCTGTTTGGCGGCTCTGCGCATTGGGGGAAATGCCACAGACGAAGGCCCTCAATCCGTCGCCAAGTACAGGAATCGCAGAATAAACAGCGCGGTGAGCACATACACCAGCCAGCTCACCTTGCGCCCTTGGCCGGAGGCCAGCTTGAGCAGCGTGTAGCTGGTGAAGCCGAAGGCCAGTCCGTTGGCGATGCTGAAGGTCAGGGGGATCGCGCTCATGGTAAGGAAAGCGCTGATGGCGATGACGGGATCGTTCCAATCGATGTCGCCGATGGCGGTCATCATCATGCAACCGACCACGATGAGCGCGGGGGCCGTCGCCGCCGCGGGGATCACACCCACCACCGGGGCGATGAACAACGCCGCGAAGAACAGCAGACCGGTGACGATCGCCGTGACGCCGGTACGCCCGCCCGCTACCACGCCCGCGGCGCTCTCGATGCAGCTCACCACCGTCGAGGTGCCCGAAAGCGCGCCGGCGATAGTGGCCGTGGCATCGGAAACCAGGATGCGGTTCACGCGGGGGATCCGGTGTGCCTTGTCGAACAGGCCTGCTTTCTTGCCGACCGCCACCAGGGTGCCCACGTTGTCGAACAGGTCGACAAAGAGAAAGACAAAAACGATCTCCAGGGCCCCCAGCTTGAAGGTGGCGTTGAGATCGAGCTTGAACGCGGTGCCAGCGATATCCGAGAGCCTGTAGGCGTGCGGCTGCCAGCGGACCAGGCCCAGGGCGGCGCCCACGCCCGTGGTTCCCAGGATTCCCAGGAGCATGGCGGCCCTGACGCGCCACGCCATCAGCGCGCCGATGAGCACCAGTCCGAACATTGCGAGCAGCGTGTTGGGATCCCGCAGGTTGCCCAGCGTCACGGTGGTGGAAGGGCTGGGCACGATAATGCCGGAGTTGCGGAATCCCACCAGGGCGATGAACAGGCCGATGCCCGCGCCCACGGCCGAATAGAGTTCGGTCGGAATCGCCGAGACGATGAGCTGCCGCACACCGATGGCGGTGAGCAGCAGAAACGCCACTCCTGAAATGAACACCGCCCCCAGCGCCGCCTGCCAGCTCACCCCCATGCCTTTCACCACCGTGTAAGTGAAATAGGCGTTGAGGCCCATGCCCGGCGCCAGCGCGATCGGGTAACGCGCCACGATCCCCATCATGAGGCTGCCGAAAGCCGACGCCAGGCAGGTGGCGGCCACCACGGCGGTGAGCGGCATGCCGGTCTCGGCCAGGATGGAGGGGTTGACGAAGACGATGTATGCCATCGTCATGAAGGTCGTCACCCCGGCCAGAATTTCGGTTTTCCAGTTAGCGCCCAGCGCCTCGAACTCGAAATAGCGCTCCAGCGTCTGCCTCCAGGCGTGCATTTCTCCCTGAGTTCCTTTCCGAGTAGCTGCCGGTGTGGACAATGCGCGGCGTTTATGGCGCTCCGGTCAGCGCAGGTAGGCGTCGTCTCCGCGGCGCCAGTCTTCGCGGACGGGCGAGAACAGGTCGATGGCCACGCTGTCTTCGAGCGCCTGCACGAAGTGGGGCGCGCCGGGCGGAATCACGACGACAGAGCCAGCTTCGACCACTTCCTCCTCGCCGTCGATGTGAAACCGCAGCTTGCCTTGGGCCACCATCGAGATCTGCTCGTTTTCGTGCTCGTGGGACGGCACCAGGACGCCCTTCTCCAGGAAGATGCGCGCCACCGTCATGCGCTCGCCGTGGATCACCTGCCGTTCCAGGCGCGGATTCAAGCGTTCTTTGTTAATTTCGTTCCAATGGTAAAGAGTCATCCGGGCGGTATTGTATCATAAGGTTTTGATTCGACTGGAGTGAATTATGAAAGGCGTCGTTCTCGCGGGCGGAACCGGCAGCAGGCTTCACCCCCTCACCAAGATCACCAATAAGCACCTTTTGCCGATTTATGACAAGCCCATGATCTACTACCCCATCGAAACCCTTGTCGATGCGGGAATCCGGGACATCCTGGTCGTCACCGGGGGCAAGAACGCGGGCGACTTTCTGCGGTTGCTGGCCAATGGCAAGGCGTTCGGCCTCTCCCACCTGGACTACACCTACCAGGAAGGAGAGGGCGGCATCGCCGACGCGCTGGCTCTGGCCGAACACTTCGCCGACGGCAAGAAGCTTTGCGTCATGCTGGGCGACAACATCGTCGAGGGCAGCATCCGCCCCGCGGTGGAGGAGTTCCGCCGCCAGGAGCGCGGGGCCAAGATCCTGCTTCGCGAGGTGCAGGACGCCGAGCGCTTCGGCGTCGCGGAAATCGTCGGGAACCGCATCGTCGGCATTGAGGAGAAGCCCAAGCACCCTAAGTCGAACTACGCGGTTACCGGCATCTACATGTACGATCACACAGTCTTCGATAAGGTGCGCACGCTGGTGCCTTCGGCACGCGGCGAACTGGAAATCACCGACGTCAACAACGCCTATATCCGCGAGGAGACCATGACCTTCTCGTTTTTGGAGGGCTGGTGGACCGACGCCGGCACGTTCGACTCGCTGCTGCGCGCGGCGAATCTTGTCGAGAAGACCCGGCGCAGGAGCTGCGAACCGGTGGGGCGCGACTGATGGCTACCTTGCTGCCATCCCGGTTGGGCGACGCGGCGCCGGCGGGCCTCGCGGGCGATCTGGCGATACCGGACTGCGCGCCGGGCATCGGCGACATCATCACGGCGATGGATTCGCCTAAGCTGATTGCGGGAGTGCGCATAGCGGGCGTGAAGCTATGGCCGGACGACCGCGGCTATTTCCTTGAAGTGATGCGCTCGGGTAGGGGCCTTGTCGAGGGCTTCACGTCCGGCGAGCTGCAGGTGTCGGCGGCCCTCAGTTTTCCGGGAACCATCAAGGCGTTCCATTACCACCAGATCCAGAGCGATTGCTGGACCGTGCCGATTGGATTGCTGCAGATCGCACTGGTGGATTTGCGGCGGCAGTCGCCGGACTTCGGGCGCAAGAACACCATGTACGTCGGCGTGGTTCGCCCTTGGCAGGTGCTCATACCGCCTGGGGTGGCGCACGGCTACAAGGTGATCGGTAGCGAGGCGGCGCTGATGGTGTACGCGACGGACCGCACCTACAACCCTCTCGACGAAGGCCGTATCCCCTTCCATGAAGGGCAGATAGCCTACGACTGGGAAATCCAGCACAAGTAGCTCCCAGATGAACCTTTTTTAATGAACGGTTAAGAGCCGCTTCATGTCCCGATGGGAAGATGAGTTCGTAGACGACGAACTCGTCTTAGGTTAAGGAGATAGACCACATGAAGAGATTGCTGCTGGCGTTCGTTGCTCTGTCCGTCTTCACCGGTACGGCCGTGTTTGCTCAGCCGGCCACCACCGACACGAAGCAGGAACAGCCCAAGGAAAAGAAGAAGAAGAAAAAGGGCGGCAAAAAGAAGACCGAAACCAAGAAGGAAGAAACCAAGAGCTAGTTCGTCCCCATCGAACTGTCTCGACCGCCGCGTACCGGACGCCCGCCAGCGGGCGCCGCTCGCGGCGGTTGTGTTTTGAGGATCGCTTCAGCGGAACCACTCGACGCGGGCCCGGCCCTGGTGCTCCCTTTGGGGGAATGTGGTGAGGCGCAGGCGGCCATGCGCGGGGTCGGACACCAGGCTGGGGGCTTCGGCTAGACGAATGATCGAGTGCCCGCCTTCGGCCGAGGCCGCGGCCACTGTGAAGGCGTAGGTCCAGCCGTCCGCTGTTACCAGGCGGACGATTTGGCCCCGTGCCGGCGGGCTGGTTGTGCCCAGGGTGAGCGCATCGCGGCCCGCGCCCAGCAGGTCGGCCGTCACGCGGGGCCTCCCGCGCCGCCGAAACGTGCCGCACCTCCACTCGCCATCGCCTAACGCGTACGCGTGCTCCACCTTAGCGCCGCGCGTCCTGAGCACGCCGATTTCTCCTCGGAAACTCGCGCTGAAATTCCCCGTCGGCAGAGCGACGGTTTCCCGCGCGCCGGCGACAACGAAATCCACAAGATCGCCATCCACAAGTTTGAGCGCCAGCGCGGCGCCCGGTGCATCGATCCTCTGAATGACTCTGGAACTCGGCTTTGCGCCGTACGGCTCGAGGACGGCGGCGAAGCGGCTGCGGCCATCCGCGGGCCGGTGCCGCAGCATGACGAACGGCCGGTGGTGGGAATCCAATGCGGTTTCGTCTTCGCCGGCGGCCCGTAGGGAGGGATTCTCGCCCGCGACCAGCGTGCTGGAAGTTTCGGGGAACAACGTCGCACGCAAGCCGGGAAACTCGCCGCCGGCGGGAAGAAAGCGTACCGTCAGCCCGCGGCCCGTTGGCGCGTCCGCCGAACGCAAGTTGCGCAGGAAGCCGTAAGCATAATGCGGGCGCTGGACTTCGCCGGCCTGACCTTCGTGCCGCGTAGGCCGCCAGTCGAAGCCCGGCGGAAGCAGGGCCGCCAGCGGAGCCGCCGCGGCGTCCAAGGCGACGCGCGAGGGCCGGCTGGCATCGCCGTGCAGGAAGTAGTCGTGGGTTTTGCCGCCTTCGACCTCAAACAAATCCACCGCGTATTCCCCTTCGGCGCCCGCGCCGACCACGATCATCGTGCGGCGGTAGACGCTCGCTTTTCCGGGGTAAGCACGCTCTCCGCCGGCGCTCACCACCTGCACCAGGGGATCGCCGGCGTCGAAGATGCGCAAACTGCCTTCCGATGGAGGTCCGGGGCGGCCGGTGTGCTGGTTCTCCTCATCCACCACTACTGTGTTGTGCGACGCCGTGGCCACCGCCCAGGAACGGTATTTCGTATGCGTGTATCCGATATCGGACAACAGCTCCCGCCCGGCAGCGAAAACGATCAGGCTCAAGTTGTCGGCATGCTGGTGGCCGTAGCCGCCCGACCACGTGAGATGAAACTGCGTCTGGCGTCCCGCGCGTCCACCTCCCAGGCAGGCGTGGCCCAACCCTGGGAGCAGGAAGGGACGCGTTTCCGCCAGCGCGCCTGTTTTGTCGTAGTGCCACGTGTCGTGCACGGGGACCAGACGCCCGTCGGGCAACCTGAGCTTGCCCAGGGCCTCCCGGGATCGCGCCAGCATGCCGCCCGCGGCCTCCGATCCGGCCTGCCCGTCCAGTTCCTTCCCCAGACGGTCGAGGCTCTCCTGGATTTGCCCGTGATAGGACGGCGAGCCCTCCATCCACGCGCCGTCGTAGAAGAAGCGCGTTTCCAGGAAGGCCTGGAGGCGCCGCCGGACTTCCCGCGAGTACTCCGGCTCGCCGATGGCCTTGCCGGCGGCCACCAGAGAGAGCCACGCGTGCGGGCTCATGTTGCCGTAAGTTTCGGGATTGGCCAACACCTGGCGCGCGGCGGCGCGGAACAAATCGTTTTCGATGCGCGAGGCAACGCGGGCGTTCTGCTCCTGCGAGAGGTCCTCGAAGACTCCACTGGGGCGTATCGCCTGGTAGGCCTCAATGAGGCCGGTGGGGATGTCGTTGTAGGCCCAACGGCTCCAGCGCGCGGTGCGGAAGCCTGGACGGAACTGTTCCGGCGGCACATCGCCGTCATAGATGATCTTCTGGTGGAACGGGAAATCGTAGTGATAGCACCAGCGCGGGAACACTTGGGCGAAACGGTCGATGATGAGCGCGGCGCGGCGCGCGTAGTCGCGCTTGCCGGTAGCGGCGTAGAGCCTCGCGAGGTCGAGGGCCCGGCTTTCCATGTATTCGCGCGCGAGGTAATCGGCGCGGGCGGCGAAGAAGAACCGGTAGCCGGTGGCGTCTTCCCAATAAGGGTAGCGCTGCGGGTCGCCGTTGGGGCCGCGAACGGAGACGGCCTTGGACATGGGGTACTTCAGGCTCGGATATCGATGACCGCAGTGGCGGCAGCGGACTTCCCCCGGATGCTCGGGCGACCAGACCAGTTGGCGTTCCTGATGGCCGCCGGTGCAATTCGGGCAGCCGACGTACGACAACCCGGACTGCGCGGGCACCAGCGCGATCAGAGCCTTCTCATCCAACCGCCGCACGAATTCGGTGGATTCGAGAAGCGCGGCGATTTCGGATGGACCCACCCGCGGCGGCGGAGCGCCTGCGATTGCGGCCTGAACCGCGAGCGTGGCCACCAGGAGCGGGAGAAACCGAAAACGCATTTCAACATGATAGCGGCCTCGATCGAACCGCCGCTTTGCAGCCCTGACGGCTATCTGATCCGATACACGGTTCCAAAGGAAGACTGGAACAGCGGTGTCAACTCGGGATTCTCGCGCAGCGAGCGGCGGACCGATTGGACTTCGCTCGGATCGTTGGTCCAGCGGCTGGTGTCATCGAGGGTCCAATAGAAATAGTCGAAGCCGTGGCTGCGGCCATACTCTGCAATATCCCGATAGGCGGCAACCGTGTCTTTGTGGTCCTCTCCGTACCAGGAGCCCGGCACCAGGGGAAAGATGCGGCCGCGCCGGCCGGAATAGAGGTACAGGACTGGATCATCATTTGACAGGATCCTCGCGGATTCCGGTACATTCGCGGCAATCCAAGCGTAGGCGGCTCGCATTTCGTACAACTTAGCCTGGTATCGATGCGCCGACTCGTACAAATAGCGAAAGGACATCAGGCATTGAACCGCCAGCACGCCGACCACGATGGTACCCGCGACGCAGGCTACTCCGATCGCAACCCGGCGCTGTGCGGGGTCGCTATGGCGGAATCCGGACCGGAGCATGGCGGCAAGATGTTCGAGTTCAGTCAAGAGCCCGAGCAGCAGAAGCGGCAGCAAGGGCAGCACAAATCGCTCGTTGGGTTGAAAGTGCCACGCGAGCAACATGGCGCTGGTAACCGCGGCGAAGAAGGCGTAGGGCTGGGCGATCCCGCGCCGGAATAAGCGAATGGTGCCGGAAATCATGGCGACACCGACGGCCTGCGTAAGAATCTTCACGGGCAAGGATCCAAACACTTGCGGAATCGCCAAGCCGCCAAATCCGGCAAGCAGGCCATCGACGTTTTTCCAGAGCACCAGATGGAGATTATCCAGGCCGATGGTGAGGAATTCCATCTTCAGATAATCGGTGTAGTAAATGAGCGTCGGATCTTGAGTGGGCATGAGATGGTGCCGGGACCAGAGCATCCAGCCCGCGACAAACGGAAGCATCCCGGTGAGGAACTGCGTGATGTGCCGGTATTGACGCCTCAAGCCATACCACGCAGGTATGGCGGCCAGGAACGCAATCCCGGCGGTCCGCGACAAGTAGGCGCAGCCCGCGGCGACGCCGGCCCAAAGGGAGGCTTGTGCGCACCTGGAGCGCATCAGGAGAAAGACAACCATCATCCAGCAGATGAAGAATACTTCGGAGAAAGTATTGGTCCCCACGAGAATCATCCAAGGATTGAGCCCGAGCAGTGCTACCAGGAGCATGGTCTTGCCCGCGGAGATACCTTCGGAACGGTAGTAGATCCAGGACAGGCCCAAGCAGAGCACCAGCAAAAGCCAGTTCATGAGGCGGGCGATCCACAGATTGTCAGGGAAATGTGGATTCAGCTTCCAGGCTAAGGACAGAAATAAAGGATAAAGGACTGGGTATTTAGTTTGTGCCGGACGCTCCGGGAGACTGGAGATCAGGAAACCATCGCTATCAGCAAGAGCTTTGGCAGAGACGAAAAGGAGTCCGTCATCGTGGAATCGCCCGAACTCGGGCATGCCTGGATTCTTCCACGCGTAGAAGGCCGAGGGCAGCAGCGCGAGTATGAAGACGATGAAGGCCCGAAGACGCATTTCTCGTTATTACGGCTGTCTCCAGGTTTGACTTTACGGTGACGCTCCGCGACCGCAGGTGTACCAGTTGGGTGTTTTGGCTGAGGCGTTCTGGAGGTAGCGCAGCCGCTGAACAAACGTCTCGAAGAGTGCTAGGATTGGGGAAGGCGATCCACGAGGGATAGGTTTGTGTGTTTTCTCGGCGCTTTCCGCATCCCGCCGAAGCCTATTCGATTGAAGGGAAAGCCACTTACGGTCGGGGCGTAGCGCAGCCTGGTAGCGCACCTGCCTTGGGCGCGTGAAATTCTCTTCCAGAAGCTCCATTCCATTTTCCGGTTTCTCAATCTTTCCAATAACTTGGGGAATCTGCTCTTCGCTCGACGGACTACCCAAACAGCTTCAACAGATGGGGTTTTGATACGGTTCTGATACGGTGGGAAAGCAGGAGAGCTGGCTGCTACGGCCACTGGCGCGTCGTTCGTATGCACAAAACCCCGGATTGCGAGGGGTTTTGACGTATTGTTTGACTTCCGGGCGTCCGATGCGCAATAATGCCATCAAAACCCAGGGTTTGCCGGGGTTTTGTGATGGAGACCGCATGGAGTTCAGCATCCGTACTTTGTCGCCGCAGGAAAGCCGGGTTGTGCTGGCACTGGCCGAACAGGGACGGCGCGAGATCGAACGCACGGAAGTCGTCCAGATCCTCGGAGTGACTCCGAAGGCAGCAGACCATGTCATCCAGTCGCTGCGCCGCAAAGGCTGGCTAGAGCGTGCCGCGTGGGGCAAGTATCTTTTGGTCCCACCCGATCAGGGCCCCGAAGCCATTGGGGACAGCAATCTACTGGCGCTCGCCAGTCGTATCGCCGAACCCTACTACATCGGCTACGGTACGGCCGCCGCCCACTACGGGCTGACAACGCAGCACCGCCACGTCATCTGGCTAGTCACCCCCGAACATCTGAGGGATCGCTGGGTTGGAGACGCTGAGGCCCGAATAGTGAATCCAACGCACAAGAAGTTCTTCGGATTTGGGTTGGTGGATGTGCTTGGCTACAAAGTCATGATGTCCGACCGCGAGAAGACGGTGATCGACTGCATCGATCGCCCCGAGCTTGCCGGTGGTGAGGGAGAAGCGGCCTACGTCCTTGCCACTGCCAGCCGACGCTTTGAGTGGCAACGAGCAGGAGAGTATCTGACACGAGTGGGTTCAAGAAGCCTTGTGCAGCGGTTCGGCTGGCTAGTCGATTACGTCGGCGCTGAAATCCCGGTCGCCGACCGCGAGCGCCTACTGCGGTTCACTAAGGGCAGTCGCAAGGCGTTTCTCGGACCGAAGGGGGAAGCCCAAGACTCCATCGGTTACGATCCCACTTGGCGCCTTTTCGTCAATCTGCCTCCACGGGATCTGCAAGCCAGCATTGGACTCGGCCGGCGCCGAACCGTCAAAGAACGGACCTAAGATGCTGTCACAGCCGAAAGTACAGCGCTTTGCGGTTGAATCCGGCCTCCGCGACATCATGATCGCGGAAAAGGAAGTTGTACTCACCTTCCTGCTAGAGCTCCTCTCAGAGCGGGGCATACTCGACAAGTTCGCATTCAAAGGTGGCACTTGTCTGCGGAAAATGGTCATCGGCAGCCAGGGGCGTTTTTCGACTGATCTCGATTTCACCGGCTTGGAGGAACACGACCACGAGACGGTTGTCCTCGATATGATGGCCGCCTTCGAAAAGGCCTTTCACGGCATCCAGTTCACCATCCAAGACGACAGCTACTACGAGACGCAGGACGGACTGTCATGGGGCGTCAATCCCACCTATGCCCACGAGTGGAACGGCAGCGGTGAAAGCGAGATCAGACTCCAGGTCAGTCGCCGCGAGACTCCAACGCTTGCTCCGGAACGACGGCCGCAGTGTCAACAGAGCTACTTCAAGCTGCTGCCTTTCGCCCCGGCTGACCTCACTTGTCTCTCCTTGCCAGAGATCATCGCCGAGAAAATCCGCGCGTGCTATCAGCGGAATAAGGCACGCGACATCTATGACCTTGGCACGTTTTCCACCCGGCCACTCGATCAAGCCCTGATCCGGCGCCTGGTAGTCCTGAAGCTCTGGCAGGCACACGATACCTTTGAACCTGAACTCCTTTTGAGGAAGTTCGAGGACGGTCGGTCCTTCGACTGGGATGACCTCAATCAGCTCGTACGGCGAACAATAGTTATCGACCCGCAGAGGATTACGGCCGACTGCATCCGAGGCTACCGCTTTCTCCTCGATCTCACGGACGAAGAACGGCTGCTGGCCCACGATTCGCACCAGCACCAGCGCGGACTCTGGCAGACTCTGCGAGTGGCCACTACGCTGTGAGGCAACAGCACCAGCCTGGGTTCTGTGGCTCACAAACGAACTCGTCAGGCCAGATCGCCGTGGCCCCAGTTCAGGACGAAGCTCGTCTCGTTGCTGGGCCAGCTCGATCTGCTAAGCTATGTCTTCGGTGCTCCGCAGGGAGCTGAAATGGGAAGACGGTGCAAATCCGTCGCGGTCCCGCCGCTGTAACCGGGGACGAACGCCGCTGAACGCCACTGTCCGAAGTTGGGATGGGAAGGCGCGGCAAGTAGAGTGATCCGGAAGCCAGAAGACCAGCCGAGTATGAGGATGTGCGTGAAGCTGCGCTCCCGTGGAATGGAGTGAGGGCTGAATCTCCACATTCCCCAGAGGATGAAACACGGCATCCCCGGCCTTCAGAGTGAAGGTTCGGGGTTTTTGTTTTTTGCGAACAAATGTTTCTGCCGCTCAACCTCCGGGTCGAAAACCGCATCTGCGTTGTGATTGGTGCTGGCGCTGTCGCCGAACGCAAGTGCCGCAGCCTGCTACGCCATGGGGCACACGTGCGCGTTGCTGGTTCCGAAATCCATCCTAGCCCGCTCTGGCAGGACGAGAGGGTGGAGGTTATCGAACAGCCATACCACCGGCGATACTTGAGTGGCGCGCTGTTGGTGATCGCTGCGACGGACGTGGCGGAGATCAATGCACGGGTCGCGGCGGACGCACGGGAACTCGGGATCTGGGTGCTGCGAGCCGACTGCCCGGCGGATAGCGATTTCATCCTGCCAGCCACGCTTCGCCGTGGTCATCTCACCGTGGCGTTTGGCACCGACGGCACAGATCCCGCCCTGGCGTCGAAGTTGCGGCAGGATGCGGAAGACCGCTACGGGGACGAGTATGCTGACTTGCCCGCAGCCGCACCCAGTCGCATTGGCCGCGTATCGCTCGTCGGCGCCGGTCCGGGCGCACCGGATCTCATCACGGTGAAAGGCGCAGCCCGCCTGCGTCAAGCAACTGTCGTTGTGCACGACGCCCTCTCCAATCCAGATCTGCTCGATCTATGCAGCGATGAGGCGGAATGCGTGGATGTAGGCAAGCGCAAGGGCTGCCATCTGCACCTGCAACCGGAGATCAACCAATTGCTGATTGACCGGGCTCGCAGCGGTCATCGTGTGGTCCGGCTCAAGGGAGGGGACCCCACTATCTTCGGCAGGGGTGGAGAAGAGGCGCGCGCATTGGCCGCCGCCGGAATCCCGTTCGAGATCGTGCCCGGCGTTAGCAGCGTATCGGCGGTGCCGGCCTACGCCGGAATACCGGTTACGGACCGCGAGTTCGGAGCATCGTCGTTCGGCGTCTACAGCTTGCACCTGAAGAACGGCCGTCGGCTCTCGCCGGAACAATGGCGCAGGATGGCAGATGGCCCCGATACACTCGTGCTCCTGATGGGCGTAACGGCGATTGATGACATCGCAGAAAACCTGGTCCGCTACGGCCGTCCGAAGGAGACGCCCGTTGCGATCATCCTACAGGGCACCATGCCCAGGCAGCGCTCCATCAAAGGAACGCTTGGAACGATTCGCGATCAGATTCAGGGCGACGCGCTCGAAGGGCCAGGGCTGGTGGTGGTCGGCGATGTGGTTCGTGCCGCCGAGCAGATGAACTGGACTCTGGAGGACGCACTGTGAGTAGGCAGACCAATTGGCCTCACGGCGGCAACTTGCGGGCACTGGCGCAGGCTGTTGGCATTCCCGAAAGTGAGATTCTCGATTTTTCGGCGAACCTCAACCCATTGGGACCGCCCGATTGGCTGCGTCAGTCGATCAGCGCCAACGTCAGCCGGTTGTGCCACTACCCGGACCCGGATTCCACCGCACTACTCGAAGCGGCGGCTGAGCGCTACGGCGTGGACGGCGATACCCTTGTGGCGGGCAACGGCTCGTCCGAGTTGCTATACGCATTGTTGCCACTGCTCGGTTGCACGCGCGCCGTCGTTCCCGTGCCGAGCTATCACGACTACGCCGCCGCGGCGCTCGGAGCGGGGATGGCCATCTACACCGTTCCGCAGGATACCGATGCGGTGGCGCGAGCACTCGACGCGGATGCCTCGCCGGCCGTCGTCATCCTCGGGCGGCCCAACAATCCGACCGGAGCCAGTTTCGACGCGGAGCAGTTGCGCCATATTGTCGCGACGCATCCGCACGCCTGGTTCGTGATTGATGAAGCGTTCGCCGATTTCGCCACACAGCAGGAGCGGTTCGTCGAACGGCGGCCCGCTAACGTCATCGTGCTGCTCTCGGTCACCAAGAGCTACGCCATTCCGGGCCTGCGCCTGGGACTGCTGGCGGCGGAGTCGGATCTTGTGGCGCGGGTGAAGGCGGCCTTGCCGCCATGGTCTGTAAACACGCTCGCGCAGATGGTGGGCGCAGCGGCGTTCCGTGATCGGGAATATCTGGAGCACACGCAATCCAGCGTCCGCGAATGGCGCCGGCAGCTTGCCGGGGGACTCTCGTCCGTGGGCCTGCATGTCTATCCCAGCGAGGCGAACTTCCTGCTTGTTCGCATCGGGCGCGATGACGTCGGTGCGCGGGAACTGGCCACGCGTCTGCTGCGCCGTGGCATCGCGATCCGCGTCTGCGACAACTTCGACGGGCTCGACGCGAAGCATTTCCGCGTTGCGGTGCGGACCGAAGAAGAGAACGAACGCCTGCTCGCCGCGCTGCGGGAAGAACTGGGCTGCGCGCCAGCCGTGCTGCGGCGTAGGCGCACACCCGCGCTGATGTTCCAGGGCACATGCTCGAACGCCGGCAAGAGCGTGTTAACGGCGGCGTTCTGCCGCGTGCTGCTGGAGGACGGCTTCCACGTGGCGCCGTTCAAAGCGCAGAACATGTCGCTGAACAGCTACGTCACGCGCGACGGCCTGGAAATGGGACGCGCACAGGCGGTGCAGGCGCAGGCGTGCCGTCTCGACCCCGACGTACGGATGAATCCGGTTCTGCTCAAGCCCAACAGTGAAACCGGCAGTCAGGTCATTCTGCGCGGGCGCCCCGTGGGCAACATGGACGCGATCGACTACTTTCAGCGCAAGGCGCGCGCATGGGAGGTAGTGCGCGAGTGTTACGACAGCCTCTCGGCGGAATATGACGCCGTGGTGCTCGAAGGCGCAGGCAGTCCAGCCGAGGTCAACCTGAAGCGCAACGACATCGTGAACATGGCCATGGCGTTCTACGCCCAGGCGCCCGTGGTGCTTATCGGCGACATCGACCGCGGCGGCGTCTTCGCAGCGCTCATCGGCTGCATGGAAGTGTTCACCGAACGGGAGCGCGCGCAGGTGGCGGGGTTCGTGCTGAACCGTTTTCGCGGGCGCAAGGAGTTGCTTGGCGATGCGGCCGACTACGTCTTGCGCCACACCGGACGTCCGGTGCTCGGCGTGGTGCCGTTCCTGCGCGACCTGGGGCTTCCGGAAGAAGACTCGGTCAGCTTCAAAGAGGGCGTCTTCGATCGCGACGCGGCGGGAGCGGACGCGGTCGATATCGCGTTGATCGACCTTCCTCACATTTCGAACTTCACCGATTTCGACGCGTTGCGCCTGGAACCGGATGTTCGCCTGCGCCGTGTCGATAGCGCATCCACGCTGGGAACACCGGATGCGGTCATTCTACCCGGCAGCAAGAACGTGCCGGGGGATCTGCGGTTCCTCGATGAGCGCGGCCTCGCGACGGCGATTCGTGCCCTCGTTCAGGCGCGCGCCTGCCACGTTGTGGGCATTTGCGGCGGCTACCAGATGCTCGGGAAATGCGTCGAGGACCCGCATCATCTGGAGTCCGATGGCCAGCCGACGGCGGGTCTTGACCTGCTTCCCGTGGTGACTACGCTCGAACGCGAGAAGACCTTGCGGCGTGTGAGCGGACGCCACATCGAATCCGGACACGCCGTAGCAGGATACGAGATCCACCACGGGCAAACAGCCGGCGACGGAGTATCCCCCATCCTGCGTCACGACGATGGTGCAGTGACTGGTGCGCGTTCCGACGACGGGCGCATCTGGGGCTCGTACTGGCACGGAATCTTCGATCGCGATGAGTTCCGCCGCTGGTTCGTCGATCAGTTGCGCGCGCCGCGCCTGCGTCCGATGGGGCAGGTGGTGGTGCACTACGACATCGAACACTCGCTCGACCGGCTGGCAGCGACATTGCGCGAAGCCCTGCCCATTGAGCAACTCTATCGCAGGATGGGGCTGCGGTGACTCTTGCGGCACAAATCGCGGCGGCCTACGTGCTGGACCTTCTACTCGGCGACCCGCGCTGGTTCCCGCACCCGGTGAAGTACATCGGGCGCGGCGCTCTTGCGCTGGAAGAGCCGCTGCGTCGCTATATAACAAATCAACGATTGGCGGGTGCGCTTGCGGTGGTGATCGTGGTTGGTGGAACGGCGGCTCTCGCTGCCGCCACATTGCTGGTGGCGCGCCGCGTGCATCCGTGGTTGGAAGACGCGGTCTCGATTCTGATTCTCTACACCACGTTCGCCACACGCGATCTGGCTTCGCACGCCATGGCCGTGTATCGGGCACTCCGACGGCACAACCTTCCAGCAGCGCGCTCGCTGGTGTCCCGCATCGTGGGGCGCGACACCGACGCGCTGGACGAGGCGGGAGTGGTTCGCGCAGCGGTGGAGAGTGTCGCCGAAAACACCGTGGATGGCGTTACGGCGCCGTTGTTCTTTGCTGCGCTCGGCGGGCCCGTGCTCGCGCTCGCCTACAAAGCGGTGAGCACGCTCGACTCGACCTTCGGCTACCGGAACGAGCGTTATTTCTACTTCGGCTGGGCTTCAGCGCGGCTGGACGATGTGGCGGCGTGGCTGCCGGCGCGTCTGACATTTCCGTTGATTGCCGTTGCCGCCGCCCTCACCGGATGCCGGCCGATCCCCGCATGGCGACTCGGCCTTCGCGACTGCCGCAAACACGCCAGCCCGAACTCCGGGTTCGCCGAGGCAGCGGTAGCAGGAGCGCTTGGGGTACAACTCGGCGGCCCGCTGTTCCGGAAGGGACTTCCGGTTGAACTCCCCACGATGGGCGAGCCGTTCGAGACCTTGCGTGCGGCGCACATTCGCCGCGCGATCACGCTTATGCTGCTGACTTCGCTGATCACAGCCGGGCTGCTCCTGGCTGTGCGCAGCCTTGCGGAGGCGCTCGGATGAAGCACGCTTTTCCACGAATCGTGATTGCGGCAACCGGCTCAGGCGCCGGAAAGACGTCGGTTACCATCGGCTTGGTAGCCGCGTTGCGTGCCCGAGGTCTGCGCGTGCAGACATTCAAGACGGGGCCGGACTTCCTCGATCCCAGTTATCTGGCGCAGGCCTCCGGTCGCCCCTGCTACAACCTGGACGGGTGGATGTGCGGGCGCGAGTATGTCACCTCGTTGTTTGCCCGCGCCGCGTACGACGCGGACATAGCCATCATCGAAGGTGCGATGGGGTTGTTCGACGGAGCGGTAGTGGATGCGCTCACGGGGAGTACCGCTGAGATCGCGCAGTGGCTCGATGCGCCAGTCGCTATGGTGGTGGACGCCAAAGGCGCCTCGCGGAGCTTCGCCGCCACGGCTTACGGCTTCACGCACTTTGAGCCGACAGTGGCCGCCACCGGCTTCATCGCGAACCACTGCGGCTCGGTGGGGCACGGAGAGTTGCTGAAGAAAGCGCTGGAGGCCGCGGGCTTGCCGCCGCTGCTTGGCGCGCTGTGCGCAGGGTGCTTTCCTGGCCTGACGAGCCGTCACCTCGGACTGGTCAGCGCGGAGGTGAACCCGCTGAGCGAAACCGCGCTCGCCGGCTTTCGCCAAGGCGCCGAGCAGAACCTGTGTATTGACGCCATCGTACATCTCGCGCGCTCCGCTTCGCTCATGCAAGATGCTGAACCGCCCGCCACGCGACAAGAGCCGGTAGTGCGGATCGCCGTAGCACGCGATGCGGCTTTCCACTTCTACTATCCTGACAACCTGCAGGCGCTGGAGAACGCAGGCGCGGAACTGGCGTACTTCTCCCCGCTCGATGACTCTGCCGTGCCGGAAGCCTGCGGTGGCCTCTACGTCGGAGGCGGCTACCCCGAGGCACATGCGGCCACGCTCGCGGCGAATACGCCCATGCTGCGGTCGATCCGCGATTTCGCGAGCGCCAGACGTCCAGTGTATGCCGAGTGTGGCGGGCTCATGTACCTGTCGCAGGGGATCGAAGACCGGGACGGCCGGCGCCACGCGCTGGTCGGACTGCTTCCCGTATGGACACGTATGCTCACGCGGCTCAAAGCACTCGGGTACGTTGAAGCCGTTCCTCTCCGCGACTCCCTGTTCGAGCGGGAAGGCGGTGTTTTGCGCGGGCACGAATTCCACTACTCCGAGATTATCGAATCCGGTGGGGAGCAAAGCCCGGAAGCCTACCGGCTCAGCAAAGCACGGCGAACGACACCACGGCTGGAGGGATTTCACTTGGGCAACACGCTCGCCAGTTACGCGCATATTCACTTCGCCAGTCATCCGGGAGCCGCTTCCCGGTTTGTCCGTCTTGCCTGGGAGTCGCTGAATGGAACCGAATAACATCCCACTGATCCGATCATTACTTGCCCAGCCGATGGACGGAGCGGCGATTGAAGCTCGATCACTCGCGACCATCGACGCGGAAGCGCCAGCGCACTCCTTCTCTGCCGGGGAATGGGCCGTGGTGCGTCGGATGATTCACAGCACGGCGGACTTTGCAATCGCCGACTGCGTACGCTTCTCTCGCCGAGTCATTGACGCCGCCGGTCATGCCCTCCGGCGTGGGGCGCCGATCTATGCCGACTCGAACATGATCCGCGCGGGGCTGTCCTTAGCGCGGCTCGAACGCGTGTTCTCTGGTTATGACGCCGGCCGCATCCACTGCCACGTCGCCGATCCCGATATTGCCGAGGAAGCACGCGCCGCTGGATTGCCGCGCTCTCTATTTGCAGTGCGCAAGGCCGCACCTGCACTGGACGGCGGCATTGCGATCTTCGGCAATGCGCCGGTGGCGCTGCTGGAGCTGAACCGGATGGTTCTGGAAGACGGGCTCAGACCGGCGCTGGTCATTGCCATGCCGGTAGGCTTCGTCCACGTGGTGGAGAGCAAGGACGAACTGATGACGCTCGATCTGGAGTGGATCGCCACCGTCGGCCGGCGAGGCGGAAGCACTCTGGCTGTGGCGGCGCTTCACGCGCTCTGCGAACTGACGGCTCCACAGAAAGGAGGTGACCGCAGATGAAGAATCAACCCAAGGTTGTGATTGCGTTCCGCAAAGCCTGCAAGGCGCAGGGAACGGGGCTTTCTCACTACATCCTAATGTCGGCCAAACCCAAGCAATAGCAGCCAGGACGGCATACGGCCCGCGCCAGCCAGGCGCGGGCGCAAATCAGTCAAAGGGCATGATGCAAATCGAGACACATACTACATCGCGGGCGGCGTCACGTGGCGCTTACTTCAATACCGGCAACGGCGCAGGGATGGTCCCCATCGATATAGGGCACCCATTGCATATTGGACTCATCGATCCAGATTCGGCCTTCTGGTCGCTGGTCAAGAAGGAGAACCTGGCTGAGGCGCTCGCGAACGGTGGGGCTTTCATGGAGCAGTTCCGTGCCGCACGCGACAGCTTCCTTGCGGAGATGAGCACTCTGCGCGGTGGGTTGGCTCCATCGGCAGTCTATTTCAACCCAACCGACCGCTGTAACCTGAACTGCACTTACTGCTACATCCCGGAAGAAATGCGCCGGAGCGGAAAGAGCATGACACCGGACGAACTCCTGCGCGCGCTCGGCCGGCTCAGGGACTACTTCCGCCGCACGCTGCCCGATGGCCGCAAGCCGCAGATTGTGTTTCACGGCGCTGAGCCCATGGTTGCCCGCGACGCTGTCTTCGCTGGCATCGAAGCCTACGGCCAGGATTTTGCTTTCGGCGTGCAAACCAACGGCACGCTGCTTGACGATGCGGCGCTCGATTTCCTGACTTCGCACGGCATCGGCATCGGGCTCTCGCTCGATGGGCCAACCGATAGCGTCGCTACGCGTACGCGCCACCATTGGGACGATTCGAGCGTACACAACGCCGTCCTGGCAGCTATCTCAAAGCTGCGCGGGTACCCAGCCTTCAATGTCATCGCCACGGTGACCCGTGAGAACATGCACGATCTCGGCGCGTTGGTGGACTTCTTTCACCGACAAGAAGTCGGTGTCGCCATGCTGAATCCGGTGCGCTGCACGCGGCTTGGCGCACGGCAAATCCGGCCGGACGACCATGAACTGGCGCCGTTGTACCTGGCGGCATTGGACCGTACCTACGAGTTGTATCAGCAAACCGGCCGCAAGCTGGTGATCGCCAACTTCGCCAACGTGCTGGTGAGCATCATGGCGCCATCGGCGCGCCGTCTGATGTGCGATATTTCGCCGTGCGGCGGCGGCCGTTGCTTCTTCGCCGTCTCGGCATCGGGCGACCTGTTCCCGTGCAGTGAATTCGTCGGCGTCCCGGAGTTCTGTGGCGGCAACCTTTTTGCCGATGATGGCATCGAGCAAGCACTTCTCTCAGAACCGTTCCAGAAGGTGACCGGCCGCCGGGTGGAACAGATTGAGCCTTGCCGGCGTTGCGCGATTCGCCATTTCTGCGGATCGCCCTGTCCCGCCGAAGCGTACGAAATGAACGGCGGAATGGAGCAGCCCGGCGCATTCTGCGAGTTGTATGAAGAGCAGGTGCGCTATGCACTCCGCCTCATCGCCGATGAACGGCAGGACGCCTTCCTGTGGGACGGCTGGGACCAGGATACGGAAACCGTACTGAATATCGCGACGCTATGACCATGCCCGCCATCCTGCTTACCGCGTTCGGCGCTTCCTCGGCCGAGGCCCGGCGCGCCTACGGCAACATCGAAGCCGCCGTTCGCAGCCGTTGGCCTGCGCATGAGGTGCGTTGGGCGTTTACCTCCCGCCGGGTGATTACGCGGCTGCGCGCGGAGGGCATCATTCTGGCGACACTCGAAGAAGCCGCAGCGGAACTGATCCGCGATGGTTTCAAGTGCGCGGTGGTGCTACCGTTACTGACTGTTGCAGGCGAGGAGTACGCGGCTGTCGCGGCATCGTCCACCGCCGGTCTGCGCACGCACGTCTGCCGTCCGCTGTTGAGCACTGAAGGCGACATCGCCGAGATTCAGGGCGCTCTGGACGGCTCGGTGCGGGCGGATGCAGTGAACATTCTGGTGTGCCATGGAAATAGAAAACACGACGCCTACAATGATCTGCTGGTGAAGCTCGGCAACGCCTTCAGCGCCCGCCTGAATTGCTTTGCGGCGAGCGTCGAAGGGCGTCCGGGCGACTCGTGTCTCCCGCTTGCTGCCGAGGCAGCGAAAGCAACCGGACGAGTCCACTTCATTCCGTTCATGGTGGTGGCGGGCGAGCATATTTCGAATGACGTGATGGGCGATGAACCGGACTCCTGGAAATGCCGTCTGGGGACGCAAGAAACCACTTGCGCCCCGCCGCTCGGTTGGAGCAGCGAAGTCGTTCGCCTGTTTCTGAATCGTCTGGACGAAGGACTTGAAAGGATGGGCGAATGAGCAGCGAGGCCGCACAGAAAGGACACTTCTACGTTGTAGGTGTCGGACCCGGCGCCCCGGACCTGTTGACTCTGCGAGCGGCAAACATCATCGGTTCTTGCGACGTGCTGATCGCGCCGCAAGCCGAAACCTCGGCGGAGAGCCTCGCCTTGCAGGTGGCGGCAAGCTGCATCGACAAGCAGGAGGTTATCGAGCAGGTTTATCCGATGGCTCGCGATGAAAGCCAGACCGTGCGTTGTTGGGCCGGAATCGCGGACTTGGTATTGGAGCGATGCGAGCGCGGGCAGGCGGTGGCGCACTTGACCATCGGCGACCCGCTGCTCTACAGCACCGCTGGATACCTGATCGATCAACTTGCATCGCGACTGCCGGAAGACCGCTGGCACGTTGTGCCGGGCATCAGCGCGTTCCAGGCCGCGGCAGCGGCGACGCACCAGACACTCACGAGGCAGAACGACCGCCTGATGTTGATGCCCGCCACGAGAATCCCCGACGTGAAGGCGGCAATGGGCAACTGCGAAACGCTGGTGCTCTACAAAGTGGGACCGCGCCTGAAGCAACTGGCTGCCGCACTCGAAGAGCATGGCGCCGCCGGAGAAGCCACAATCGTATCACGAGCCAGCCAACCTGGAGCGGAAACCATCCAACGCGGCCTCGATGGCGCTTGTGACGCGAAGGCCGGGTACATGTCCACGGTGATTGTCCGTCTGGGGCGGCGGAGCTGGCAAGATACGAACGAGACGTCATGAGCGAGTTGCAGCAGGGCTACACCACCGGAAGCTGCGCCGCGGCGGCGACGAAAGCGGCTGCGCTTCTCCTCTGTCGAGGGGTAATCAGCCAGTCGGTGGACATCCCGCTGCCCGATGGGGAGCGCCTCTCGCTGCCCGTCGTTCACCTCGAATCGGACGAGATCCGGACTTCTGCGGCCGTGCGAAAGAATGGAGGAGACGATCCCGACATCACGCATGGGCTTCT